>NVWZ01000029.1 GCA_002746365.1 Thiotrichaceae bacterium
ATGCAATAAGCATGGCTTCAAAAGTGTGCCTTGATTCTGAACCGGGTGTTAAGCCAGAGGGCGCAAGCAATTAATAGAGGTGCCCTTAAAGCCATACTGCATTCCAAACGTGCCAACATCTATTATTTAGAAATGTGCCGCGTTATGCAAAAGGGCGTGTGTTGTATTTAATGGAAGGTAAAAATGAATAATAACAAAATCAAAGCAGCCGCCAGGCAAGCATTAATAGCTGCCGATAAAAGTTACTATTCCTGGCCGCCCGAGCAGCAGGAAAAATTTCGGGCAACCATGAATGAAACCGCACAAAATAAAGTCGAGAGCATATTGTTAAATAGCTTGCTCGATTTCAAAAGCACACCAGAAAATGCCGGTGAAATCTGGAGTGAGCTACCACTATCAAAACTGGACAATCTCAACTGGGCAAAATTGTTAGTCACAGGCATAGGCGATGACACTATTCTTCTCAATGAAAGCATGGCCGAAAATGTAAGCTTGCTGGATTTTAACAGCCTGTATGATTATGACTACGACGATCACCTGTTTCAGGAACAGGCGAATAAAAAAGAATTCAAGGATTACACCGCAAGAGACTACTACGCATTACATTTTTCACGTTGGGCAAGATTAATCATTAATGATCAATTCTATTACGCCAACCTGTATTCATTAGCAGGTTATTTAACCGATGAAATAGAAGATAAAAGCAGTACCTTCATTGAAAAGCTAATACCCCATGAATACATAGAAGGCAAAGAAAATGGCAAACAGGTAAAAGGTGGTTTTTTCTGGGATATGCAAGTAGATGCCGCTGGTAAGGAAAAACAGCTGGATGAACTAAAAAGCCGTTGGTATAAATATACGCAGCAGCGTTGGCTGGAATTAAGCCAGGAATTTACCCACGAGTCCCCCGCTGTTTTTGTAGAAGAAATTAAGCAGAAAGAAGAGTTAAACCGGAATTATATATTTAACAATGAGAGCGCACTAAAACAAGTTCGCTGGAAACATTTTTTAGCAGACTGTGAACCACTATTAGCAAAGTTTACCAATATTACTAAAAGAGCAGAGAAAGAAGTTGCCAGAACAAAAGATTATTTGGAAAAAGAACATGAAAATATTATGAAAAATTTTGACCCAAAAGTGGTCAAGCTAAAGAAAAAGATGAGAGTAGTATTGGCACCAGGTGCGTTGGATGATTTGGCCAGAGACGATTTAATTAGTGATGATCAGGGGTATGAGAGGGCATCAATTTTGACGATAAATATAGTGGATAAGACTAAAGTTGCTCATGTAAAGCTGAAAGAAAATGGCGAATGGGATAAACCTCATCTGCTTGATGATCATTTACGTTGTGTAAAAAAGATATCTGAAGAATTTGCAGTGGATATTGGCCCTGACTGGGCTGCACTATCAGGGCTTTGGCATGATTTAGGTAAATATCGAAACAGATTTCAGGATTATATTCGACTGCAATCAGGTTATGAGCAAGAAAATGCACATATTGAAAATGGTAAAAGAGCACCTCATTCTACGGCTGGGGCTATTCATGCTACTAAGTTATTGCCCCCAGGTTTAGGTCATATTATTTCCTATTTGATTGCAGGTCATCATGCCGGTTTACCCGATTGGGATGGTGGCAAAGGCAGTCTTAAATACCGATTAATTGATGGTATGAACGAATATCAGGAAGCATTAGCTGAAAATATACCGAAGGATATACTACAAGGCGAGTGCCCTGAAATACCAGAAATGGCAAAATCAGTTGAAACGATTGCCTTGTGGATGAGAATGTTATTCTCATGTCTGGTGGATGCTGATTTTTTAGATACTRAATTGTATATGAAACCGGAAAAATCAGTACTGAGAGATGCTTCATTTAACCTGGAATTTCTTCAAACACGCTTTTCAAGTGAACTTGATAAACTGCAAAAAAACAGTCATAAGTCAGAGTTAAACGATATTCGTAATAATATTCTAAGTGAGTGTATATCAGCCGCTCAGTGGCAACCCGGGTTATTTAGTTTGACCGTACCAACAGGCGGCGGAAAAACATTATCCAGTTTGGCTTTCGCACTGGAACACGCACGAATTTACAATAAAAAACGTATTATTTATGCCATTCCTTTTACAAGCATTATTGAACAAAATGCCGATGTATTTAGACAGTTTCTTGGTGACGATGCCGTGTTAGAGCATCACAGCAGCTTAGATGTTTCACCAAGCAAAGAAAATAGCAAATTAAGATTGGCGGCAGAGAACTGGGACGCACCCTTAATTGTGACGACCAATGTTCAATTATTTGAGTCCTTATTTGCATCGCGTACTAGCCGCTGCCGTAAGTTACATAATCTTGTTAATAGCGTCATTGTGCTCGATGAGGCACAACAAATTCCACGGGATTTTCATGCACCAATTACACAAGTTATGCAACAATTGTCCGATCACTTTGGTGTTACATGGGTGTTATGTACGGCAACACAACCCGTACTAATAGAGTCAAAAAACACATTCGGCCAGATTTTATTAAAAGGTCTAAATGAAGTTCGTGAAATTATTTCAAAGCCTCTTGAACTATCCATGAAATTAAAACGCGTCGAAGTAAAATTGCCAACGGCTGATGAGCCGAAATTAAGTTTCGATGAACTGGCTAATAAACTGAAGCATGAAGATTGTGTACTGGCTATCGTAAATACCCGCAAGCAAGCGAGAGAATTATTTGAATTGTTGCCCGATGACAATAATAATTTACACCTTTCTGCCAATATGTGCGCCCAGCATCGAACAAAAGTAATAGAGAAAATTAAAGAACGACTGAAACAAAGAAGAAACGGCGATCAAAGGCCATTAAGGGTTATTAGCACTCAACTGATTGAGGCAGGTGTTGATGTGGATTTCCCCGTTGTTTATCGAGCGATGGCTGGGCTTGATTCAATTGCACAGTCAGCAGGTCGGTGCAATCGAGAAGGTAAATTGAAAAAGCCAGGTAAAGTCATTGTTTTTAAAGCTGAGCAGTCATCCCCTCCGGGTTTTTTAAAACAGGGTGAAGAAATAACCAGTGAGTTAATTGCATCCGGTCAACTAAATGACCCGCTATCACCCGAAAGCTTTGAAAAGTATTTTTCACAAATGAATGCGAGGGGTGATAGAGATAAACATGGTATTCTGGATTTATTAAGAGCGGGGCAAAGTAATGATGCACCCTTGGCTATTCAGTTTAGAGAAGCGGCAGAAAAATTTAAATTAATTGATAATAATGGTGTATCAATAATTGTACCGTTTAAGCCAGACGGTGTGGAGTTAAGTCCAGTGGAGAGCTGGATTGGGCAACTTGAAGCCGACTCCTCTCAAAAATGGGTGTATAAAAAGTTGCAACGTTATACCGTTTCAATAACAGAAAATATGGCTAAACAGTTTCAGGCAAATAAGTGTATTGACGTAAGAGCGGGGCAGTTTGTACTGCTTGACACTTTTTATCATGCACGCTGGGGTGTGGATACACCCGATACATTAATTTCAGCAGAAGGTAGTGTTTTTTAATTAGGGGGCGTTATGGGTTTTTGTTTAGAAGTTGAAGGCGATTTTGCCTGCTTTACTCGACCAGAAATGAAAGTAGAAAGGGTGAGTTATGACGTAATTACACCCTCTGCGGCACGAGCAGTATTCGAAGCTGTTTTATGGAAGCCGGCGATTGAATGGCATATTCATAAAATTGAAATTTTAAATCCGCTGAGCTGGGTCAATATTCGACGTAATGAAGTCGGCAGTGTACTACCCGTGGGTAATATCAAAAAAGCCATGAATGGTGGAGCGCTGCCTGCTTTATATGTTGAAGATGCCCGGCAGCAGAGGGCGGGTATGTTTCTTAAAAATGTGGCTTATCGGCTTCATGGGAGTTTTACCCTAACAGATAAAGCCGGTGCTTCTGATAATGCAGGCAAGTTTGCCGATATGTTTAAACGTCGTGCAAAAAAAGGACAATGTTTTAATCAGCCGTATTTAGGCTGTCGAGAATTTTCCTGTGGTTTTCGTCTGATTGAAGATGTAAAAAAAGAAAGAGCTGCGATCGAGGAAAACAAGGAACTCGGCTGGATGTTATATGACATGGACTATCAACAATCAGATGATCCCATACCATTGTTTTTTAATGCGATTATGAATAACGGAGTGATTGACGTGCCAGCAAGGCACAGTGATGAGGTGCGCGGATGATATTACAAGCATTGTGTGATTATTATGATCGTAAGCAGGATGATTTACCTCCATTTGGTTTTGAAGAAAAAGCGATTCCTTTTATTATCGTCATTGATGAGGCAGGTCAGTTTATACGGCTAGAAGATAACAGGGAAATTGAAGATGGAAAAACAACAATAAAACCTGTGCGAGTACCGAAATCGCCAGGGAGGCAAGGTAGTAAATCATACGAAATAGCAAATTGTTTATGGGATCACTATGGTTATATCGCAGAACAACCTAAACTGGCTAAGCCCACGGATACACCAAAAGAAAAAGAAATAGAAGATGCAAAAAAGCAGCATATAAGTTTTAAAAAGCTAGTTGCTGATTTACGAAAAAATCTACCTGATGATATTGGTGTTAAAGCGATTGATTTATTTTTAAATTCTGAAAATGAAGTTGAAAAGCTAAAATCGCATGAAACATGGGATGAATGTTTAAAGATAAAAGGCTGTAATTTAACTTTTCGATTGTCGGGAGTGAGTGACTTAGTGTGTCAGTCGCTGCAGGTTATTAGTTGGATTGATCAACAACCATTACCTGAATCTAATGTGCATGATGGTTTTTGTTTAATCACAGGTGAGAAAAGTAAGATAGTGAGATTGCATGATTCAGTGACAGGGGTTAACCAAAAACCTGCGCCGCTGGCAGCTATTAATGAATCTGCATACACCTCTTTTGGAAAAGACAAGGGGTTTAATTTCCCCGTAAGTGCAGAGTCTTCTTTTAAGTATGCCGCTTCATTAAATCATTTATTACGCAAAGCATCACAAACAAAGTTCCGAATAGGTGAAACATCATATGTCTGTTGGTCAGATAAAAATAATGCCTTAGAAAGTGCTTTTGTTTCAATATTTACAGATGCAAAAGATGACCCTGATTCAACTGCCCTAGCTGTAAAAAATTTATTCACCACAATTCATAATGGGGCTTATATTGAAAATAATGGTAGTGATAATTTTTTTGTTTTGGGTTTGGCACCCAATTCTGCTCGAATTGTTGTTAGATATTGGCAAGCAGGCACCATCGCCGAGTTTTCAGAAAAAATAGCGCAATGGTTTAATGATATAGATATTGTCGGGCGAGATCATTATGGTTTTCCGCCATTGAAAAAATTACTTCGTACAACTGCATTGCAATATAAAGATGACAATGTGTCTCCAAATCTACCGGCGGATGTGATTAGAAGTATTTTATCTGGAACACGTCTGCCTGAAACATTTATACAGGCAACTTTAAGACGCATAAAGGCAGAACAAGGGCATGTGAGTTTTAATCGTGCTTGCATAATAAAAGCTTGTTTAAATCGTAAATATCGTTTTTCAACTACTAACCAGAGGGAATTAACCGTGTCATTAAATAAAGAAGAAACTCGCATAGGCTACTGTTTGGGGCGACTCTTTGCTGTGTTAGAAAAATTACAGGAAGATGCGCAGCCGGGTATTAATGCCACTATTCGAGATCGTTACTACAGCAGCGCAAGTTGTACACCTAAATCTGTGTTTGGCACTTTAATGCGTTTATCTACGCATCACCTTAAAAAGCTGGAAAATCCTGGTTGGCGTATAAATGCAGAAAAACGTATTGGTGATGTTATGAGTTATATCGTTGAGTTTCCATCGCACCTTGACCTGGAAAATCAGGGTTTATTTGCGATAGGTTACTATCACCAGAAACAAGATTTTTATACTAAAAATTCGGATAAAGGGGAATAAAGATGGGTCTTAATAATCGATATGAGTTTGTTTTATTGTTTGATGTAAAAGATGGCAACCCTAATGGTGATCCTGATGCAGGGAATCTTCCTCGTATGGATGCCGAAACAGGCATGGGTTTAGTTACCGATGTTTGTTTAAAAAGAAAAGTGCGTAATTTTGTTCAAATGACGCAAGCGGATAATGCAAATAGAAAAATATTTGTTCGTGAAAAAGCGATTTTAAATAAAATGATTGATGAGTCACATGAACAAGAAGGTGTGAAAGATAAAGAAAAAGGAGATAAAACCGAGGCTGCTAAAAATTGGATGTGTAAAAATTATTATGATATTCGCACTTTTGGTGCAGTGATGAGCACGGGCAAGAATGCTGGGCAAGTACGAGGCCCCATCCAAATGACATTTTCTCGCTCGATAGATCCGGTCGTTGCATCTGAGCACACCATTACACGTATGGCCGTTACCACAGAAAAAGAAGCCGAAAAACAAAGTGGTGAAAACCGGACAATGGGCCGTAAATTCACTATTCCTTATGGCCTATACCGCTGTCACGGGTTTGTTTCTGCTCATTTGGCAAAACAAACAGGATTTGATGAAGATGATCTTGAATTGTTCTGGCAATCGTTAATGCAAATGTTTGACCATGACCGTTCTGCCAGTCGAGGCGAAATGAGTGCCAGAGGTTTGTATGTATTTAAACACAGTAATGAACTTGGCAATGCACCTGCAACGGTGTTACTTGATCGTGTACAAGTTGAAAGAAAAAATGAAATTGATGTAGCTAGAAGATTCAATGATTATCAGATTGAGGTTGATGAATCTAACTGGCCTGACGGTGTTGAATTGATAAAAATGTTAGGTTGAATATATGCATAGTCAAATGCATTCTAAATAATAATCTACCAGACCAAAAACAGGATAGACTATCTTTTGGTTCGTTTGGAGAGTGAAGTGGTTGATTGTGTGCAAATGTTTTCTGGCAATACACAATGAAAAAACTAATCCGCAACTCAACCGCTGAATTTTTGATTTTCACAGCTCAATCAGGTGACGACAGTATTGAAGTTCGGGTTGAGGATGAGACGGTCTGGTTGACGCAAAAACTGATTGCCGAGCTGTTTGGTAAGTCTGTCTCCACCATCAACGAACATATAAAAAATATCTACAGCGATGCTGAGCTGAATGAGGCTGTAACCATGAGAAAATTCGGAAATTCCGAATTTTCTACCAAACCAACCAATTTTTATAATCTGGATATGATTATATCAGTGGGTTACCGTGTCAATTCAAAACGCGCCACCCAGTTTCGCCAGTGGGCGACCCGGGTATTAAGTGAATTTGCTATTAAGGGATTTGTGCTGGATAACAAACGCCTTGAAAATGGCACTTTTCTGAATGAAGACTATTTTGAAAGGCTGCTGTCAGAAATTAGAGAAATTCGCTTAAGTGAACGCCGTTTTTATCAGAAAGTTACCGATATTTATGCCACCAGTCTGGACTACAACAAAAATGATAAAACCACCCAGAACTTCTTTGCTAAAGTTCAAAATAAACTGCATTTTGCCATTCACGGACAAACAGCGGCAGAACTCATCATACAACGTGCCGACAGTGAAAAAGAGAATATGGGCTTAACCAGTTGGGASAAGGCTCCYGAGGGTAAAATTGTAAAAACAGATGTGTYYGTGGCTAAAAATTATCTACAAAAAGACGAACTTGAATCTCTGGGGCGTATAGTTAACGCGTACCTTGATCTGGCTGAGGATCGAGCTAAACGCAAAATACCCATGACGATGGAGGACTGGGCAAAACGTCTTGATTTATTTCTGSAATTTGATGAACGCGAAATATTACAGGATGGGGGCAAGATTGGCGGAAGAATTGCCAGAGATCATGCCGAGACCGAGTTTGAAAAATATCGCATAGTGCAGGACAGATTATTTGAATCAGACTTTGACAAACTGCTAGTCGTGCAAAATAAAGATAAAAATAAATGAGTGATGATACACATACTATTATGCTCTCCGCCCTGCAACACTACGCCTATTGCCCACGTCAATTTGCTTTAATTCATATCGAACAGGCCTGGGCAGAAAACTATTTCACCGCACATGGCAACTTATTACATGAACGTGTTGATAGTTGCGAACCAGAGCAGCGCGGCAATGTGCGTTTTGAGCGTAGTGTCGCAGTAAAATCTAGCCAGTTAGGCATTACCGGCAAGCTCGACCTGCTGGAAATTGAAGGCAAGCCAGCAACAAAATACTTCCCTGTTGAATATAAACGCGGCAAACCCAAAATAGAAGACTGGGATAAAATTCAGCTCTGTGCGCAAGCTTTATGCCTGGAAGAAATGCGAGAAATAAGCATTGATGAGGGGGCTTTGTGGTACTGGAAGGTGAGAAAACGGGAGTCGGTATTATTTGATGAAGCCTTGCGAAAAACAACCCTCGCGGCCATAGAGGGTGCCCATAAGTTATTGGCATCCGGCAAAACACCTGCACCCACCGATGACAAAAAACGCTGTCGTGCCTGTTCATTGGCAGATTTGTGTGAGCCAGATACCTTTCGACGTGATCATTCAGGTACCTATATAAAGGAACTTTTTAAAGAAACAACAGGGAGTAATACAGATGAAAAATGACATGACTTTATTTGAGAATTACCAGATACGCCGTGTTTATGATGAAGATGCTGAGATATGGTGGTTTTCTGTGGTTGATATAGTGCAGGTATTGACCCAGCAAGCTGATTATCAAGCTGCCAGGAATTACTGGAAAGTGCTAAAAAACCGGCTTAGCAAGGAAGGAAGTGAACTGGTTACAAATTGTAACCGGTTGAAAATGACAGCCGCAGACGGCAAGCAGCGTGTCACAGATGTCGCAACAGCCGAAACTTTATTGCGTCTTGCGCAATCCATCCCCAGCCCCAAAGCTGAACCTATCAAGCTTTGGCTGGCCAAAGTGGGTTACGAGCGAATGCAGGAAATGGCTGATCCAGCGATGTCACTCAATCGCGCCAGAGCAACCTGGCAAAAACATGGACGTAGTGATAAATGGATACAACAACGTATGACAGGGCAGGAAACTCGCAACAAACTCACTGACTACTGGAATGATCACGATATAAAACAAGGTGAAGAATTTGCCATACTCACCAATATCATCCACCAGGAATGGGCAGATGTTAACGTAAAAGATCATAAGAAGCTGAAAGGTCTCAAAAGTCAGAATCTGCGCGATCACATGAGTGAGGCAGAGTTGATTTTCACTGCACTTGCTGAGTTATCCACCCGGCAGATTGCTGAAACTGAAACTGCTACAGGGATGGATGAAAATAAAACAGCGGCTAAAACGGGTGGCGGCATTGCCAAAAAAGCGCGTAAGGAACTGGAGGCGAAAACAGGCAATAAAATAGTTACAACTGATAATTATTTGTCTTCGCCGCCTAAAAAAACTATCAGAAAAGATAAAGTCGGGAAAACATGAAAAAACTTCTCAACACACTCTACATTACCCGACAGGAAAGTTACCTGCATAAAGAGCGGGAAACCATCGTTATTAAACAGGGCAAAGATAAACTTGGTCAGTTTCCCGCCATCAGTATTAGTAATATTCTCTGTTTTGGTCAGGTTTCTGTTTCCCCCTTTCTTATGGGTTTTTGTGGCGAACAGGGAATAGGTCTGGCTTTTTATACAGAATATGGAAAGTTTCTTGCTCGCGTTCAGGGTAAACAAACCGGTAATGTCTTATTACGCCGGGCACAGTATCGCTGGGCAGATGATGAAGAAAAATCTGTTGCCATAGCACGTTTATTTGTTGCTGCAAAAATCGCCAATAGTCGCTCTGTATTAATGCGTGAAATTCGTAATCATGGTGACAACCCCGTTATAAATATTGCCGTAAAAAAACTGGCGACAAGTTTACGACGAGTAAAAAGTGCAAAACTTGTCAGCGAAGCAATGGGTATAGAGGGGGATGCAGCTAGTGTTTACTTTGGTGTTTTTAATGAATTACTCCGTGGCACAGGCTTTGTCTTTGGCGGGCGAGTGCGAAGGCCTCCGACTGATCCAGTTAACGCATTATTATCTTATGCGTATACCCTTATCACGCATGAATGCGCTTCAGCACTGCAAGGAGTCGGGTTAGACCCTTATGTGGGGTTTCTCCACCAGGATCGTCCGGGTCGAGTCAGTCTTGCGCTGGACTTGTTAGAAGAGTTTCGTGCTCCCTGGGCAGACAGGTTTATTCTCACATTAATTAATCGTCGGCAAATACAAACAAGTGATTTTATTACAGAAGCCAGTGGTGCGGTACGTTTGACAGACGATGCAAGAAAAACATTACTCACCGCCTGGCAAGAACGTAAACAGGTAGAGGTTATGCATCCCTATCTTCAAGAACAAATACCCATTGGTTTATTACCTCATAGTCAGGCTATGTTGTTAGCCAGACATATTCGCGGTGATACTGAATATTATCCTCCTTATCTGGTAAAGTAAAAATGTTGGTTCTTATTACTTATGATGTTTGTGTAACCTCCGATGGTGGAAGTAAGCGACTACGTAACATTGCTAAAACCTGTCTGGATTATGGAATGCGTGTACAGAATTCTGTTTTTGAATGTGAAGTAACGCCGGCACAATTTGTTACACTTAAAAACGAATTAACGAATATTTTCGATTCAAAAGAAGATAGCCTAAGGTTCTATATGCTCGGTAAAAAAGGCCGACAGAAAGTAGAACACCTGGGCGCAAAACCCACTGCTGATCCTGTTAATGATGCTCTAATTCTATAATCGCTAACCCATCGTACCCAATGAAACACCTGCACGTTAGCGATCAAGCTAACTTGATGATAAAAAAGAAAAAATAATAAATATTATTGGCTTCCAGGGAATAGGTGTACGTGTTACTTCCCGGTTAGCGGAATATTAATATTTGTTCTTTTAAAATCAGGGCTTTAATATAGAGGTGTCGCGCCTTCACGGGCGCGTGGATTGAAACCCTGTGAAATCAACTGTTTCTATATTTTGCAGCGCGTCGCGCCTTCACGGGCGCGTGGATTGAAACCTCCATGAGCGCAACGGTGCTTAATGTGCTGCTGTCGCGCCTTCACGGGCGCGTGGATTGAAACTCGGCGATATGCCGAACACCGGTAAGGGCAAGCTAAGTCGCGCCTTCACGGGCGCGTGGATTGAAACGGTGTCCAGGTATAAGGTGGTCATTTTATAAGCCGTCGCGCCTTCACGGGCGCGTGGATTGAAACAGGCAGGTCGTCGACATCTACGTAGTCGTCGATGGTCGCGCCTTCACGGGCGCGTGGATTGAAACCGGTCGTCCGAGCATCCACTGGTTTGCTCAATACACGTCGCGCCTTCACGGGCGCGTGGATTGAAACTGAGTTCAGACAGCTACGCAACGGAATCACATCAGGTCGCGCCTTCACGGGCGCGTGGATTGAAACTGGTCAAAGACGCGGAGCAATCGAAGCGTATTCCGTCGCGCCTTCACGGGCGCGTGGATTGAAACTGGCATAGTCATCAATTAAATCCGGCACTTGTACGTCGCGCCTTCACGGGCGCGTGGATTGAAACAGAGCTGGTATTCGCACCCACAACGGGCGGCGTGGTCGCGCCTTCACGGGCGCGTGGATTGAAACAATATATAGATTAAACCATGAGTCTACTAACAAGTCGCGCCTTCACGGGCGCGTGGATTGAAACGTTCTTTAGCGAGGTTGTTGCACCAATTTTTGCTTGTCGCGCCTTCACGGGCGCGTGGATTGAAACCGTCGGTAGCGGGGCTGTCTATAAAGCTGGGAGTGTCGCGCCTTCACGGGCGCGTGGATTGAAACTTCCAGTTGCCGTCCACGGTATGCGTTTTGGTGCGTCGCGCCTTCACGGGCGCGTGGATTGAAACGATAATCCCGACATCCTCCGCTGGTCGGCGCGTCGTCGCGCCTTCACGGGCGCGTGGATTGAAACGGGAACATGTCGATAGCCCGTCCCCATTTGTTGTGTCGCGCCTTCACGGGCGCGTGGATTGAAACAGACAGCGACAGTATGAGGGGTTCGCCCTTGTGAGTCGCGCCTTCACGGGCGCGTGGATTGAAACTCGGAACGAGTTTATATAAGAGAAACTGCTTGTAGTCGCGCCTTCACGGGCGCGTGGATTGAAACATCGTGTACCGTGAGCACAATCTCGTAGCCCGCCGGTCGCGCCTTCACGGGCGCGTGGATTGAAACTTTAACAATTAGGAGATCAATATGGTTTACGCAAGTCGCGCCTTCACGGGCGCGTGGATTGAAACTTCTGTTAATGGGTTATTAAAAACGTAGTCGCTAGGTCGCGCCTTCACGGGCGCGTGGATTGAAACGGGAACATGTCGATAGCCCGTCCCCATTTGTTGTGTCGCGCCTTCACGGGCGCGTGGATTGAAACTCGACAAACCCCACATTTTGCTGAGGCGGCGTGAGTCGCGCCTTCACGGGCGCGTGGATTGAAACCCGCGAGCGGTATATTAGAATTACCGGTAACGTCGGTCGCGCCTTCACGGGCGCGTGGATTGAAACTAAAATTATGAGCGTATTGAAAAAGCCATAAAGGTCGCGCCTTCACGGGCGCGTGGATTGAAACCCGTTAATCTCAATGCGGAGGCGCTGGGTACTGAGGTCGCGCCTTCACGGGCGCGTGGATTGAAACAGGAATTTATCAACACGACTTACGGTCTGCATCGTCGCGCCTTCACGGGCGCGTGGATTGAAACAGTAATCATAATGCTATAGCGTTTACGTTTCTAAGTCGCGCCTTCACGGGCGCGTGGATTGAAACGGCTTGTTGGCAATGAGCGTACAGGAGTGGCAGGGGTCGCGCCTTCACGGGCGCGTGGATTGAAACCATAATCTTGCGGCGGGTTATTATTTGCGACTTTAGGTCGCGCCTTCACGGGCGCGTGGATTGAAACATGTTATCGCGCGCCGCTAGTAAGCCCTCAGGCGTCGCGCCTTCACGGGCGCGTGGATTGAAACGTAAAAATTCAGGTATATCTAATGCTTCGTCAGGTCGCGCCTTCACGGGCGCGTGGATTGAAACTTCTAGGCAGCGTTTATCTGACGCATCTAAACAGGTCGCGCCTTCACGGGCGCGTGGATTGAAACTGCAATAGATTCCAAAGCGTTGCCCGTTAAATACCGTCGCGCCTTCACGGGCGCGTGGATTGAAACATAATAGTTTCTCCACACCGTCAAAGGTGGTGCATGTCGCGCCTTCACGGGCGCGTGGATTGAAACAGACCGTACGTCACGCGAGTGGTAACTGGTTGTTGTCGCGCCTTCACGGGCGCGTGGATTGAAACATCATTAGAGCTATAAGTTTGTCGTCGTCATCCGGGTCGCGCCTTCACGGGCGCGTGGATTGAAACCGCTTGCTGCCGACCCGGACATCGGTTCGATGGTGTCGCGCCTTCACGGGCGCGTGGATTGAAACAGAAAAAGCCTGTCCGATTTCTTTAAAACCGTTGTCGCGCCTTCACGGGCGCGTGGATTGAAACCTCCAGCATCTTCAATAACATTCATGCAAGAATTGTCGCGCCTTCACGGGCGCGTGGATTGAAACTTATTCTGCCGCTGATATTGCACAGGCTGATTTGGGTCGCGCCTTCACGGGCGCGTGGATTGAAACACGTTCATCAGGCTGCCGTTCCCAACCATCTTGATGTCGCGCCTTCACGGGCGCGTGGATTGAAACCGCAAGCAGGGCTTGTATCCATACAAATGAAACCGTCGCGCCTTCACGGGCGCGTGGATTGAAACGCACCAGGTGCGTGGACAAGCCCTGACTTCTTCGGGTCGCGCCTTCACGGGCGCGTGGATTGAAACATCGCTTTACTGTCATTAGCGAGACCCCAACGGAGTCGCGCCTTCACGGGCGCGTGGATTGAAACGCTTTTAGTCGAGTACCATTGCTCGGTATCTCTTGTCGCGCCTTCACGGGCGCGTGGATTGAAACAACTCAGCAACTAATAGTCTGTTATTTGATTCCGTCGCGCCTTCACGGGCGCGTGGATTGAAACTGGATCTGCAGGTTGGCGAAATAATCCACAATGGTGTCGCGCCTTCACGGGCGCGTGGATTGAAACTTATTCCCCAAGGATATACAGGTAGACGTACAGCACGTCGCGCCTTCACGGGCGCGTGGATTGAAACTCAGATATGGGTTTTGCTGCGGCCACGCATCCTGGTCGCGCCTTCACGGGCGCGTGGATTGAAACCACATTAATGCCGAACGGTGTGCATATTTTTTTAGTCGCGCCTTCACGGGCGCGTGGATTGAAACGCAATAAAAAGCTATTGAAGTGCGAAAAGAATAGGTCGCGCCTTCACGGGCGCGTGGATTGAAACCGATTTAAGAACTGCAAGCAACCCGTTAACTAACGTCGCGCCTTCACGGGCGCGTGGACTGTCAGGTAAGAGTTTCTAGATTTATAATGCAAACTTCAAATATTTAGATTCAAATAAACAGAATTTTTAGACTATTTGAATTACTTGAGTAATTTAGTAGGTTATTTCGTAATTCCTACCTACAAATGGCTACTCGTATCCATTAAAAGTAAGGTTAAATCAGGGGTTCATTGCTGTAGAATGCGTTTCCTATTTATAATATCAGTTGTGGAGTTTCCGCCATGAGCGTGACCAAAGAACAAGTTGAATCAGCCTTAAAACAATATATCGACCCGTATCTTGAGAAAGATCCTGTCACTGCTGGCGTGGTTAAAGATATTGTGATAGATGGCGAAAGCGTCAAAGTTAAAATTGTTCTGGGTTATCCCGCTTTTGGTTTTGTTGATGAATTATCTGCTGACTTAAAAGAGAAAATCGAAGCAGTAGATGGTGTATCTTCAGCTGAGGTTGATGCCAGTTGGAAAATTGATAGTCACAGTGTGCAGGGTGGCATGAACCCGCTAGAAGGCATCAAGAATGTGATTGCTGTTGCTTCCGGTAAAGGCGGTGTGGGTAAATCAACCACATCGGTTAATCTGGCGTTGGCGCTGCAGATGGAAGGTGCGCGTGTGGGTATTCTGGATGCCGATATTTATGGTCCCAGTGTGCCTCGTATGTTAGGTATTGAAGGCAAGCCTGATTCAGCAGACGGTAAAACGCTGGAGCCGATGGGTGGTCACGGTTTGCAGGCGATGTCGATGGGTTTCATGATTGACGAAGAAACACCGATGATTTGGCGTGGTCCGATGGTGACGCAGGCCTTAGAACAACTACTTCGCGATACACGCTGGAAATCACTGGACTATCTGATTATCGATCTGCCCCCAGGTACCGGTGATGTGCAATTAACACTGGCGCAGAAAGTACCTGTTAGTGGTGCCGTTATCGTCACAACACCACAGGACATTGCGTTACTGGATGCACGTAAAGGTCTGAAAATGTTCGAGAAAGTTGAAGTGCCTGTTTTGGGTGTGGTCGAAAACATGAGCATTCACATCTGTTCAGAATGCGGTAATGCTGAACACATTTTCGGAAAGGGCGGTGGCCAAAAAATGTGTGAGTTGCACAATGTTGATTTTCTTGGCGCGTTACCGTTGGACATTGATATTCGTATCAATGCGGATGAAGGTCATCCTTCAGTGGCGGAAGATCCAGAGAGTCAAGCATCGTTAATTTACCGAGATATCGCTAGACGTACAGCAGCGAAACTTTCACTTAAAGCGAAAGACTACACCGCCAAGTTTCCGAATATCGTTATTCAAAATAATTAGTATTCACCGTAATGTTATAAAAAAACGGCATGTTCATGACCATGAACATGCCGTTTTTTTATTTTTCTTATGGTTTTCTTAAAATATTGTAAAACGTACCCTATCCAGTTTTAACTACGCTACAATGCTGTATAAGGCGCATTTAGGTGTGGTTGAATATTAGAGTTTAGACTTCTCAACTTCGACGTCTCAACACCGGACAATGCAATATTGTAAATCTTGTTATTAATCTATGTTTAAACCACTCGTTATAAAAAAATATCTGCTTTTACCCTTTCTGGTCACTCTGTTGGCAATGGTAGTCGCTTTCCTTATATTTGACGGCTACCGCACTTTAATTGATACCTATGAACAGTCGCGTAGCATCATCGAACGGCAGAATATCACGCAGTCTGCGATGTCCAGAATGTATAAAGCGTCTCAGGAGCGTGCTATTACCCTGCTTGAAATGAGCCGGACATCCGATGATTTTGATTTGGATGAAGCTAGACAACTTATGCGCCATCAGGCAGATATGTTTTTAACTGCGCGTGACGACATCACTTCTTTAGCTAGCTCTGACGTAGAACTAGAACGCTATTTTCCCCAGTCACTACGTGACCTGTTGACAGAAAATGCAGCATTTCAAAATCAGGCTGCAGATCTGTTTGTGCAGAAAAAGCATAAAGCGGCTTTGCAAGTAATGGGGGAGTACGACCTGGCAGAGCAGATGGAAGTTCTTTCTGGTCTCGCGCTGATGAATACCCGGATAGATAATGATGTAGAAAAAACATTGACCAAGCTAAATAAAGAAGTAGCAGATACAAAATTTGAATTTAAGTTGCTTGGCATTATTGCTTTCCTTGTTTTTACAACATTTACCGTTACTATCATTTTGCGGTTACTGCATGGAAAAAATTCATTAAGTGGACGCATCAAGTATCAGGATATTCAATATAAAAGAATCGTCGATACCATACAAGATGGCATTATTACGATGAATAAGGACGGTGTTATTAGCAGTTTCAATCATGGTGCTGAAAAAATATTTGGTTATAAGGCTAAAGATATTATTGGCCTGAATTTCAAACAATTAATTGACAAAAGCGCCTATGTTTCGTTGGATAAATATATTGAAACGGTACTAGATGGTACCGATTCGTTGGGTTTAGGCATGGTTGGCAAACGGGTTAGTGATGAGCCGCTTACTTTACTCATTACCTTTTCAATGACAGGTCTGGATGGTGAGCAAGAACTAAGTGGTATTCTAAAAGATATTACTCTGCAGAAAAAAAATGAAGAAGAGCAAATTAGAAAAAGTAAACTGGAATCGAWAGGTGTACTTGCAGGTGGTATTGCTCACGATTTTAATAATATTTTGTCTGGTATAAGTGGTTATACCGAATTAGCTTTACATGCTCTCGATAATAAAGAAAAGACAACTCATTATTTAGAGTCTTCTAAAAAAGCAATAAARCGTGCTACAAGTCTTGCACAACAATTGTTGACCTTTGCCAAAGGTGGTGAGCCGATACGCCAGRATGCTCAAATTGCTGATGTCATTTATGAGTCGGCTGATTTCAATTTACATGGAAGTACAGTCAGTTGTCATTATAAAATTTCAGATGATTTGTGGATAGTAAATATTGATAATGACCAAATTAGTCAGGTTATACAAAATATTATTCTTAATGCTAAATTAGCGATGCCAGGTGGCGGTGAAATACATATTGGTTGCCAGAACACGCTGGATGTCCTGGTTGATGGCCTTATTAAGAAAAAGGGTGATTTTATAAAAATAACCATTGAAGATAATGGCATCGGTATGTCAAAAGAAGTGTTGGCGTCTATTTTTGACCCTTACTTTACAACGCGTGAAACCGGCTCCGGGCTTGGTCTTGCTTTATCCTATTCCATTATCAGTAAACATGATGGTTATATCTATGCACACTCTGAACCAGGCAGAGGCGCGTGTTTTACTATTTTTCTACCTGCTTCAAAAAACAAACATTGTGATGTTTTGCCCAGAAAACGAGTACATAGGTAAATTTTTTATATATAACTACATTGCTGTCCCGTTAACTTCACAAAATATTAAATAAAACTCGGCTTAGTAACCTATAAGTATACTGTTAACTATTCGGGACTTAAAAATAGTATGCTTTATTTCTGTCATCCCGACACAATCATTCGGCAATGGCGATAGCTTGAAGTTAACGAGTCAGCAGTGATACATATAGTTTTGTTACTTTAATCGTTGCGTTGCTTTTATAACAATAGATACAGGATTATAACTATGGAAACATCTAGTATTATTACACTGGTTATTATTGGTCTTGCTGTGTTCTACATCATCAGTATTTTTAATCAGCTGGTCTCACTTCGTAATCGTTACAAAAATGCATTTGCACAAATTGAGGTGCAGTTAAAACGTCGCTACGATTTAATACCAAACTTAATCGAAACCGCAAAAGGTTATATGAAGCATGAACGCGAAACCTTAGATRCCGTTATCACAGCGCGTAATACTGCATCGTCTGGTCTGGAGGCAGCAAAAAATAATCCCGGCGACGCGAGTGTAATGGGTGTGCTTGCGCAGGCAGAAGGGCAGTTAAGCAGTGCAATGGGGCGTTTTAATTTGGTCATGGAAGATTATCCTGATCTAAAAGCCAATGAAAACATGATGCAATTAAGTGAAGAGCTAACCAGTACAGAAAACCGAGTCGCTTTTGCTCGCCAGTCTTTTAATGATGGTGTGATGGCGTACAACACTTACCGTCAGTCTTTTCCACAAAACTTTTTTGCGAGGTCGTTTGGTCATCCGACAGACGCCAGTTTGCTTGAGTTTGAAGATAGTGCTGCAATACAGGCCGCACCTAATGTCAAGTTTTAAGCTGTAATTTTTAAGTTGAATGAAACTTTTCAACTTTCTACTTATGGGCACCTCTATTATTGACTTGTATCCTCTGTGTAACATGGAACCTGTCGTTGCAAGGAGGAGTCAAGTTGAAGTTATGATTGCGTTACTGATCCTCTCGCAGAGACGCAGAGCTCGCAAAGGAGAAAACTAATGTTTATTTCTCAGCGTACTCCGCGCCTCTGCGAGAAAAAAACAAATTTAAGGGTGCAAGCAATTAATAGAGGTGCCCTTGTAACCTATAACTATTTTTTTCTATGAATTTTTTCGAAGCGCAAGATTYTGCCCGCCGTAGTACCCATTTTTTGATTTTGTTATTTCTTGTGGCAATAGCYGCGCTTCTGGTGTTGAGTAATTTCATCGTTTTTGAATTTATATATTTTGGTGARTTCGCAAGTTTAACGTTCACRCTGTCCGAACTGGAACGTGTATTTGATCCCAACCTAAGTATCTTGTTATCCGCTGCGATACTCGCTTTTATCTGTCTGGGTAGTTTGTTTAAATTAGCGCAACTGTCTTCTGGCGGTTCCGTTATTGCTCAGTCTCTTGGTGGTGTGATTATTCCACGTAGTAGCACGGACCTGTYGCATAAAAAAATATTAAATGTTGTAGAAGAAATGGCAATCGCATCGGGTGTGCCCGTGCCRCAGRTYTATATATTAARTGAGCAGGGAATTAACGCGTTTGCARCAGGCTGGAAGACSACAAATGTGGTTATTGGTATTACTCAGGGTGCGCTCGAAAGAYTATCRCGTGATGAATTGCAGGGTGTGATTGCTCATGAGTTYAGTCATATCTTTAATGGTGATATGCGATTAAATATCCGCTTGATTGCGATATTGCATGGCATATTGATGATAGGCATGACGGGTAAAATGATATTACGCTCATTGCGATTTGTTCGTGTGTCACGCAACTCTAAAAATAGCGGAAATCTGGTGCTGTTGATTGTYGCTATTGGTGGARCTATCGCAGTAGTGGGTTATACCGGCACTTTTTTTGGTAACTGGATTAAATCTTTRATTAGTCGGCAACGTGAATATCTGGCCGATGCTTCTGCGGTTCAATATACWCGTAATGGTGAGGGTATTGCCAACGCATTAAAAAAAATTGGTGGTTCTRTTCATGGCTCAGCCATGTTAACCACATCGATTGATGAATACAGTCACGCCTATTTTGCCCTGGGTGATACGGCTTTTAGCTGGTTATCATTTTCTACACATCCACCATTAAAAAAACGTATCTTACGTATCGAGCCACAATGGAATGGCAAGTATTTATTTGATGAAAGAAAACCGGCGCGTACTGATGATGTAAAGAATAAAAAAAGTGAAGAAAGACTTCGTAAGAAAAATATTGCAACAAGCATTATAACGGGCGCTGGCCTGAGTATTGCCGTAGGTGATGCTATGGGTGCGTTGGATACGATTGGGGATGTGACTCAGCAACGTGTTGATGCAGCCCATGCCTGGCGCAAAGCGTTGCCAGATGWAGTGAAGGCGCATGCAGAAAATCCCTATGGTTCTCAAGCGTTAATTCTGGCTTTATTAATYGATGAAAATGCCGGTATCGAAACTTTACAATATGCAGTGTTAAATAAAGTGATYGGTGARTTGCATACTAACAACGTAAAACAGGCAAAAAACGATATGGCTGAACTGGCTCGTACGCAGACTTTGTCATTAATTGATTTGACCTTGCCCACTCTGAGAGAGATGACGATTGAGCAGTATCAGCGATTTAAACTTAGTGTGCAGCAATTAGTAAAAGCGGATAGAAAAGTGGATCTTCGTGAGTGGGTGATTCTGCGTGTTGTTTTACAACATCTCGATGAGCACTATGGTCACCGAAAAAAACCCATATCAAAATATGTGGTTCTGGGTTCAGCTAAATATGCCAGTGAATTGATGTTGTCACTTTTGGCCTATCTGGAACATAAAGACCCGGCAGACGCCTTACTGGCATTTGATGGCGCAAAACGCTCGGTCAAGGCGGGTGCGCTCAACTTGCTTGCCAAAGAGGAAATTTCTCTGGATGGTTTGAATGACGCGATGGATGAGCTAGAATTTTTAAAACCGCCCATTAAAAAACGTTTTTTACAGGCCTGTGTCAGTTGTATTTCACATAATGGTAAAGTGACGATACAGGCGTATGAGCTGACACGAGCCATTGCCAGTTGCCTGGATTGCCCGATGCCGCCGGTATGGGTTGATAGAGAATAAAAACTTTTCACCACTGACACACATAGGGCATGGAGGGCGGTTCTTGAAAGTAATGGTGGCAGAGCAGGCATTATAAAAAATCTGCGCTCTGTGGCCATCATATTTAGCCAGTGGCACCTTAGTCTGATACAATCCACTTCGTTTTTTGTAGTCTCAAAACTGAGGTAAATAGTGAGCATTAAATCTGATAAGTGGATTCGCCGAGAAGCTGTAAAAGGCATGATCGAACCGTTTGAGCCAGGACAGGTTAAAACCAATGCTGCCGGTGATCGGCTTATTTCTTATGGTACATCCAGCTACGGTTATGATGTACGTTGTTCTGACCACTTCAAAATATTTACTAATATCAATTCTGCTGTGGTCGATCCAAAAAATTTTTCAGAGCATAGTTTTGTTGATTTTACCGGTGACGTTTGCATTATTCCACCCAATTCCTTTGCCCTTGCCCGTACCGTGGAGAATTTCATAATACCAAGAAGTGTGCTCACTATCTGTCTGGGTAAATCAACCTATGCACGCTGTGGCATCATCGTGAATGTGACGCCGTTAGAGCCGGAATGGGAAGGTCATGTGACACTGGAGTTYTCTAATACCACGCCATTGCCAGCAAAAATTTACGCCAATGAAGGGGTGGCGCAAATGTTGTTCTTTGAGGCGGATGAAGTCTGYGAAACCTCCTATGCCGACCGYGGTGGTAAATATCAGGGRCARCAGGGCGTMACGCTACCGAAAGCGTAAGTCACTGGTTCASAAAAATGAAGGCATTTTTTYTAGGTTTCGCGTTGTTGGCTGTTTTAGTGGCGGCTTATCCCTTTCTAAAGTCATCGGATGAAATCGCYAGCCTGGAAGGTTTGCCGTGGCAGATTAAGCAACTGTCAGATGGCACAACGCAGGTGTTCGGGCTGCATATCGGCGTCAGTCGATTATCTGATGCACTTGAAATACTCGGTGCAGATGTGGATATTGCGATCATCGCTTCCGCTGATGAAGTGGGCAGTCTGGAGATGTATTATGGGCATTACCGTGCAGGCTTGCTCTCTGGAAAACTTATTTTGCAGACGAATATCGACCCGCAAAAAGCCAGGCGTTTAAGAGAGCGTGCGGCTAAGTTCGAATACATGGCATCCGGGCTGGCAAAAAAATATATACTTTCTACAGACGATTTACCGTTGATTCTAGAGCAGACAATTATTGGTCTCACCTTTATTCCGTCGGTTAATCTGGATGATGAAGTGATCCTGGCTCGATTCGGAACACCGCAACAACGGATTGTTTCGGATGAAGCAACGCATTACCTTTATCCTGATAAAGGTCTGCATATTGCATTGCATGCTAAATCAAAAGAGGTGCTGCAGTATGTGTCTCCAGCAAACTTTCAGCAATTAGTTGAGCCACTTCAATAAGTGCAGTCATTACCACCCCGCGCTGGTAATGACGCAGTGCACTAATCTCTAAAACTACGAATTTGCCAATTTTGCTTGCTTGCTATTGCTCTCAATTTATCATCGGGATCGACGGCAATGGGAGTCGTGACGATTTCTAGTAGTGGAAGGTCATTATGCGAATCGCTGTAAAAAGTGCTGCCTTCCAGGTCATGTGAGGTGGTTTCCAGCCATTGATTTAARCGCGTAATTTTGCCGCCCTGAAAGCAGGGGGTGCCAGCCACTTGCCCGGTATATTGCCCYGCTATTATTTCMGGATCCGTTGCAATCAAGTCATCCACTTTGAACGCTTCAGCAATGGGGCCGGTTACAAAACGATTGGTTGCGGTAATGATGACGGTAATATCGCCCTTATCGCGGTGTGATTTTATCTGGGCGCAGCCTTTTTCAGTCATGGCGGAGCGAATGTGCTTTTCCATGAACTCGTTGTGTAGTTCGTCAAGCTGCGGTATTGAGAATTGCGTTAAGGGTTGAAGTGAAAACGCGAGGAACTCAAATATATCCAATGTGCCCTGTTTATATTCGGCATAGAAACGCTGATTTGCCGCATCGTAGGTCGCTTTATCAACCAGGCCTTTTTCGACCAGAAAGCAGCCCCATAAAAAATCGCTGTCATCAGAGAGTAAGGTATTATCAAGATCAAAAAGAGCGAGTGCCATGTTATTGGGTTATTGAGGTTTAAACGAGTTATGATTTTATATTAGAAATCACTAATATCATACTGATTTTTCAGGTATTATTTATTTGAGACCTTTGCACGATACGAAACAGGAGTAAATTTTCTTTCATTTTGTCATCCTCGAGTGTTTTTATCGGGGATCCAGCGCTCATAAAAGACAATGGATTCCCGATAAAAGCACTCGGGAATGACAGAAACTATATCGTGCAAAGGTCTCTATTTATTTTTATTGTCATTAAACTTTTATTCTTAGAATGGTCTGTTATTATTAATGTAATTAAATTTTTTGTGGTATGTCGTAACTAATAAAGCTAGATATACCCGGATGGTATTCTAAGTGATTGATTCTACAGGTTTTAGAGCAAACGTTGGCATCATCCTGAGTAATTCCGAAGGCCAGGTTTTCTGGGCGCGCCGAGCGGGACAGAAAACCTGGCAGTTCCCGCAAGGGGGCATCGACGCTGATGAGTCGCCAACCCAGGCGATGTACCGAGAGTTACAGGAAGAAACAGGATTATTGCCAGAACATGTTCAGGTTATCGGTCAAACCGATGACTGGCTACGGTATCGTATTCCCGATCATCTATTACGTCATCGATCTAAGCCGCTGTGTATCGGGCAAAAGCAGATATGGTTTTATTTACGGTTGACCGGTTTAGAGAGTGATTTCGATCTATGTTGTAGTGATAAACCCGAATTTGATTGTTGGCGATGGGTTGATTACTGGACACCGGTTGATGAAATTGTGGCCTTCAAACGCAAGGTTTATAAACAGGCGCTGAGTCAGCTAGAGCAGTATGTTTAGAAATAAAGTTGTCAGTTTTAAGTTGCAAGTTAAAGACCAGGTAGTCTTATCTGCTTAAAGCTTTCAATGATTACACGGGCTGTAGTTCGACCAGTAAAATTATCGCAATCAAGATTAAAACGGGTAACTCATTAAACCAGCGATACCAGACATGGCTGTGCTGGTTTCGGTCATGTTTAAAATCATTGAGTAATTTTCCGCAGTAAATATGGTAGATAATCAATAGTGCAACCAGTGCTAATTTAGCCTGCAGCCAAAAAGTATTCATTATCTCGCTGCCAAAAAAAAGGATTAACCAGAATCCAAGAGCAATGGTTATGATGGCTCCCGGTGTYGCGATGCCGTAATACAGTTTGCGTTCCATGATTTTGAAACGTTGATTGCTGGCGTCATCTTTKGCCTCAGCGTGATAGACAAACAGGCGTGGTAAATAAAATARCCCGGCAAACCAGGTGACCATGAAAATAATGTGGAAGGCTTTAACCCATAACATGAGTAGTCCCGYTATAATTGCAATGGTCAGAATAATACAATGAATAGTGAAGAGTTAATAGTGATGAGTGCAGGTATGAAATGTTAAAAGTAGGTGTAGTGGGTGGAACCGGTTATACCGGCGCTGAATTATTGCGTTTGTTGGTCATGCATCCAAAAGTTGAATTGCGTTATGTGACCTCGCGTTCTGAGTCAGGTAAAAAAATTGCGGATTTRTTTCCKAACCTTCGTGGTTTTACCGAAATKTGTTTTACTGAGNCNNCAGCCGAAACATTGTCTGAATGTGATGTTGTCTTTTTTGCKACGCCCAATGGCACAGCAATGAAAATGGTRCCGGAGCTWGTTGATAATAATGTCCGTGTGATCGATCTTGCTGCTGATTTCAGGTTGCAAGATGCAGCCGTCTGGAAGCAGTGGTATGGTATGGATCACGCTTGTCTTGATGTGTTGGCCCAAGCTGTTTATGGCTTGCCTGAAATTAATCGTGATGCGATTAAATCGGCAAAAGTGGTGGCGAATCCTGGTTGTTATCCTACTGCGACTACCCTGGGTTTTCTGCCATTAATCGAACAGGGGTTAATCGATGATCAGCATCTGATTGTGGATGCAAAGTCGGGCGTGAGCGGTGCCGGTCGTGGTGCCAGTGTGGCGACGCTGCAGGCCGAATCAGCTGAAAATTTCAAGCCGTATGCGGTTAATGGACATCGGCACCTACCTGAAATCATACAAACCTTAAGCGGAGTGGCGGGTCACGATATTGGTTTAACTTTTGTTCCCCATTTATTACCGATGATTCGCGGTATAGAAACCACTCTATATGCTACGCTTAAGTCAGAAGTTGCGACTGATTTACGTCAGTTATATGTCGATTGTTATACCGATGAACCCTTTGTCGATATTTTGGATGAAGGCGTTATGCCAGAAACACGCACAGTAAAAGGGGCAAATACCTGTCGCATTTCTATCTTCCGCCCACAACAGGGGGATACGGTCGTGGTGTCGGCAGTCATTGATAATTTGGTGAAAGGTGCAGCAGGACAGGCAATACAAAATATGAACATTATGTTCGAGTTTGAAGAAACACTGGGATTGAGCCAGGTGGCTTTGTTGCCATAAAGGTAAGTAATAATATGAAACCACTACAGACTCACACGATTATTACTATTCAGCAGCCCCGATTGTGGTTGTTCAGTCTGGTTGGCATTATATGCGCGGTGCTACTGTTAATTTGGTCTAGTTATGAATATGGCCGCAGTGTAGCGGGTTTTGATAGTTCAAATTCTGATGCTTACATCGAACAGTTACAGGCACAATTAGAAGAATCTCTGGCCGAAACGGTTGAAAGTAGCCGTCAAGCGTCTATGCTTAAACGTAACAGTCGAATTGATGACGATGCAGCGGTGCAATTGAAGGAAACGTTGACACAGGTGCAGGACGAGGCGCTGGAGCTCAAGAAAGAATTGTCCTTCTATAAGAGCATTGTGGCGCCTGAGCAAGGTGATAGAAGTGTTGCCATTCAGACCGTTCAGATACAARAAAATGAGGGAGGCGGCTATCGTTATAAAATAATGGTTAGCCAGCGTGGTCGGAAYGACCGTTTTGCTCGCGGTACAATCAAGGTCAGTATCGACGGAGTAAATAAAGGRCARCCGGTTACATTAACGTTAGCGGAAGTCTCAAATGATACCAAAAAGCCAATGAAATTCGGATTTAAATACTTCCAGAATTTCGAAGGGGTAATGACTTTACCAGATGCATTTCAGCCGGACTCACTGCGTATAAGAGTGAAGCCGAAAACAGGTAAAATCAAAGCCATTGATGAACAATTTGCGTGGTCAGAYTTGACCGCCRGTGGGGCTTAATTATGTTTGGCAGTAAAAAAATCAAATCATCAAAAATCGACACATTGGTCGGACRGGGTGTAGAAGTTAASGGCRAYATCAATTTTCAAGGTGGTCTGCATCTTGATGGTGCCRTTATCGGAAATGTCASCACARCGGATGAAGCTGAAGGCRCAGTRTTAGTTATCAGTGATCGTGGTCGCGTAGAAGGTGATGTGCATGTCGCTTACGCCGTGATYAACGGTGAGGTGAAAGGCAATGTCTATGCCASTGAAAAACTYGAATTATCAGCACATGCTCGTATTTCTGGCAATGTAGAATACAACCTGCTTGAGATGGCAAGCGGTGCAGAAATTAACGGTACTATGTTGCATACAGTGAAAACGAAAAAATTATTGGAGCACCAGAAAGAAGCGCCAAAGGCTGATGCCCATCACAATGTGCATCATATCGATGACTCGGCAGCGCAGAGCTAACGGTTTTCATTTTATTGTCATCCTCGAATGACAGGCTTATTCTTCCGATAGCGCAGTTTATGCCCTAAGTGAATACTTGACTAATTTACTAGGTTAATTTAGCATTATCTAAACTAGTTAATTAGCCAGGTTATTTTGATGGATATTCAAGTAAGTTTTGCACCTAAACCAAAAGTAATTGAAGGTGCGACTGTTGGTTTTACCGAATCAGCGGCGAAAAAAGTAAAAGCGCTGGTAGAAGAAGAAAATAATCCGAATTTGAAGCTGCGTGTATCGGTTGATGGTGGCGGTTGTTCTGGCTTTCAGTATGCTTTCGCATTTGATGAAAACGTAAGTAGTGACGATACTGTGGTCGAAAAGAACGGCGCGACGGTCATTGTCGACGTTACCAGTATGCAGTACTTGAATGGCTCAGAAGTCGATTATTTAGAAGGTCTTGAGGGCGCACGTTTTGTAGTGAATAACCCGAATGCAACGTCTACCTGTGGCTGTGGATCATCGTTCTCAGTGAGCTTATAATATAATGAGCTTATAACAAAACTTTACACATAAATTTCTTAAAAGGCGCATGGGGTTTCCCATGCGCCTTTTTTGTTTGTTAGAATGGATTATTGTCTCAGTTTATGGTGCTATTAAGTATCAACCGAAATAAGAAATATGGAACGAAGTTGATTCCCTGTGTCTTAAAACTATCTATCTAAAACCTTAAAGGATGGCGTTATGAGTAGCGAATATTTACCGGGTCTGGCAGGCGTACCTGCCACCAAATCAAATATTTCATCTATTGATGGTGAGAAGGGGATACTGGCTTACCGTGGTTATGACATCAAAGAACTAGCTGAAAATAGCACCTTCGAGGAGACGGTTCTCCTGTTACTCGATGGTTGTTTGCCATCACAGCTGGTACTTGATGATTTTGATAACCAGTTAAGAGCTGARCGACGCCTTAAATATAAGATTCGCAGCATCATGAAAAACTTGCCAAGTTCGGGACATCCTATGGAGATGTTACAGACTGCTGTTGCTAGTCTCGGTATGTTCTACGGTGGTGAAGAGGTGCTCTCAGATGGTATCTCTGGRAATGAYGTGGATTACATTCATAGCATGTCGGTAAAAATTATTTCACGTATGGCWACCATYGTTGCCATGTGGGAGCACGTAAGAAATGGATATGATCCAATCGAGCCACGTGATGACCTAAGCCACGCTGCCAATTTCCTTTATATGCTCAATGGAAAAGAACCGGAACCTTTAGCTGTRAAAATCATGGATGCYTGTTTGGTCTTGCATGCTGAGCACACTATCAATGCGTCTACTTTCGCTGCTATGGTGTGTAGTTCAACGTTAGCTAGYCCATTTCTGGTTGTCGCGGCWGCAATYGGTACATTAGCTGGGCCATTACATGGYGGTGCAAATCAACGTGTAGTCGAAATGCTGAAGGAAATAGGTCGGCCTCAAAATGTTAATGGCTGGTTGAAAAAACAGTTGGCTGAAAATAAAGTGGTTTGGGGCATGGGGCATCGTGAATATAAAACAAAAGATCCACGTGCAATCGTTTTRCAAAAGCTGATGGTTGAGTGGGGTGAATCACAGGGAAATTTAAGCCCGGAATTTGAGACAGCATTGGAGCTTGAGATAGCCTGTGAAAATGCTTTAGGTCCCAAAGGGGTTTACCCGAACGTGGATTATTACTCAGGTATTTTGTACACYGAAATGGGTATCGCTTCGGATCAATTTACCCCTATCTTTGCWATCTCCCGTGTTGCCGGCTGGCTCGCACATTGGCGTGAACAGTTATCAGATAATCGAATCTTTAGACCGACACAAATTTACACAGGTGAAAAAGTGCGTAGTTATGTGGATATATCGCAGCGTTAGTTAAAAGTCTTTCGAATGTGAAAGATACCTCTATCCTGGAGTATTACCAGATTAAATTGATTATGAAGTGTCGCTCGCATCACTTACCAGATGTCCGGGTAATAAGTGTAATAGGAAAAACCAACTCTTATTGGGCAGTCAAAAGATTTAAAAACCATTCACCACAGAGGCACAGAGAGCACAGAGAAAAACCTGTTATTGTTAATCGCGCCGCAGGCGCGGTTAACAATATAAACCTCTGTGCTCTCTGTGGTGAAAAATGTTTTTGGCCGTCTGTTGATGACTGAAATTGCTCTGTTAACAATGCCAGATAAGCGGTGGCTTCGGTTTTCTGATTAGTTAACTGGATGAGTCAAACTACCCAAAATAACCGCTTTCTTTGCACCCGTAACAGAAGGTAGATTGCCCGTCTTTTGATGATGGTTTTGATAAGCCAGCCAGGCGAATGCCATTGCCTCTACCCAGTCTGGATGAATGCCGAGTTTTTCAGTGGTAGTAACCGGATATTTTGTCATTCGCTGTAAACGTTGCATCAACGTTTTATTGTGAACACCGCCGCCACAGATATATATTTCGTCTGTAGCCACTGCATATTGATTTATCGCACGAATGATAGACGTGGCTGTTAAGTCATTTAGAGTACTCTGTACATCGGCGCTGTCCATTCCATTGATATCAAAGTTATTTAACCACTCAAGATTAAAATATTCAAAGCCTGTGCTTTTCGGTGGCGCGAGTTGAAAGTAATCATCCATAAGTAACTTTGCTAAAAGTCCTACATGGGTTTTTCCAGATGCAGCGAAAGTACCATCAGYATCATACTGTKTTTGTTTATGACGMGAAATCCAGGCRTCCATCAARGTATTCCCGGGKCCGCAGTCAAARCCRRTAACGTTTGTATCTTTGTTTTTAGGTAATACGGTTATGTTCGCAATACCACCGATATTTACAATGACACGATTGTTATTATGATTGTTGAATATAGCCTGATGAAATGCAGGTACTAATGGTGCGCCTTGCCCGCCCGCTTTAATATCTGCCGTTCTAAAATCAGAAATCACATCGATACCCGTTATTGAAGCGAGTGATTGTGCGTTACCTATCTGGAGTGAAAAAGGTTTTATAATATCAGGGCGGTGTCGAATAGTTTGACCGTGATTACCGATAGCTGTTATGTCTTGTGCTTGATAAGACGTATTTTCCAGTAGCTTTAAACTGGCTGCAGCAAATACTTCGGCAGCCTGTTTGTCCAGTTCGTGAAGTGAMGAAAGTTCRCTGTCAGGAAGGTCACGTGCCKTAATTAGAGCCTGTTGGATAGCTTCAGGCCACGGATGAGCATGTGTGCTAATTAATCTGGGTTGTGCGGCGGAGARGTCAACAAGCGCAGCATCAATGCCGTCCATGCTGGTGCCCGACATSAGWCCKATGTAAWRCWYAGGTGATGACGTAGACACTGTGCCCTTAACTATTAATTATTAGTGGTATCAACTAGTGCAACTTGTTGTGCTCTAGAGACAAGGTTAAGCTGGGCAAAGACAGGTGTTGTTGTTAACTCGAAATCAGCCATGTAACGTTTTGGTACGGGGTTCGATTCCGGTAATTTAACCGTTAATGGATTTCTATGAGTGCCGTTAACACGGAACTCGTAATGCAGATGAGGGCCTGTTGCTAAACCTGAGCTGCCCACATAGGCAATGGTTTGTCCCTGTTTAACTTTAGAGCCAACTCTGAGTTTACGGTTATAGGTTTTTAGGTGTGCGTACAGAGTAGTGTATTTAGTACCGTGTTGTACAATCATCACTTTACCGTAGCCACCTTTTTTACCTTTGAAAATAATTTTGCCATCACCTGCTGAGTAGATGGGTGTACCACGTTTAGCCGCATAATCTACGCCTTTGTGAGAGCGAAATTTATGCAGGATAGGGTGATAGCGATTCACAGTAAAGCGCGAACTTATGCGTGTAAAATTAACCGGCGTACGTAAAAAAGCTTTGCGCATGCTTTTACCGTCTGCAGTAAAGTATTCGCTGCGATTGGTCTGTGGATTGGTGTAACGCACCGCTCGGTAGGTTTTATTGTTATTGGTGAATTCAGCCGCAAGGATATTTCCATCAGAAATTTTTTCACCGTTACGGTATAGCTCTTCATACAGCACAGTGAAGTTATCGCCTTTACGAATATCCAGAGCAAAGTCGATATCCCAGCCGAATATACTGGCTAACTCCATGATGACGTTTTGTGATATTCCTGCATCTTGTGCAGCAAGAAACAGTGAAGAATTAATAATACCGCTGGCATGCGTCTCACGTGTTTCAATTGTGTGGTTGTAAGTTTTTGCGACTAATACACCACTGGTGCGTTCTACCATCAAATAAGATTTGTGGTTGATGTCATAACGTAATGCTTGCAAGATTCCTTCATCATTCGATAGAACACGGATGATGTCTTTCGGAAAAATACGGCGTAATGTTTTTACCGCTTTGCCAGACTTCATTAATTCATCAAGCTGCTGTGGTTTGATGTTCGCACGCTTGAAAAGGCGGGCGAGATTATCACCAGACTTAACTTTGAACTCGCGCCACTGTTTCGGAGTAAGATTATTGGCATCATCAAGGATTTTTTGCTGAGCCTGTAATTCGGGCAAGCTGAGTGAAAAACTGTCACGTGCCATTTCTTCAGCCAGAACTTCGGGGGTGGCTGATGTGGGGTTAAAAACAGGTAATTCACTACTGGCAATATTTTTAGATTTTTCAGAAGCTGAATCTGTGTTAGCGACAACGGCGCCGATGCCAACAAAAGCGATAGTGAGCAGAGCCCAGCGAATACGCAGGTATCCGCGTTGATGACTTTGTGGTTGGTTTAAGCGAAAATCTTTACTAATCAATGACATTGGAGTTTGTGCAGTGTGTAAAAAAGGGGTTGAATATTATTGTAAATGTAGCTGTAATTCTGCGTCCGGTCAATGAATTATGTCATAAAAATGACAATAATCTGAAGAATTTTAAGTATTTACTCAATATTGCTAATGAGTAGTTGAGAAAGCGCGCCAGCGCAGGTATCTTATACACCTTTTTAGCATAACACTAGAAACCTGTCCGGAAAATTAAATGAAACCTGTAGAAGAACAATTAGAATTAATTCGTCGTGGAGCAGATGAAATCCTCGTCGAAAAAGAGCTGGTAGCCAAGTTAAAAGAGGGGAGACCGCTACGAGTTAAGGCCGGTTTTGATCCCACAGCACCGGATTTGCACCTGGGCCATACTGTGCTGATTAATAAGTTACGTCAGTTTCAGGATTTGGGCCATGAGGTGTTGTTTTTGATTGGCGATTTTACCGGCATGATTGGTGATCCAACCGGTAAATCTACGACTCGCCCCCCGCTAACACAGGAAGACGTTGAAAAGAATTCGGAAACCTATCAGCAACAAATCTTTAAGATTCTAGACAAAAACAAAACCAAAGTGGTATTCAATTCTGAATGGATGGGCAAAATGAGTAGCGCTGACATGATTAAACTGGCGGCTAGCAGTACAGTGGCTCGCATGTTAGAACGTGATGATTTTAGTAAACGATACAAAGCTGGGCAATCGATTGCGATTCATGAATTTTTATACCCGTTAATTCAAGGTTATGATTCAGTTGCTATGCAGGCGGATGTCGAATTAGGCGGAACCGATCAAAAATTTAATTTATTAATGGGGCGGCAGTTACAGGAACAAAATAATCAGAAACCGCAATGCGTACTTACCATGCCGATTCTTGAGGGCCTTGATGGCGTTCAAAAAATGTCAAAGTCGCTGAACAATTACATTGGTATTGCTGATGCACCTAAAGATATGTTTGGCAAAATCATGTCAATCTCAGATGATTTGATGTGGCGTTATTTTGAGTTATTAAGCTTTCGTCCGATGAGCGAAATCGACGCTTTTAAAGAAGAAATGCAACAKGGTAAAAATCCAAGAGATATTAAATTTTTATTGGCAGAAGAAATTATTGCCCGTTTTCATAGTGATGAAGAAGCGACCGCTGCACGAGAAGGATTTATTGCACAGTTTGCGAAAAACAGGATTCCTGACGATATTCCAGAGTTGAGTCTTGATGCCCCGGATGGCGGTTATCCGATAGCTAATTTGCTTAAAGATGCGGGCCTATGTGGTAGTACCAGTGATGCTTTGCGCATGATTCAACAAGGTGCGGCTAAGATYGATGGTGAAAAAGTGGCAGATAAAACAGTAAARATTGCAAAAGGAACAGAAGCCGTTTTTCAGGTAGGTAAGCGCAAATTTGCGAAAATAATGATAAGTTAACGAGGCTTTATGAGGAGTAACTAATAATGTTAAAAGTTCGTTATTATGTATTGCTAAYACTAYTGYTGTTAACYGCTTCYTGYGCGTCTAAYGATAACGAAGCAAGGGTTAGTTTGGATGATTTRGTTGGTTTGTGGAAYAGCTCAGAAAATGTGGCTGGTCAATCCGACGTGATTTACACGCGYGTGACCAGTGATGCAGCRATTATCGAATATGATTTYGATGGTGATGATGNRRMTMGAKGWWYRMAKTRWTATCAGATCGTAACGGGCTCATTAAAAGCGATGAAAAATAATCGATTTTTGGTTAATGTGGACATGCATGAAAATAAACAGTTTGAGGTCGAGCTGGAATTGCTGGATGCTGGGCATGCATTAAAAGTTTATTTTATGGATAAAGACATACCTTCTAAAACACTTAAATCTCAGATATGGACACGTGAACCGGATGCTTCCATACTGGATAATGAGCCTTCGTGTAAGGCGTCTTGAAAGCTTTGCACGAAGCATTTTTTCCGTCATTGCAGCGTTAAAAATGCTCACTTACTTCGTGTAAGCTGCGCTTTTTCGGCAATTTTTGCCTTGCCCTGACGAAAAATTTACATCGTGTAAAATTCTCGCCTTAAATCAGGTTTTGAATATTTGCTGTATTTTATGCAATGAGATGTCGAAGCTTGATTTGATTAGGCAACAAATTTCATTGTAGGCGTATTTGAGAATATCCATTTCTTTCTTTCCTTTTTTTTATTGTCCCAGATCGCTAGTAAAAACGATGCACTTTCAGTGCAAGACTTAAGGGCACCTCTATTAATTGCTTATGTCCTCTGCGTGACCTGAAGCGTGTAGCTGCAAGGCGTGAGCCGCAGCAGAATGGTTATTCCATTCTCAA
>NVWZ01000056.1 GCA_002746365.1 Thiotrichaceae bacterium
CGACTAAATGCTCATCTTTCTGAGTTAATTTAATCAAGCGCACACCTTGCGTATTTCGACCAAGAATAGAAACTTCTTCGGTTCGGGTACGTACGAGAGTGCCTTTATCGGTGATTAACATCATTTCATGGCTAAGGCTGCGCCATCGCCCGGCCATTGCGATCAACACTTTTTTTCTGCAACTGCTAGTCGATGTAATCACGCTCACCGTCATCCTCTATTTTACCGGTGGCTCGACCAACCCCTTTGTCTCGCTACTGCTATTGCCGCTGGTCATTGTTGCCGCCACCGCGCCACGTCTTCACGCCTGGGGAATGGCTAGCATCACCATTGGCTGCTACACACTATTGATGTTTCTCTACGCCCCACTGCACGACATGGGCGCCCATCAAAGCGGCAGCTTTGGCCAGCACATCATCGGCACCACTGGCCATCGCGACGGCGTCGGGATGCCACACGACGCCCGGCTCGCGCGGCGAGACCAGCACCAGGCTCCCCGGCACGTGCCCGAAGCCCATCGTCTTGATCGCCCGCGCGACCGAGCCCACGTTGCCGGGGTGACTGGTTTCCACCAGCACCACACGCACATGCGCGAAAATGTCCGAAAGATCACTTGCGGCCGTGCCATTCGGGATCGGATCCATCTGAGAGTTCAACACTTCGGTCATCCGGAGCGTCCCGGCCGTCTCGATCGAGGTTGTCGACTCGTGCGAGAGGCCAGGTTCCTATACAATGCTGCCTTCCAATTGCGGTGCGGCGCTTCACATGGCGACGCACCCCGTTCTTCTACAATTCGTTGTGTTGTCTGGCGGCCCCGGCAGCCCGCGCGATTCGCCCTTGTTTCTGTGGCGTCCCATGTCGCGTCGTGGCGCGGTTGCCCCGCCTGGAGAAATTCATGCATCCGATGCTCAATATCGCCGTCAAGGCGGCCCGCAAGGCGGGGTCCATCATCAACCGCGCGTCGATCGACGTCGATCTGGTGCGCGTTTCGCGCAAACAACACAACGATTTCGTCACTGAAGTCGATCGCGCGGCCGAAGCGGCCATCATCGACATCATCCGCACCGCCTACCCCGAGCATGCCATTCTAGCGGAAGAGTCCGGTCAGTCCTGGGCCGACGGCGAAGAACAGAGCGAGTTCACCTGGGTTATCGACCCGCTGGACGGCACCACGAACTTCATCCACGGCTTTCCGCAGTACGCAGTGTCGATCGGCCTGCTGCACAAGGGCGTGCCGTCGCAAGCCGTGGTCTACGACCCAACCCGCGACGAACTGTTCACCGCCAGCAAGGGCGCGGGCGCGTTCCTGAACAACCGCCGCATCCGCGTCACGCGCCGCGACAAGCTGGCCGATTGCCTGATCGGCACCGGCTTCCCGTTCCGCGATCTGGAAGGCATGGACGAATACCTGGAAATGTTCGCGCTGATGACGCGTAGCTGCGCCGGCCTGCGCCGCCCGGGCGCCGCCGCCCTGGACCTGGCCTACGTCGCCTGCGGCCGTCTGGATGGCTTCTTCGAGCGCGGCCTCAAGCCGTGGGACATGGCTGCCGGCATGCTACTGATCACTGAAGCTGGCGGTCTGGTCGGCAACTACGCCGGCGAATCGCGCCAGATGGAACAGGGTGAAGTGCTGGCCGGCAACCCGAAGGCCTTCGCACAGATGGTTCGCCTGCTGGCCCCCTTCTCGCTCGACAACGCGAAGCCCGCCGCAGTCTGATCCTTAGCTAGCCCCCAGGCTGCCTTCAAACAGGCGCCATCGGAGAGATCCGATGGCGCCTGTTTCGTTTTGCGCACTTTCTTTCAGAATCTCGCCCGGGATTTCCCGATTCACCCGCCATAAAGTTGCTCGCGACACACAAGTTTACTTGCGCCCCCTAACACCGTGTGTAGACTTACACACGGATCATTCAGGGCTCGAAATTGCATTCGTCCACGCTGATCCGATTGCTCGAACAGAAGGGGTGGAAGCTGGTGCGCACGCATGGCAGTCATTTCACCTTCAAACATCCGCGGCACATGCTGATTGTGACCGTGCCCCATCCAAAGAAGGATCTGCCGACAGGCACGGTCCGAAACATTCTGAGGACGGCCGGGCTATGAGCAGCGCGCCGTGTACAAAGAGGAACGACATGGACTTTCCCATTGCCATTCACAAGGATGCGAACTCGGTCTACGGCGTGACGGTGCCCGATGTGGCGGGCTGTTACTCCGCCGGCGAATCCATCGAGGAAGCGGTCCGCAACGCACGCGAGGCCATCACGACTCACGTGGTGGCCCTGCTCTCCCTTGGCGAGGAGGTTGTTCTGAAAGCGACGCCGATCGGCACGCTGATGGCCCAACCGGAGTACGCAGGCGCGATCTGGGCGCTGGCCGACATCGACATGAGCAAGCTCGACGCACGCCCGGAGCGAATCAATATCAGCCTGCCTCGTTTTGTATTGCACAAGATCGACACGTTCGTGGAACGTCGCCACGAAACCCGGAGCGGGTTCCTCGCGCGCGTCGCGCTGGACGCCATCGCGGGCAGCGTCTGAGTCCAGAACGGAAAATCCCAGCAAAAATGAGAATTCGGCACGAAGCCGAGGTGTGGGGTCGCAGTAAAATGCCCCTTTACGCCGCGCACGGGGTGGGCCTGTAATCCAGACGCCACCAGACCGCCGGCAACCGATACACCGGCGGCCCGGCACCTGCGCCGCTTGCCGCCCGAGAGGAATGCATGTCAGAAGCCCTATCCGTACCTGCCGCTGAAGGCGAGAACACCGTGACCGCGAGTGAATCGCCCGACCTTGCCGCGACTTCCGCCAGGGCCGAGAAAGTCGGCAAGCAGGGAAAGCCCGAGAAAGCCGAGAAGCAGTCGCCCATGATGCTGCAGTACCACGGCATCAAGGCCGACCACCCGGACACGCTCCTTTTCTACCGGATGGGTGACTTCTATGAGCTATTCCATGACGATGCCGAGAAGGCCGCGCGATTGCTCGACATCACGCTGACCGCGCGCGGCCAGTCTGGCGGTGTGCCAATCCGTATGGCCGGGATCCCATTCCATTCGGCTGACCAGTATCTGGCGCGCCTGGTAAAGCTTGGCGAATCCGTGGCGATCTGCGAACAGATTGGTGACCCAGCGACCAGCAAGGGCCCGGTCGAGCGCAAAGTGGTGCGCATCGTTACGCCCGGCACGCTGACCGATGCCGCCCTGCTGCCGGACAAGTCCGACACGTTCCTGTTGGCCGTGCACCAGCAGACCACACGCCGCGGCGTCAGCAAGACGGGCCTGGCATGGCTGAACCTCGCCAGTGGCGAACTGCGACTCATGGAGTGCGACGCCGCGCAGTTGTCCCGTGAACTCGAGCGTATCCGCCCCGCCGAGGTGCTGTACACCGACGGCATGGACCTGCCGGCGCTGACATGCGCGCGCACCCGGTTGCCGGAATGGCACTTTGACCAGGAAGCCGGTACTCGCCGCCTGCGCGAACAGATCGGCGTGGCCAGCCTGGAGCCGTTCGGCTGCTCGGGCCTGGGAGCCGCCCTCGGCGCTGCCGGCGCGCTGCTCAACTATGCGGCCACCACGCAAGGCCAGTCTCTGCGCCACGTGCAGGGCGTCACCGTCGAGCGGGAATCCGAATTTGTCGGCCTCGACTCGGCTACACGCCGCAACCTCGAACTGACCGAGACGCTGCGTGGCACCGAATCGCCAACGCTCTTCTCGCTGCTCGACACATGCGCGACGACGATGGGCAGCCGCGCGCTGCGCCACTGGCTGCATCATCCGTTGCGCGACCCGGCCCTGCCGCGAGCGCGTCAGCAGGCCATTGGGGCACTGATCACACAAGGGCCGGACGGCTTGCGTACCGTGCTGCGCAAGCTTGCCGACGTCGAGCGGATCACCGCGCGACTCGCGTTGCTGTCGGCACGTCCGCGCGATCTGTCCTCGCTGCGCGACACCCTGCGTGCCCTGCCCGATGTGCAGGCCGCCACGGTCAGTTCAGAGGATGCGCCGCTGCTGGCGCAGACCCTTGAGGAAATCGACATTCCGCAGGACTGCCTGGAACTGCTGATCCGCGCCGTGGCGGATGAACCCTCAACGGTGATTCGCGACGGCGGCGTCATCGCGCGCGGCTACGACGGTGAGCTCGACGAACTGCGCGATATCTCGGAAAACTGCGGTCAATTCCTGATCGAGCTGGAAACCCGGGAGCGCGAGCGCACAGGCATCACGAACCTGCGCGTCGAATACAACCGAGTTCATGGCTTCTATATCGAAGTCACCAACGGGCAGGCCGACAAGGTGCCCGACGACTATCGACGCCGGCAGACCCTGAAGAACGCCGAACGCTACATCACACCCGAGTTGAAAGCGTTCGAGGACAAGGCGCTCTCGGCACAGGATCGCGCGCTGGCTCGCGAGAAGCAGCTCTACGACGGTCTGCTGCAGGCCCTGCTGCCGCATATCGGCAGTCTGCGTCGCGTGGCCGGCGCGCTCGCCCGCCTCGACGTGCTTGCCACACTGGCCGAACGTGCGAAAACACTCGACTGGGTCCAGCCGGAACGCGTCCAGGAGAACGTCATCGACATCTCGCAGGGCCGCCATCCCGTCGTGGAAGGTCAGCTGGCCGCGGAGTCGGTCGCGTTCATCGCAAACGACTGTCAGTTGAACGAGGCCCGCAAGCTGCTGCTGATCACCGGCCCGAACATGGGTGGTAAATCGACGTTCATGCGCCAGACCGCATTGATCGTTCTGCTGGCCTGCGTCGGCGCCTGGGTGCCGGCACGCCGTGCCGTGATTGGCCCGGTGGATCGCATCTTCACGCGTATTGGGGCCGCCGACGACCTGGCGGGCGGACGTTCGACCTTCATGGTCGAAATGACCGAGGCCGCAGCCATCCTGCACAACGCCACGCCATCCAGCCTGGTGCTGATGGATGAGATCGGCCGCGGTACTTCGACCTTCGACGGTCTCGCCCTCGCGTGGGCCATCGCGCGTCATCTGCTGTCCCACAACCGCAGCCACACACTGTTTGCCACCCATTATTTCGAGCTGACGCAACTGCCGGTCGAGTTCCCGCAGGCTGCCAACGTGCACCTGTCAGCCGTGGAGCATGGCGATGGCATCGTATTCCTGCATGCGGTGCAGGACGGTCCGGCCAGCCAGAGCTACGGGCTGCAGGTGGCCCAATTGGCGGGTGTTCCGCAACCAGTCATTCGCGCAGCGCGCAAGCATCTCGCGTGGCTGGAAGAACAATCGGCGGACGCCACGCCCACGCCGCAGATGGATCTGTTCTCGGCGCAGTCTTCCCCGTCCGCAGACGATGAAGATGACAAATCGGCAGGCCAGTCCGCCGTGCCGCCCGCGCAGGCTGCCACGCTGGAAGCGCTGGCCGATATCGACCCGGACAGCCTCTCGCCGCGTGAAGCGCTCGAGGCGCTGTACCGACTCAAGTCCATCTCGGAGACCGCGCGAACGGTATGACGGCACGCTTCCGGGGTCGAAGCTCGGCGGCC
>NVWZ01000030.1 GCA_002746365.1 Thiotrichaceae bacterium
TTGAGAATGGAATAACCATTCTGCTGCGGCTCACGCCTTGCAGCTACACGCTTCAGGTCACGCAGAGGACATAAGCAATTAATAGAGGTGCCCTTAAGTTTGATAATGGGGCTAAGCGCCTGTTTTACAAATACCAGCGTGCCGGTGCAAATCACATCACTTAATATTGACTGCCATAATGATGAAGTAACCATTTCTGATGATGTAATAGATCTTAGCGGTGAACAATCCTGGACAGCTAAATGCAAAGGCAAAACTTATACTTGCACTTATCTGGCTGAATCCGATATGGGCTGTTATGAGCTTAAAGAATAGGTCACCACGATTATAGGCTCTCATAACGCAATCCTGATATTTATCGCCTGATATTTACCACCTTGTATTCACCACCTGATATTCACCGCCATTTCAGGTAAAATCGCGCTCCAGATTAACAATCGTCATCTATCTACTTAGGAACACCCATGTCAGAACAATTTTCAGCCGCTAAAAATCACATTCCCGGTGGCGTCAATTCGCCCGTTCGCGCCTTTGCCGGTGTTGGTGGTGAACCGGTTTTTATCAAACGTGCGGCAGGTGCCTATATATATGATGAAGATGACAAGCAGTACATCGATTACGTAGGCTCATGGGGACCGATGATTCTGGGGCATGCACACCCTGAAGTTATCTCTGCCGTACGTGATGCAGCAGGTAATGGTCTGAGTTTTGGCGCACCAACGACCATCGAAACCACCATGGCAGATAAAGTATGCGAATTGGTACCGTCGATGGACATGGTGCGCATGGTCAGCTCTGGCACAGAAGCGACCATGAGTGCGATTCGATTAGCACGAGGTTTTACCGGACGCGACAAACTGGTGAAATTTGAAGGCTGTTATCATGGCCATGCTGACTCATTATTAGTCAAAGCTGGCTCCGGCGCATTAACACTTGGACAACCCAGCTCACCGGGTGTCCCGGCATCGCTGGCCGAACTTACTGTGACATTACCTTATAACGATCTGAATGCTTTCAACTCCGCCATAACCGAAATAGCCGATCAGGTTGCCTGCGTTATTATCGAACCGGTTGCCGGCAATATGAATTGCATTCCACCTGTAGATGGCTTTTTGGAAGGTATTCGTGAAACCTGCACCCGATTTGGCATCGTACTGATTTTTGATGAAGTAATGACCGGTTTTCGTGTTGCATTAGGCGGCGCACAAGGCTATTTCGGCATTAAACCTGACCTGACCACCTTAGGCAAAGTCATCGGCGGTGGTATGCCCGTAGGTGCATTTGGCGGCAAGCGTGAAATTATGGAACATATCGCGCCACTCGGTCCGGTCTATCAGGCTGGTACTTTGTCAGGCAATCCCATCGCCATGACAGCCGGCCTTAAAACATTGGAGCTGATATCACAGCCCGGTTTTTACCCTGAACTGGCAGAAAAAGTCGTCTTCCTGACTGATGGTATTCTTGATGCCGCTAAAACAAACGGCATCGATATGACCTGCAACCGCATCGGCGGCATGTTCGGCCTGTTTTTCAGCAATCAACAGGTTACCAGTTTTGAACAGGCGACACAGTGTAATGTTGATCAATTTAAAGCCTTCTTCCATGGCATGCTGGATACAGGAGTATACCTTGCGCCATCGGCTTAYGAAGCGGGATTCGTTTCGRCCGCCCATTCYGARWCYGATTTACAGCAAACCATCGATACAGCCGCAATCGTGCTCTCTTCAATAAAGGCGAGTTTGTAACCATGCTGTGCTATATCTACCGCTGTAACTTGAAACCGGATATGTATATCTATCTGGCGGAAGAGGATAATTTTGAGAACATGCCTAAAGAAATCTTCGATTCGTTGGGCATCGTAGAATTCTCCATGGAACTGGAGATGACACCTGAAACCAAATTAGCCAGAGAAGATACCCCAACCGTCTTAAATAACCTTAATAAACATGGGTTTCATATCCAGCTTGCAAGCAATGAGTCGGTCGAGGCGATTATGGCACGCATTGCAACAGCTAAAAAATAATAACTAAGACAGCACTTAACACTACACCTCACTACTCAGCTCAAGGTATAATATACATTGCTCATCATCGTCATTTCTCCTGATGAGCCATACACGTTATTGGAAAGTTTAAAATTAACTTTATTCTTTCCTGTTATTAATTTTTTTCGGAGTAATTAAATGTCATTTATAAAAATACTAATAATAAGTCTTATCGTTTCACCCATCGCTTCAGTTGTAAGCATTCAGGCAAACCCATCAACTAACACTAGCTTTATTGATAATTTTGCATTATTGATAACACCTGAATACAGTACACTTTGGGCAATTTCATTCCTCAGCATTTTAATTGCAGCCATCCTATCTGTAAAAGCAACATCATCATCCAGATCAAGTGGTTCAGATGTTGTTATATCAGGCGACCAGGAACGCGGCACCGTCAAATGGTTTAATGCTGCAAAAGGATTTGGTTTTATCACGCGTGAGAGTGGCGAAGATGTATTCGTTCATTTTCGTTCGATTCAGGGCAAAGGTCACCGCTCACTGGGCGAAGGCCAAGCTGTCATTTTCTCAGTAGCAGAAGGCGACAAAGGCTTACAGGCTGTTGATGTAACCAGCGCTTAAAATCACTTTCACAAAGTGCAAAAGGCCGCTAGAAAATATAGCGGCCTTTTTTATACCTAAAAAAACAGTAGCATTACCATGCACATTAAAAACTATATTTAAGGGCCCCTCTATTAATTGCTTATGTCCTCTGCGTGACCTGAAGCGTGTAGCTGCAAGGCGTGGGCCGCAGCAGAATGGTCATTCCATTCTCAAGGCTCACAACGCAGCAGATGCATGCTTCAGGCCGCGCCCTGTGGGGCTTTACGACCCGTCCAGACTCTGCGTTGTGCTTTTTCGACAGGCAATAAGCATGGCTTCAAAAGCACGCCTTGATTCTGAACGGGTCGTAAAGCCAGAGGGCACAAGCAATTAATAGAGGGGCCCTTAAGTAATTTTTATTCTCACCACTTTCATTACTTCCATCTCTATGCCAGCAACCGTTTCTTTTGACACGTAATAAGTCAAATTAACCCGCTGTCCTTTTATATTTTTATACATTTTTTTACGTTTGTATTTAAAAGGCACATCACAACCTTCGATCATCAACGTATTTAAAACCCATTCTTTTGAGTCACGCTGCACATGCGAGGCGACTTTCATGTTTTCAGAATGATTAAGCTTTTGATGTGATTTTAATAATTTTTTAACAGCATTCGGCATAGGAAAAAATCACTTTTCTAAATTGATAACAAACTGCATCAATTGCTCAGGATGAATATATTCTTCAGACAAAGCAAACCATTTTGCAGAAATACCCGCTTTATGAACCGTGTTTTTATTACCTGTTATCAGATAATGCCAGGCTGGCAGGGGTTGATTATTCTCCAGCCGTTTATAAGCACAACTATCAGGTAGCCAGCTCATCTGGGGAAGGTTTTCTATTGTTAATTTTGTACACATTGGCGCTTTTTCAAAACGTTTTTTATAATCACTGCACTGACATTTTTCTATATTTAATAATTTACAACTTACCGACGTGTTTAAAACACGGCCATTATCTTCATCTTCAATTTTGACCAGGCAACATAAAGCACAACCATCACAGAGTGATTCCCATTCTTCAGTAGACATCTTATCTAAAGATTTCACTTCCCAGAATTTTTTCATTTTACTCTGATAAATCGCAGAACAAGCTTCCGCCCCTACAAAAAACTCAAGGAGCCTCTGACTAAGGCTGGATCGAAAAAATTATAATTAAAATATTGATTCATGTCTTAATCAGAGACCCCTGGTGAAACAGAAAGAAAAAATTCATCTTTGTTTGCTCGTACAAGATTAACTCTTGCCTTGAACGGTATAGGATACAACTTTAGGGCACCTCAGCAACCTGAGCAGATAGCTGCGGTACAATCGGTACAATAGCAAAATAATTCATGCTTTTTTATTCTCCCCAACGCGGCTGTAGCGAATGCTCGATACTTAATTGATCTAGTATCTTCGCCACCACAAAATCGATTAAATCATCGATTGTTTCAGCCTTATTATAAAAACCCGGATTGGCGCACAACATCACCGCGCCCATACGCGAAAGCTTTAACATGTTTTCTAAATGTATATCCGAATACGGCGTTTCTCTCGGCACTAATATTAATTGTCTACGTTCTTTCAACATAACGTCKGCTGAACGCTCGATYAAATTATTACTTGCTCCCGTTGCAATAGCAGACAGTGTTCCCATCGAACAAGGACACACCACCWTCGAATCWACTAAACCCCCGCCACTTGCAGTCGGTGCGGTCCATTCATCTTCGCCAAACACATGCAATTGATCAGCATCACAYCCMTGTTTTTCAACAAGAAATGCTTGCATCTCTTTACAGCGRCCTGGCAAGRCAACATCCGTTTCCATGCCRATAACCACCTGCGCTGCTTTACTTATCATCAGGTARACGGTGTGATTTTTCTGCAARAGRATTTCGAGYAAACGAAAACCATAYTGCACACCRGAAGCCCCGGTAATAGCCAAAGAAATTATTTTTGTGTTTTGATTATTCATTTTTTATCTCCATGGATGGAGGGTATGCTGCTAATCGTCTGGAACGATTGCAGTGCATTTTTCATTACGCTGCAAAGCGTCAAGAAGACGTTGATGTATCGCTTCAAATCCACCGTTACTCATTATCACTATATGATCACCCGCTGTYGCTTCGCTTAATAAATGTGAAATAATTTTGTCGGTACTCGAAAAAATGGAGGCTGGAACCGTCGACTGAGCCACCACRTCATTCMAATCCCAATCAAGACCAGTCGATTGAAACAGACAAATTTCATCTGCCTGTTGCCAGCAATTCGCCAAACTTTCTTTATGAACCCCCATGCGCATTGTGTTCGATCGTGGTTCTAATACGGCATAGACTTTACCTTTACCCTGCACTTCTTTCATCGCTAACAAGGTTTCTTCGATTGCCGTCGGGTGGTGCGCAAAGTCATCATAAACGGTTATCCCATCAATAACCCCTCGAACCTCAAGGCGTCGTTTAATACCTTTAAATTCTGCTAATGCCTCGCAAGAAACTTTAACAGGTACACCCGCGTGTTGTGCTGCAGCGATGGCTGCCAGCGCATTCATTCGATTGAACGAACCATGTAATGACCAGTTAACCTCCGCAACCTGTTTACCGTCAAGTAACACTTCAAAACGACTGCCGTCCTCACTAACCTTGCCAATAGACCAGTCATCTTTACGGTGTTGCGCATCATGCACTTTATGAAACGCCGCTAGCTGCGACCAGCAACCCTGTGCCAACACATCCGCAATATTTTTATCTTCACCATTTTTTACGATGAGACCATCACCGGGAATCGTCCGTACCAGATGATGAAATTGTTTTTTTATAGCATCAAGATTTTCAAAAATATCAGCATGATCGAATTCCAGATTATTGAGTATTGCAGTGCGCGGGTGGTAATGCACAAATTTGGAACGCTTATCAAAAAAAGCAGTGTCATACTCATCGGCTTCAACAACAAAAAAAGGTGCATCGCCTATTCGTGCAGATAAACCGAAGTTGGCGGGGATTCCGCCGATTAAAAACCCGGGATTCAAGTTCGCATACTGTAACATCCAGGCGAGCATACTAGACGTTGTCGTTTTACCATGCGTGCCCGCCACCGCTAAAACCCAACGCTGATCGAGTACATGTTTAGACAACCATTCAGGCCCTGAGCTATACGATATATTTTTATTTAAAACATATTCAACGGCTTCATTTCCCCGCGACATCGCATTACCGATAACCACTTCATCCACATCGTCAGGTATATCTTTAGCAAAGAAACCTTCACACAAAGTTATGCCTTGTTCTTCTAACTGTGTACTCATCGGTGGATACACGTTTGCATCACATCCACTGACTTCATGTCCTGCCTGTTTTGCCAGGACGGCTATGCCGCCCATAAACGTACCACAAATCCCTAAAATATGAATTTTCAACGAATACTCCTTAAACCGGTAGCAGTAATTGCGAAAGTGCAACTGAAATAAAAAACAAGGAAAATGATAACGCCAACGCACTAAACATTTTCATATCTAACGCATGTCTAAATATATGCGCTTTCACCAACACTTCCCAACTAATCAGCATTAAAAACAGTAACGACATTGATGCCTTTAACTCATCGTTACTGAGCTCGTCCGCCATGATAGAAAATACGGGCCAGGACATAATGTTAAAAAACAGACCCACACCCAAAATGGCAAAAAAAGACTGCATGAATCTTGAATTACGATTTAATGCTTTCAATATAATATAAAGAAATCCAAATTGAACAAAAAAACCTAATAGTAAACCGACAAGGATGTTTTCAGGATTTAATGTCGTCTGTAAGACAATAATCCCCGAGAACAGATAAGCCATTGCTATTTGCGCGGTTTTTTGCACCGAATACGGCATATCTTCCGGCGCTGCTTTTAAAAAAAGCATTAACAGTAATTTTTGAAGGTCAGACATCACAACTTAGGGCATAATACATTCATAAGATAACGCTTACTATTATGACAAAAAAACAGCTAACAATCACGCAGCCTGATGACTGGCATCTACACCTTCGCGATGGCCAAGCATTAAACAGTGTTGCACTCTTTACCGCTAAACAATTCGCTCGCGCTATTATCATGCCCAATCTCAACCCGCCCGTTACTACGGTGGTTCGGGCGGTAGAATATCTTGACGAAATTCTAGCGGCGGTCGAAGGAACAGACTTCGAGCCGCTGATGACACTCTACCTCACTGACAATACCTCGCCAGAAGAGATTATTGCGGCACGAAAAAGCTGTTTTATTAAGGGATTAAAACTTTATCCTGCTGGTGCGACAACCAATTCAGATGCTGGCGTCACTGATATCAGTCATTGCTATAAGACATTAGAAGAAATGCAAAAAGCTGGCTTACCGTTATTGATTCATGGCGAAGCAACCTCGCCCGATATCGATGTATTTGACCGCGAAAAAGTTTTTATCGATAAAACGTTAATACCACTAACGCAAAAATTCCCCGATTTAAAAATTGTCTTCGAACACATCACCACCAAAGAAGCGGCTGACTTTGTCTTACAAGCCAGTGACAAGCTTGCTGCTACCATTACACCTCAACACCTATTACTCAATCGCAATGCATTATTTCAGGGTGGCCTGCAACCGCATAACTACTGTTTACCCGTTCTAAAACGTGATACACACCGGCAAGCATTATTAAAAGTCATTCGATCGGGCAGCAACAAATTCTTTTTAGGTACAGACAGCGCTCCCCATACTAAACATAAAAAAGAAAGCGCATGCGGTTGCGCGGGCATATTCTCAGCTCATGCCGCTATCGAGATATATACTTCTATATTCGAAGAACAGGGTGTTTTAGACAAACTCGAAGCCTTTGCCAGCTTCAATGGGCCTGACTTTTATGGCTTGCCACGAAACAGCAAAACAATCACTCTTGTCAAAGAAGACTGGCAGGTACCCGATGAATACTCTTTGGGTAGTGACACCCTGGTGCCTTTTCTGGCTGGGCAGACTATTCACTGGAAAATGTCTGCTTAGACCGGCCTGGAATCATTGAGTGATAATATAACTTCCAGAGAATCTCTGATTATAATTTTGATGTTATTCACGATTTTCTGGTCGCAAACATCTCAACATGAATATCTACCGCCCGTTAACGACAGTGTAATATACCCCTCATGAGTGAAGAAGAATTTAAATTAATGTCCCGCCGTTTTCGCGGGTTTTATCCCGTCGTGATCGATGTCGAGACCGGTGGTTTTGACGACAAGAACGATGCCTTACTAGAAATTGGTGCGGTCACATTAAAAATTGATGAAAACGGAAAAATGGCCGTTAATAATGAATACCAGTGCCACATCAATCCATTTAAAGGCGCCAATATGGATCCTGCTTCAATGGAGGTCAATGGCATTGACCCGCATCACCCTTTTCGCATTGCCGTTGCAAAAGATGAAGAAACCGGAGTACGAGAATTATTTCGATTTATTCAGAAAGAGATGAAACAACACAAGTGCAAACGCGCCATTATGATTGGGCATAACACGGTTCTCGACAGAAATTTTATTTTTTCTGCTGCTGAGCGTAATAAAATTTCACGCAACCCTTTTCATCCATTCAGCATGTTCGACACAGTCAGCCTGGCTGGATTAGCCTATGGGCAAACCGTTTTATCTCGGGCAGCACAAGCAGCGGGCCTGAGCTGGGACAGTGATGAAGCCCATTCCGCTCTCTATGACGCCAAACAGACAGCAGAGTTATTCTGCCTGATTGTTAATCGCTGGGCAGAAACGGCGGGGCCGGTTTGGAGTAATGAGAATCAACCATAACCCCACAATAATTCACAAAAAAGAAAAACTGTAGCCATGATATTGGACTTAATCTAATTCTATAAATTCACGCACTTATGCGTATATTTGGCTATAGTTAACAAATAAGATTATTATAAAAATAATCCGAGCACCAAAGGACAGCACGACAGTTATATGAGCAGCAAAGACCTCTCAATCATCATCGTAGACGACTTACAATTTAGCCGAATCGTTGTTAAAACAGCGTTAAAAAAGGCTGGATACGACGGTGTTCGCATGGCCGATTGCGCCACTGAAGCCTTAAAAATGATCGAAACACAACCTGCTGATGTTGTACTGGCAGACTGGATGATGCCGGAAATGGACGGTCTCGAGCTAACCCAACATATTCGACAGGCGGATGAGGAAAAAGGCACTTATACCGCCATTATCTTATTTACCGCACATGATGGCGTGGAATACCTGGTCAAAGCCTTTGATCATGGTGTCGATGACTACCTTTGTAAACCACCGAATCCACAAGAACTCGCCGCACGCGTAAACGCAGCTGCGCGCGTTGCTGCACTGCAAAATGACCTTCTGGAAACCTCGCGACAACTGCAAAAAACGATTCAAAATCTTGAAAAAATGGCACTGATTGATGAAGCCACCGGTGCGGGTAATCAGGCATTTTTGATGAAGAATTTAAAAGCCCACTTACAGGAAGCCTCGGCACGCCGTGGTGGTGTGTGCCTGGCACTGATCGAACTACGAGAGCTAGACAGCATTCGTAATCAACATGGTAAACAAATTGTGACCGAAATATTGGTTAGTCAACATAGACGCTTACGGCGCGCGGTTAGACCAACCGACGTCGTTGCCAAACTGGACAACAATCTCTTTGGTATCATCATGCACCATAGCAAAGCCAAAGATTACAAAACCTCTGCCATCAAACGCATATTGACCATGATAGACAATCGCGATTACAAAACTTCAGTTGGCAATCTAAGCATCAATGGCTGCATCGGCGTGCATTATTATCGCGGCGATCAAGCCATTATTTCTGCGGATGAAATGATTAAACAGGCCGGCAGTAAACTTGATCAAGCGCGTGGTGATGCTTCTCTTAGCATTGCTTACTAAACATTATTTAACACAAAAAAATCGCTGAATAAAATCCGCTCCTACAGGTTCACGCTTATCTGTAGGAGCGGATTTTATTCCGCGATACCTGAGCTTTTAAATTGTAAGCAAACGCTTGGTTTATGCAGTCGCTTTGTCGATCATCTTCTTCAAATCACCATTTTCAAACATTTCCAGCGTGATGTCACAGCCACCGATTAGTTCACCATCAACATAGACCTGTGGAAAAGTTGGCCAGTCTGCATAACGCGGTAGATTCTGGAAAATTTCAGGGTCGGCTAGAATATTACAATAACCAAACTCCTTCCCCACCTGCTTCAACACCTCAACGGTACGCCCTGAAAAACCACACTGCGGAAATTGCGGCGTGCCTTTCATATAGATCATCACCTTATTGCCTTTTACTTGCTCATCAATTCTGTCTAAAACATCAGCCATTTCAAATACCTGTATTCAATAGTGTATTGGGCGATTATACCCTTTGCTACTAATTATTAACCCTAACTACTGCTGGGTGAATCAAACATGGGGCCAAATCAATAAAATACAAGAGCGAATTTTTTTCATTCCGCGATGTTTTGTTGCCACCACAATTCCAGTGCGGTCAGATGCCACAACTTACTACCTTGCAAACGGGTATGATAAGACTCCGGATCTGCAAGTAGTTTTTCAACATAAGCACCATTATATAAACCACGCTGTCTMSYAMSRWMAKATNAATAATATTTCTTTCATAAATTCWARAAAYTCWCCACGCACATATTTWARAGCCGGCATYGGAAAATAYGCTTTACTGCGATTGACTACACTGTCAGGYARMAASCCRCGCGATAATTCTTTTAAAACATGYTTACCCCCATTGGGTAGTTTCATCTCCGGTGGCATCGATGCAGCCAGTTCGATTAATTGYGTATCAAGAAAAGGCACCCGTGCTTCCAGGCCCCATGCCATGGTCATATTGTCGACGCGYTTTACCGGGTCATCGACKATGAGTGTATTCACATCAACCGCCATGACGCGATCCAGATATTCATCTGCTTCCACCTCACTGAGTAARTCCTGCATCAGCTCYGAGGTAACATCATCAGTATGAAAACGTTTATCCACTGTCTGTAAATATTCTGCATGATCGCGATCAAAATATTCATCTGAAAAACGGTTGATGCCGGTTTTGGTTGAATCATGCATGCGCGGATACCRGAAGTAACCGCCAAATACTTCGTCGGCGCCCTGCCCGCTTTGCACCACTTTAACCTCTTTCGAAACCACTTCTGAGAGCAGGTAAAACGCCACGGCATCCTGAGCGAACATCGGCTCAGACATATTGGCAAACGCCTCTGGCAACCGTGGCAGGACTTGATTATTGGGCACCATTAACTGATGATGCTCTGTATCAAACATCTCAGCGACGGCATCGGAGTACTCAAACTCATTACCTTTTTCTTCCGGTGCATCTTCAAAACCTACAGAAAATGTTTTTAAACCTTTCTGCCCTGCTTCAGCCAACAGGCCGACCAGCAAGCTTGAATCGATACCACCCGACAATAATACCCCCACCGGAACATCAGCAATCTTGACTCTTTTTTCAACAGCCAGTCGAAGCGCATCGTGAATCGCAACAACCCAGTCCTGTTCGCTCATTTTTTTGTCGGGACGTTTGGCGGTTAGTGTCCAGTAACGTTTTTCAGTCACTTYRCCYTKYSYRTCKATYAKYARATAATGCGCCGGTTTTACYTTKCKWATRCCYTTRAYGAYRGTRCGCGGKGCSGGYACSACMGCRTGCARRCTRAAYARRTTRTGYARMGCRGTRGCATCGATSGAKGTATCAATKTTGTCGTCGGCATGAATTAATGCCTGCGTATTAGAAGCAAACAATAACCGCGATGACGTTTGAGAAAAATACAGCGGTTTAATACCGGTACGATCACGGGCGATGAGTAAGGATTGTTTTTTATTATCCCAGACAGCAAAAGCAAACATGCCTTGTAGTCGTGACACACATTTTTCTCCCCACTCGATATAGGCACGTAGGATAACTTCTGTATCACCGGTTGATTTAAATGTGTGCCCTAATCCCTGTAATTCTTTTCGCAAATCGGGGTAGTTATAAATGGTGCCATTAAACACCAGTGCAACATCGGCCCTGTCGTCAACCATAGGCTGTGCGGCTTTTTCTGTTAGATCAATAATGGCCAGACGACGATGCCCAAAAGCCACCGGTGCCTTCACGTAACTGCCATCCGAATCGGGGCCGCGCTTTTGTAATTTATCTTTCATGCGCTCAATCACCGACAATTCAGGCGCCAAATCGTCAAACCTTAATTCACCACATATACCGCACATAAAACATCTATCTCACACATAAAAGAGCCATTGTCACATGCTCACGTATTTCATTCAATTCAAGCAAAGCAAACAGGGTTCTTAATGACAAGCCATTTTTTATAAGCTAGGGTAGCTCTGAAGTTCGCGACCACTTCGGCACACATTGGGCACTTAATGATACTCACTGCAATAATACTATACGCATTAGCCGCCTCTATCGGAATTTTCTTAATCGTATTGGGTGTGCGCTACCATCGAAGTTCTTTAAAGACCGGGCTCGTACATGCCAGTCTGGCGCTAATCGCATCAGGCTTTTTAGCGGCACAAATAATAAACGGTTCTCTCAACAAATTTAATAATGTTGCTGCTTTATTAATGGTGCTCGCACTAGTGGGCGGAGCCATGTTATTCGGCTTACGTGAACCCGGCAAAGCGCCGCCAATGGTAATGGTTGCCATTCATGCGATCATGGCATTCGCCGGTTTATCGTTATTAATAGTAGGCTATCAATAACTCCCTCCCTTCGCTCAACGGCTAGTTTTCACTATCGCTCATTACCGCATTATCATCAAAAACCACCAGGGTTAACAGGATGATTGCAACCAGCTAAATATCAATAAACATCGGGAACTGTTTGACAGACTCTACCCAAATCCACCCCCACCCGGTGTTTCAATTTTTAAAACATCACCCTTTTTGACATTTTTTGTTACTTTTCCGGAAAGTAACTGACCATTTAGAGTATTTTTACCTGCGCCAGCCACATTACCGCCATGTAGCCCCCAGGGTTGATTCGTCCTTCTTTCGGAGAGAACGGTTACCTGGGCTTGTGTTAAAAACTCATACTCTCGAATCAATCCCTGACCACCGGTATGTTTACCACTACCGGCCGAATCCTTTCTGATCTGATAACAATTAACTCTTACCGGATACTTCATTTCCAGTGATTCGATGGGTGTGTTCAGGGTATTCGTCATATGAGTCTGCACCCCATCAAAGCCATCGCTTAACGCATTGGCCCCCATACCCCCACCGATAGTTTCGTAATAATCCCATGCCGGATTATCCGCATCACCGACATAACCCATGGCTAAATTATTCATACTGCCATGACTGGCCGCCGGAATACGTTGCGGAATAACTTGAGACAGCGCCCCCAGAATCACATCAACTATCCGTGTACTGGTTTCGACATTACCCGCAGCAACYGCAGCAGGAAAGCTGGCATTGACGACACTCGAAATRGGTGCTTTGATTGTGATATTTTGAAAACTACCGGCACACGCTGGTGCCTGCCGTGGCATCAAGCAGCGAAAAACATAATAAACCGCTGCCGCTGTCACCGATAAAGGGCAATTGATATTGCCTTTTACCTGCGCGGYGGTTCCTGAAAAATCAACGRTGACATTACCGCCAGAAAAAGTCACCGTGGCTTTTATGAGAATGTCACTATGACCCATGCCATCGTCATCCATCACGTCTTCAAACACATAYTCACCGTCAGCWATGCCAGACAAGCTTTTTTGAGCCAGCGAAGCGGCATAATGATTTAATTCGATTAACCCCTTTTGATAATGGATAACGCCCATTTTCTTTATCAGCGTCGCTAATCGAGACAAACCACGCCTGTTGGCACCGATCTGCGCGATAAAATCACCGGCTGACTCACGCGGATTTCGCATATTAAGCATAAGCGAATCAAAGACCTCATCAATAACCGCACTTTTACTAACAATTAACTGTGGCTCAATAATCAATCCTTCTTCATGCAAACTTGATGATAGAGGCATCGATCCCGGCGTATCGGAACCAATGTCTGCATGATGCGCGCAGTTTACCACAAACCCCTTTAATTCATTATTTATGAACATAGGTGCAATAATAGTAACGTCCGGTAAATGCGTGCCGCCTTTATAGGGGTTATTGACGACAGCCATGTCACCATCCGACCATTGAAACCGCGCCACCAGATCGCGCATGGCAAAAGCCATGCTCCCTAGATGAACCGGGATATGCGCTGCTTGCGCGCACAACTCACCGTCAGCATCAAAAATGGCACAGGAGTAGTCCAGACGATCACGGATATTGGGAGAAAAAGCTGATTTTTGTAAGGTAACACCCATCTCGCTGCAAATTGCATCAATACGGTTGGCGAATAGACTTAAACTAATGGCATCCACTTGACTAAAAACCCCACCTAATAACACTTAATAAATTATGGAAATTACTGTTTTTATTGAAGAAAAGGCACTAAATAGGTAATATAGAGTTGCATTATACCCGTGACTACCCTATCGTAGCGCCAGCTTAAACCACTTCAAATCTTATTACTTTGTTATCGAACAAAGAGGGGAAATACTATGAATCCTTTAATGACTATCAAAGGCACTTTAGCCATTGGTTTTGTTCTTGCTATAGCAGTAGCCTTTGGCGTCGGCAGTGGCGCAGCCGGTTTCAAAACATCTATGATGGTTTGGGTACACGTTATGGCTGGCGTTACCTGGATAGGCCTGCTGTATTACTTTAATTTCGTACAAGTTCCAGGCGTGGGTACAGCACTGGCTGACACTGATGGCCCAGGACCCGCGGCAATCAATAAATACATCGCACCAAAAGCCCTGTTATGGTTCCGCATGTCTGCTGCAGTAACCTGGATAACGGGCCTTAGTGCGTTAGTAACGGTTGGTGGTGGCATGCAAGGTATTACCAATGCGTTTATGCTCTCCGATGGTATGGCGGTTATTGGTGTAGGCGCGTGGTTAGGTACTATCATGTTATTTAACGTATGGGTTCTAATCTGGCCTAACCAGAAGAAAATTCTTGGCCTTGATGGCAAAGAGCACAGTGCAGAGGTTATTGCCAGTGCCAAAAAAGTTGCGCTATTAGCTTCTCGTACAAATACAGCATTATCGATACCTATGCTACTTTGCATGGTTGGTTTTGCACACGGTCTATAACCAGCAACACTGAGGTCACTGCTTTTACAGAGGCCACTAAAAGGCGACTTACGGCTCACGCAGTAAGTCGCCTTTTTCATTAAGTGGTTTTACTGGACATAACTGTCTCGGACAGCCTCCTTACATTAGTTAGCACCGTTATCAGAACGATGCATTCGAAAAACATCAACCACTCACTGCTGCCATGTGCTTTCACGTTAGGCAGTAGCTACTAACATTACAGCGTCCATTGTAAAAAAATTTTACAAAAACAGGTTGGAGTGTCATTAATTTTTACAATTTTAGAATGCAGATTTAATGTTTAAAAACAAAATAGCTTAAAATACAATAAGATAGAAATATGGCATAAATGTTGCTTTATGAATAATGTAATTTACATATTTATTTAATTCACAGGGGAAAAAAATGAAAAAAATTGTTTTTTTATTTGTTTGTTTATTTGCAGGTTCCGCCAATGCGGGAATTATCAATGATTTTACTGGTGGGTATGATGTCGCTAACTGGAACCAATCACTCGATGGCGGCTCTATTGATTTATCAGGAGCCCCATTTTCTATTGTAGAAGTAAGCAGTAATAGTGGCGGCGGTTCATCAGCTACAGATTTCACTATAGCGGCTTTAGGCGATGGATTGGTGAGTTTTGACTGGATGTACACCACAACTGATGTTGATGGCTCTAGCTTTGATCCCTTTGGATGGTTATTAAATGGAATTTTTACACAAGTTTCAGCTAATGGTCTCTTCGGATCTCAATCAGGCTCAGAATCATTTCTTGTAGCCGCTGGTGATATTTTTGGTTTTAGCGCACGCGCAACTGACTCCGTGTTGGGTTCAGCAAAAACACAAATCTCTAATTTTTCTGCACCTACACTTGTTCCAGAGCCAGCAACTTTAGCCTTACTTGGACTTGGTTTGGCCGGTCTTGGTTTTTCTAGAAAAAGAAAACATACTTAAACAATTATTTTTCAGTACGTAAAAAAGCCTCGATTTTATCGAGGCTTTTTTACGTACTGAAAAATTACTATGATAACCCTCAGCATTAGATAATACCAAAAACAACAAAACCCCATACTAGAATCACCCTTTTAGCTTTATCTTTCATTCACATTTAACTACCTGTAAATTTAGACCGGTTATTATTTTAGCGGCCACTTTAAAATAACATCCATGGTGCAAAAAGCGATGAAACATTAAATAATATTAGCTGTAGAGGCCGACAAACCGCACTCTGGACTCCTGTTCAAACAGTTGCTTTACTTAAAAGTTCAAGTATAATCAGTCCTTTAAAAGCGGTGGCCATGGCTGCCGCTTTTGCTTTTTATACTATTTATTTACAAATACTATTAATACAGTTAATACCAAAACACGACGACAAAAATGAAGACAAGCGAACACCTGATGAAAACCTACGCCCCTCTCGACGTAACATTTAAACGCGGCGAAGGTGCCTGGCTCTGGGACACCGACGATAATCAATACCTCGATGCGCTCAGTGGCATTGCGGTCTGCGGTTTAGGCCACGCCCACCCGGCAATCACAAAATCGATCTGCGAACAGGCATCGAAATTATTGCATACATCAAACCTGTACAACATCGATAAGCAGCAGCACCTGGCTGATCAATTATGTGAGATATCAAACTTAAATCGCGTATTTTTCTCAAACTCTGGCGCCGAAGCAAATGAAGCTGCGATCAAGATCGCCCGCCTTTATGGTCATAACAATAATATAGACAAGCCGCTGATCATCGTCATGGAAAACAGCTTCCACGGTCGTACGATGGCGACACTGAGCGCTAGCGGTACTCGCAAAATACAGGCTGGTTTTGAACCTCTGGTACAGGGCTTTATCCGGGCACCGTATAACAATATCGAAGCGATTAAAAACATCGCTGAAAACAATAGCGATGTGGTCGCAATATTGGTCGAACCGGTGCAGGGTGAGGGCGGTATCAATATCCCCAATAAAGATTACCTGAATCAGTTACGTGATATCTGTGACCAGCAAAACTGGTTGTTGATGCTCGATGAGATTCAGACGGGGATGGGTCGTACCGGTGAGTGGTTTGCTTTTCAGCACAACAAGATACAGCCTGACGTGATGACGTTAGCAAAGGCACTCGGAAACGGTGTGCCTATCGGCGCATGCCTGGCCAATGAAAAAACCGGCAAGGTTTTTCAGCCGGGCAATCACGGCTCCACCTTCGGCGGCAATCCATTGATGTGCGCGACCGCATCAACCGTCATCGACACCATCAAATCTGAAAATTTAATTTCAAATGCAGTACGCATGGGTAGTTATATCGCAGACAACCTCCGTGAAAAACTTTCTAAACTGGACGGTGTAAGTGAGATTCGCAACCTGGGGCTGATGATCGGCATCGTACTCGACAACGATCGGCTTAATTGCGAATGCAGCGACCTGGTAAAACTTGCGCTGGACAAACACCTGCTGATCAATGTGACCGCGGGTAATGTTATCCGTTTATTACCGCCATTAATTATTTCGCAGCAGCAAGCCGACACTATCATCAACACGATAAGCGAATTGGTTATCAGTGTACTACACAAAAAAAAAGCAGCATGAAGACAAGCAACATCAGGCACTTTTTAACACTGACTGACCTCAGCTCTGCTGAATTCAGAAGAATAATACACCGTGCAATCGAACTAAAAGCTATACAACATCGTGGCGAAATATATGAGCCGCTCAAGCATAAAGTGCTGGCGATGATATTTGATAAATCATCGACACGTACCCGGGTTTCATTCGAAGCAGGCATGGCACAGTTTGGCGGTCATGCAATATTTCTATCACCACGCGATACGCAGCTTGGCCGTGGCGAACCCGTCGAAGATAGTGCCCGAGTTTTATCCAGTATGACAGACTGCCTGATGGTCAGAACCTTCGCGCATGAAAATGTAGAACGCCTGGCAGAATATTCGTCGGTACCCGTTATTAACGGTTTAACCGATGATGTTCACCCCTGCCAGTTATTAGCAGACATGCAAACCTACTTTGAACAACGCGGCGACATTAAAGGCAAAACAGTAACCTGGGTAGGCGACGGTAACAATATGTGTCACTCCTATATGCACGCTGCCAGGTTACTCGAATTCAAATTAATTATCGCTTGCCCTGAAGGTTTTGAGCCGCAGCAATCATTCATTGATGAAACGCGTGATTATATTGAAATCACTTCTGATGTTACTAGCGCATGTCGCAACAGTGATTTAATCGTCACTGATGTTTGGGCAAGCATGGGACAGGAAAAAGAACAAAAAGTACGTGAACAAGCATTTTTAAAATTTCAAGTAACTAGCGAGTTAATGTCACTTGCCAATGCAGATGCGCTGTTCATGCATTGCTTGCCGGCCCACCGTGGTGAAGAAGTGAGCGCCGAGGTTATTGATGGCAATCAAAGTGTGGTATGGGATGAAGCCGAGAATAGATTGCATGCACAAAAAGCATTACTCGAATTTTTACTAGTCGACTAACGTCACTTAAAAATAAAGACTACGATTAATACAAGAACACATCGCTATGCGTAAAATCAATTCTCGCTGCGTACCTTTTTTATGGATTTTCTCTGTATTATTTCTTACACTCTTCTCGCCATTAATTTCAGCAGAAGCCGTTAGTCAAGATACCACTTTATGCCCCATACAAAACACGTCGAGCATTAAACGCACACCTCCCCCTATTTTTTCCGAAGAAAATATTGGACACACCAAAATCGGCGCCGACACCACGCAGTCCGGTGCGGATAGCTCGATAGCACTGGATGGCAATGTCGTCATCGAACAACATAAATTACGAATTAGCGCTGATCATGCACAATATAGTAAACAGTCCGATACATTGCAGATCTCAGGCAACGTACACATAGATTCAGAATCCATGTCGTTAGAAGCTGACTCTGGCATTATTAATATAAACAACAACACTACCGAAACAAAATCTACCACTAAAAATAGAACCTCTCAATTCAATAACATTAAATTCCTTATTCCTGAAAGCCAGATGAAAGGTAAGGCTGGAAATATTCAAACAGGTGAAAACGATCAAGGTAATAAAATATCCACTTTAAATAATGCCAATATAACTAGCTGCGATTTATTCGACCCGGACTGGTTAATCAGCGCTGATGAAATTCAGCTGGATCACGATGATGAATACGGCAGCGCTGAGGACGTCGTTATTCGCTTCAAAGGCATACCTTTTTTATACATACCCTACATGGAATTCCCTACAAGCGATAAACGCCGTAGCGGCTTATTATTTCCGCAATTTGGCACATCGACATCACGAGGCATAGAACTTGCTGTACCCTGGTACTGGAATATTGCGCCAAATCATGATGCAGTCATCACACCACGATACATGGAAAAACGCGGCGTAGAAGTGGCGGGAAATTATCGTTATCTAACACAATCAACAGATGGAAGACTACTTGGCGCATACTTACCTGATGACGACGTAACGCAAGAAAACCGTTATCAAGTTCGTTACACTCAACATACTCGTATCCTTTCCAATTTATTACTCGATATCGATTTACAGGATATTTCTGACGCTGAATATTTCAACGACTTTTCCAATAATCTTGGCAGTACCAGTCAAACACACCTGTTTCGAAATGCTACGCTACGTTACGAATTAAACAATTGGCAGATGCGTGTACTGGTACAGGATATAAAAACCATCGATAGCACYACWGCGGTTAGYAGYCGCCCCTATGARCGTCTACCGCAACTAACATTARAYGGTGAYRCTGCMATAGCRAACAGTTCAATATTATTTACGCTTGATTCTGAGTTTGTTGATTTTACACATGAAGACGAAACRATAGTCACMGGYACTCGCTTAACGMTACGCCCYGGGCTACGGTTACCCCTAAGCGGTACGGCATGGTTTTTTGAACCCGCTATYAAATTCAGCCACACTCTGTATGACGTCGGCACTGATGGCAACGCAAYGCAACCTTCAACAAAGCARACTGTRAACGAYCGKAATCTTCCTATGAGCAGTATTRATGCAGGATTATTTTTTGACCGMCCACTTGAAAATGGCTACACGCAAACATTGGAGCCACGGTTATATTATTTAAACGTACCCTTTGAAGATCAAAGTGATACCCCTATCTTTGATACCAGTACACCCGAATTCAGCGTCGCGCAATTATTTCGTGATAACCGTTTTATCGGTGGCGACCGGATTGGTGACACCAATCAGCTAACCCTCGCCCTAACCAGTCGAATACTGAATTCGCAAACAGGTACGGAATTTTTGCGYGYCAGYRTAGGYCAGATTTTCTTTTTTRAAGACAGRCRAGTCTCRCTGAGCACTGATCCTGATRNCNCNAYCRTCGATACMTCAAGGCAATCAGATGTGATAGCTGAACTTAATACAAAATGGGGACRCTGGCAAAGTAAYATCGATATTCAATGGGATACTTCAAATAACAGACTATCAAAAGAAAATTATTTTTTACACTACAAGTCAGATGACAATCACTTGTTTAATCTYGGCTATCGAAAACGYCTGGAAGATAATACCCTGRAYCTTGAACAAACTGACACATCTTTTGTCTATGCTATCAATAATCAATACAGCACYTTTTTTCGTTGGAATTATTCTCTGAAAGACAATAAAGATATCGACACGATAGCAGGRRTTKCMTACGAYAGCTGTTGCTGGTCGATTCAACTYCTTGCTCAACGCAGATTAAAAAACTCRATCACTGATAACAATGCCTATGACAACTCAATACTGGTACAATTTGTACTTAAAGGTCTAGGCAGCGTGTCCGGCAGCAGCGCCAGGGACACACTACAACAATCAATTTACAGYTACAATGATACGCTTCAATAAGTTATGAATATTCAATATCTAAGTAAAGCCCTTATATTAACCAGCATAAGCTTCATAACAAGCCTGGGTTTACCAATAAGTACAATACATGCCGCACTCAAACCTCTGGATCACATTGTCGTCGTTGTTAATGAGGGTGTAATCACTAACTCGATGCTAAACAATCGTATACAGGATTTTCGTCAGCAACTCGAACTTAGCCAACTTTCCAGAATAGATCCTGAAACATTAAAAAAGCAAGTATTAGAAAGGGTCATTCGCGATACCATTCAACTACAAAAAGCAAAACAATTCGGCATAACCGTAGACGACCTAATGCTAAACCGCATGCTAGAACAGCTGGCTAGAAACAATAATATGTCACTTGATATCTTTCGTCAGACTATTGAAACAGAAGGACTCAGCTACCCGCGATTTCGCGAACAGACACGCAATGACCTAATCATAAAACAACTACAACAACGATTAGTAGCGAATAAAATAAGCGTGTCAGATCAAGAAGTTCAACAGTATATCACCTTGAATGAAACATCTGATTCCTCAAAAATAACCTACCACCTTCGACATATACTCATTGCTACGCCTGAATCTGCAAAACCTGAAGATATACAAAAAGCTAAAGAGAAAGCCGACACTGCCTATCGAAAAATACAGGCAGGCAGCCTATTTGAAGATATTGCAATCAAGATTTCAAGTGGCCGAAATGCATTAAAAGGTGGCGACCTGGGTGAACGAAAAGCAAATGAATTACCGCAGTTATTTGTAGATGCTGTAAAAACCCTTAAACCAGGAGAAACCTCACAACCAGTAAAAAGTGCAAGTGGTTTCCACCTGCTTCAATTAGTTAGCAGCTCCAACGATGAACTCATTATCAAGCAAACACATGCGAGACATATCCTTATTCGCCCGAGCAGCGAAGTAAGTGATGAACAAGCTAGAAAAAAACTGGTCGAATTAAAACAAAAAATTGAAAAGGGTGAAAAATTTTCAATGCTTGCCAGTCAGTTTTCTGAAGACCCTGTGTCAAAGACTCAGGGTGGTGATTTAGGCTGGGCCGGGCCGGGCGACTTTGTCGGCATATTTGAAAATGTGGTTAACAGTCTTGAAATTGGCCAAATTTCCGAACCTTTTAAAACTCAATTTGGCTGGCATATTCTCGAAGTGTTAGAATACCGCAACCACAACATGGCTAAAACCAATAAAGAAAATCAGGCGCGTAACGCCATTCAAAAAAGAAAAATTGATGAAGAACTAAGGCTTTGGTTGCGACGCATTCGAGATGAAGCCTATGTGGAATATATTGATAATTAAGCAAGCCACTAACGCCCTACTACAATGACCACTAAAATTATAATCACATCAGGTGAACCGGCAGGCATTGGCCCTGATATATGCCTGAGCCTGTTATCAAGCTATCATAGAAGTCTGAAAGATACCGAAATATATATTATTGTCGATATCAGTTTATTCATAGAAAGAGCTGAAAAGCTTAACATTCCGATTGAATATCAACTCCATGATGACACAAATAATTTAAGCCCGTCATATCAAAAAGATAAATTCAACATCATCCCACTGACGCTAAAAACACCTTGCTACGCCGGTCAATTAAATGCCGACAACAGTCAATATGTTTTAAATATGCTGGATCTTGCCTGTGACTTATGTATACAGAAAAAAGTRGATGCAATGGTKACTGGGCCTATTCAAAAAAGCATCATAAATAAAGCAGGCATAACTTTCACAGGACACACTGAATACCTTGCAGAACGCTCTAATACCACACCGGTCATGATGTTAGCGACCAGGACATTACGTGTAGCGCTTGCCACCACTCACTTACCAATAAGTAAGGTCAGTCAGGCCATTACCGAAAAGTCACTTAGTGAAACATTACATATACTAAATAATTTTTTAAAAAACCAGGCTGGAATAACCGAACCGGAAATATTAGTCTGCGGCTTAAATCCTCACGCTGGAGAAGAAGGTAACCTTGGCAAAGAAGAAATAAATATCATATCGCCAGTCATCAAAAAATTAAAAAAACAAGGTTTAAAACTAACGGGACCACTTCCTGCTGATACACTTTTTACTGATAGATACCTGGATCATGCTGATGCCGTGCTCGCGATGTACCATGATCAAGGCTTACCTGTATTAAAGTTTAGCGGTTTTGGTAAAGCGGTCAACATTACACTGGGACTACCTTTTATTCGAACCTCTGTAGATCATGGCACCGCATTAGAGTTAGCGGCAACGGGTCAAGCCAGCAATACAAGTTTATTTGAAGCGATTACCATGGCTATCGACTTGAGCGATACTCAGATACAATAAAGCTGATGCAACACTTCGCTAAAAAAAGATTCGGACAAAATTTTCTGGTCGATAACTCAATCATAAATATGATTGTTGACAGCATTAATCCTCTGCCAGAAGATCTCATGATTGAGATAGGCCCCGGTCTTGGAGCCATAACAAAACCATTACTATCTCGACTTAACAGGCTTAATGTCATCGAGCTTGATCGAGACATCATTCCAAAACTCACCAGAAACTGCATTGTTTCTGATGCACAAAACAAAGACAAACTTATCGTCAATGAAAACGATGTGCTTAAGTTTGATTTTTTTGAGTTTCATAAAAGTCTAAAAAATGATAAAAAAAATAAATTACGCATCGTCGGAAATTTACCATACAACATTTCAACGCCCGTTTTATTTCACCTTCTAAAATCATGTCACTTAATTCAGGATTTGCATTTCATGTTACAAAAAGAAGTGGTCGATCGCATAGTATCTGCACCTGGTAATAAAACATACGGTCGCCTTAGCGTGATGATACAGACATATTTCACTACGCAATCTTTATTTGACGTCCCACCCTATGCCTTTGATCCCGCTCCCAAAGTCAACTCCGCCATCTTGCGACTACAGCCCAACAATCAATTTGCAAGCCACATTGATGATTTTTCACAATATGAAAATCTCATAAGACAGGCCTTTTCACAAAGACGTAAAACACTTAAAAATACACTTAAGAACACATGCGATGTAGCCGACATCGAAAAAGCGGGGCTGTCACCATCTCAACGTGCCGAAGAGCTCTCTGTCAACGACTTCGTTAACCTATATAAAACAATTAGATAGATTACAAACACTTATATTCTTATAATACAATAATGAATCACCACTTATCAGTTACATCAATAATTGTTTCGACTAATGATATAATCTATAAATGCAGAACAACTTGTTCGCTTATTACTTAGCCAGGTGGAGGTTACATGAACAACATAGAAGTAAAAGTTCTACCCGCTTACATAGCTGAGCAATCTGACCCGTCTAATAATCATTTTGTTTTCTCTTACACCGTCACAATTAAAAACAAGGGTTCTGCACCTGCAAAACTACTAACACGGCACTGGGTTATCACCGATGGTGATGGCCAAACTCAGGAAGTTAAAGGCGATGGCGTCATCGGCGAACAACCCCACTTACAGCCTGGGGAGGGCTTTCAATATACCTCAGGCACGTTCATGAACACGCCCTTCGGTACCATGCATGGCAGTTATCAAATGGTTTCTGATAAGGGTGAAAAGTTTGATGCAACAATACCAAGCTTTCAGCTGACTGTACCTAATGCGCTTCACTAGTGTTCTTTAATAATTAAGGAGCCTCTGATTAATTATGAATGAAGGTGATTGTAAGCTGAATGATTCATGTTCAAGGCGTAAAACGCACGTAATAGCTGGCTATTGCGAAGTTTTACAACGCCGAAAATGGATTATTCAGCTTGCAAGATACGATTTCACTAATTGATCAGAGGTTCCTTAAACACTTCAAGTAATATTAATGGCTTTAAAACATAGCTATACATTGTTAGCACCGATATATGACACCCTGGTATCAGGGCCCATCGATCCATTTCGTGAGAAAAGTCTATCGCGCTTAGGCGACGTTAATGACAAAAATATTCTCATTAATGGCATAGGTAGTGGTTTAGATATCCCTTATCTACCGACAGGTGCGACCTATACTGGCACTGATATTACGCCTGCGATGTTAAAACGCGCCAAACAACGCGCGAAAGACTACTCATTAGATATCAATTTTCAAATAGCCGACAGTCAAAAACTACCCTTTAAGAATGGCAGCTTTGATATTGTGGTGATGCACCTAATTCTTGCCGTCGTTCCAAATTCTGTACACGCATTACAAGAAGCTAGTCGAGTTCTCAAATCTGGCGGCAAGATATTTATCTTCGACAAATTTATTAACCCAGGGCAACTAGCCCTGGGTCGTCGTATACTAAGCTTCTTTATTCGACACATTGCTACACGAACAGATGTKGTCTTTGAAGACGTATTAAATACCTGCCCTGAACTGGAATTAATTCTTGATGAACCCGCRCTTGCAAAAGGCTGGTTCAGGCTGATAGAGTTAAGAAAGTCATAAGTTATCAGTTAAAGTTTTTTCTGTCTGCTGCTAACTGCCAACNTTTTTATAGGAGCGTTTTATGGCGACTTACGCCATCGGTGATGTACAGGGATGTTTTGATGAACTAAAACAACTTTTAGTCCTTATCAATTTCAACAGTGATTGTGATCAACTCTGGTTTTGCGGCGATTTAGTTAATCGCGGACCTAAATCACTAAAAACGCTACGTTTTATTAAATCACTTGAAGACAATGCCATCACTGTTCTGGGTAACCATGACCTTCACCTTCTCGCAACCGCTTACCATCATAATAAACCTGGAAAAAAAGATACACTAGACCGAATACTTCAAGCGGATGATTGCAATCAACTATTAGACTGGTTACGCCATCAACACCTGATGTTTCATGATGAAGAGATGAACATTACTTTACTGCATGCCGGTTTRCATCCTGRCTGGAGCATMAAACAAGCATTAAAACTCGCTRCTGAAGTCGAAGAYCTATTAAGAAGTAATAATCACATAAATTTTTACAGACACATGTACGGTGATAAACCCTTTATCTGGGATAACACCTTAACTGGCTGGCAGCGATATCGTTTYATTACCAAYATGCTGACTCGTTTACGTTATTGTGATAGCGAGGGSAAACCCGCATTGGCAGCAAAAGGTGCGCCTGGCACACAAGCTAATCAYTTATATCCCTGGTATGARGTRCCCAATCGAAAATCAAAAAATGACACGATAATATTTGGTCATTGGTCAACACTTCCTCATGCGGGGCAATCTAGCGTGAACAATGCTTATGCGATTGATTCAGGATGTCTCTGGGGTGGCAAATTAACGGCTATGCGAATTGACCAGCGCCCTTTTCAATATACCCAATTACAATGTCCGGGCGCGCAGAAGCCGCCAATGAAGTACCTTAAAAATTCAAATAAAAAAAAGAGCACCTAAAAGGTACTCTTAAAAGGAGGGGAAAAAATTGCACATTAACTATGACTCAGCATTAGGCCTATAGTTCACGTCTTTCTCAAAAGTAATAAATTTGCAAGGATATGCATTCTTTTCGTCTGCAGGGCGTAGTACACTAGCTTTTTCCACCCACTGCTTAGTATCAAAGCGGGGAAACCAGGCATCACCTTCAAATTCTGCATCTACATAGGTGATATACATCCGACTTACATGTGGCATTAACATCTCATATACTGCACTGCCACCAATAATCATTAATTCCTCGTCTTCAGACACCAGCGCTTTTGCATCGGCAAAATTACTGACACAATCCACACCTTCAAACGAAGTATCAGGGTTTCTGGTTAGTACGATATTCTTGCGCCCTGGCAGTGGCTTGCCAATAGACTCATAGGTTTTTCGCCCCATTACGATGGGTTTCCCCATAGTCACTGATTTGAAATGGGCAAAGTCCGCCGGTAAATGCCAGGGTAATTGATTGTTGTTACCAATAAGGTGATTGCGATCCATCGCAGCGATAATTGAAATAATCACTAACTATTAACCTCGAAATAAAARCACACTTACCACAGAGACACGGAGGACACAGAGAAATGCTTTAAAAYATTTGGCAATCTCGTATCCTCCGTGTTTCTGTAGTAATAATTTTATAACTAAACTGCAACTRCGCCTTTGATATGTGGATGCGCTTCATATCCTACTAATTCAAAATCTTCAAACTTAAAATCAAATATCGATTTAACATCCGGATTGATTTTCATAACTGGGAGTGGAAATGGCTTTCGACTCAACTGCTCATCAGYCTGCGCCATGTGATTGGAATACAGATGAGCATCACCCAGRGTATGAACAAAATCWCCSGGTWCMARMTCACAAACCTGYGCSACCATCATKGTSAGCARSGCATAAGATGCAATATTAAATGGTACGCCAAGAAAAATATCAGCGCTGCGCTGATATAACTGGCAGGAAAGTTTTCCATCCGCAACATAAAACTGGAACATCATATGGCAGGGTGGTAGTGCCATATTTTCGATCTCACCCACATTCCAGGCATTGACAATGATACGCCGTGAATCGGGATTGTTTTTTATCTGATCGATAATCTGACTTATTTGATCAACATGTCCAGCATTTTCGCCATCTTTACTCACTCGGGGCCAGGAACGCCATTGAGAACCATAGACTGGCCCAAGATTTCCATCTTCATCAGCCCAGTCATTCCAGATACGAACACCATTATCCTTTAAATATTGGATATTGGTTTCACCCGTCAAAAACCACAGTAATTCATGGATGATGGATTTAAGATGGCACTTTTTCGTGGTCACTAATGGAAAGCCTTCACTCAGATCAAAACGCATCTGGTAGCCAAAAACCGAGACCGTTCCGGTTCCGGTTCTGTCTTCTTTTTTACTGCCGCTATCACGGACATGACGCATTAGATCCAGATATTGTTTCATCAGGCAGTCTTCGCTCTCTTCATTGAAATTGCATATAAAACGATACCAAATATTATCATAGGTACGGACAAAAGCTGCCCCATCGTTAACCAGTCAAATGCGATAAAACCAAGGTGTGCATCGGGAATTCTAAAAAATTCGGTAAAAAATCTAAAACAGCCATAACAGAACATGTACACGGCAGATACCGCCATCAGTGGTCGAGGTTTACGTGAGTACCACCACAGAATCAGGAAGAATAAAACACCTTCTGTAAGAAATTGATAAAGCGAAGAAGGGTGCCTGGCAATTTTATCGCCATAATCAAAAGCCCATGGCATAACGGTATCCATCGCTCTACCCGGCAATTCCACATTAATAAAATTACCAAGACGACCGGCACCTAAGCCAATAGGAACCCAGGGCGCAATAAAGTCGGATACCTGAAAGAACGACATACCATTTTTACGAGCGAATAAATACAGACCGGTAAACACCCCTAACATGCCACCGTGGTAGGACATGCCACCTTGCCAGATATAAAATAATGAAAGAGGATTTTCAAGAAAACCTGAGAAACCATAAAACAGGGTGTAACCAAGTCGTCCACCCAATATGACGCCCATAGCGCCATAGAAAATAACGTCTTCTACCTGTTTGCGTGTCCAGTTAAGATCTTCACGCTTAGTACGCTGCATACCATAAATCCAGGCACCAACAAAACCAGCAAGGTACATCAGACCATACCAGTGAACTTTAAATGAACCTAAAGAAAGGGCGACGGGATCAATATCGGGGTAAGCAATCATAATAGAAGAATTTTAACAGAAAAGAAAAATGCTAAGAGCACAAATACCGGACTTAAGCTTAATAATTAAAAAATAAATGACTGTTGTCGACTCTTAGCAGACGTTAAAAATTATTAATTTTCCGCAAATGAACGCGAATATACGCAAATAAAAACGGAATGTATTACAGGTGTCATCTCGACCAACGGGAGAGATCTTAAGGCCCGCTGTATAAGATCTCTCCCGTTGGTCGAGATGACAATAAGATTTGATATTTAACGTAGAAATTCCCTCGCTCATACGTGAGAACGAGACAAAAACTAATTGTTTTTATTTGCGTTAATTTTCGAAAAAGAGTGTTTTTCTTAATGTCTACTAATGGTCGATCACAGATTGCTAAATATTACAGACAAAAAACCCGAACATTTCTGTTCGGGTTTTTCGGTATTAAAGGCTCGCGATGTCCTACTCTCACATGGGGAGACCCCACATTACCATCGGCGCTGAGTAGTTTCACTTCTGAGTTCGAGATGGGATCAGGTGGGTCCTACTTGCTATTCCGGATACGGGTCATATAGACACGCCTCAAATACAATCGATAGTGTCTTACACTACCGTTATCGATACACTACATCAACCTCTTTACACAGCCCTGTTTTCAATTAGTTACAAAGCCAAAATCAAAGGTCACTGTCCGCTACGGACTAAGCGAACATGAGCGGGGGTGTCCTTAGGGAGCCTGCTGTAGCCGCCTTTGTTAAAGAACACGCCCCGCGCATCATCACTACCAGTCGCATACGGCGAGGACGACCAGAAGAATGTAGTAAGTATGCCCGGTGTACCCGGAAAAATCGTCTTGTTTATTGCGGGATCCTTGCAGCGAAATTCGACAATGGATGTCAGTTCTTTTATATTGGGCACACGCCAGTCGCTTTGTGAAAAGTTTTCACCTGTGCCAGTATTTACCACCTGCACGCGTTGTAATGCCGCTTGCCAGTTATAGCTCGCTATAACACCTGTGCAATCATTGCCCGCTGCGTCCCAGCTTTGACCTTCGCTGCATTTTTTCCAGATTAGTTCCGTTTCAGGGTCGCTAATGGTGCCATCGTTATTATCGGTGAAATGCGTGGTGGTGGCAGTAATGCCGAAATTTGTATTAGTACAGAATACAATATTCGCCGCTTGCAGGCTGATTGTGTAAAAACTGCTGCTGACAAACACAGCGATCAATAATTGTTTGTKGTTGATRRAATTTAGGGTAAACATAATTCTACTCCRGRGTGAATCGTTGGTTGAATCGTAAATGGATASGTAGGTTGGGGTGAGGTACAAACCCCAACTTACCAACTAAGCTATATGCATTCCCACGCGGAGCATGGGAACGAGATTGTTGGTAGCGCGGAAAGTGGCGTACCACCTGCTCCATTTCCAACAGCAAGGCGGTTGCATCACGCCAAATGGCGTATTGATTTACGCCTAGTTTTCTCCTTAAAAACACAAGTTAAATACCCCAAGGCATCCTCTCTTACTAGCGCAATTCACCTTATCACTGTCCGCTACGGACTAAGCGAACAMGAAGCTTGGAWCCCTTAYTGAACAMGCTGRCGTCACCATTGGYAAAGRWMACGTACCATGYASCAKYATTAYYAYYAYCASCCNNKCMGGCGAGGACGACCAGTAACGATCGTTGGCTGTATTGGTAAAATACGTGGTATCGATTGCGGGATTGATACGGTCATAGCTGATCAGCGAGTGCAGCTCTTTACGGCTGGGTAAACGCCAGTTTGTTGCCGCACACAGGCTGGCAATATTCACCCGGGCGGCATACGCCTGGGTATTGCAGAAATTTTTGGCTTTGCCTTCACAACTGCTATTGGCGCTTTCTGTGCCGATACCCTGGCCGTTGTTGGCGACATCGGTATTAAACCAGGTATAAACATCGTCTCTATTATGCAGACCCGTGGCGGTTTGTTTAGCTTCCCAGATTAAGCCGGTGACGTTGTCTTTTACACAACTAAAAGTGGTATTGCTTTGATCGGTTAACGCAAAACCATCACTGTCTAATTTAGTGAAACTAAACCCTTTGTGGCCGTCGCTGTTTTCATTGGTTGCTGGGTTCGCATCACGACCCGATAAGGCATCCTGCCCCGGCGGAATGGGGTCATTATCGGCATCGACTGCAAGGTTGCAGTCTAGATCATTCTGATGATTGCCAGTGTTACCAAAAGCATAATCGCCGCACAGGGTAATGCCGGTATCGTTAAGTTTGCCGGTGGGTGTGGACAGCACTGGACTCACGGTAACACTAACCACGGCACTGGCATCACCATCGCCATTGGCGTTTTTCGGGATAACCACGAAAAAGTATTGTGTGCCAATGTTTAAACCACTAATAATAGCCGGGCTGGTTTGGCAACCGCCAACGCGCCATTTTGGTGTACGCTGCAATTTTCCGGCTGCGTGATGGTTTCGCTAGCAGAGCAAATATCGTAAGCCGTGGCAGTGCTGACATTATCCCAACTAATCGTCACCTGCGCATTGCCCACTAGCGCCTGCACATTTTGTGGTTGTTCGGGTGTTGAGCCGCCTCCACCTCCTCCACAGGCTGTGAGTATAAACAGAAATAAATTTGTTATGACAATACGAGAAAAATTATTCAGTGATTTTTTAGGGGAAGGGGTAACCGTGCAAGTCATGTATTCCATATCGTTCTCTCTTGTGTGAGATGTGAGATGTGAGATGCCTATTTTGTTGATTTATTCTAACAACAAACAATGACTATACATCAAACGATTATCAACTGTTTTGCTAAGCCTGTCACAAACTCAAGAAAAAACCATGCTGCCTACTGTTGTTTTTCGTTAATTCGTGGTGAAAATGAGATTTATTCGCGTACATTTGCGCAAAAAATTGTTTTTCTGCACTGCTCAGGGCAGAGAGAAGCAGTTCACTGAGCCCACACAACCAAACTACTGTTATAGCAATTTTTAGACAAAAAAAACCCGAACATTGCTGTTCGGGTTTTTCGGTATTAAAGCCTCGCGATGTCCTACTCTCACATGGGGAGACCCCACACTACCATCGGCGCTGAGTAGTTTCACTTCTGAGTTCGAGATGGGATCAGGTGGGTCCTACTTGCTATTGTCGCGAGACAAACTGGTTGAAGAGCAAAGCGATGAAACCATCCCGAGGATGTCGAGGATCTCATCAATATTAGCTGCGCACTTCGAAACTGGAAAGCCAAATAATTAGTAATATATATTCAAGTGTTACTACCAAATAAGCGCCTTTGTGTTTGTTTGCTTTATTTAAAACAAGCAACAAAACACTTGGGGTTATATGGTCAAGCCTTACGGTCAATTAGTACAGGTTAGCTTCACACATTACTGTGCTTCAACACCCTGCCTATCAACGTCGTAGTCTTCGACGGACCTACAAGGAACTTAAAGTTCCAGTGAGAACTCATCTTTGGGCCCGCTTCCCGCTTAGATGCTTTCAGCGGTTATCGGTTCCGTACGTAGCTACCCGGCAATGCCACTGGCGTGACAACCGGAACACCAGGGGTACGTCCACTCCGGTCCTCTCGTACTAGGAGCAGCTCCCATCAATTCTCAAACGCCCACGGCAGATAGGGACCGAACTGTCTCACGACGTTCTAAACCCAGCTCGCGTACCACTTTAAATGGCGAACAGCCATACCCTT
>NVWZ01000031.1 GCA_002746365.1 Thiotrichaceae bacterium
TTGTAAAAAGTAATAATGATTTCATTTTATTAACCTTTGATAATTTCCTTAATTAACTCGACCGGCAAAAATAGTAGTAGGTTGTGTTAGGCGTTTTTTGCCGTAACCCGACAAACCATCTCCTCGTTCACACTCACATCCCAGAACTTTTACAATAACACACATCCATACTATCGCCATTAAAAGGCATTAAAAGGGGTCGGTGACAAATGAGAAGCATTATCATTTTTACCCGCCATCTTGCGCAGCCGCCCCCGAAATGAGGAAGAAATTTAGAATGTTGTCTAAATTGAAGTTAAATAAATCAGCGGTTTTTTTCAGACCTTTCTCTTAGTAAATATTTACGCAACTCTCGTTCACTGCGCATGACATAAAGTATGTACACTTTACCTTTCTCAATACGATAAAAAATACGGCAAGGATCAACGATAATTTCTTTATATCTCGACTTCTTTAATTCGGGTGGTTTACGCCCTGATTCAGGGAATTCTTCAAGACGTTCTGTTTTTGAAAATACTGTCTGAACTAAATGACTAGCAGCACCTGGTTTATCAAGTGCTATGTATTCAGCAATTTTATTAAGATCTAGTAAAGCAGGCTCCGTCCATATTATTTGAGCCATTTACTCATTTTCTTTTTTGCTTCAGATTGAGTATAAGTGCGGTCATCTATAATGGCTGCTTCACCTCTAGCAACGCCTTCCAGAATGCGCATACGGTTTTGCATCATCTCATAGTCCTGAACATCAACAAGATATGCAGATGGCTTGCCATGTTCTGTTATAAGTACAGGCTCTTTTGAATCATGTAACTCAGCAAGAATTTTAGTTGCCTGACGCTTTAATGTAGTGACTAGTTCTATTCTCATAAAGTAATACTATACTATCACTTTGTAGTCTTGCAAGTACTTTTTGAATGTCGCATTTGTTCACTTTTAGTGATTTCCCACCAAGGTCAGTTATGTGGTGAAAGAGTATATGCTAGTTATTGCCCACATGCCCACTCAGAGTTGAAAACAACCCTATCTCGTTCCCATGCTCCTGCGTGGGAATGCATAGTATTTAGAGGCGTTGTAAACATATGCTAAAACCAGTACCCACACAGTCAACCTGAGGCATCACTGAAAAGTAAGTTTATCTACTGCCCTATGCGTTACCACGCAGGAGCATGGGAACGAGATCAAACTCAGCGTCTCTGCGATTCAAATTTTTAAATCTTTTGACTGTCTGCTTAGAGTCGTTTGCAACCCCAACCATCTCTACAAAGAGTCATAAACAATCCCTACCCAAACATCTGGTTTCAGAAAACCCTTTCCCCAGGCAGAATCAAATTTCTTTGTCGGTTTAGCTGCGATGACTGCAACTCGCGTTTTACCATCGCATTTTAAATCACCAATACGTTTTTCCATAGCAACCAACATATCACGGTAAGCCTGCAATTCATCTTTATCGGCTAACGGGCCATGTCCGGGAATAATTTTTGTTTTAGCGTTCGCTATTGCCAATAATTTTTCTGTCGCCGAGATCATACCCTTAATTGAACCACCGGTAGTTACATCAATAAAAGGATACATCTTATTAAAAAATATATCACCGGCATGAATCACATTCGCCTGTTGAAAATATATTACCGAATCGCCGTCAGTATGTGCTGGTGCTACATGCATAACTTGAATCGTATCGTCATTCCAGTGAAAACTCATACTCGATGATATTGTCACTACCTTCAATACATTATTTGTATTTGTTCCGAGCCAAACACTTTATCAAGACGTATTAATAAGTCATCGGAAGGCACCACATTCCATTCTTCGCCCAGTACAAATTGTGAGATATCGGTACCGCTATTGTATTTGATATTAATAGGACAGTTTCCTTCTCGATAGGTGTGCAATACTTCAGTCAATTTCTGGGTTATATTCGCATCAGACCAACTGCCATTCGCCTGATTTCTATCAAATTTTATTTGTAACCCACGGGAAAATTTTTCTCGTGCTTGTGTCATGGTATAGACAGTCGTTGCATTAATAGAATATGCCGCATTAAAATCATCATAACTGACACTGCCAACAACAACGCAGACTTTATCTTTTACTAAAGCGTGACTGAATTGTTCGTAGACATCTTCATATAAAACCACTTCGACTCGTGCGGTTCGATCATCGAGTACACCGGTAACAATTTTGCTGCCTGTTTTCGTTTTGCGTACACGCATACCAATTAACAAACCGGCAAGACAATATTGTTTTTTATTTTTTTTACGATAGCCRCCGTAGCCRCCWCCCGARCYGCCTCCCTGGCCACCACGTTCACTTTCTGGTACCAGRCCCGGTACTTTTGAAAAACGACATTCAGTGAAATTTCTTAATTCTTCTTCATATTTTGTAATRGGATGACCRGTAAGATACAAACCCARTGTTTCTTTTTCATTACTCAGACGAGTRTCATCATCCCAATCCTCAACCTCGACGATATGCACATTGGCATGGGTATCGGGTTCATCGGATGAACCGAACATATCATCCTGACCCACGCTGGCATTTTTCTGATTTTGTTCGGCTAGCTGTACCGCATTACTTAAACTGGCGATMAGACTCGCTCGGTTAGGCGCCAGCGAATCCATTGCRCCRGACTTAATCAAYGCTTCCATAACACGGCGGTTCACTTTGCGAGTATCACTGCGCCGACARAAATCATACAGGTCRATAAATTCGCCATTATTATTTCGTTCTTCAATTATGCCGTCAAGCGCTGCTTCACCGACACCCTTTAAGGCRCCTAAACCATMMAGYACTGACTTTTCATCRGGCACRCTAAAYTTAAAAATCGAATGATTAATRTCAGGCGGTAAWACCTTCACGCCTTGTTGGTGACARTCTTCRATYAGACCGACCACCTTATCAGTATTATCCATATCGGCTGATAACACGGCTGCCATAAACTCAGCGGGGTAATGCGTTTTTAACCACGCAGTCTGATAAGACAATAATGCGTAAGCGGCCGAGTGAGATTTATTAAAACCGTAACCGGCAAACTTTTCCATCAAGTCAAAAATACGTGTCGCAAGTTTGGCATCAACATCTCGCGCAACGGCGCCTTTCATAAACAAATCGCGTTGTTCAGCCATAACCTCGGCTTTTTTCTTACCCATGGCGCGGCGTAACATATCCGCACCACCCAGCGTGTAATTGGCTAACACCTGTGCAATCTGCATAACCTGTTCCTGATACAGAATAACACCGTAAGTCGGCGTTAATACATGTTCAAGATCGGCATGGAAATAATCGACTTCAGCTCGACCGTGTTTACGATTGATGAAATCGTCAACCATGCCTGACTGTAAGGGGCCGGGACGAAATAGCGCGACTAATGCAACAATGTCTTCAAAACTATCCGGGCAAAGTCGCGTGATAAGGTCTTTCATACCACGAGATTCAAGCTGAAACACGGCGGTGGTATTGGCCGCCTGTAGAAGTTTAAATGTTGCCTGGTCATCCAGTGGCAAATGTTCTATTACTAACGGTTCTTCATCCGTTTTGCTGCGCCTTTTATTAACATGTTTGACCGCCCAGTCGATAATAGTCAGGGTACGCAAGCCTAAGAAATCGAACTTCACCAGGCCAACGGCTTCCACATCATCTTTATCAAACTGAGTAACAATACTCTGTCCACCTTCCTCACAATAAAGAGGACAGAAGTCAGTTAATACGGTGGGCGAGATAACAACACCACCGGCGTGTTTACCGGCATTTCGCGCCACGCCTTCTAGCGATAACGCCATATCGAGAATGGTAGCAACTTCTTCATCGGTCTCGTACGCATTTTTAAGATCTTCCGATTCTTCCATCGCTTTGGGCAATGTCATACCTAATTCGAAAGGAATCATCTTGGCCAGACGATCAACAAAACCGTAAGGCTGACCCATAACACGACCCACATCGCGTACCACCGCTTTGGCTGCCATGGTACCGTAGGTAATAATCTGTGAGACACTGTCACGACCATATTTTCGCGCCACATAATCGATTACCCGGTCACGCCCTTCCATACAAAAATCGATATCGAAATCGGGTAGTGATACCCGTTCCGGATTAAGGAATCGTTCGAACAGTAAATCAAATTTTAGCGGATCAAGATCGGTAATTTTTAATGCATACGCCACTAACGAACCCGCACCCGAACCACGACCCGGACCGACCGGAATGCCGTTATCTCTTGACCATTGAATAAAGTCAGCAACGATAAGGAAGTAACCGGGAAAGCCCATGGTATTGATGACATCAAGTTCGATTTGCAGACGATCATCGTATTTTTTTCGCTGTGCTGCGTAATCTTCTGACGCTTTATCCAGTAGAACATTCAGCCGTAACTCCAGCCCTTCTTTGGATACACGGCAAAAATAACTTGCTTCTGTTTCGCCTTCTGGAATAGGAAATTTCGGCAGAAAACTTTCGCCTAAGCGAATTTCGAGATTACAGCGTTTTGCAATCTCGACTGTATTAGCCAGTGCCTCGGGAAGATCGGCAAACAGCGCCTGCATTTCTTCACTGCTTCTGAGGTACTGTTGCTCACTGTAATTTTTAGCGCGACGTGGGTCATCCAGTGTTCGTCCATCATGGATGCAGRCGCGAGCTTCATGCGCTTCGAATTCTTCAGATTTTAAAAAACGCACATCATTGGTCGCAACCACAGGAATGTTGTGTTCAATTGCTAATTCGACGGCCTCCGTAATATAGGCTTCTTCATTCTCACGCCCGGTACGTTGCAACTCGATATAGAAACGGTCATTGAAACAACTTTGCCATTGCTGCAACCGCTGTTTCGCCAGCCCACTCTGACCGGCTAGCAAGGCCCGCCCTATATCGCCATTACGACCACCGGATAACGCGATAATATCTTCGCAATTTTGCTCAATCCATTCAGCCTGAATAATCGGAATACCGCGATGCTGGCCTTCTAGATAACTTTTGGAGATGAGTTCGGAAAGATTAAGGTAGCCTTTTTGGCTTTGCGCCAGTAGCACCATCTGAAATGGCGCTTCCTGTTCATCACCGCGTCGCACCCAGGCATCAACACCGATGACCGGTTTAATGCCTGCGCCAAGAGCCGCGCGGGTAAATTTGACCATGGCAAATAAATTGCTCTGATCGGTCAGCGCRATCGCAGGCATATTGTCWTCTGCGAGCGCTTKCATCAAAGGTTTWACACGCACYACACCATCAACCAGCGAGTATTCTGTATGGACTCGCAGGTGAATAAAACGGGGTTGTGCTRTCACGGAAATACCTCTGATTGGATGAAGCTTTAGTCTACCAAATCAATGCTGTGAGAACAGCATATTAAGAACATCATCATTAAATATTTAATGGCTTAACCTGTCACAAAACAAGAACAAAGTTATTCCGTAGGAGTGGTTTGTAAACCGCGATTGGCCGGGGCTAAACCTACATCGTGGTTTGCAAACCGCTCCTACAAGGTACCTTTACTCTGGCCTGGCTCCGTGCTCCCGCGTGGGAGCGCGGTCATCTACAGACCAAGTGCCTCTCGCACCGGCGCATAACTACGGCGATGCTCAGGACACGGTCCAATCACCTGCAAAATCTCACGATGCGCTTTAGTCGGATAACCTTTATGCTGATCAAAACCATATTCTGGGTAGGTTTTGTGTAATGCCAGCATCTGCGCGTCACGCTCGACTTTAGCCAGTATCGACGCTGCGCTTATCTCAGCGACTCGCGAGTCCCCTTTGATAATGGCCGTAGTGGCGCAGAAACAATCCAGTAATGGCTTATTGCCATCAACAAAAACATGATCGGGGGAAACCGATAATTTTTCAGCCGCGGTTTTCATGGCATACAACGAAGCCTGCAATATATTCATCTCATCAATCTGCTGCGGCGAAACACTGACCACTGCCCAGGCTAATGCATTTTGCTTAATCTCAACCGATAATAACTCACGTTTTTTCTGTGAAAGCTTTTTCGAATCATCCAGCCCCAAAATCGGCTTATCTGGATGGAGTATCACGGCAGCCGCAACCACATTGCCGGCTAGCGGCCCTCTTCCTGCTTCATCCGTACCCGCCAGCAAGCCTTTGATAACTGGCAATTCATCTAACAATGTTATTTTCATTCAGGTAATATCCCAATTATTATTTTATATGGGTTTCACGTTGTACCGTTTCTGTCATTCCCGAGTGCTTTTATCGGGAATCCAGTTACACCATAGCCACTGGATCCCCGATAAAAGCACTCGGGGATGACGGATTAGATTAGTCATTCATTAATTTGTAAAAAACTTTCTTTATATTAAAACATAATAACAGTCTTCWWTWAAAYAAWACCGTGACAYCMRACWTAAACCCSCATCCCCAAAATAMAACCCTCTTTATCAGCGCCGGTGAAGCCTCCGGTGATGCACATGCCGCGCGTATGATTGACGAGCTAAAAATTCTCGATAACCAGTTGAAGTTTGTTGGTATGGGTGGCGATAAAATGCGCGCAGCAGGTGTCGAAATACTCACCGATATAGACAAAATGGCAGTCGTCGGGCTAGTCGAAGTATTGCTTAAATACAGAGAACTTAAAGCCGAACTCACTCGCCTGCAAAATTACATAGTCAAAACGCCCCCCGACCTGCTCATATTGGTGGATTATCAGGAGTTCAACCAAAAACTCGCCGCTTTTGCCAAAACACGTGGCGTGAAAGTTTTGTTTTATATTGGTCCACAGGTTTGGGCATGGCGACCGAAGCGTGTCTATAAAATGGCAAAGATTGTCGATCATATCGCCGTTATTCTGCCTTTCGAAAAAAAGCTTTATAAAGATGCCGATGTCGCAGTCACCTTTACCGGTCATCCACTGACTGATGAAGTGGTCGCCGATAAAACAAAAGCACAGGCACGCAGCCAACTGAACATTGAAAACAAGACAACCATGGGATTATTTCCAGGTAGTCGTAGCGGCGAAATCAAACGMRTGCTGCCCATCTTGCTGGAAACCGCTGAACTCATCAAAAAAGAAAAACCAGACATCCAGTTTGTACTGCCGGTTGCCAGCACCATTAAACAGGAAAATCTGGTACCGTTCGAAGAGGCAATGCAAGCCTTGTCTGTCACCATAACAAACGAACCCTTCTATGATGTCATTCAATCTTGTGATGTCATACTCAGCGCATCGGGCACTGCCATTCTAGAGATTGGTTTACTGGAAGTGCCCATGGTTATCGTATTCAAGATTGCGCCGCTTAGTCATTATATTTTGAGCAAAATTGTCAGTATTAAATACCTGGGACTGGTCAATATCATTCCAGATAAAGCCATAGTGAAAGAATTCATTCAACAAAATGCTATTCCAAAAGATATTGCCGTAGAAGCGATGCGACTGTTAAATGACAAACAATATTATAACGAAATGAAACATGAACTCTCTCTCATTCGCCAACAATTAGGTGGCGGCAATGGCTCGAAAAATGTCGCTAAATTAGCCTACGACATGTTAAACAAAAAAGTATGAATAATCCCCATTTTGTAGAAGCGGAACTTTATTCCGCGATTTTTCTCAGACGCTTTAACTATGAAAACTAAATACAACACAAACAAAATAATTCAATACCTCGTTCTGCTATTTGCTTTTTTATTAAATAGCGGTTGCGCAACATTAGATGGCCCGCCCAATCCAGACGATCCCTTTGAAAGCTATAACCGTAGCATGTTTGCCTTTAATGAAACCGTAGACCAGTATGCAATCAAACCTGTGGCAGAGGGTTATGATTTCATCATGCCCAGCTTTGCCAGCAAAGGGGTCAGTAATTTTTTCCGCAACGTTGATGACATTGTGGTTTTTATTAATCAGTTATTACAATTTAAAATAGCCGAAGCGACAGCCACCTCGGCACGTCTTGTTTTTAATAGCACGTTCGGATTATTAGGCCTTATTGATGTCGCATCAGACATGGATCTGCCCAAACATAGTGAAGACTTCGGTCAAACGTTGGCAACCTGGGGTGTCGGCAGTGGCCCTTACATCGTCATGCCTTTACTTGGCCCACTGACAATAAGAGATACAGCCGGCCTGGCCGTTGACTGGACTTATTTTGATCCAATATTTAAACGCCAGACATTACGTCAGAGTATTATTACACTCAGTATCAAATATATCGATGTTCGCGCTGGATTATTAAAAGCCAGCAACATTATTGATGAGACGGTACCGGATAAATATTCTTTTATTAGAGATGCGTATCTATCTAGACGAGAATTTTTAATTTATGACGGTAACCCACCGGATAGTTTTAATGAAGATGAACTATTTGATGATGAGGGTTTATTTGAAGACGACCTTAAATCAGATGATTTAAAAAGTAAAAAAACTCAAAGCAACGCTGATTCATTAACATAAATTCTGGCTAAAACTTTCCGGAATGACAGTAATATTATTTAAGCTCATCAACAAAAATACAATTACGTCCACTATCCTTAGCTTTATAACAGGCAGAATCTGCATCACTCAGCATCTTATCGACACTCGCTTGTGGCTGTAATGGGATAATGCCGATACTTACGCCGATACTAAATGTTTGAGCGCGCCAGCGAAATTCAAATGCGGCAATAATTTTATTGAATTTTTTCGCCCGTTTAACGGCCGAATCTAATGGACAGTGTTCCATCAATACGACGAATTCATCACCACCTATTCTTGCTAATGTGTCACGTGAGCGAATATTCTCATGCAGGATTGCTGTAATTTGCCTTAGCAGTTCATCACCAGCGGCATGTCCATTCATATCATTTATCACTTTAAATTCATCTAGATCTAAAAAACATAAAGCATGGCTTTCATACTCTGACATGTCTACTAACACTCTTTTTAAACGACTTTCCAGTTCACGACGATTAATTAGTTGTGTGAGAGAGTCATGTGTTGCATGAAATTTTAATCGTTCCTGTAATTCACGCTGTACCGTTATATCTCGGCATGCCACCAATAATCTTGGCACCCCGGCCTCTTCATCTAGTTTCACGCATTCGTGTATCCATATAAAACTGCCGTCTTTACGCACCTTACGATATTCAATACTGACCGAATCATTGCCGGTGAAAAATACTTCTTTTATATGCTTGCTAACTGAAGCTTTATCTTCAGGATGAACCAGGTTAATTAGATTACTACCGATGATTTCTTCTTTTGTATAGCCAAGCATTTTCAGCCCAGTCTGGTTTACTGACAAAATTTCGCCCTTGATGTTTATTGTCGTATAAATGTCAGGAGCGAGATCATACAGTGCCTGATATCKRGCTTCACTTWWYTTTAGGGCTTTTTCRGCAAGWAYTTTTTCKGTGAYRTTTTGGAATATGCCTCKTGTCGAGRTTGCCAAACCMTYTTTAAGAATRGAGCCACAYTCACCRATTARRTGCAGTGTTTCCCCTGYTTTAGATAAAAACTTAAATTCAATRCTCGATAAAGTTTSTCCCMGTTTTAATCGTWCAAACCGRTCCTGACAACATAACTGACTTTCAGGRTGYARCACATCCRTTAAAYTCAATTCAGCCACTTCTTCTTCTGTATACCCCATTGCATGACGCCAGGMATTATTGGTGTAAATRAAAGAACCATCGGGTGCAATACATTGTATAAGGTCACTGGTATTGTTAAAAATATCCAGGAAGCGTTCTTCAYTATCTAGTAACTGCTTTGTATCCAGRCCTTGCTGYAGTGCTTGCTCCGCTTGTTTSAGTAAGGCACGCACGGTAATCGGTAGATAATGTAAATTTTGTTTATCACATTGAACCAGTGCGCAAATACCGTGATCTAGCGAACCGATAGTTACCRTTTCRCTTTTGTCATTACCTACAATTAAAGCRACGGGGAGYGAGAGATCGTGTTTATTAAAAAGTTCGGGAAGTTCWGTTGCAGAGAAATCAGCAAGATTCATTTCGCTGAATAACAAGCTCCATTGTTTTTCGGCTAGTGCTTCTGACAGTGCATCTTTGGTATCGACACGATGGATATGAAAGTCATCAAAATGTGGCTCTAATGCTATTTGAATACTCGCACTGGTGTCGGACGAACTTGCCATCAATAAATTTAATGCACTACCTGGCATGACTCGCCTCCATTTATATCCTGTCTAATCACAGCATACTAGCAAGTTTTTTCAGAAAAACAAATCCTTATATTTCATTATTATACGTTAAGAACGTTAGAACTTACTTATTGAACAAATTGTAATCAACCAGACGCCGCTTCAATGAATATACATTTCACGGTTTCAAGCTCACGCGTTAGCTGTCCGCATTTAAAACTTATACTAATATTATAGTGGTGACTTCTTTTCACTCCTTAGCATCGCTAGACTTGCTCTAATCCCAGTGATACGATGCCTGTACTTATAATCATTACTGACAATCATTCCTAAAAAAACATTTGGCAGGCACCCGTTAGCATTATGATCCAACACATCTGCTTCCACCTAAAATGGGCTTTTCTGTTAATGCTTGTTTTCTCTAGCCTGCCATCCTATGGTGGTTCCACACTGCGTAAAGTCATGATTACGCCATCCATTGACGCCGTGTCCATCAATCACCACGGTATACCCATTACCGTCGAGCGAATACAAAACACACATAATCGATTAGCTGATGACTTCACAAAAACATCTCGCCCTTGTCCACCCTTTTGCATCCACCCTATTTCTGCTGCAAAAGGTGTACTGACGATTGGTGAACTGGAATTACTGGATTTTTTGATTCAGGAGGTGGCAGATGAAACCGGATTATTGATTGATGCACGTATGCCTAACTGGTATAAAAGTGAAACCATACCAGGTTCGGTAAATGCCCCCTTTGTCATTTTCACTAAAGCATCGGTTAAACGAGAACGCATGTTGAAATTATTGGGTGTGACGATAGACGAAACAGGAAAAAAAGATTTTTCCAATGTTATTAAACTGACATTATTCTGTAATGGCCCATGGTGTGATCAATCACCACGGGCAATAAAAGGATTGCTTAGTGCAGGCTATCCACCTGAAAAAATTCAGTATTATCGAGGTGGTATGCAAGCATGGAAATCTTTTGGCCTTACAACCGTGTTACCTGAAAACAACGAAGTCGGTAAATAACTGAGGTTTCAAAATGCAATTTGCAAGTAACAAATTCATTGCCACACTGGTTATATCAAACGTAGTCGCGTTTGGCGTAATTTTTATTTTGATTTGGATGATGTGGAACAATAACGCTGCTTCCACTCAAAACATACCAACAAGTAATCGAAGCGAAGCAAAAAGCATTCAACAAACACCCCTGTTAAAAACTAAAACAATGACGATTGCAGAAGCCATTACACAAGAAGTAAAGTCAGCGAATTTAGAGTCAGTCATACAAGCCCATTCCAATTCAAGTGACACTGGCACACTTTCAGATAAGGCGTATATTGGCGCCTATAAAAAAATGGAGAATAATCAAAAACCTAAATTGAGCTACTCAGAAAAAGAAGTCATAACCGTCAAAGCGGCTAACCTAAGTGGCAATACTCAGGCAAACGATAACAACAATCTCAATATCGTCGATGTCAGTCAACTGAAAATCAGTTCAGGTACTGGTCAATCATTGACACAACAAGTTTCATCACTAGTATCAGAAAGCACAAGCAAAAACACGTCAGCTTCAAAGAAAAATTCAGGCTTACAAGATTATCTTAAGAAACTAAACACAGAAGGCGAAAAAAGAAAAAATGAAATGCGTACCATTAAAGTCAAACGCGGTGAAACCTTATGGCGTATATCGATTCGAGCGTATGGTACGGGTTTTAAATATAAAAAAATATTCAAAGCCAACCCGCATCTTACCAGTCCAGATTCAATTACCACTGGCGAAATATTGAGAGTGCCTTTGTGATATATACTCTTATCAACACCTCTCCAATCACTCAAACTCCATCACACGAAACATTGTGCTGGCATTTAACGCGGCTAGCTCATCAAAGGTATCAAGATGGCGATAAGCCGATTGATCTATCTTAGTAGCATCTTCTAGTGTTGCATCATTATCGAGCAATATCGAAATTTGCTCTCTCATATATACCAGATAATCACGGGTATACTTTGTGACTTCCGCCATATTGGTCGGGTCGCCATGCCCTGGAATCACAATTTCAGCATTCAGCGCAGCAAACTTATCCCATGATTTCAGCCACCCAGCTGTATCAGTATATTCACTTACAGGTAATAACCTTTCATGAAATGCCATATCGCCAGAAATGGTCAATTTTTTTTGTGGCAGCCAAACGACAATATCACCCGGACTGTGCGTAGGCCCTAGATAAAGCAACTCGATACGCTGCCCACCTAGTTCAATAATTTTTTCATCTTCAAAGGTTTCATCCGGCAGTACAAGATAACTGCCCTCAGCTTTATCACGCCGCCCCTGCTTTACCCGATTCAGAATCTCCTCACCATAAGCTTCCAGTTCTTTTTTAGTATCGATGTGGGCAATGATGGGAACCCCCCGCTCTTTCCAGTAGGATGAACCCATTGCAGCATGCCCTTGTGCATTTTCTAATACCACATATTTAACTTTTTTATCAGTGATGGAACGAATTTCATTATGCAGTGATTGWGCCAGAAGATAATTATCACCCGCATTGATAACCACTACACCTTCATCCGTAATAATAARAGACAGGTTATTATTGTGACCCGAGTTAGCATAACTGGGCGGCGCTGTCGCACCAATTGCAGACCAGACACCTTCTGTCACTTTTTGGGGCTTACTATACAAAATGGAATTAACCGCTTTATCAGTTTGCTCGACCGGCAGGCCCGCTTTTTGCCAGACAAAAAAACCGTCCTCATAGTTACTTACGTTACTGTAACCCATTTGCATTAACGTTTGCGCGGCAAGTGGACTACGCTCATTGATGCCACAATAAACAACGATGGGAGTATCCGGATTTCTTACAATATCTGCCACCCGAAATTCAAGCCAGCCACGATTTATATTATAATTTCGATTAGCTTCAATCATGCCACCCAAACGTGCAATTTCATCTGCGGTTCGAACATCAATAACGACGGTATCAGGTTGATTTTTTAGAATGGCTGTTAATTGCTCAGTATTTATATTAGTGATTATTTTATTAACATCGGCTAATAATATTTGGCCATCAGTTATTACTGTCACTTTATCGTTTGCATAGACAAAACTAAGTGGCAACATTAAAAAAAACAACTGGAGTACCAATAAAGCTTTTTTCATCAATGCAACCTTGTTAAATAGCATTTAACATTACCAACAGAATAATTTATGTCCATGAAAATTCTGCATCAGGTTTTTCACCTGGGCGATATTTTTGCTGCAGTCCATTGAGAAAATTTCGTAAGATCTGATCTTTGCAGACACGGTAATGCTTATGATCCTGGCGACGGAAAAAGGCACTGAGCTCATGTTTACTAATTTTTAAATCAGCTAATGTCAAAATATCTAACACGTCTTCATTTTTTAAATCGAGTGCAATTTTTAATTTTCTAAAAATAATATTATTGTTTAATTTTTTCTCTGGCACCGGTTTWGGCCCWTCTTTTYTTCCGCGTYTTTCTACTATTAAACCATTTAAGAATATTGCTAACTCAGTATCACTTAAACTTTTATACGCAGAGTCATCATCTTTTTTTAACCAGTCGCTGATTTGTTCACGGGAGACGGTTTCATCCGCCTGATTAAAAACAGCTATCATCTTTGCATCATCATAATCAAAAACATAGCGTATACGACGTAACACATCGTTATTTGTCATAATGAAGCAACCGCTTTTTTAATAAGAGGTATCAATGGCTCAGGCAATTTAATGTTACCCGTCAGTGCAAACTGATGAGCCTGAGCGGTCATTTTTTTCAATGTGCGCACGACAATAAACAACCACTTTTCTTCATCGTATTCTGGATGTTTATCAACAAAGGCTTGCATATAATGTTCAATAAAGACCAGAGCAGCTACGTCTTCTAAGGTCTGTGTATCAGTATTTGTTTTAAGTGATTTTTTACCAATCGCTAGTTTTACTCTTTCAATAAAAGCGTCATCATAACCCGCCTGTGCCAGAAAAGTGGCTGTTGTTTCTGCATGGAAGGTATACAACGCGGTACGCCATTGATGATAACCTTTTCTATCCATTGGGAAATCGGTACGAGGCGATTTCCAACGTTGAATATGTTGTCCATACACAGCCAGTTTGACGGCATCGTCTGAATCAGGCAAATAACGCTGCAACATATCGCTCATTCTATGCGCGTAAAGACTTTCTTTACACCAGTCTTTACCCTCACTGGTTTCGATATTAGGATCTTCATTATTTGCCGCATCGATAAGTTCGATAGCGGTATTAAAAAGTTGTTGAGTCATAAATATTCASGTACCAGTTTCTGGCTATAATTTTGATTAATGTATTTCAGGTTATTGTAACCCTGTGTCTCCATTTGCACCACGACTGACATCGAGCACATTACGAAGTTGGGCTATTTTATCCATTATTCGTGTTAATTGCTGTAAATCACGAATTTCAATGGTCACCGCCATTTTAGCGGATTGTTCTTTTTTATTAGACAATGTATTAACAGCAACYACGTTCACCTTGTCATCAGATAAAGTACGGGTAATATCGCTTAACAGTCCATGTCTGTCATTTGCCTGTATCAATATATTAACAGGGTAGTTTTGTATATCCGTATCACCCCACTCTACTTCAATCAGTCGTGCCTGATCKTTATCTTTGAGATGAACAATATTTTTACAGTCCGTTCGATGAACACTGACCCCTCTATCTTTTGTTATAAAACCGACGATATCATCATGCGGAACAGGCATGCAGCAATTAGCAATACTGGTTAAAAGATTACCTACYCCTAATACATTGATATCACTTTTAGATTTTTTTGCAACRTATCGTGACGCCGGCGCAAGYAAGGGAATGCTGCCATCCTTRTCCTGACTCACATCCAGTTCCTGCAACAAGGCAGAAATCTGTGCGACACTAATGTCACCTCGCCCCAGATTTATATATAAATCTTTTGTCGCATCCAGTTTGAAATGTCCAACAATTTTTTCCAGATCCGGCTTTATACCATAGCGTTTAAACTCACGTTCACATAATGCTTTGCCTTCAAGATAATTTTTTTCTTTATCCTGTTTCCTAAACCAGCCTCGGATGCGATTTCTTGCACGTGTAGTTTTTATGTAACCCAGATGCGAAATCATCCAGTCACGCCTCGGTGCAGGTTCTTTTGTTGTTAAAATTTCTACCCGTTCGCCATTTTTTAACGGGTACGTTAGCTGAACGATACGACCATTCACTTTTGCGCCACGACAACGGTGACCCACTTCAGTATGAACCGCATAGGCAAAATCAAGTGGCGTTCCGCCTTCAGGCAAATCAATGACTCTGCCTTCCGGTGTTAACACGAACACCCGGTCGTGAAACATCTCTGACTTAAAACTCTCTAACAACTCTTCATCATTACTTTGCGATGAATCGAGCAGTTTCCGCAACGAATCGATACCCGACTGCACCTTATTTTTCTGACCACTGGCTTCTTTGTATCGCCAGTGCGCTGCCACACCAAATTCAGCAAACTCATTCATTTGTTTGGTACGTATCTGAATCTCTACCGGTTTACCATAGGGGCCATAAACGGCAGTGTGTAATGATTGATAACCATTTTTCTTTGGATTGGCAATATAATCATCAAACTCTTTATTAATATGACGCCACTGCGCATGCACAAGACCTAGCACAACGTAACATTCTGCAATGCTCTCAACGACGACACGTACTGCACGAACATCATACAACTCATTAAAGCTACGATGCTTTTCAGTCATTTTCTTCCAGATACTATAAATATGCTTGGGTCGGCCATAAATTTCAGCGGAGATATCTTCTTTACTCGCTATATTCTTTATTTTCTCGACGACATCGACAATAAATTGTTCGCGCTCTTCGCGTTTTTCCTGGAGACTTTTTGCGATGGTTTTATAGGTATCAGGTTCCAGATAACGAAATGCCAGATCTTCCAGCTCCCACTTCAACTGACCAATACCTAGACGATTTGCGATAGGCGCAAATATCTCCAGACTCTCTTTTGCCACTTCCTGCTGTTCATCTACATCGGCAAGTTTTAATTGCCGCAAACGCTGCACACGATAAGCAAGTTTGATTAACACGGCACGCACATCATCAACCATCGATAACAACATACGTCGCAGTCGTTCTACTTGTTCAGGTGATGCCTCATCACTTTCACCATGAAACGCATGAAGTTTTAATACGCTGTTCACCAGCTTCATTATTTCCTTGCCGTAAACATTTTCTAATTCTTCACTGTCAATCGATTTGGATAATTGACGACCGCTTAATAGTGCAACAATGAGTGTGGTTTCATCTGAACCTAACTCACTTAAGAGTAACGCAACATCTAATGAATTAGGCAACGAACCTTCTATCGATAGATCCCATACTTGATTACAAGCAAGATGTAACAGGCTATTTTCATCCACGTCAAAACCCACCAACTGATGCAGAAACTGCTCAATAGTGAAATCTTTTGTTATCTGATTGAAGTGATGCGTTTTTTGCATGATTCGATATTGTCTAAAAACTGGTCAGTTACGCTATAAACACCTTCAGGGAGAAGGAACAAGTTGTGACAAGAAAGTTTAGATTAAAATAGTCGGGAAAGGGAAATAAACAAAATATTGCTAAATAGTCTTATTAGTATGACGAGTTAGCTTACAACTTTTAACTATCTCTACAATCGGGGCATTTACCATACAAAGTGAGACTATGATCTGTCACGTGGTAACCTTTCTCATCAGCAACTTCACGCTGACGATTTTCGATTAGCTCGTCATAAAATTCTTCGACTTTGCCGCAGGAAACACAAACGATGTGATCATGGTGTCCTTTTTCAGATAATTCAAACACCGCCTGACCGCTTTCAAAATGATGGCGTTCGACCAGTCCGGCCGTTTCAAACTGTGTCAATACCCGATAGACAGTCGCTAAGCCGATTTCTTCTCCATCATTCAGCAATGACCTATATATCTCTTCTGCGCTCTGATGACGAATTTTGGACGACTCTAAAAATTCCAGAATTTTCATTCTAGGCAAGGTGATTTTTAAGCCGGCTTTTTTTAAATCACTTGATTCCATAAAACTTTCTGCTGATTCTCTGGGTCATATGCGGTAATATTTCCGCCTTTGTATAAACAAGACCATTTAACCACGTTTATGATACTGAGAACCACTATCATTTGTAATATTATGAAACTATTTTCTCACCTTAAAAAAGCGACATTTATTGCCTGTTTCGCGATACTAGCGACGGCTTGTGAATCCTGGCTGCCACAAGCCCATCAGCTGGACATGAATCAGGGTAATACCATCAAATTAGAACAAAAAGAAGCCATTAAAATTGGTATGAACAAGGCTGAAGTACGAAAGATTATGGGCTCACCGATGTTGTCAGACCCGTTTCATAATCAGCGCTGGGATTATATTTATCGATTTATACCCAAAAAGGGATTTGAAAGGAAATCATTATTAACTTTGTATTTTGAAGATGAAAAACTGATTAAAATTGATGATTCACAGTATGTTGAACCTTAGGGGCAGTGAATAACTAATAGTGAATAGTGAATAGCACTATAAACGTCACTCCAGTTATTCACTATTAACTATTAGTTATTCACTGCTATCTAACCGCCTTTCTTCATCTTTTTCCCTTCAGCCGCACGTTTTCGTCTGACCTCTTTGGGGTCGGCAATTAATGGACGATAGATTTCTACGCGGTCGCCGTCTTGCAAGACGGTTGTCATGGTACTCGCCTTGCCGAAAATACCGACTTTCGATTCTTCAAGCACGGTGTCCAGCTCAGGAAAATCCATCATAATACCCGACAGTACTATGGCAGCGCCGATAGTCGTACCAGAATCAACATTTACGCTACGAATAATTTGTTTTTCGGGTAGCGCATACGCCACTTCAATATTGATGCTTTGTGTCATTGGAGTACTAACCACGTTCACCATAAACAACAACAGCACGTTTACAGAATGAATCAACTAATGAATTAGCGATTTGAGTAAAAATGGGTTTTGCAGCTATCGACATCAGTGCGTTATCAAATTCGAATTCAAGATTCAGGCTAACTTTACAGGCATTCTCCGTTTTCAGTGCTTCAAATTGCCAGTAACCGCTTAATTTTTTGAAAGGACCATCAACTAATTCAAGATCAATTCGTTTGCCTTTCTGTAACTGATTACGGGTGGTAAAGGTTTTATTTAATACGCCTTTTGCAATTTCAACCGACGCAATCATTTCAAACTCGGTTTCACTCTTCACTGCTGAAGAACGACACCAGGGTAAAAATGATGCATAGTCGGCCACATCATTGACCAGATGATACATCTCTGCCGGTGAGTAATGCACCAGCGCACTTCGTTGGATTTGTGACATATAAAACGCTAAAAATTGAATGGATAAAAACTCTAGGACAGCCCTAGATTGCGCCAACCGCTTTCAGGAAGACAACAATAACCGCTACCGGTGTTATAAACCGAAGCAGGAAACGCCAAATATTATACAGCATAGGATGGGTTGCAAGTTCATCCCGAGTCGATTGTTCTCGCATTATCCAGACTGAAAATAGAGCTATAAACAAGCCTCCAATCGGTAACATGATATTTGCCGTGAGGTAATCTAAGGAATCAAAGAAAGTAAAGTTTTCAAATAGATAAGGAATTGTCAGGGTTTTGTCTTTCCATATATTGAATGAAAAGACCGTACCTAAACCGATAAACCAGGTTATTCCACCCATCCATTCAGCAGCATGAATTCGACTCATGCCTTTATTCTCGACCAGATAGGCGACAGCCGGTTCGATTAATGAAATAGCCGATGTCCAGGCTGCAAAGACCAATAAACTAAAGAACAAAACACCCACTAATGTTCCGCCTTGCATGTGACCAAACGCAATCGGCAAGGTCTGAAAAATCAACCCTGGACCCGCACCAGGCTCAAGGCCATTGGCAAAAACAATGGGGAATATTGCCATACCGGCTAACAATGCCACCACCGTATCAGCTAGCGCAATGAGCATGGATGCCTGTGCGATAGAATGTTGCTTTTTCATGTATGAGCCGTAAACCATAATCGCGCCCATACCCAGACTCAAGGTAAAGAAGGCATGCCCCATCGCAATTAATACACCCTTACCATCAATCGGACCGGGGGTGAATAAAAATCGCACCCCTTCCATAAAATGACCGGTTGTCATTGCATAAATAACGACGATAATCAGTAAACCAAACAACAAGGGCATTAAAAATGTCACGGCTTTTTCGATACCGTTCTTCACACCTCGTGCCACCACCGCCATGGTCATAACCATGAACACCGTGTGCCAGGCTAACAGGCGCTCGGGGTCGCTGACTAAATCAGTAAAAATACTATTTACACCATCAGCAGTGACACCCTGAAACATGCCTCCGGCGGTGCGAAACACATACGATATCGCCCAGCCAGCAATAACACTGTAATAAGAAAGAATGAGGATACCGGCAACCACACCTAACCACCCTAACCAAACCCAGTTGGGGTTACGATGCTCTTCCCGCGACAAGGCGCGCATGGTATTAATAGGGCTTTGTTTACCTCGACGACCAAGCATGATTTCAGCCATCATGATAGGCAAACCGATTAAAGCAATACACAACAGGTAAACCAGTACGAAAGTACCGCCACCATTCTCACCGGCGATATAAGGAAACTTCCAGATATTACCCAGCCCAACCGCTGAACCGGTCGCAGCCAGTATAAAAACGGTGCGATTGCTCCATTGTCCATGTATTAAAGTACGTTGTTCAGCCATAAATTTGCCAGTTGTTTAGAGGAGTACCCATTGTTATGCCTCTCGCATCGAAGATTACCCATTTATAGCAGTGACTCAAGGAGTTTATTAGAATTGCCAAAAATTTATTTAGGAGTTTGTCCGAGAATAGAAGTCGTAGCAAGGGGAAGCTGATTTGACCCTATTTTTTCATCATTTGAGGCGAATAGTTCCACTATTTAACGAAAAGGATGRAAAAATAGGGTMAAATTCRGCTTTTCCGCAGTAGGCTCTCTATTCTCGGACAGGCTCCTARCAATGACAGCTTACTGAATCTAYCCTATACTTGCGAGCCTTAATCCAGGTGCCTGTYCGAGCAGGCTAATAACCCCGCAGACAATGGCAAAAAAACCGAARAAAAARACCAACGACAATACCATTGCGCGMAATCGTAAAGCGCGGTATGACTATACTATYGARAGCAATTTCGAGGCYGGTCTYGTTYTRGAAGGTTGGGAAGTAAAAAGCTTACGAGAAGGMCGCGTGCAGATTAATGAAAGTTATATTTTTGCAAARAAYGGYGAACTTGAATGGATCGGGGGCACCATCACTCCTCTGATTTCAACCTCGACACATATTCACCCCAGTCCGACTCGTGCGCGTAAAATTTTGATGCACCGGCATGAAATTGATCGACTGATTGGTCAGATAGACCGCAAAGGTTACACACTGGTGCCACTTGCCCTTTTCTGGRAAAAAAATGGGCGGGTAAAATTAGATATCGGACTGGCGAAGGGTAAAAAAGATCATGATAAGCGTGCATCAATTAAAGAGCGCGACTGGCAACGTGAAAAACATCGGACCTTGAAGATTCGATAATAAAATAAAAAGCTTGAACCGCGGAGGCGCAGAGATAAGCTAAATTATTGTTGGTGTGCACGAACAATGTAGGTGTAAATTTATTCGCACCTACATTGGAAAACACAGCACCACTAACTGCTTACCTCTGCGTCGCTGCGGTGAAATTTTTTTACTATCTGATTCAAACAACTACCAATTCGACGACCCCATCTTCTCAACAATCGCCTGATGCGCCTGCAATTCATCGGTATTCGCTTGAATTATCTTGATTGGTTTTCGATCCGCTGATAATTTTTTCACCGCTGATGCACCGGTTTGTCCCGAGCCGACATCATCACTTTCAAGTAACAAAGCACTCTGCCCACCGGTCATATGCAGATAAACTTCAGCAAGCAACTCTGAGTCAAGCAATGCGCCGTGTAATTCACGGTGTGCATTATTTACCTGATACTCTTTACACAACGCATCCAGATTATTCTTTTTACCCGGTCGCATCTTACGTGCCATAACCAGCGTATCGATAACCTGACAATAGCTGCTGATTTTGCCGTATTCAGAACCCGCTATCTTAAACTCATGGTTGAGAAAACCCACATCAAACGGCGCGTTATGAATAATTAATTCTGCGCCATCGACGTATTCAATAAAATCTTTAACGACATCGATAAATCGAGGTTTATCAGCCAGAAATTCATTACTGATACCGTGAACTGCCTGCGCGCCTTCATCTATCTGCCGGTCAGGTTGCAGAAATTGATGATAATTATTGCCTGTCAGGCGACGATTAACCATCTCGACACAGCCAATCTCAATAATTTTATGCCCCTGTGACGGCTCTAAACCCGTGGTTTCAGTATCAAGGACAATTTGCCTGGTTTTGTTATCTTGCTGCATAATTTCTTACCTGAGAAAAGAGCGGAACACGCTTCCGCTTTTATAACATTTCATCAATGCCACGGTTGGCTAATTCATCGGCGCATTCATTACCTTCGTCACCAGAATGGCCTTTCACCCATTGCCAGCTCACCTCATTCGCCTGCACAGCGGCATCCAGTCGTTGCCATAATTCAACATTTTTGACCGGTTTTTTTGACGCGGTTTTCCAGCCTTTTTGCTTCCAGTTTGGTAACCACTTCGTCATGCCATCAAGCACATACTTAGAATCGGTATAAACTTTAACCGGACAAGCACGTGTCAACGACTCTAAAGCCTGTATCACCGCCATCAGTTCCATTCGATTATTGGTGGTTTTGGCCTCTCCGCCATAAAGATTTTTCTGTTTGCCATTAAAACGCAAACTCGCGCCCCAGCCACCAGGACCGGGGTTTCCCCGGCACGCCCCATCGGTGTATATTTCTACAATATTTGAACTCATATAAGCCTATTTCTGTGTTGATGTTGTACACTTCGTATTACTAGCGCCGTAGAAAATGTAATTATAAATGATATAAAAACCAGGCACTGTTCAACGTGGAATATTATAGTGCTAGACCACATAAAACCAGTTGAACTCAATAGAAATTTTGCTTGTCTGATAGCAACACCGTCATCCCCCTAAAAATAACAATAAGACATACTATTTTGAAACATTCACTATTCAATCGCATTAACCCAGACATTAACCTGGGCATTAACCCATTATTTAAAATTTTCAGTGTTGCTCTAATAACAATACCCCTTATTTCCTGTAATGAAATACGTTCGAGTTCCACTGAGACCACGTCAGATAAAGCCCATTCAAAATCACTGCATGTAGTACAAAACACACTACCCTCCAATTCGTTGGACCACATAGAGTATGATCAGTTTGAAGAACTCTACATAAACGARGAACCGACGCTCAGTATCTGGCCGCGCGTTCGCGCAGGATTTCAATTCCCTGATAATTCAGCGGCGTTACAAAAACAAGTTGCCAGCGAATTAAAATGGTTTGCAAAACATAAAAACTACATGGCACGCGTATTACAACGTGCCGACCCGTTTCTACATTACATCCTGGAAGAAGCTGAAAAACGTAATTTACCGACCGAGCTGGTTTTACTCCCTATCGTAGAAAGTGCCTTTCAACCCTTCGCCTATTCTCATGGTCGTGCGGCAGGCATCTGGCAATTTATTCCTGCTACCGGTCGCGCGTACGGTTTAAAACAAAACTGGTGGTATGACGGTCGACGCGACATCTATGCTTCGACTCAAGTGGCATTAGATTATCTTGAACGCCTCAACAAGTTATTTAAAGGCGACTGGATGCTGGCACTCGCTGCTTATAACTCGGGTTCAGGCACGGTTCAACGTGCCATCAAACGAAATAAAAAAGCCAACCGTCCAACCGATTACTGGCACTTGAAATTACCGAGAGAAACTCGGGCGTACGTACCTAAATTACTCGCGCTTAAAGAAATCATTTCTCACCCAGAAAAATATTCTGTCAGCCTTCGCTGCATCCCTAATGCCCCCGGATTCAAACAGGTAGCAATAACGGCACAGATAGACCTGGCACTGGCTGCGGAATTAGCTGAGGTTGATCTGAAAACTTTATACAACTATAACCCGGCTTTTAATCGCTGGGCGACTGATCCCGATGGACCACACACACTAATACTACCGGCCGATTCAGCCGAAATATTTGAGAAAAATTATTCAACACTGGCAAAAGATGAACATTTACGCTGGTCACGCCATAAAATTAAATCAGGTGAAACCTTAGGCCACATCGCGCTAAAACATAACACCTCGGTAAAACACCTTAAAAAAGTCAATAATATCCGTGGTAACAATATTCGCGAAGGTAAATTTTTATTGATTCCCGTTTCTAGTAAAAATAAAAAAAGTTATGTTTTATCGTCTAGCCAACGCCTGAAATCCACTCAAAATAAAAAACGTAGCAGTGGCAGTTCGCGTATCACTCACATCGTACAAAATGGTGAAAGCTTCTGGGAAATTTCCAGAAAATATAAAGTAAATATGCACAGCCTTGCAAAATGGAACGGTATGGCAATAAAAGATCCATTGAAAAAAGGGCAAAAACTCGTGGTCTGGTCAAAGGGTTCAAGTACAACGAAAATAACGCATAATCCTAACAGCACCATAAGGTCAATTCGGTACACCGTCCGAAATGGAGATTCGTTATCTCGCATCGCCAGTAAATATCAGGTCAATGTTAAAGACCTGCACCGCTGGAATACGATTAAAGGTAAATACATACAGCCTGGTCAACGTTTAAAACTGTACATTGATGTAACAGAACAGAGCAGAAATAAAAGTTAAAGCGCTTTTGCACGAAGCCTCTTTTCCGTCATGGCAGCGTTAAAAAGGGTCTCAGTTGAATGGCACTTACTTACGCTGGAGTTTCCGTCATTGCGAGCGGTAGCGCGGCAATCTCCTTGTGTGTACTACCTGCCAGTATGGGATTGCTTCGTACCTCGCAATGACTAAATTACTGGGAGAGGACTCATTTTCCGCTTAAGTAAGTGACATTCGGGTCTCAGTTAATATTTTTGTTCCAGAATTGAAATATTCATTTATACTCGTATCAAAATATAAACACTATAAGAACGTGGGAACGAACAAATGAGCACAACGGTTTCATTTCTGGATCTAAATAACTATCAGCCTCTTGATTCATTAACGCCAGAAAATCTTAAAGAAATTGCAGGAAAGCTTGAAGTACTCGAACTCTCAAGTGGCGACCCTGTTTTTATTGAAGGCGATAAAGACGATAAACATATATTTTTACACAAAGGTAATGTAGCGCTGATTAAAGCCGGTAAAACATTAAAAACCATTGAAGCAGGAACGGCCGATGCGAAACCAGCGTTAGCACATATTATTCCCAGAAACTTTTCTTGCACCGCTTCTTCTGATGTTGTGATATTTAAGATTGAAGCAGATTTTCTCGACTCAATGCTTGCCTGGAATCAAACGGGTAGTTTTCAGGTTGAAGAACTCAGTGATGACGATGATGACTGGATGACTCGACTACTGCAGACTGAAGCATTCCGACGCATCCCACCCGCCAATATTCAGGCTATCTTCACTAGTCTTGAGGACATTGAAGTTAACCCTGGCGATGAGGTAATCAAACAAGGTGATGCCGGTGATTATTTTTACATCATTAAATCGGGTAGCTGCAAAGTTATGCGCACCATGCCGGGACAGGAGAAAGCAGTAAAACTGGCAAACCTGGAAGCTGGTGCTACCTTCGGTGAAGAAGCGTTAATTTCTGATGCAACACGGAACGCTTCAATCATGGCGCTTAGCAAAGGCACATTAAGCCGTCTTTCTAAAGAAAATTTTCTGAAATTACTAAACGAACCCATGGTCGATAAAGTGGATTTCACCTCTGCCAATTTAAAGGTTAGAAACGGTGAAGCGTCCTGGCTGGATGTCCGTATGCCTGCTGAGTTCGCATCTGCACATATCAAAGGCGCAACGCACATGCCATTAATTTTTCTACGGATGAAGATGAAAAAACTCGACCCGATGGTCAATTATATTTTGTATTGCGATACTGAACGGCTTAGTGCTTCGGCTTCTTACATTCTAAGCGAGAAAGGTTATAAAACATCTATTTTGATTAATGGTATTAAAGATGCGCCTAATGATCAGCTTGAAGGGTCTAACGTCTAATTGTATAAGGAAAACGACTCTTAGCGGACAGTCAAAACATTGAAAAACGATTCACCACAGAGGCACAGAGGACACAGAGAAAATAACTAGTGGCGTTGGGCCCAACCCAATGTAGGTGTGAATTTATTCGCACGACGAACCTTACTCTGGCACCTGCGTGCGAATAAATTCACACCTACATTGGGTTCGTACGCACTAACTACATTATCTTTTCTCTGTGAACTCTGTGCCTCTGTGGTGAAAAATGTTTTTGACCGTCCATTCATAGCCAAAAACAGCCACCCATAATTAAAAAATTCAGCTCTCATACCCCGGAATATCTGCATGATCAACTTTATCAATCTGATTTTTCGGTAAAAATTCCTTGGCATATCGCATATAAACCTTATCACGCACAAATACATCGAAAATATCCGGATCAACGTGATTATCTTTTTTCATAAAACCTAGAATACGTAAGCACTCTGTTAATGGTTTGCCTGTTTTATAAGGACGATCACTCGCAGACAGTGCTTCAAATATATCGGCGATGCCCATCATCCTGGCTTGTATTGACATCTGCTCACGTGTTAATCCTTTCGGATAACCTTTACCATCCATTCGTTCATGATGACCACCTGCGTACTCAGGCACATTGACAAGGTGTTTTGGAAAAGGCAATTGTTCTAACATTTTAATGGTAACCGCCATATGATTATTAATGACTTCACGCTCACTGCCAGTTAACGTTCCTCTTGCTATGGTCAGGTTTTCAATTTCGTTATCATTGAAAAATTTTGCATTGACACCATGCGAATCAGTCCACCGATACTCTCCGATATCTCTTACACGCTGCTGCAATGCATCATCCATAAATTCTCCACCGATATTACTCTTGCGAATAAATTCACGATCATCATCAAGCTGTGAATGTTTTTTTTGTAGAGCTTCATCTAGATCAGAACAATCTAAAGATGCATCTTTAGTCAGGCGATCAATTTTTTCCTGCAAAGCCTGAATGCTGGCATCTCGTTTCAGTACTTCAAAACGGGTATCCACTGTGTTCACTCTGTCATAGATGGTTTCAAGCTTAGTGGCTTTATCGACAATATATTCCGGCGTAGTTACCTTTCCACAATCATGCAACCAACCCGCAATCGTTAATTCGTAACGATCTTTATCCGTCATATTAAATTCTTTTAAGGCGCCGTTATCAGAAAGATGACATGCATCTGCAATCATCATTGTTAGCTCGGGCACACGTTTGCAATGCCCGCCTGTGTATGGTGATTTTTCATCGATGGCACTCGCTATTAATCTTATGAACGCTTCAAACAATTCACGCTGTTCTTCGATTAATTTATTATTAGTAATCGCAACAGCAGCCTGCGAGGCTAAAGATTCAGCGAGCTGTTGATCGGAAAGCGTAAACTCACGCGTATCACCCGACTCTTCATCTTTAGCATTGATAAGCTGCAATACACCAATAATGTCGTTATGATGATTTTTAAGCGGAACCGTTAATATTGATTGTGTACGATAACCTGTCTGTTGATCAAATTTTCGCGTGCCACTGAAATCAAATCCTTCTGCATGGTATACATCAGGAATGTTAATCGTGCTTTCATCATGCACCGCAGAACTAACAACATTTGCTTTATTAGGCTCACCATTTACCATTAACGAAATGGGTGGGAAATTAATTTCCTGACCGCTGCAACCACCCATATGAATATCCAGTGAATATGTGGTAACAATGACAAATTCCAGCGAGGCTTTGTCATCAGAAATTTGATATAAACTGCCCCCGTCTGCATTAGTCAGTTCCATCGCACCGGTTAAAATTTTATCGCATAAAACATCGACATCGCTTGCTGCCGATAACGCAATACCGATCTCATTTAACTGACCAATCTTTGAAAGCATCTGATTCATTATTATTACCTGCTTAGTCTTCTTATGATTAATTTCAGATATTCACTGTTGAACCGATAATTTTATCGTGTCATCTCGATCTCGACCAGCGGGAAAGTTCTTAAAGGTAACAGTACAAGATCTCTCCCGCTGGTCGAGATGACTTTGACTATTTACTTATATCATCTTTTTTGGATCCAGCAATACTTCCAGTTCTTTACGTGATAAATCGGTCATTTCCTCAGCCACATCAATAACAGCTCGCTTTTCTGCATAAGCAGTTTTTGCTATCTTTGCACCCAGCTCATAACCGATAACGGTATTCAATGCAGTCACTAATATTGGATTCTTTGCTAGTGCTGAATTAATATTGTCTTCATTAACTGTAAACCCTGCGATGGCTTTATCAGCCAGTAATCGTGAAACATTCGACAGCGTTTCGATACTTTGTAGTAACGTATGCGCAACCAGAGGTAACATAACGTTTAATTGAAAATTACCCGACTGGCCAGCAATAGTAATGGTCGTATCATTGCCGATAACCTGCGCACAAACCATCGCTGTTGCTTCTGGAATGACCGGATTAACCTTACCAGGCATGATGCTACTGCCCGGTTGCAGCGCAGGTAGTGCAATTTCACCAATGCCAGCAAGTGGCCCACTATTCATCCAGCGCAAATCATTTGAAATTTTCATTAATGATGTCGCCAGTGTTTTCAACTGTCCACTCAATGCCACTGCAGCATCCTGCGAACTTAGCGATGCAAAACGATTATCTGCTTCCTTGAAAGAAAGCCCCGTGCTATTTGATAGTTGCTCGGCCACTAATTTACCAAACGATTTATCTGCATTAATGCCCGTACCAACAGCCGTCCCTCCGATTGCAAGTTTATGAATTTCGGGCAAGGTATTTTCAATGTGTAACAGTGCAGCCTGTAGCTGCGCAGACCAACCAGATAATTCCTGCCCCAGGCTCACAGGCATGGCATCCATCAGATGCGTGCGCCCTGTGGTCACCACATTTTCGACAGATTTTGCCTTTTTATCGATGCTTGTAATTAAATAATTGATCGCTGGAATTAACTGCTGGTGACAGGTTATCGCAGCACTGACATGAATCGTTGTTGGAATCACATCATTGGAGCTCTGACTCATATTAACGTGATCATTTGGATGCACTTTGTCACCAGCCTCGTCCGATGCCAGGTTGGCGATGACTTCGTTGGCATTCATATTGGTACTGGTCGCCGAGCCGGTCTGAAAGATATCTAACGGAAACTGGTCCATTAATTGACCATTGATAACATCATCGCAGATTGACGAGATGGCTCGACGTCGGTTCTCATCGAGTCCACCCAATTCATGATTGGCATTGGCACATGCCTGTTTAACCAAACCCAACGCCTGTATAAACGCCTTCGGCATAGTTATACCGCTGATAGGAAAATTATCGACCGCACGTTGTGTCTGTGCACCGTATGCTGCATCTTGAGGAACCTGAAGTTCACCCATACTGTCTTTCTCTATTCTAAACTCACCCATTTAGCTCTACCCTTTCACTTAAGTTGGTGCTTAAGATGGTATTCGCACCGCACCATTTTAGAGTGATATAATACCGCTTTTATACTGATTTATAACAGATTTATTACGGAAATATGATGGAATTAAACGAACTGACTGCTATTTCACCCGTCGATGGACGTTATGGTTCTAAAACCGCAATGTTCAGAGACATATTTAGTGAATACGGGCTAATCAAACATCGTGTGCTGGTCGAAGTGCGATGGTTTCAAGCGCTAGCGGCTCATAGTGATATTAGCGAAGTTCCGGCGCTCGGTAATGATGCCATGAAAGTGATGAATAACATCGTCGATAATTTCTCGCTAAACGATGCCGAGCGTATTAAAACCATCGAACGCACAACCAATCATGATGTTAAAGCCGTTGAATATTTCCTAAAGGAAAAAATTCAGGGTAACGCACAACTCGAAGCCAGTAATGAATTTTTACACTTTGCCTGTACCTCAGAAGACATCAATAATTTATCTCACGGCCTGATGTTAAAAGCCGGGCGTGATGACATATTATTACCCGCAATGGATGAAATCATCGACAATATGAGCAAACAGGCACAAGAGATGGCCGCACAACCCATGTTAAGTCGCACACATGGGCAAACCGCCTCACCCACTACCGTGGGTAAAGAGTTTGCTAACGTGGTTTTTCGTTTACGCAAACAACGCGATCAAGTCGCAGCAATAGAAATCGTTGGCAAAGCGAACGGTGCAGTAGGCAACTACAACGCACACATAAGCGCTTACCCGGATATCGACTGGCCGGCTTTCTCACAGCAGTTTATAGAATCCATCGGTCTGAAAATTAATCCGTATACCATCCAGATTGAACCACATGACTACATGGCTGAGATGTTTGATGCCATCAGTCGATTCAACACCATTCTTATCGATTTCAGTCGTGATCTTTGGGCTTATATCTCCAATGCTTATTTCAAACAAAAAACCATTGCCGGTGAAATTGGTTCATCAACTATGCCGCACAAGGTCAACCCCATTGATTTTGAAAATGCTGAAGGAAATCTGGGCATGGCTAACGCATTACTCAATCATTTATCATTGAAATTACCCATCTCTCGCTGGCAACGTGATCTGACGGATTCGACTGTACTTAGAAATCTTGGCGTCGGTTTTGCACACAGTATGATTGCTTACCAATCAATGTTAAAAGGYCTTAATAAACTGGAGATTAATGTCGAYGTTATCAAWGCCGATCTCGAYAGTAGCTGGGAAGTGTTAGCAGAACCGATACAAACCGTTATGCGTCGTTACGGTATTGAAAAYCCMTACGAAAAACTAAAAGAATTAACGCGCGGTAAAGCCATTACACAAGAGGCATTCAAAGCGTTTATCGAAACACTCGATGTACCCGAAGAAGCACGTAAAAACATGCTTGAACTGACACCACATAATTATATTGGTAACGCCATTGAGCAAACTAAAAACCTTTGAACTGCATAAGGGTGTCCTTAATTCATTAGGTAAAACCAGTATTGATGACTTTTTAAGTCATTACTGGCAAAAAAAACCACTCATAATCAGGAATGCCTTTCCTGATTTACAATCTCCAATAAGCGCCGATGAACTAGCCGGTCTTGCCTGTGAAGAACATGTTAATGCCAGACTGGTTATTGAAAAAAATAAAGATAAAAACTGGCAAGTAGAATTCGGCCCTTTTCAGGAAGACCGATTTTCGCAGCTMYCCCCTTCCGGCTGGTCGCTATTGGTGAGTGATGTAGAAAAACATTATCCSGCGTCAAAGTTTTTACTCAATGCCTTTCGTTTTATCCCCGACTGGCGAGTCGATGATTTAATGATTAGTTATGCGCCAACTGAAAGTTCGGTCGGCGCACATACCGATGCTTACGATGTCTTTTTAATACAACTAAGCGGCGAACGATTGTGGAARATAAGTGAAAACTTTTCACCTGAARTSTTAAGTGACACCGATCTCTGCATTTTAAAAGATTTCTCAAGTGAGCAGGAGTGGCTGTTAAATGCAGGTGATATGTTATACCTGCCACCCAATGTAGCACACCACGGAATCGCTCAAGCGTTTACCAATAAGGACGGTATCGAAGAACATTGTATGACCGCTTCAATTGGTTTTCGGGCACCCTCTATAAAATCTATGGCAAATGATTACATCCATTTCGTTAACGAACACACCCGGTCGGATAAACGTTATCGAGATATAGCACCGGCAGTACCTGTCCATCATGCAGAAATCACACACCATACCGTGTCACAGTTTATCGACCATATTAAACAAGGGATGACACTTGAACATGAACAGGTAAAACAATGGCTGGGACAATACTGCAGCGACAACAAAGCATTCGACGATATCACTTTAGATATGCCACTGACCCATTATGAATTTTTACCTGAACTCACTGAAAACACTCATTTAAGCCAGTCACCCTATTCTCATTTTTTATTCAGTCAGAATAAAAGTGATGCCTTATTATTTGTCGACGGAACAAGTTATAACGTCAGCAAAAACTTTGCAGAAATAATTTGTGAAAATGATTGCATCGATACCAAAAAATTAAAAAATAAAATGAGCGCTACTGATGAAATTGTTTTACTAACATTAATCAATAATGGTGCTATTCAATTATAATTAGACCATGCTGAGAGAAAATAGATTTTTTTAAATAGCTCAACCATGTCATCTCGACCAGCGGGAGATATCTTAAAAGTCGCTGTATAAGATCTCTCCCGCTGGTCGAGATGACAATATAATATTAAGGGCACCTCTATTAATTGCTTATGTCCTCTGCGTGACCTGAAGCGTGTAGCTGCAAGGCGTGAGCCGCAGCAGAATGGTTATTCCATTTTCAAGGCTCATAACGCAGCAGATGCATGCTTCAGGT
>NVWZ01000032.1 GCA_002746365.1 Thiotrichaceae bacterium
ATTGACTGCTCCGCGACATGAAATGAGAGTCACACCACATCGAGGCAGAGTTTATGCAAAACAGGCTTAACTTAGTGCCATTCTGGTCTGTCCCCGATTACCCCATCAAAAGATGCGCTTTTTAATGCCTGGGTTTTATGCCCCTCAACGTGGGTTTTATTGCTTTAGTAAACAGACCCTGACCAGAGTGGCATTGAGTTAAGGTATTTTTGTTCTCGGTAACGTTTGTAACGCAAGATCAAATGTATACACACCGTCTAACGTTTCATTTAATGTATCAGCAACATATAACGCTTTATTGACCATAAGAGCATCAGGGAAGTCAGCTTCTTTTCGCTTATTGCCTACCTTTATTGTTTTTGCTTGTTTATAGTCATTTAAAGCCCGCCAAACAGTCTGTCCGTCTTCAAAYATAATATTTGGTTCTGCAAATAAAGTATTGATAACTTTTATAATAGACTCTTTATTAAGGTTGTATTTCTTACCTTTAAGCGTCCAGATTGTTTCCGTTAGTACTATATCAGTAATCAGGATATTACTATTACCTGCAATAATTGATGCTGCTTTTTTTGATTGTCCGGCATCATCATCAAGCAAATATCGAAGTAGTACATTCGTATCAACCGCAATCATGAATCAAGCGTACTCTGCAGTGATGCTTGATCACTCATCCGCTTATCAGCTTTAACACCTTTTAATATCCCTTTAGCTGCGCCAGGCGTGCTTTTAATAATAGTGATATAGCCATTGTTATCGACATAACTATGATATTCATCACCCGGTTCTATATGTGCCTGACGGCACTGATCGACGGGCAATGTAATTTGTCNTTTTGCGCTCACTTTAGGCATGGCACAGTCTCCTTTACTATATGGTTATCTGTAAAGAATAATCGTATCTTTACAATTTGTCAATAAGTAAAGATGATCGAGTATGCATGCACTAAAAGAACAAACGGTTTGCGAAGGGGCCGAAATTTATCGAATTTTGAATGTCGTTTTATGCAAAATACGCCACATTGACAAAGAAGACATTCAAATCTCTCAGGATTTCTTCACTGTGCCATTTCAAACAGACTTCGAGTGAATTATACTGACCATAAAATCCAGATAAGAGCGGAAGTTCAATTACCATGCGGTATCACCGTTTAGTCATTTGTACTAACAACAGGCGGCAAAAAAGTTCTTAAAAAATGTACCCGAATGGTTTATTTTTCATCATCGGTTTCTACTTCTCCACACCATCCAGCCGCTTTTGCATCTTCTATTGCCTGGTTATGAATTTTCTGGTGCGCCTCAAATAGCTCCGGTGGTAAATTACTCACCATACAACCATATTTATCCCATTCTTTATCTACCTTATCCAATAAGACGTCGAAACGTGCAAGGTTCCAGCCTTCGCAAGTTTCAGTTTCTTCGATTAAGCCAAATACCCAGGCATCACGAATAATTTTTCCAATAGCGGTCATACCGCCATTATCTTCGTTTTGAAGTCCAACGTATGTATCAGAACGTGGCATATAAAACTCTAGTGTAATTAATATTGTGGTGAATTATAACCAAAAAAGCCTCTGACCGGAACACATCCGACAGAGGCTTTTAATGTACCCCGTTAGCTGTTTATTCTTTCTTTTCAGGATAAGAAGCGCCAGTGAACTTAAAAATTAATTTACTAAAGGGTTTATTCATGGGGCGAAGAACATAAGCTGCAGCCGCAGGCATTATCCCGTAGAAAAACCTTTCTTCGTTGTCCTGGGCGACAAATAGCACCAACACAACGATAAATGTAAGGACTATTAGGGCATAAATAATCCATGCCACTTTAGTATAGTAAGCATACTTATCTTCTTGGCTGTCTGTCATATTCTTAGATACCTGATGATTGTTGTAACGGTAGCATTATCATTCGCAAATACTGCCTATTAATTAGTGATTATAGAATGCTTTTTAAATACCACTCTTAACTTCGTTTTTTCTATTTACCCTCGGATACCATCTTGATAAAACCCATCAGTATCCCTACACCTATTAGAATAAAACCGACAGCTAACAGTATGTAAATAATCGGTGATCTCATTTCAAAATATATCAAAACAGATAATAGAATCATCAATAACAAACCAAACATGATTACTGCAAAACTTTTATTAATCATAACTTCCCAATAATAATCACGCCTATAAATAGACGATCAAATACTATGTAACCAAAAGGCGTTATCTCAACACATTACATTAACGTCTACGTTTTAGTGCATGTAACTTTCTCTGTGCATCATATTGTTGATAAGCATCTAACTCTTTGACCCGAATTTTGACCGGTAAGCGAGCTGGATTGAAAATGGCACTGGTGATTTCAAACCACYGTTTGATGGTATCAAGTCGATTTCGATAGACATTATATAACATAACATTCTCACTTAAGCAGTCGTTTTTGCTACAAAAAATTCTATTTTATGCGTTACAGCATCTTTGTAAAAGTCGAATAAAACTTAATTATTATTCGAAATATTCGATGAATCCACAAGTGAATGATGATTTAAAACGAAATGCTGACAGTATTGCAATGCCTTTCTATTAGTACACTACAATATTTATGTATCTGCTGTCACTTTGTTGTTTGAAAACAATGATTCTCTAGCTGTTTCCATTATGCTTACGACGACTGGGTGCAATATTTTTCGTTCTACAGAAATAGCATAAAAACGTTCTTTCACTTCATTAACGCGACCGATACAAGTCGCATTACATTGTGATTCTACCTCTGCTTCAATAGCCGATGGCGCAATAAAAATGCCTGCGTCTTCCTGGCCAAAGACTTTCATTAAAGCACTATCATCAAACTCAGCAATGATACGTGGGTATAGTCGATTTTTATCTAGCCAGCGGTCAATACTTGACCGTAGATAACTGCCGCTGCTTGGTAATAATATCGGTGCGCCATCCAGACATTGAGGGAAATCATTTTTAAGTTTTTTTACTATTTTGGCAGTCGCAAAAAAACTCACACCACATTCACCTAACTTATGACTATATCCCCGGGTACTGACTGTCGATGGTATGGGCCGATCAGCTAATACCAGGTCAAGGCGATGCACGGACAGTTCGGCTAATAATGTATTCAAACCGGACTCCTGACACACTAATCTGACGGGTTCTGCCATCGTCAGTGCAGGCGCAAGGATACGATGCGCGATAGATTTTGGAACCACGTCAACCACACCAACACGTAATGTTTTGGGCAAGCTGGCAGGCAATTGACGTATTAGCTCTTCCAGCTCTCCGCCAAGTGAAAAAATCTCATCCGCATAACTTAATACAAATCTTCCTGTTTCAGTGATTTCTAGTCCGCGACCCACACGTGAAAACAAATTTACCCCTAACTGATTTTCCAGCGACGTTAGCTGACCACTGATAGTCTGCGGAGTCAGATGTAATCTTTCACTGGCGCGAGCAATACCCCCTTCCTTAGCAACCACCCAAAAGTAATGCAGATGTTTATAGTTAACCATAGCGCCGCCATACTTCGAATTATTCGATTAATATGTAAATTATATTCGACTTTTATTGTTAATTAAAGGTACATATTATCTTTAATAGTGAATGTTTTTAACTATAGATGGAGAATTATATGCAAATTGATATTCAATCTCGCGGTTTTTCTTTAACCGATGCGTTACTTAAATATTCTGAGCAGCGACTGCTCTTTTCCATGTCATATTTCAGCATTAATATAAAGCGTGTTGTTATAAGACTCTCTGATATTAATGGCCCTCGTGGCGGCACAGATAAACGCTGCCATCTGCAAGTAGTTATACCTGGACTACCCGATGTTGTCGTAGAAGACACGGAAGCTGATATGTATGCGGCTATTGATCGCGCCATGGATCGCGCTCGACGCACTGTAGCAAGAAAACTGGATCGGCAACAAACATTGCTTAAACAWWRMYYWCMCTTKWTTSKARWASAARAMCRWAYWCYTWTKCAWRSGWAAYTAYSWWMKYWWWKYWWKYYKCWKKKWTWGYCATGCAGCAAAAATAAATATTGACAAAGATCACACAGATAACATTAGCGCCTGCTAATTCCCCGGGTCTTAGAAAGATTTTAGTCAAAAAATAAGTCGCTACAGTCAGGAATCTGGTTGATAAGCCTCACAAATGCAAATGGCCAACTTTTGATCTCTATTTGGAGTTGATTAACCGCCTGTGATTAATTATGCTCTGCTACTATAACTGCTCGGCCTCTAGTACTCTGTCACGGCTGTATTGATGGAGCATCAGGGACGTTACGTAAACATTATTTACCGAGCCTCTTGTAAAACCACTTGATGACAATAAAGAATCGATAACTTACATGCCTTATATCGCTGTAAGTTATCGATATTTTTCTCATACTTGGCGTTTTTCAAGAGGCTCTAGCAACAGATAAACTATGACTCTTTTAACCTCTAAYTTGCCAATRGTAGCTTTGCTACCTTTTATAGCGGCTATTTTTGCCGCCTGGGCTGCTTCTTATAGTCGACTGGCCTCTGCCTGGATCGCGGCAGCCACAACAGTATTAGCTCTGGCTTTATTAGCACCCTCAATGGCTGCGGTGTTTGCCGGCGAAACCTTAATTCAAAGTTGGTCGTGGATACCGGCTATTGGYCTGGARTTCGCCTTYCGTCTGGATGGYCTGGCGTTATTGTTTGCCATTCTTATATTAGGCATTGGTCTATTAGTCATTATTTACGCACGTTATTATCTGGCTTCAAAAGATTGTATGGGCCGATTTTTCGCCTATTTACTGATGTTTATGGGYTCAATGCTCGGYATTGTRCTTTCCGAAAAYMTGATACAACTGGTTATTTTCTGGGAACTGACGTCACTTTCTTCTTATTTACTCATCAGTTATTGGCAACACCGTAAAGATGCCCGTGAAGGTTCATTAATGGCGCTGGTTATTACCGGTGGTGGTGGTTTGGCATTACTCGCTGGCGTGCTCATGCTGGGCAATATCGTCGGCAGTTATAATCTTAGCGATGTATTAGCCGCAGGCGATCTAGTACGCTCGCATGAATTATATTTGCCTATTCTTATACTTATTTTAATTGGTGTTTTCACCAAATCAGCGCAGTTTCCTTTTCATTTCTGGTTGCCACATGCAATGGCGGCACCGACCCCTGTTTCTGCTTACTTACATTCTGCCACCATGGTAAAAGCAGGTATTTTTCTGTTAGCCCGATTTTTCCCGGTTTTGTCCGGCACCCCGGAATGGAGCTGGATTGTGGGTGGTGCTGGTCTTATTACCCTGTTGCTTGGCGCCTATATGGCGTTGTTTAAACATGATATTAAAGGTTTGCTGGCGTATTCGACCATCAGCCATTTAGGTTTAATTACCTTGCTGTTCGGTTTTGGCACACAGATGGCCGCAGTTGCAGCCATTTTTCATATTATTAACCATGCAACATTTAAAGCCTCCCTGTTTATGGTGGCTGGCATTATCGATCATGAAACCGGCACGCGTGACATGCGCAAACTGAATGGCTTGCTTAAATACATGCCGCATACTGCCGTACTGGCGATGATCGCTGCCGCCGCAATGGCAGGTGTCCCCCTGTTAAATGGCTTTTTAAGCAAAGAAATGTTTTTTGAACAGGCGCTGTCCGCAACACAAACGTCAGCGCTAATGTGGGTAGTGCCTATTTTAGTTACGGTGGCAGCGGTTTTTGCAGTGGCTTATTCATTGCGCTTTATACATGATGTATTTTTTAATGGCGAACCGATTAATTTACCTAAAACACCGCATGAACCTCCTCGTTTTATGAGAATTCCGGTCGATATTCTGGTACTGCTTTGTTTGGCCGTTGGTATTATCCCAATGATTGTGGTCTCACCTATTTTAGCAGTGGCGGTCGCAGGAAGTTTGCAGGCAACGCCTCCAGAGTATAGCCTGGCGATCTGGCATGGTTTTAACTTACCGCTGATGATGAGCACTATAGCCCTGGCTTTAGGCGTGGTGGTTTATATCTTCCGTGAGCGATTGTTTGCATGGCACGATCGTAACATTGCCCATCTGGATGCCCGTGTTATTTACCACTTTGTATTAAATAGTGTCAACCGCCTGGCTGTGGTCATCACCCGTGCTTTTGATAAAGGCTCTTTACAAAATGCGCTTGCCTGGATTATTGGCGCCGCTTTTGTTGCGGGTGCGATTGGTTTCATGTCTGTGTCAGCGCCTTTATTGGGCCAAAGAGAATTGATGCCAGTAGATGGCGTCAGTGTATTAGCCGCTTTTGTGCTTATTGTTGCCAGTGTGATGACCGTRTTAGCCTCWCATCAGCAAGCACAYCAACAACGTTTGCTTGCTGTGGTRATGATTGGKGTTGTGGGYTTAATCGTCGCACTGGTTTTTGTTAAATTCTCTGCCCCGGATCTGGCTTTRACACAGCTTTCGGTCGAAATAGTCACCATTGTACTGTTATTGTTAGCRCTGTACTTCCTGCCACAAACCAGCCCTCAAGAAATAGGCCGCGTGCGTATTGCTCGCGATGTTCTACTTGCCGTTGTGTCRGGTGTTGGCGTGATGATTTTAGCAATGGGTGTTWTGACGCGAGAGTATTTACCTATTTCTGAATTCTTCCTGGCTAATTCGGTACCGGGTGGTGGTGGAACCAATGTCGTCAATGTCATCCTGGTTGATTTTCGAGGCACAGATACGCTAGGGGAAATTGTGGTGTTGGCWTTAGCRGGTYTGGGGATATACRCYTTATTACAAGGCTTGAAGYTGCATGCCCCGGGTCAYGATGAAAAAGGYTTAATCTGGAAYSARGACAATCACCCCSTYATTATGCAAACCCTGACACGCTTATTGTTTCCRTTGATGTTGATGGTAGCGGCATTTATYCTTATCCGCGGGCACAACTTGCCAGGTGGTGGTTTTATCGCGGGTTTAATTGCTGCTGTTGCGTTAATCGTACAGTATTTAGCCAATGGCCTCGCCTGGACGGGTGAGCGTCTAAAAATTGATATGCATTCAGTGATAGGCGCAGGTTTGTTAATTGCTACGGTGACAGGTTTAGTTGCTATGGGGTTAGGTTTTCCCTTCCTTACCACGACGTTTACTTATTTAACATGGCCGGTGGTTGGCAAGTTTGAAGTGGCGAGTGCCATCGCGTTTGATTTAGGGGTATTCCTTGTCGTTGTTGGTGCCACGGTGATGAGTTTAGTGCAGCTAGGTAAATTGAGTGATGCTTCTCATAAACAGCATCAACAAAAGAATGATAATAACAAGCAGCAGGAGGCAACATAATGGAGTGGCTGATTTCCTTATGTATTGGCGTATTAACCGCAACCGGGGTGTATTTAACCTTACGTGCACGCACCTTCCCTGTGGTACTGGGTTTAACCTTATTGGCTTATGGRGTAAACCTGTTCTTATTCGCCATGGGGCGTTTAACCATTGGTTATCCGGCTATTATTGATAGCACTGCAACCGCCTATAGTGACCCTTTGCCACAAGCACTGGTGCTAACTGCTATTGTTATTGCTTTTGGTATGACCGCGTTTTTAATTGTGTTAGCACTTAAAGCACGCGGTGAGCTGGGCAATGATCACGTTGACGGCCTGCACCTGGCTAAAGACGAATTACCGCCAGAACAAAACCGTAAAAAAACACCTCTGAAGCCAGATTATCAGGGTGACGGACAATGATGCATTTAGCTGCATGGCCAGTATTTTTGCCACTGATTGCCGGATTTGTTGTGTTGTTTGCCAAARCAGGGGGCTTRCAATGGCAACGTATTATTAATCTACTGGTGGTATCAGGGTTAATAGTWTTAAGTTTTTTCCTGGTTAAAGAATCTGTGATCGGTGGWCATCAGGTCTATTTGCTGGGTAACTGGCAAGCACCTTTTGGTATTGTACTGGTACTCGATCAATTATCAGCTCTGATGGTTGCTATTACCTCCGTGCTCGCTCTGGCAGCATTGGTTTATGCCATTGCCACTAACACGGATAAAAAAGGCGCGCATTTTCATGTCCTGTTTCARCTGCTTCTTTTCGGTTTAAATGGCGCTTTTCTAACCGGCGATGTATTTAATCTTTTTGTCTTTTTTGAAGTATTACTRCTGGCWTCTTACGGTTTGTTRTTACAYGGTGGTGGMCGACTACGCACAAAAGCGGGTTTACATTACGTYATTATAAAYCTGGTTGGTGCGACCTTRTTCTTGTTTGCRGTSGGYGTTTTRTACGGTATTTTAGGTACACTGAATATCGCTGATATGGCMGTTAAGRTTGCATTGTTGCCGGARGATGATTTRGGCATGGTGGCWGCAGCAGGCWTGYTGCTGCTRCTKGTMTTTGGYATCAAGGCAGCTTTGTTTCCATTRTATTTGTGGATGCCCATCGCCTATACCCATACCTCGGCGGCGGTCGCGGCTTTGTTTGCCATTATGACCAAAGTCGGTATTTATGCCATTATCAGAGTACACGGTACTATTTTCGGCGATGAAGCGGGTAGTCTGGCAAATTATTATCTGCCGTGGATATTAGGGCTGGGATTGCTTACGCTTATGTTAGCGGCGTTTGGCGTGATGGCTGCCAGAGGATTGCGTGAGCAAGTGGCCTACCTGGTGTTAGCATCGGTGGCGACTTTACTTATTGGCGTGGGTGTCAACAATGCTTTGGCGTTGAGTGCCAGCCTTTATTACCTTATTCACTCTACCTTAATTGCAGGTGGTTTATTTTTGTTAGCGGATATTATTTCACGGGGTCGYGGYCGTTTTGAAGATCGCTTTGAATCCGGTTACGCTATGCCCGGCGCTATTTTAATTGGTGCACTGTTTATGTTTGCTGCTGTCGCCATGACGGGTATGCCACCATTATCCGGTTTTTTTGGCAAAGTGCTTATTTTAAGTGCATCACTCAATCATCATTGGTCTGGTTTGATTTTAACGGTTGTACTGGTGGCCGGTTTTATTATGATTGTTAGTATGGCGCGTACCGGTTCACTGTTATTTTATCAGGTGATTGCTGATAGTGAGGAACACGATAAAGCAAACAATACGGCTCAAAATAAAACGCACAATAAAATAAACCAGCAAACCGGGGTAGCGATAGCTGGCGAGCCACTTAACCGCGTCTCGATTATTGCGGTTATCGGCTTGTTTATGGCAAGCCCACTATTGGTCATATTTGCCGGGCCGATTACTGCTTTTACCGAATCAGCCGCTAAACAACAATTGGATAATAAAAGCTATATCGAAGCCGTTTTGTCTAAACAGGTCGTGCTAAAGGAGGGTGAGTAATGTTTAAATTATTTTTTGCTAAAGTATTACCACACCCCATTCTTACCATCATGTTATGGCTAATCTGGTTATTACTTAACAATACCGTTTCGCCTGGGCATATCGTATTAGGGCTGGTATTTGCGGTTCTTATTCCTTTACTGACCTCTGGTTTCTGGCCTGAAAAAGTGTCTATTAAGTCGCCATTAACTTTGCTAAAATTTTTAATCATTGTGTTATTCGATATTATTATCGCGAATGTCATGGTCGCAAAATTAATATTGGGTAGTAACAAAAATTTAAAACCTGCCTTTTTTTATATCGATCTGGATATTCAAACACCATTAGGAATTAGTCTGTTAGCTAACACGATTTCCTTAACGCCCGGCACGGTTTCATGCGATCTTAGTACGGATCGTCGTCATTTATTGGTACATGCTCTGCATGTGGAAGATGTTCCAGATGCCATTAAACAAATAAAACAGCGGTATGAAACACCGCTTAAAAAGGTATTCACACCATGTTAGAAGGTTCACTATTAGAAACGGTTATACCTATCGCCTTTGCCATGCTGGGTTTTTCGGTATTACTCAGTTTTATGCGTTTATTAAAAGGCCCCGATCTGCCCGATCGCATCCTGGCTCTGGATACACTTTATATAAACGCCATTGCCCTGGTGGTTTTATTGGGTTTACACCTTGGCAGCGCCCTGTATTTTGAGGCAGCATTATTAATTGCTGTTATGGGTTTTGTTGGCACGATTGCGCTGAGTAAATATCTACTCCGCGGCGATGTAATGGAATAGAGACTAATGGTTAATGAAAAACAAAAACGTCCGTCTGTCATCTCGATCAGCCGCAGAAACCTTATACTCGCGTTGTATAAGGTTTCTCACAAAAAAATGTTCGAGATGACAGACGAATTGGAGATAATAAATGCTTGACTGGATTTTAGCTGCGCTGGTTTTAATGGGTGCATTTTTCACCCTGGTAGGTTCAATAGGGTTATACAAACTACCGGATTTTTATATGCGCCTGCATGGCCCAACCAAAGCCACTACACTTGGCGTGGGGGCCATTTTAATCGCCTCTATGTTGTACTTTAGTTTCAGCACTGAAGCCGCCAGTCTGCATGAAATACTAGTGACTGTATTTTTGTTTATAACGGCTCCAGTCAGTGCGCATTTAATGGCTAAAGCAGCATTGCATATTAAATTAAAGAAAGTTGAACGCACTCATTGCCATTCTCGGACAGACTCCTAGGGCACCTCTGAAAATCTACTTATGACTAAAACTGGCATTCTTTTAGCTTCAGTGCTGGCAAGGAGTTCTGGCTTTATCTGGCTGACTCTTCCCACTAAAAAATCCCAGAGATAACAAAAAAGCCTCTGATTAATCTTCGTATAATTCGAACTAATAACAATATATATTCGAATTAATTTATATTAATAGCCACTGTAACATTGCATCACTACAACGTATCATTACGTCGCCAAAGTAAGAACCAAACATAAGTCCAGCAACTTATAAACACATATAAACAGGAAAAATTATGAAACGAATTATGTTATTTCTTATGACCAATATCGCCATTATGGTGGTATTAAGCATTACTCTAAGACTACTGGGCGTTGACAGCATATTAGCTGAGAACGGCTCAGATCTAAATATTCAGGCACTGGTCATCCTCTCAGGCGTCATCGGTTTTGGAGGTTCTTTTATTTCATTACTGATGTCCAAATGGATGGCAAAACGCATGACCGGGGCAGTTGTCATTACCAGCCCAAAGAACAATATAGAAAGATGGCTGATTGATACGGTTGAAAAGCAGGCAAAAATTGTCGGCGTCAAAATGCCCGAAGTGGCTATTTTTCCTTCACCGGCGATGAACGCATTTGCTACCGGTGCCAGTAAAAACAAGGCATTAATGGCAGTCTCTCAAGGCTTGCTTGATAAAATGTCACAAGGCGAAGTGGAAGCCGTGGTCGGTCATGAAATGAGCCATATTGCAAATGGCGACATGGTGACTCTGGCACTAATTCAAGGCGTGGTGAATACTTTCGTGGTGTTTTTATCACGTATTATTGGTCATATTGTTGACCGCGTTATATTAAAAAATAATCAGGGGCATGGTATTGGTTACTTTGTAACAGTCATAGTGTCACAGGTTATTTTATCCATACTAGCCTCTACCATCGTGATGTATTTCTCAAGGAAACGGGAATTTGTTGCTGACACTGGCGGTGCTGATCTGGCCGGGCATCAGAATATGATTAATGCACTTAAACGTCTTGGTCAGGTAGAGCCCGAAGCATTGCCCGAACAAATGGCCGCTTTTGGCATTAATGATAAGGGTGGCATCATGGCGCTGTTTTCTTCACACCCGCCCATCGAAGCGAGAATAACGGCCCTGGAAGCGCGCGCCCTTCGTCAGACATAAGTCTTAACATGCTGAGTACCAGTATGTTTGCGATTTTGACTCAATAAGACCGTGTTAATCATTACTGCCTGAGCGCTTTGCACGAAATAGACTTCGCCAGGGCAGGGCGAAATCTACATCGTGAAAAGCGCTCTAAACACTTATAAAGCCTGTTTCGCGCGCTTCATCAAGCCATTTATCGCCTCTTCCATTTTCTCTTGCGCCGGTGCTAAGTCTTTTTCTGCTTTGTCCACGCTGACCCTTTCACCCACGGCAACCACTATTTTAGTAAACGGCTTTGGCACCATAAAGCGATCCCATGAACTTAGATACCAGGCACTTTTTGCTGCACAGGCGACTGGAACCATCGGTGCTTTAGTCATCTGCGATAACATTGCTGCACCGGGTTTAAATTTAAAAATTGGACCCGTCGGACCATCCGAAGTGGTGACTGGCGAGACCCCTTGTTTAACAATAATTTGGTACATATCACGTAGCGCTTGCGCACCTGTGCGCGTTGATGATCCACGGATCACTTTTGCACCACGTGCTAAAGCAATTTGTGCAGGAATTTCACCATCGACCGATGGACTCACCAGAAAACCAACATTCATTCCTCGCTTGATTTGTTTCAACATATACCAGGCACAAAATAAATGTTGCTGATGCCAATAACAGGGGATAACCGGTTTTTGCTGGTTAATAACTGCGTCCATATTTTGCTGACCGATTATTTTTACTCGWCATGTCAGCCAGATAACATTAACGATGATAAGAATCAACGGTTTTAACAACAGGTTGCTGATTTTTCTTTTAGCCGTCATTTGACGCGGCTGCTTTTTATTTTTTACCACGACACCTTTTGGCTGCTCATCCGAGGCTTCATTCGAATTTATATTTTGCGTTTTTTTACCATACGGATTGGTTGCCATAAAATTAATCTAATTGTGTTAATTGAAGTTGCTTTAAAATGACTTCATCAACCGGTTCTGAAGTCGCTAAATTTATCACGTAGCCATCATCTAGACTTATCGTTTTCAAATGCCATTTTTTTTCATCCAGCTCTGCACTATCTACTTGCAACTTGACATCGTTCATCCTTGCCAGACCAACCGTGTCTGCTGCTTTTACCACGGCTTCTTTTTTAGACCACAGATCAAAAAATAATACTGGCTGTTTCTGAATTTGCGCCAGCTCTTGCGAAGACATCACCATTTTAAAATTCAACCGCTTGAGTTCTTTTATTTTCTCGACATCAATGCCGACTAACGCCGACTGACTGGAAACAACCAGTATAAAATTGCCCGAATGTGAAATATTGAAATCAAAAAAGTCACTCTCATTCTTCCAAAATGGCTTGCCTACTTCTGGGTATTCGACATCCTTCAAATTAAAATTTGATATATTCGAGTCAACGGCACACCTTTTTAATAGCCGTAAACCCGCTAATGAGTTGACCTGACTTCGGTGATGCAATAGTCGCTGTATGGCATCCTGCTTCTGAATAGRTAATGACGCTATCCACTGCTCAACTATCATTGGTCCTATTTGAGCCAGATCACTCTCACCCGCATGTTTTATGTAATATAATCGAACACTRTTCATTATCAAATTCTACTATTTTTACACCCATTATGTCTGAAGTTACTAAATCAAATATTCTTGCYCCRGGACCCGATGAGCCKYTKACCATCGATATCGATATCGAATCACAAACAGCCATGGCAAAACTTCTGAGTCAATATGGCAACATCATAAAAATAAATGATGAGAAACGTAAAGCCTTGAGTTATCTCATCACCGATCCCGATGCGATTAAATATATTCTTATCAGTAAYCACAAAAACTAYCGGAAAGGTCCTGGYTTTGAACGCGTTAAAATGCTGTTAGGTAATGGCATTATAGTCAGTGATGGTGAATTCTGGCGACGTCAACGCACTATGATTCAACCGGCTTTTAATCGCAGTAACATACTACAGTTATGCGAAATGATTAAAAGTGTCACGCAAAAATTAATTYCAAAATGGNRAAAAWTTNGCYGAAACRGGCGMAACTATCGATATCACCACTGAAATGAGTGCTTTTGCAYTAGARGWTATCTTACGYGCACTWATWAGTGATGACCTCGACATTATCATTGCTGAACACGGCAAAAATCCTTTTTCATTTCTTGTCGATGATCCAACACGCGACCTTTCTGTTGCGATGAGATTTCGTCAATTAGGTAAAGTAATACAGAAAGTTATCGACTCCAGACGAGAGCATCCACAGGCAAACCTGGATTTACTCGACGCACTGATGTCCGCCACCGATAAGGATGGTGCAAGCATGTCAGATAAAGAATTGATTGACGAAGTGATGACCATGATTATTGCTGGACATGAAACGTCTGCCGGCACACTAAACTGGGTCTGGTATGAGCTATCACAACATTCTGATGCTGATACRCAAGCGTATAACGAGTCGGTTAAGTATGTTRAAAATGAYAGCATCRAAACAGACGACATACCAAAACTAAGCTTTATTAAACAATGTATCGATGAAGCATTAAGGCTTTACCCCCCTGTCTGGCTATTTAGCCGACAAGCTATCGATGATGACGAGGTTTCKGGTTACGCTATTCCTGCTGGCAGCAATATTTTTCTGTCGCCTTACTTCACCCACCGTGACCCTAAACTTTGGCAACAGCCGGACACTTTTCATCCTCAACATTTTGCTAATGATGGCGCTAACCTGAAACACAAGTTTGCTTTTATTCCGTTTTCTGCCGGCTCCCGACGCTGTATAGGTGAATATTTCTCATATATAGAAATGCAGGCGCACCTCTCGATATTACTCAAACATTTTAAACTTGATGCTCTACCTAATCAGACTATCGAAATTGAACCGGCTATCAACCTGCGGACTAAATACAGCATAATGATGCAGATAAGCCGGCGTTAAGATAAAATCAACATATACAATATAAATCTCCATGTCGATAATAATTGGCCCTAATTGATACCCTGAATAATGACGATATCACTCACAACACTCCCTCAGACGCTGGATAACAATCTTAGCGAAACCATCGGCATCAACTACCTTCGTAGTGGCAATGAAGAAACCCATGTTTGCTATAAAGACCTGAAAGATCGTGCTATGGGCATCCTGTTTCACCTGCAACAGTCTGGTATAAAAGCGGGGGAGCAGCTTGTTATTCACACAGCTAACAATGAGTTTTTTCTGGATGTATTTTGGGCAAGTCTTTATGGTGGCATTATACCGGTACCCGTCACCTCTGCCAGCAATGATGAACACCGCTTTAAATTACTGCGCATCTTAAACCAACTTGAGTCGCCCTGGCTATACACCGATACTAAATCCAGAGATCAACTGGTTTCTTTTTGTAAACTAAATCATCTCGAAACCGAAGCCTCTCTAATACAGCAAAAAACTATCCTAATTGAAGATATTGAAGATCTCTCTCACTTTGGTAAAGCGCATGATGTTAAATTTGAAGATGTCGCCTTTATTCAATTTTCATCAGGATCAACCAGCGCGCCCAAAGGTGTTGTACTGACACATACAAATATAATGACAAATATCCGCGCCATGATTGAAGGCGCGCAACTAACATCAGAGGATAGATTCTTTAGCTGGATGCCGCTCACTCATGATATGGGGATGATTGGAAATCACCTTATGCCACTCGCACTCATGAGCAATCAAACTATCATGGATACCAGCGTTTTTGTGCGCCGCCCTTTATTATGGCTAACCGCCGCCAGTGAAAGAAAATCCACCGTTTTATCATCGCCCAACTTTGGCTATAAACATTTTCTTAAAGTCTATGAGGCCAAAGGTATTGATCCTATTGATCTGAAAAACGTGCGTAAAATTTTTAATGGTGCTGAACCGATTTCGATTGAATTATGCAACCACTTTTTAAGTAGCATGTCAGTTCATGGCCTCAAAACAAACACRATGTATCCCGTATATGGWTTRGCWGARGCTTSTCTCGCRGTTTCATTTCCATTRCCAGACCAGAAAATGMAAAGCGTAAAACTAAAGCGCACACATTTAKCYGTCGGTGATACCGCACAAATCACTGATGACAACGCCATAGACTTTGTTCTGGTAGGCAAACCWGTTCGCGATTGCGAGGTMCGTATTACCGATCTGGAAAAYAAACCATTAGCCGACAGCACSATCGGYAARATTCAATTGAAGGGTGMRAATGTCACCAGCGGRTAYTAYCARGCAGACRAAATAMATYGYCARCTAATTACTGARGAYGGTTGGCTAGATACGGGTGACCTTGGCGTATTTATTGATARTCAATTGATTATCACTGGCAGAATAAAAGACATTATTTTTATTAACGGATTAAACTTCTACTCACACGACCTGGAAAAYATTCTTCATAACCTTGAACCGTTCGAACTTGGAAARGTCGTAGCRACAGGYGCAMGAAAACAAAAYAACAATGAAGATGAGCTGATTATTTTTATCCTATACCGTGGCGATATWGAATCTTTTATTCCGCTTGTAAAAGATATAAATAGAACGATAAATGAGAAAACCGGCGCTGAAGTAAAACATGTCATCCCGGTAAAGCACATACCGAAAACAACGAGCGGAAAAGTACAGAGACAACGTCTTAATGAAGAATATATTAATGGTAATTACGATGTAGTGCTTAAAGAACTTGACTCGGCACTTCACTTAGCAAGCAATACACGCCAGGAAGCCGTAACGACCTCAGTTGAAAGTTCAATTTTACAAATTTGCAACTCGACGGTTAGTGATAAAGACATAAATCTCGATGACAATTTATTTGAGATTGGCATTAGCTCACTTGCACTTGCGGATATACATGAACAGTTAGAAGTATTATTTCCTGGAAAAATTGATATTTCTGATTTATTTGATCACCCGACGGTGCGCGAGCTGGCTGCTTTTGTTCAAGCAACAGAAATCACATAAAATTGCTTGTCATTTTCGCATCAAAAAAACTTAGTGGGTTTATGGCTACCTCTATTAATTGTAATCCGTATATTTTTTCTTTTGAGCATTTCCAAAATGCACTTCTAAGCGAAAAAATAAACGCCACTTTGAGCGTCTCTCCTGCTCGATAAATAATCGACCTTCATCAAATGTTATCGGCCAGGTCATCTCCGGAGAGATTTCATAAAACAACCATCTTCGGTGAAAGTTTTTTCTAAAGCGAAGGGCAATTCGATAATCTATGACCTCCGAAAAAGGCTCGGTAATTCCTTTTGCGCTAGCTTCATACGATAATGAGGTTCGACGATCCAGGCGCTGAAATAATATAAAAGCCTGCAACCAGTCAACCCCATCATACTCTTCAGAAAATTTTCCTTCTGTTGACGAGCGGAATAGAAAACGCTCATAAAATAATTTTTCAAAATCGAAACGTGTCCGTGTGCTGGCAAAACTTTCTTCTTTTTGAACCTCCTGAGTTAATCGCAATGTGATTGTTTCAGTCAATGGCAGTGTGTAGCGATAACGAAAACGAATCCTGGGGCTTAAGCTAATACTGACATTAAATTTTGATCTTGCATTTTGCAGGAAATCAAATTGTAATCCTAAAGAATTTCTTGTTTCATCACTATCACCGGGCGCAATGTCTCTCAAGTCCTCGTCTTCATCGCCGTCAAAAGTCAATCGTAATCTTTTTTCCAAACCGGGAAGAGACACACTGGCCTTCAACCTGGTTTTAAATTTAAAGTGTTCTTCTTCATCATAAGTATAATCATTTCTCCAACGAATATATGTGCCTGCCACACCTTCTTCAAAAATTCGGTCGCTCGCAAAAAAGTTATCAAACCATAAAGCTGGTTCACAAAATTTTGAATTTATATAAATTTGTGTTTGATCGTACCACCGCTTTTCATAAAAAAGTGTATCCCTTCCTCTATCACAGGGGTTCTCGGGCTGTTCTTCTCTATAGATGCCATACTCCTTATCTAACGATTCAGTTGTAGGCTCGCTTTTTAGTATTATAGTTTCGGCATTACTCTCGACAGACTCATTTTCCTTTAACGAATTTTGATCGCGTTCATCGGCTCTTGCCATTGACGTTAACAACAAAAAGGAACCAAACAAAAGCCCTACACAATACAATTTYRATKTAATCAGTTTCGAACACACGGTATMTAATTTTTTACTCACAGCAATTCAAAATTAATGTATGATGCCTCAGACATGGYTTATATYACTATTTTAACAACGAAATGACTGTMACGAAACAAAACTTACCCGATACCGTTGCCGCCATTGATATGGGTTCGAACAGTTTTCATATGATCGTTGCTCGCCTTGAAGAATCMGGCACATTATCRATTATYGATCGATTACGWGAAAATGTCCGACTCGGTGCTGGACTAGACAGCAACGGTATCATAGATGAAAACGCACAAAACAGAGCCTTTGARTGTCTAGAATCTTTTTCTCAACGAATTCGTGCACTACCTCAAAATGCARTWCGTATTGCAGGAACAAAYACCYTRCGTGTCGCCACTAACGCCGCTTCTTTTGTCRAAAAAGCTGAAGCAATACTTAATCACCCCATCGAAATAATCGCGGGTCGTGAAGAAGCTCGTTTGATTTATCTAGGTGTTGCACACGGTCTGGCGACAACAGAAGGCCGGCGACTGGTGGTCGATATTGGCGGTGGTAGCACTGAGTTTATTATTGGTGAAGGGATGAACCCCATACGCTGTGAAAGCTTATATACAGGTTGTGTCAGTGCAAGCAAACGTTTCTTTAACGACGGGGTTATTTCGGAAACCAATATGAAAGCGGCAGAAATCGATGCCGCACTAACACTATTGCCACAAACAACGGACTTTAAAAACGGCAACTGGAATGAGGCTATCGGGTGCTCAGGAACAATTAAAGCCATCGGTAATATTGTCCACGAGCAGGGCTGGTGCAAGGACGGGATCAATTATCAATCATTAATAAAACTACGTAAGGCGCTCATCGATGCTCATCATATTGATACATTAAAAATATCGGGTCTTAGTGATAGTCGAAGACCTGTAATAGCCGGCGGACTCTCTGTACTGTTAGCTATTTTCAAAATTTTACAGATTGATATCATGCGGATTTCGGACCATAGTATGCGTGAAGGTCTACTTTATGATCTGGTCGGAAGAATCACTCATCAAGATGTCCGTGATGCAACTATTGAAGCTGCAATGACTCGCTGGAGTGTTGATATCACGCAAGCCAAACGCATTTCTAAAACAGTTGAAAACTTATACCAATCTGCCAATGGTCCACGATCAATTGATATCGAATCGATACAACCCCTCATTAAATGGAGCGCCATGCTGCATGAAATTGGCCTGCAAGTATCGCATAATAATTATCACAAACACGGCGCATATATTTTAAGCAATGCCGATTTACAAGGTTTCTCACGCCAGGAACAAGCTTTGTTAGCCGCTTTAGTTCTGTCTCATCGTAGCAACTTTAGAGTAGACAAATTTAATTCGCTGATGAAACCCTTTGTCAAAGCGGGGAAATATATGTGCGTATTTCTTCGTATCGCTGTACTATTGCACCGAGGTCGCACCGATCAAGCCTTGCCTGCAGTATCCATTTCAATCCACGATAAGAAAATAAAACTAATATTCCCCAATAACTGGTTAGATGAGCATAGTATGACGCTCGCCGATCTAATTAAAGAAATAGACTATTTAGATGCGGCAGGATATAAACTAAGTTTTGAATAATACGTTATTCATTAAACATATTATATTGGAATACTTACTATGACCGCCCTACTTATCACCTGGTTTGCCACTGCTATCGGACTGGGTTTTGCCACCTTGATAATATCAGGCATAAAAACTAAAAGTGTCTTATCATTTTTAATTGCTGCCACAGTACTCGGATTAATTAACGCCTTTATTCGGCCCGCATTATGGTTTTTAACGGCACCCTTAACGGTTGTTACATTTGGCTTATTCGCGTTAGTAATTAACGCCTTAATGATAATGCTCGCTGCCGCACTGGTTCCGGGCTTTGAAGTTAAAAGCTTTGGCAGCGCTTTTCTAGGTGCGATAATTATGGCTATTATCGGTATAATTGGTTTTATATCCATTCCTTTATTAACGGGCGCTGAGATAAACTGGACAAGCTACCAGTATCAATCACAAACTTTTAGTCCCTGAAACCATACTTATTTCTTATCGTGTGATGACGATTTAGTAATAAACATACCAAATAAATAGGCCATCATTACCAGCATAAATACTATTATTCCGATGGTTAACCAACCTGTCAAATCATCAAATAAACGACTAAATACATCCATAACTGAATCCTCTTATCGATTTATGCTGATTCTATGTATAAATTTGTAAATCGGTATTGATACACATCAAAAATTTTGCTAAAAAGACGCTAATGAATACAAACATTCTTCTTAATATGGACTTCAACAAAGTTGCTTGTCTGCGCCCTAACGCTCAGGAGTGGATAAAAAGTCCGGCTGACGGCGTTTCCCGCTTACCACTTGAACGCGAAGCAGCTGAATCAGGACATACAACCAGTTTCGTGAAATTCGAACCCGGTTCTTATTTTCCTRCTCATACACACCCTCAAGGCGAAGAAATTTATGTAATGGACGGTATCTTCTCCGATGAAAACGGCGAYTATCCAGCAGGCACCTACATTCGCAATCCGCCAGGYTCTAAACATAAACCTTTTACAAAAMAAGGCTGTACACTTTTYGTTAAACTCGATCAATTTCASAAAAATGACMAYAAACACATCGTCMTCAAACCCGAYGATCAAAARTGGCGTGMCGGCAYAGGCAAYTTAAAAGTCACGCCATTACATGCTCACAATGGTGARAGTACCGCTCTGGTCTGGTGGCCTGAAAATGAAGTCTTTCAACCTCACGCACAYAATGGCGGYGAAGAAGTTGTCGTCATCAAAGGYGAATTYAYCGACGARCATGGTGCATACCCTRCWGGCACCTGGCTWCGTAGCCCACATATGAGCAAGCACTACCCACGTGTTGAAAMAGAAACMTTAATACTGGTAAAAGTTGGCCATTTAAACCAATACATTTAGGGCAATRCTTGCCCAAAAATAAAGAGCCATGTTATACCTCAAACAATCCATTCAAGCCTGGAACACTGATTCGTTTAAGAGGGTATTAATAAAAGAACTAGGTTTGATMGATTCCAATTTAYTACCTCTRCAACAAGGGCTCAGTTATAGTAGCGTTGCTATAGGCAACAACGTCTCTGCCATAATTTTKCGCTCAGAAGAAAATAATGGACAGTTACAGATTAAGGCAGGGTTATTTTATACGGGGATAATAACGGGCTGTAACTGYGCMGACGACCCGACACCCGTTGATGAGATAAATGAATATTGCGAAGTCCTTTTATCTATCGATAAAAAAACAGCTTTAACCCATGTATTGCTTATTGAATAATTTTTCTATTCTTCAATTAAAGAATTAATTATTTTTATAACTTCAGGGTGATTAAATTCACGACCACCTACCGCACGATATCTAATTTTACCTTTTTTRTCTATTAGATARGTYGTCGGCAAACCACGCACAGCATATTGCTGTGATACTTGACTGGTACGATCAAACAATATTTCAAAKGTAAGATCAATYTCAAGCTGCCCTGTAAATTCAAAAACCTGATCAATGTCTTCCATCTGATTGATYGCGATAACCTTAAAATCTTTAGYATCGATTTGCTGATGCAATCGCTCCAGAGACGGCATTTCACGAATACAAGGTGGGCACCAGGTTGCCCAGAAATTGAGTAAAATAACTTTGCCTTTATAATCTGAAAGYTTTTTAATTTCCTCATCCATRTTTTGCAATTCAAAATCACTGGCAATAATGGTTTTTGTAACAGGTGTAAGGTCATAATTCAACTCAGGCTGTTGCCAATCTGCAACCAACTCTGATGAAACTAACAATGCTATGGTAATTAAAAAACCATTTTTTATTTTAATGTTCATCATTTATTCATTCTCAATTTGTATTGATACCGTTGTTGGCGGACATTCGACATTTTCAAGAACACCGGTATGCTCAACACCATCTAGCTGCCATTTATACAGAAGGTCAAACTTACCCTTTCTGGATAAATCTATCGTAGTAAAACCCTGTTGCCAGTCACCCACTTCGAAGTCACCTACATCGGGTAACAATGTCCAGGAAAAAGTAATACCGGCCTTCCGCCATTCTTCTAACCATTGAGTTTTCGTTTTGACCGGTCTCAATTGAGCACTGCCTGCAGAATTATAGATACGATAACGCCAATTTTTTACCTTATAAGTTAATTTTTTACTTGATGTGTTTTTCACTATCGTACCAAAGACACAGTATTCGGCAATACGCTCTATCTCGGGTTTAGGGAAATTATGTTTTTCATAAATCGCTCGAACAAAATCGGGCAATAACTGTATTAATTCAATGGTGAAACCTTGATCCTCAGCCGTCCAGGTCAACAAACCACTTTCTTCATTTTTATGAATATTGATATTTGCAGCATTTGCAAAACCATTTATAATGAGAACGAAATTAATTAGTATTATTTTATTTAACATTATCTGTGTATTTATGATTAATTATAGGTTTAGAATAGCAAAATTTGTAACGATTGTTTTCTCTCTTTCTGTATCACCGAGCAGTTATGGCTGGCCGGAGCTTCCCTTTTGCCCATCAGGCGGCCCCCCTGGCTGGATGAACTATTTTGATTATAAACGAGACAAAAATAATTGGCGCAATCATTTTCAAAATCAAAATTATCAAGGGTATTACTCTACACCAGCAGAGCGATATCGTTCTTTTCAAAATTCGCCAGGCAATTTTAGTGCTTATCCAACAAGAATGATGAAGCAACAACCCATGCAAGGTAATACCAAACCACCGAGTCCATATCGTCATTTTTATAACTAATCTAATGCTCTCTAATTAGGGCTTTCTTTATCTATTTTTATAATTTTCAACACGGGCTCACTTAAGTCATCATTATCCCGAAAACCTGAGACCAGCAATATACGATTACCTGTTTTAGTTAGTTTACAATGATGACTAATGTGCTGACTCAATTTATTCCAGTCCCGTCCATTATCCTTTTTTATATGAAAGGGAATCGTTCCCCAGTGCAGCGATAGCTTTTGACAAGTCTGTACATTCTCTGATGCAGCTAAAAGAGGCGCCGTTGGCCTGCTTGCAGATAACACGACTGCAGTAATACCCGACCGTGTTGGCACCAGTATGCCCTGCAATTTCAGCTCGTTTGCTAAAGTACTGGCGGCATGTGACACCGCTTTTCTGGATGAGGATAAATGTTCAGCATGATTTAATTCTTCGCCAAAACGATTCATCTGCCATTGGTCTCTTTCAATTTCCCTCAAAATTTTATCCATCATTTTCACTGTTCTTGCGGGGTATTTACCTATTGCCGTTTCCGCTGAAAGCATGACTGCATCCGCACTCGTCATAGCCGCACCTGCAACGTCACCCACTTCTGCTCGCGTCGGCCTGGCATTTGTGATCATTGATTCCATCATTTGTGTTGCTACAATAACAGGTCGATTATTCAAACGTGCTTTATTTATTATATTTTTTTGGATTAAAGGCACCTCTTCAGCAGGCAATTCTATCCCCAGGTCACCTCGTGCAATCATAATGCCATAGGCAGAATTGATRATGCTATCRATATTAAGYACAGCTTCAGGTTTTTCRATTTTAGCAATTATCGGTATTTCAAYMTTTGTACGTTGCATATATTTTTTTARSTTTTCRACKTCTTTTGCTGTCCGTACAAAACTTAGCGCYACAAAATCAGCTTTTAATTGCATTGCCAATTTCACATCATTTTTATCTTTTAGCGTKACRCTTGGTGCAGATACGGTTGAGTCAGGTAARTTGATACCTTTATTATCTTTTAACTCRCCKCCATAGATAACTTTACAAGTCACCTCCTTRTCTTTTATCGAAACAACWCGGCATTCTARATTTCCATCATCTAAAAGAATCCTTTCACCTTTTTTTACATCCTCACATAACTTCTTATACTGTGAAACGATKAKGCCWTCTTTGCCCTTTTTAGCCTTGCAACTAATTATAACGGTGGCATTTTTCTTTAAAATAATACTGCCATTTTCAAATTTMCCMGTACGAATTTTKGGCCCRCATAAATCCATCAATATYGCCGTGTGGACTTSTTGTTCTTTAGCGCAGGCACGTATTCGCTTRAATACATTTTTATGGTATTGATGATCACCATGTGACATATTCAAACGAAACACGTTRACACCGGCTTTCAMTAGCTCACTAATTTTTTTTRCTGAATCAGAAGCGGGCCCYATGGTTGCTATAATTTTTGTACGGCGCCATCGTAATGATACTTTTTTATACATCTAAATTTTTCCTCGYGACTCARTCARAWAGTGAAGAGRCATCTTCATMTTTATTATTTACGTTTYNAYCMRCCTACTATACAACTTCCACGCTAATTACTTGACAGAAATTTTGTAAAAACAAATTACAACATTCTATGCAACAAACACAGGCCGTATTTTTTTCTATCTCACTCTRAAATTCCAAAATTTACGCTTTATTTACAAAGCTATATCAACTCGCACCTTAATATCTTTTCTAATATAATCAATCCCTTAGTGCAATATACAATTATTTAATCTCTCTGTACTGTTATTTCTATGCTTGACATTTAATTTCATCAGAGCCCTAATGTTATTACCTGAACCTGATGAGTGCCGTCTATAAAATAATATGTCACTTAAACAAATGGGATGTGGTTGCGATTTCTAAAAGCACCTTTCTAKGTGAACTTAATCCTAAGCGCATAAACTAATTATTTGATCGCCTTTAACTTAGAAAATGGAGTAAGAGATGAAAAGATATTATTATATAAGCGATGACCTTGACGAACTTGATCGTATCGAAGTTGAACTAGAACGAAGAGGAATTCAAAAACCGCAGATTCATGTATTAAGTAAGGATGATGGTGGCGTTGCTAACCATGAACATTTGCACAAYATCGAATCTGTTTTAAAACAGGATGTTGTCCATGGCACAATCGTAGGTGCMATGTTTGGRCTGTTAGCTGCYGCCGCAGTCATGGCWATAGGTTACCTGACAACCTTACCTGAAACTTACACCTGGACGCCATTCTATTTCCTGGCGGTTGTTATGTTTGGCTTTATTACATGGAGTGGTGGRTTTTATGGTATTCAAACACCGCATAAAGATTTCCGCCGGTTYCAAAAGGAYCTGRACAGTGGRAARCATATCTTCATCGTTGATGTTGATGCGRCACAAGAGSACATCSTAAAAGMACTGRGGRCTGACCACCCTWATTTAGTTGATGCWGGAATCGGATCTTCYACACCAAGRTGGGTTGTAATGGGACAGCAAAATGTGAAAAATTTCACCTCATCAACTTTCCCATAAACCAAAGTAAACATGACTTTAATCACGATAACGGAGCCAGTACTATGCAGTTAACACTTGATTCATTTCCTAACGCGCCGAAAAACTGGAGTTTAGATACCGCGAAAGAAACAGCTGGCGCTGATGGTATACAACTTAACGAAGATCATTGGGATCTTATTCGTGCGCTACAGGAATATTATCATAAGGTAGAGTTTCCTCATCTGCGACAGATAAAAGATGCGCTAGAGGAAAAGTTTCATTCTCGTGGTGGCATGAAATATCTTTATCAGATTATGCCAGGGGGGCCCATTGCAGAAGGTTGTCGACTGGCAGGGCTTAATGTTCCTGCAGGTGCAATTGATCAATCTTTCGGTAGTGTTGCTTAAAGCTTTACAGGGGGTAGAGATAACATTATTTATCTCTACCTCGATACTAACAATAAATCTGTGTAACGGCCTTTGTTAAATATAATCAGTTAAATCTCATCATCTGCAGAATCGCCTGTTATCTCAGCTTGCTGTGCATCGATTAATGCCTGCTCTCGCTTGAGTAGTAACATGGCTTTTTCATAACGCCTTACCTTTCCTGCCTGTATAGATTGTTGCGATGTCACTAATTTAGCTTGTACAACTTCGGCTTGTTTCTGATTATCTACCGGATTGGCTGCTTTCACAGAGATAATGACCGCTTTTTTAGCTTGCTGTTGTTTTTCTTTTAATCGTGCCAGCTGAGCCTGCTCTTGTCTCTTTGCTAACGCTTGTTGTTTAAGTCGCAACGCTTTATCGTTCACGCTCACCTCTTCATTAATCGATGCAATCTCTTCATAAACATCGGCGACGCCACGTATTCTTATTTCATTAAATAATTTTAAGGCTTTGTTTAAATCTTTTTTAACGCCAAGGCCCTGCCTATAAAGTTGTGCCAGTAAAAGAACGGCTTCTGGTTTATGTCTGCCAGCATCGGTTTTCACATCGTCTAACCATGTCGTATCTGTAGCCGTATCAAAACCCTGCTGCTTAATCTTYAGATAGGTRTTTCTTTGCGCGGCCGTTTTTAAACCCGATTTTGCTGCCRAATCATACCAGTGTTTAGCTTCATCCAGATTTACAGCAATGCCATCACCTGTTTCGAGCATACGCGCCAACCTGTATTGGGCGCCTGCGTTGCCTCTAGACGCTAACTTGTATTGRAATTTTACGATATTGCTGCCTTGAGAATAATCGACAGCAAGTAGATGACTGGGAATTAAGAACGTAGAAAATAGCAGAGCTACGACTAAATATATGTTGGTTTTCATGRAAAATGCYCCTACTAACAATATAAAAATTTTTTCACATTYTNCACTTATTCCTATYTCCTCATTGAAGCCTAGTTCAAATARGTCAGATATCCACTTTTAATACTATTTCTGGTATGGACTAACTATTTTTCTTTTTGGGACGATGCCAGCCTGTAATCGTTTTTTGAATGCCTCGGCTCAAAGTCAGGCTATTATCATCCGTATCTTTCGTTATTGTTGAACCGGCACCTATGGTGGCATTTTTACCCACKGAAACAGGTGCAACTAACTGTGTATCAGAACCAATAAAGGCGCCATCTTTAATAATCGTTTTAAACTTATTGGCRCCATCATAGTTACAGGTAATAGTACCCGCTCCAATATTGACGTTTTTGCCRATCTCACTGTCACCTAAATAACTGAGGTGGCCTGCTTTACTATTTTCACCCAAKGAAGTATTTTTAATTTCAACAAAATTACCCACGCTACTGTTTTGTTTTAAATGTGTGCCCGGGCGAATTCGCGCAAATGGCCCCACTTGTGCCTCTTTATCGATAATGGCGTCTTCTATAACTGAGTACGGCTTTATGATGCTGTCACAGGCGATGGTACTATTTTTAATCACACAGCCTGCACCAATAGTCACGCCCGTACCTAAATTAACCTCCCCTTCAAACACACAATTAATGTCGATGTAACTGTCATTACCCACACTTAATTCACCACGCACGTCAATACGACCGGGATCAGCAAGACTTATGCCATCGGTTAACAATTGTTCGGCTATGCCACGTTGAAAAATTCTTTCTAAACGAGCGAGTTGTTTCCTGTCATTGACACCTTCGACTTCATAGCTATGTTCTGCTTGAGTCGTTAATATTTCATTGCCATCATTCACCGCCATCGCGATGATGTCAGTTAAGTAATACTCGCCTTGAGCATTGTTGTTCTCTATCTTTTCCAGGCACGCATTCAAGTAACCTGCTCTTACTGCAAGAATGCCGGTATTAACTTCGTTTATTTTTTTAATCGCATCAGAGGCGTCTTTATGCTCAACAATGGCCGTTACCTTTTGCTTCTCACGAACGATACGTCCATAACCGGCAGGATTTTCAAGGTTGACGGTTAGTAACGAAATATTATTACCGCTTACATCATTTATTAACGTTGTTAATGTTTCTGCTTTCGTTAATGGCACATCACCATACAGAATAAGCGCCACATTATCGTCATCAACATTTGGACTAGCTTGTTGGACGGCATGTGCGGTACCAAGTTGCTCAGCCTGCAATGACCACTCAACCTCGAAGTGCTCGCATCGCTGCTTTAATAAATCACCACCATGACCATAAACCACTTGAATCTGCTTTGCCCCCAGTTTATTGCAGGTGTTGTAAACATGCTCAACCATGGGTAACCCAGCTAGCTCGTGTAATACTTTTGGTTTTAGTGAGCGCATACGTGTACCTGCGCCAGCGGCTAAAATAATGACGGATAGATTCATCTTCTTAATTCCTGAACTGATGTATATTTAAACTATTAAAAAAGGCCGAACCCTTTCGAGTACGACCTTTTAATTTTAGTCTATAACGCAAATAATTTATTCTGTGCTATTTTTTCTTGCGAATTTTTTTCAATGCTTCAATTTGAGCAACCGCTTCGATTAGTTGAGATTTTGCTTTCGCATAATCCATTTCCGATGCTTGATCTTTCATCGCGGCTTCTGCGCGTGTTTTCGCTTCTATGGCAGCCGACTCATCAATATCGGCAGCACGTAATGCCGTATCAGACAGCACCGTAACGATATGAGGTTGCACCTCAAGAATGCCACCACTGACAAAGAAGCTTTTCTCTTCGCCATTTTCTTCGACGACACGTACGACACCCGGCTTTAACGTAGACAGCATCTGCGTATGACGCGCCATGATGCCAACTTCACCCGCTTCCGCCGGTGCGTACACGGCTGTTACTGTGCCAGAATAGATTTCACTCTCAGCACTTACTATATTTATATGCATGGTCATTGCCATCATTATTGCCTATATATCTACCGTTATTTCTGCCGCTGTTACTAAACTTTATTACTAAGCTTTGATTGCAGCGTTAATTACAACGTCTTCGCTTTTTCAACGGCTTCTTCGATACCACCAACCATATAGAATGCCTGCTCTGGCAGGTCATCATGGTCGCCGTTAAGAATCGCTTTAAACGCAGATAATGTATCTTTCAATGATACGTATTTACCCGGTGAACCGGTAAAAATTTCTGCCACAAAGAAAGGCTGTGATAAGAAACGTTGAATCTTACGTGCTCGGGCGACCGCCTGTTTGTCATCATCTGATAATTCGTCCATACCCAGAATCGCGATGATGTCTTTCAGTTCTTTATAACGCTGCAATAAACCCTGTACCCCACGAGCGATTTCGTAATGCTCTATACCGATAACTAACGGATCAAGAATTCGAGAGCTTGAATCCAATGGATCCACCGCAGGGTAAATACCCAGCTCTGCTACCTGACGCGATAATACTAAGGTCGCGTCTAAGTGAGCGAATGTGGTTGCTGGAGAGGGGTCAGTCAAATCATCCGCAGGTACATATACTGCCTGGAACGAGGTAATCGAACCTGTTTTTGTTGAAGTAATTCGTTCCTGAAGTACACCCATTTCTTCCGCCAGTGTAGGCTGGTAACCTACCGCTGAAGGCATACGACCTAGTAGAGCTGATACTTCCGTTCCCGCCAGTGTATAACGATAGATGTTATCAACGAACATCAATACATCGCTGCCCTGGTCACGGAAATATTCCGCCATGGTTAAACCGGTTAGCGCAACACGAAGACGGTTACCAGGAGGCTCATTCATCTGGCCGTAAACCAGTGCGACTTTATCGAGTACACCGCCTTCCTGCATCTCGTAGTAGAAATCGTTACCCTCACGAGTACGTTCTCCAACTCCGGCAAATACTGAGAAACCGCTGTGTTCAACCGCAATATTTCGGATGAGCTCCATCAGTGTAACGGTCTTACCGACACCCGCACCACCGAATAAACCAATTTTACCGCCTTTAGCAATAGGCATAACCAGGTCGATAACTTTAATGCCGGTTTCTAAAATTTCTGTTGCTGAAGACTGYTCTTCAAACTTAGGTGGTTTACGGTGAATCGGCATGGTTTCGTCATGGCCRATGTCACCCTGRTTATCAATCGGGTTACCTAAAACRTCCATAATACGRCCTAATGTTTTAGGGCCGACAGGTACACGAATCGCGTCACCGGTATTTTCAACTTCCATACCACGGCGCAGACCTTCCGTTGGGCCCATCGCAATCGCACGTACAACACCATCGCCTAATTGCGCCTGCACTTCCATSGTTAAATTAGTCTCACCYAATTTTAGTGCGTCGTAAACTTTAGGAATGGAGTCCCGTGGAAATTCGACGTCAATAACCGCGCCGATAATCTCTACTACGTTTCCGGTACTCATGATTGTTATCCTCGTAAATACTTATGTATTAATATATTGTTAAATTCTGTTTCTAAATATCGTGCTATTTCATTACGCATAAAAGTACGCGCTTGATGAATCGCATCAACATCGACAACATCAAGTTGCTCTGGCATCAAGTATTCATCCGCATACGCTTGATAAATACCTTGCGTTAAGAACAGATCAAACACGTTGCCATCAAGGTGCTCATCCTTCACCATGAAGGCCATGATCTTAAGTGAAAGACTTAAGGTTTTAGCCGTTTTATAAGGACGATCACACGCTGTTAATGCTTCAAATACGTCAGCCACCGCAATCATACGGCCACCAATCGGGATCTCTTCGCCTTTTAACTGCAGTGGATAACCTTGACCATTCATTTTTTCGTGGTGGCTACCCGCAATTAACGGCACATTTTTCAAATGCTCAGGGTATGGCAGTTGATCAAGCATTAAATACGTTTGCACAATGTGGTCATTAATGTTGTAACGTTCTTCAGGTGTTAATGTGCCACTGTTAATCATCAAGTTATGCAGTTCACCACGATTGTAACGGTATTCAGGCTGCACCATTTTAAA
>NVWZ01000033.1 GCA_002746365.1 Thiotrichaceae bacterium
AGTGTTTTTATCGGGGATCCAGCGTTTATAAAAGACAATGGATTCCCGATAAAAGCACTCGGGAATGACAGAAACTATATCGTGCAAAGGTCTCATAATGTCTTAAAATGTGACTGACAACAACTTATCTAAAATTCATGCAGCCTATACTGGATAAAATACGATCGAATCAATGGGTGGTGATGGGCGTGTTAAATGTCACACCGGATTCATTTTCAGATGGGGGGCGTTACACGCAAATAGAGCACGCGGTAAAGCAAGCGTTGTTAATGCAGCAGGAAGGCGCTGAAATTATCGATATTGGCGGTGAATCGACGCGACCGGGTGCTGAACTAGTATCGCTAGATGAAGAGTTGAATCGCGTTATTCCTGTTATCGAAAAAATTCGTGMGCAGTCAAATGTGGCTATTTCGATTGATASCAGTAAACCRCAGGTGATGCAGGCAGCAATAAAYGCGGGTGCTGATATGGTTAATGACRTTAATGCGCTGCAAGCTGAAGGTGCCATTGAAGTGTGTGTTAAACAGGGTGTGCCAGTGTGTTTGATGCATAARCAGGGCGAGCCGCAAACCATGCAGGAAAACCCCGTTTACGRCGATATTGTCAGTGAAATAAGGCAATACCTGCTGRCACGGGCYGAAGTTTGTGTTCAGGCTGGAATAAGCCGTAAAAATATATTRATCGATCCGGGCTTTGGATTTGGCAAAACCCTGAAAAATAACCTATCTTTATTGAAAGAGATGCGGGTATTTAGCGAGTTGGCTTATCCGGTGCTAGTGGGAGTGTCCAGAAAAAGCCTGTTCAGTCTGTTACTGGATAGAGCAGTAGAAGATCGAATGGTAGCCAGTGTGGCAGCCGTGGTTATTGCTTATCAAAAAGGTGCGCGGATATTTAGGGTGCATGATGTGGCGGAAACCTGTGATGCACTTAAAGTGTGCGCAGCGGTAGAGCAGTCACAATAGAAAAATTGCAATAGAAAAATAATGCAAGTTTAAGGATAGATGGTTTAAAGGTGTATCAGTTATGACAAAAAAATATTTTGGTACAGACGGTATTCGCGGCAAAGTGGGTACGGGTTTGATGAGTCCTGAAAAAGTACTCAAGTTGGGCTGGGCAGTAGGGCGGGTTCTGGCATCACGCGAGAACGGACAGGTCAAGCGCGTAGTCATCGGTAAAGACACCCGTATCTCAGGTTACATGTTTGAGTCTGCATTAGAAGCCGGATTATCGGCTGCAGGTGTCGATATCGAATTATTGGGCCCCATGCCAACACCGGGTATCGCCTACCTGACAAGAACACTGCGAGCTTCTGCTGGTATCGTCATCAGTGCATCGCATAATCCCTATTACGATAACGGGCTTAAATTCTTTTCACCACAGGGTGAGAAGCTGGACGATGAAATAGAACATGCCATCGAAGCGATGTTTGAAGCGGAAATGGATATTGTGGATTCAGCAGCACTGGGTCGCGCACATCGTGTGGTGGATGCACATGGTCGTTATATCGAAGCCTGTAAAGCCAGCATTCCGATGAATGTACGATTCAACGGCTTAAAAGTGGTTCTCGATTGTTCCAATGGTGCAACTTACGATATCGCGCCTAAAGTTTTTTCTGAGTTAGGGGCTCAGGTCATATCAATCGGGCATAAACCCGATGGTTTGAATATCAATCTTGATTGTGGATCGACTCATCCTGAGCAATTAATTGAACGTGTGAAAGCGGAAGAAGCCGATTTAGGCATCGCTTTCGACGGTGATGGTGATCGAGTCTTAATGGTCGATAATAAAGGCGAGGTGGTGGACGGAGATGAATTGCTCTATATCATCGCACGTTCTCGATTGAATGATGGTGAAGACATCGGCGGTGTTGTTGGCACTTTAATGTCTAATTTGGGTATGGAAATAGCCATCAAAGAACTGGGTTTGGGTTTTGAGCGCAGTGATGTAGGCGACCGATACGTCCTGGAAACCTTGAATGCCAAGGGCTGGAAACTGGGTGGTGAGTCATCGGGTCACATTATTTGTTTAGACCGTACCACGACTGGCGATGGTATTGTTTCAGCTTTGCAGGTACTGGCCTATCTGGCTAAAGAAAAAATGACGCTGCGTGAAGTGACGTCCGGCATGAGTAAATTCCCGCAGTTGATGATTAACGTCCCATTACAGGGGCGCTCCGATCCAATGCAATCGTCTTCCGTTCAGCAAGCGGTAGAACAGGCTGAGAAGAGATTAGCTGGCCGAGGCCGAGTCTTATTGAGGCCGTCAGGGACTGAGCCACTGATCCGCGTGATGGTGGAAGGTGAAGATGAGGCGCTGGTCTCAGAATTGGCGAATACTATCGCCGCTCATGTGGCGCAGGCGGCTGTAGCGGCATAATCGCTGAGTTTAAGTTACCAGTTGTAAGTTACAAACCATTTTGACGAGAGCGGGCGAAGCCAAAAACTAATTTTTTTCAAACACTTGCAGCTTAAAATGGATAACTCACAATTTTTAACTTAAAATCTAATCTTTCCTTATCCCCTGATAAACAAAATTTATCCCCAGTACCTATAAATCCTCTTTATCCAGATTGRTTTATTGCCCCCCGACGGGTATCCTTCACTCCCTTTAAAAACAATAGAATAATAGGCAGAGAATAAAATGCGTCAGGTGATGGTAGCGGGTAACTGGAAAATGAATGGTTCTAGTGAATCAGTCAAAGAATTGATGGCCGGTATTAAACAGGGTATGGATTCCGTACCCAATACTGAAGTGGTCGTGTGTCCACCTGCTGTATATCTTTCTGGTGTTTCAGGCGCGGCTGATGGCTCTGCTATTAAAGTGGGCTCGCAGAATATCTGTGATGCAGACAAAGGTGCCTTCACCGGTGAAATTTCAGGCGACATGCTAAATGATATCGGTTGTGAGTATGCCATTGTCGGTCRCTCAGAACGTCGCGCCCTTTACGGTGAAACAGACGAATTAGTTGCAAAACGCTTTGCTGCGGCTCGTCGTCATGGTATCAAGCCTATTTTCTGTATCGGTGAAACACTGGAAGAGCGTGAATCAGGTGTTACTAACGATGTTTGCGCCCGTCAAATCGACGCTGTTCTTGAATTAGAAGGCGTGGAGGCACTGGCAGATGGTGTTATCGCTTATGAGCCAGTATGGGCGATTGGTACAGGTAAAGTAGCCACGCCTGAGCAGGCGCAGGAAGTGCATGCGTTTATCCGCGGTAAAATTGCTGCGTTAAATGCGGGTGTTGCCGAAGGACTGCAGATTTTGTACGGCGGTAGCATGAACCCTGGCAATGCAAAAGATTTAATCGGTCAGCCTGATATTGATGGTGGTCTGATCGGTGGTGCTTCATTGAAAGCGGCAGACTTTCTGGCGATTTGCCAGGCAGGAAACTAATTTCCCTAACTTTATATCGCTATATTAATTAAAGAGATTATTTAAGTGGATATCATTCTTCTCGTATTACATGTTGTGTTGTCATTGGGCATCATCACCTTGGTGTTATTGCAAAAAGGCGCAGGTGCTACTGCCGGTGCCGCTTTTGGTGGCGGCGGCGGTGGCGCAGGCAGTGTATTTGGTGCAACCGGTTCATCTAACTTTTTAAGTAAAACCACCGCCATTTTTGCTGTGGCTTTCTTTATTAACAGTCTAGTACTGGCATACCTCGCCGCCAACCGTGAGATCCAGACTGACAGTGTCMTTGATGCTTTGATCGAGCAGCCTGCTACAGAATTTTCAGTACCTGCGCCGTCTAATAACACATTTGATGTGCCTGCGGCTGATGATGTCGATATTCCAGCTGCGACAGATGTGCCGCCACCTGCGAGTCAGTAAGTAATAAGTAACGAACAGTCAGTCCTCGTTTAACTGTTCGCTATGACTGTTTTAAAGCCGATGTGGTGGAACTGGTAGACACGCTATCTTGAGGGGGTAGTAGCGAGAGCTGTGCCGGTTCGACTCCGGCCATCGGCACCAAATAAAGATAAATCGCGGCGGGAAGCCAGCGAAATCAATAACAATCGACACAGGCTGTGTTAAAAAACTATTTTCTAGACGGCAGTATTGTCTGGATACTTCTGAGAATGTGAGTTCTCGGATGCTATAACCAAAGGGTTTGTAATATGCTCGAAAATTATTTGCCAGTTTTAATATTTTTAATTGTTGGCATGTTGGTCGGTGTGGGTGCCATGTTCGTCGGTGGTTTCGTGCTGGCACCTTCTAAACCTAACGAAGCAAAAAATTCCCCATTTGAATGTGGTTTTGAAGCATTTGAAGATGCACGTATGAAGTTTGACGTGCGTTACTATCTGGTTGCTATCCTGTTTATCATCTTTGATCTTGAGATTGCATTTCTTTTCCCCTGGGCGGTCTCGCTCGATAAAATTGGCTTATTCGGAATTTTATCGATGGGAGTATTCATCGGTATCCTTGTTATTGGTTTTATCTATGAGTGGAAAAAGGGAGCATTGGAATGGGAATAGAAGGTGTTTTAGAAAAAGGATTTGTCACCACTTCTGCCGACTCGCTAATTAACTGGGCGCGTACCGGTTCGATGTGGCCGATGACCTTTGGTCTGGCCTGTTGTGCGGTGGAAATGATGCAGGCGGGTGCGTCGCGTTATGACCTTGACCGTTTTGGTATGTTGTTTCGTCCCAGTCCTCGTCAGTCGGATGTCATGATTGTTGCCGGTACCTTGTGTAACAAAATGGCACCTGCATTACGTAAAGTTTACGATCAGATGGCAGAACCACGTTGGGTTATCTCAATGGGTTCCTGCGCAAATGGGGGTGGTTATTATCACTATTCCTATTCAGTTGTACGCGGTTGCGATCGCATTGTTCCTGTTGATATTTACGTGCCRGGTTGTCCGCCRACKGCAGAAGCATTGTTRTAYGGRATWTTGCAGTTACAAAATAAAATTCGCCGTACCAATACCATTGCCCGTCARCCRGTAGAAGGTGATGAAGGTTATGTCCGTCCTGTTCGATATCCAGATGTGACAGCGACCTAGGGTGATGACATGAACGTTCAACAATTATCAAAGGCACTGGCCAGCACTTTTGCATCACAGCTGCAATCTAATGTAGTGGCAGAAAATGAYGTGTTTGGTGAAGTGACCATCGAAGTATTAGCAAAAGATGTATTGTCTGTTTTTGAAAAATTGCGTGATGATGCCACCTTCAAGTTTGAGCAGTTAATTGATATCTGCGGTGTGGATTACTCCGAGTACGGCAGTGTCGAGTGGGAAACCGAGTCGCCGTCGTCAACAGGTTTTAGCCGTGCTGTAGAACCGGCAACCGGTGCGCGATTACGTTTTGGTGATGATATCGATTGTACTGACTCAGGTCGTCAACGTTTTGCTTCTGTTTATCATTTTTTGTCTATCACACATAATCACCGTTTACGGGTTCGTGTTTATTGTGAAGATGACGCAGTACCGGTTGTCCCTTCAGTGCTTGCTCTTTGGCCTGCAGCAAACTGGTTCGAACGTGRATCATTTGATCTGTACGGTATTATTTATGAAGGCCATCCTGACTTGCGTCGCATCCTTACTGATTACGGTTTTGTCGGTCACCCGTTCAGAAAAGATTTCCCGCTTATCGGTCATGTCGAAATGAAATATGATGAAGAGCAGAAGCGTGTGGTTTATCAGCCCGTTACTATCGAACCACGTGTATTAGTGCCACGCGTCATTCGTGATGACGGTCGCTTTGATAGTGGCGCCGATGATCTCGTCGAAGCGCCGGAGAAGTCAGATGCCTGAAATTCGTAACTATACCCTTAACTTTGGGCCGCAGCATCCAGCAGCTCATGGCGTATTGCGTCTGGTACTGGAGATGGATGGTGAGGTTATCGTCCGTGCCGATCCGCATGTAGGTCTGTTACATCGTGCCACAGAAAAATTAGTTGAATCCAAACCATATAATCAAAGCATTGGTTATATGGACCGCCTCGATTACGTTTCCATGATGTGTAACGAGCACGGTTACGTGATGGCGATGGAAAATTTGATGAATATCTCGGTGCCGGAACGTGCGCAATATATTCGCGTGATGTTCGACGAGATTACTCGTATCCTGAATCACCTGTTATGGATTGGCGCACACGCACTGGATGTGGGTGCGATGACCATGTTCCTTTATGCCTTCCGTGAACGTGAAGATTTAATGGACGTCTACGAAGCCGTATCCGGTGCGCGTTTGCATGCAACCTACTATCGTCCCGGCGGTGTGGCACGTGATTTACCTGACAGCATGCCGCAGTACAAAAAATCTAAATGGCACAATCAGCGTGAAGTGAATAAATTAAATGAAAATCGAGAAGGGACATTACTCGATTTTCTGGAAGACTTTACTCATCGTTTTCCGACTTATGTTGATGAATACGAAACACTATTAACCGATAACCGTATCTGGAAACAGCGTACGGTTGATATCGGTATTGTGACACCCGAACGCGCAATAGCATTGGGTTTTACCGGCCCGATGATTCGTGGTTCAGGTATCGCTTGGGATCTGCGTAAAAAACAGCCGTACGAAGTTTACGACAAAATGAATTTTGATATTCCTATTGGCACTAACGGTGATTGTTATGACCGTTACCTGGTTCGTATTCAGGAAATGCGTGAATCTAATCGTATCATCAAACAATGTATTGACTGGTTACGTGTTAACGACGGCATTATTATTACTGAAAATCAAAAAATTGCGCCACCCAAACGCGAAGGTATGAAAGCCGATATGGAATCGTTGATTCATCACTTTAAACTATTTACCGAAGGTTTCTGCTTGCCTGAAGGTGAAGCTTACGCCGCAGTTGAGCATCCGAAAGGTGAGTTTGGTTGTTACCTGATTTCTGACGGTGCCAATAAACCTTACCGTTTAAAAATACGTGCGCCGGGTTTTGTGCATTTATCTGCCCTGGATGAAATGGTGAGTGGGCACATGCTGGCCGACGTAGTTGCCATTATCGGTACGCAGGATATTGTGTTTGGTGAGGTTGATCGATAATGAACACGATAAACGTTAGTGTGCAAACAGACACACAAAAAGAGATCGTAGAACTTTCAGCCCATGCGCGCGAAGAAATCGACGAGCTGTTAAGCCACTTTCCTGAAGACCAGAAAAAATCTGCTTTGCTTGGTGCGCTTAATGTTGTGCAGCACGAAAACAAAGGTTTTTTGACGGAAGATCTAATGATGGCGGTTGCTGGTTATTTAGAGCTGGCAAAAATAGAAGTTTATGAAGTGGCCAGTTTTTATTCGATGTACGAATTAAAACCGGTAGCGCGAAATAATATTGCCATATGTACCAATGTTTGCTGCATGTTAATGGGCTCGCAAACGATTGTGGATCACGTTGAGAAAAAATTAAATATCAAAATTGGTGAAAGTACGGACGATGGTCGCATCTATCTTAAAAAAGAAGAAGAATGTCTGGCCGCCTGCGCGGGTGGTCCGATGATGCAGGTCAATCAYGTTTATTATGAAAATCTCACGCCGGAAAAAGTGGATGAGATCCTGGATAGTCTGGAGTAATCAGTTTTATGTCATCAAACAATCAGATAAAACCCGACGTGACCAAACCAGCGTTTAATAATAAAAACGAGCAGGTATGTTTTGCCACCTTGCAGTTTGTCGATAGCCCGTGGTCGTATGAAAATTACCTTAAAGTTGGTGGTTATCAGGCATGGCGTAAGATTTTGGAAGAAAAAATTTCGCCAGAAGATGTGGTAGAAGAAATTAAAAAATCCGGCTTACGTGGTCGTGGTGGTGCCGGTTTTCCTACCGGTTTGAAATGGAGYTTTATGCCRCGYACMGCGCCGGTACAAAAATATCTGGTATGTAATTCAGATGAATCTGAACCGGGCACCTGTAAAGACAGAGAAATTTTACGTTATAACCCGCATTCATTAGTTGAAGGTATGGTGATTGGTTGTTATGCCATGGGTGCAACACACGGTTATAACTACATGCGTGGCGAGTTTATGGATGAACCGGCAATACACTTTAAGGAAGCATTAGCAGAAGCGTATGCTAACGGTCTTTTAGGTGAGAATATTTTAGGTACGGATACCAGTATTGATTTGCATGCGTCATTAGGTGCGGGTGCATACATTTGCGGTGAAGAAACGGCACTGTTAAATTCGCTGGAAGGCAAACGTGGTTTACCGCGTTTCAAACCGCCATTCCCGGCAAATTTCGGCCTTTACGGCAAGCCAACGACGATTAACAATACGGAAACACTTTCATCGATTCCTGCCATTATGCGTAACGGCGGCGAGTGGTTCCAGAATTTAGGTATTCCAAACAGCGGTGGCGTTAAATTATTTTCGATTTCCGGTCATGTAAACAACCCCGGCAACTTTGAAATTCCGATGGGCACATCGTTTGCTGATTTACTGGAAATGGCAGGTGGTGTCAAAGACGGCCGTAAACTAAAAGCCGTTATCCCTGGTGGTTCTTCTGTACCGGTTGTGCCTGGCGATATTATGATGCAAGCCAACATGGATTATGACTCCATCGTTGAAGCCGGTTCAATGTTAGGTTCGGGCGCGGTTATTGTGATGGATGAAACCACTGACATGGTTCAGACGTTGCGTCGTATTTCCCAATTTTATTTCTCAGAATCCTGTGGTCAGTGTACACCTTGTCGCGAAGGCACGGGCTGGTTGTATCGCATGCTGACACGAATTGTTGAAGGCAAAGGTAACATGGARGATCTCGATAAACTTGATGATGTTGCCAGCAAGATTGAAGGTAGAACCATTTGTGCTTTGGGTGATGCAGCGGCGATGCCGGTTCGCAGTTTCCTTAAACATTTCCGCCCTGAGTTTGAATATTACGTTCAACATAAACACAGTATGGTTAAGGCAGCGTGAAGATCTTAGCCGCAAATAACGCGAAGGTCGCAAATGATAATTATAGGAAAAATAATTGTCTGGACACCGGTATGTTTGTATCAACTAAAAATAGTTACATGAATAAAAGTTTTTCTTTGCGTYACTTCGCGTGTTTCGCGGCAAAAAAGGTTTGTGCGTCATGACAGAAGTTACAGAACAAATCGAAACAGTCACGATAACCATTGATGGTAACGAAGTGCAGGCACCAAAAGGTGCAATGYTAATCGAAGTGACTGACGCACAAAATATTAAAGTTCCGCGCTTTTGTTATCACAAAAAAYTWKCKRTRGCRGCKAAYTGYCGTATGTGTYTGGTTGAAGTAGAAAAAGCACCTAAACCATTACCTGCCTGTGCGACACCTGTGATGGATGGCATGGTTGTACATACACAATCAAAATATGCAAAAGATGCGCAAAAATCTGTGATGGAATTTTTGCTGATCAATCACCCGTTGGATTGCCCGATTTGTGATCAGGGTGGTGAATGTGAATTGCAGGATGTGGCGGTTGCTTATGGTCAGTCTGTTTCTGAATACACCGAAGCAAAACGTGTTGTCTTCGATAAAAATATCGGCCCGCTGATAACAACAGAATTAACTCGTTGTATCCACTGCACACGTTGTGTTCGTTTTGGTCGAGAGATTGCGGGTATCCGTGAGTTAGGTATGACCGGTCGCGGTGAGAACGCATTGATTTCTACTTTTGTTGATGAGTGTATCAACTCAGAAATGTCCGGTAACTCGATTGATGTTTGTCCAGTTGGTGCATTAACAGCAAAACCATCACGCTTTAAAGGTCGTGCCTGGGAAATGCTACAACATAAAACCATCGCGCCGCATGACTGTATCGGTTCAAATCTAAATGTGCATACTTTGCGTGGTGAAGTGGTACGTGTTGTGCCTCGTGAAAATGAAGCGATTAATGAAGTCTGGATTTCAGATCGTGATCGTTTCAGTTACGAAGGTGTTGATAGTGAAGATCGCCTGACCACGCCAATGATTAAACGTGATGGCAAGTGGCAAGCCGCTAACTGGGATGAGGCATTAAAAGTTGTCGCCGACAAATTTAAATCTATTGCTGATGAAAAAATCAAACAGATGGAAGCGGTTGCTAAAGATGCAGAAGCGAAGGCAGAGGATGCAGACACTCCAGACACTGTCGAGCCAGTTAATACCGAGATGGCTGCATTGGTTTCAGCAAACGCGACATTAGAAGAACAATACCTAACCCAAAAGTTAATGCGCGTTCTGGGTAGTGGCAATATCGATTTTCGTTTGCGCCAGTCAGATTTTTCTGATCAGGATGCTGCGCCGGTCATGCCGTGGTTAGGTCAAAGTATTGAACAACTTGAAAAACTGGATGCCGCCTTGCTGATTGGTTCAAACGTTCGTAAAGAACAACCTATCGCTAATTTACGTCTACGTAAAGCAACCGTGAATAACAATGCAAAAATTTCATTTATCAATCCACGTATTTATAATTTTAATTACGAGGTAGCAAATAACATCGCTGTTGCGCAACAAAATATGGTGGCTGAACTAGCCGCTGTTGCCGCTGCAGCCTATCAATTAAGTGGAAATTCAGCGCCAGCGAACCTTTCAAGCGTTTTAGGTTCGGCAGAAATAAGTGATTCACACAAAGCCATAGCGCAACAATTAACGGATGCTGAATCGGCAACCGTCATACTCGGTAATATTGCCAATATGCATCCTCAGCTTGCTGCGTTACGTGCGCTGGCTGAAGCTATTGCAAAACAAACAAACAGTGCTTTTGGTTATCWGACTGAGGGTTGTAATGCTGCCGGYGCATGGTTAGCCGGGGCTGTTCCTCATCGCGGTGCGGGTGGTGTAACGGAAGAKGTGATTGYYGGTAAAAAYATTTCACAGCTTACCGGTGAAAAACTGGCAGCTTGTTTATTATTAAATATTGAACCAGATACTGACGCYGCTGATGCGAATGCTTTAATGGCAATGCTAGAYGATACGGATTTTGTGGTCTCTATCACCGCTTACAATTCGGYATCGGTRAAACAGGTGGCWGATGTCATGTTGCCTGCTGCTAACTTTATGGAAACCTCGGGTACGTATGTTAATGCGGAAGGTTTCTGGCAAAGTTTCAAAGGTGTGCTTGAGCCTAAAGGCGGAGCGCGACCAGCCTGGAAAATTWTACGYGTGCTTGGRAATCTTGTYGGTGTGGATGGTTTYGAGCAAATGTCTTCAGAAGAYGTTAAAGCTGAAGTGCGTTCAYATTGTGAATCCATYGAACTGTCTAATGTYTTAAATAGTTCTGYTARSGTKGCTGCAAATACGWCTACYGAMTTACATCGTTCATCTGATGTGCCTATGTATTCGACCGATGCTATTGTACGACGTGCCMGCTCATTGCAAAAAACAGTCGATGCRCAAACMMTGTGTGTGCGATTAAATAGTGCTGAAGCTRATCGTCTGGGYGTYRCTGMRGCRWCGGTYGTCACGGTAAAGCAGGGYGATAAYAGYGCYTCGCTGTCACTSRTYATCGATGACACTATTCCYGATGCGTCWGCCTGGATTCCGCTTGCAGTANAAGGKAATGAAGTGCTGGGTTCGGCTTTTGCTGTGATTGCTATTGAAGGGGCGCAATCATGAGYGAAACGTTTGATGATTTRATCGTGATGGCGCTTRARTTTTGGGATTGGTTCCCGGCTGATATGCAGACCTTYCTATTAATTCTTGGCAAGATTGTTTTAATCCTTGTACCACTAMTGCTCTGTGTGGCTTACATCACCTATGCTGAGCGTAAGATTATTGGTTACATGCAAATTCGYATYGGSCCTAACCGTGTSGGTTTCCGYGGTTGGTTACAGCCRATMGCGGAYGCGATGAARYTGMTGTTTAAAGAAGTSATYATYCCRACTAAATCCGATAAATTTTTATTTTTGATTGCACCGGTTTTAGCTATYATGCCRGCGTTAGCRGCGTGGGCAGTYATTCCRTTTGATCGCGGCMTGGTGTTGGCTGATGTGAATGCGGGTTTGCTSTATGTGTTAGCGYTAACATCCATTGGTGTTTATGGCGTAATCATTGCGGGTTGGGCGTCTAAYTCTAARTACGCTATTTTGAGTTCGTTACGTGTTGGTGCGCAGATTATTGCTTATGAAATCGCGATGGGTTTTGCGCTCGTTGGTGTATTGATGGCAAGCGGTAGTTTGAATTTGGGTGACATCGTTGAAGGTCAGGCCGGTGGCATGAGTAACTGGTACGTCGTCTGGTTATTCCCACTATTTGTGGTTTACTTTATCTCGGGTGTGGCAGAAACCAATCGCGCACCTTTTGATGTTGCCGAAGGTGAGTCAGAAATTGTTGCTGGCTTCCATGTTGAATATTCTGGTATGGCGTTCGCGGTTTTCTTTTTGGCGGAATATGCCAACATTATTCTGATTTCTGCATTAACTGCGTTGCTGTTTCTTGGCGGTTGGTTGTCGCCGTTTGAAGGCTTCCTTGATGCCGATCATTGGTTGGCGGCAACAAGTATCTTCTGGTTCTTTGCCAAGGCATGTATTTTTGCTTTTTGTTTTCTTTGGTTCCGCGCGACCTTTCCACGCTATCGTTATGACCAAATTATGCGTTTAGGCTGGAAGGTGTTTATTCCAGTAACAATTGTTTGGTTAGTGGTTGAATCAGTAATGGTCGTGGCACAAGTCGGACCATGGGCCGTTTAGGGGTAAGTTATGGAATCAATAAAGCATTTTTTTAAGAGCTTTCTTTTCTGGGAATTATTTAAAGGCCTGGCTGTGACAGGGCGTTATTTGTTCGCGCGAAAAATAACCGTTCAGTACCCTGAAGAAAAAACGCCGATGTCACCGCGTTTTCGTGGATTGCATGCACTGCGTCGTTATGCAAACGGTGAAGAACGATGTATTGCCTGTAAGTTATGTGAAGCAGTTTGTCCTGCGTTGGCAATCACAATCGACTCAGAAGAACGCGAAGATGGTACAAGACGTACCACGCGTTACGACATTGATTTGTTCAAATGTATCTACTGTGGTTTTTGTGAAGAAGCCTGCCCGGTCGATTCCATTGTAGAAACACATATCTTCGAATACCATTTTGAAGAGCACGGCAAACAAATAATGACAAAAGAAAAACTGCTTGAGATTGGCGATAAATATGAAGCAGAAATTGCAGCTAATAGACAGGCAGATGCGGCTTATCGTTAGTAAGTCATGAAAAATGAAAAGTAAAAAATGAAAAATAAAAAGCAAACAATAAATTCTCGTTGCCATGCTTCGCGTGGCAATGCATACGTTTCAGATGATTCAGGTGTCAATGAAGGTTGCCACGCAGAGTATGGTAACCAGAAGTCGCTTTTAGATACGGCTAACAGGTAAACAGGAATAACAATGACAATTATAGATTATCTATTTTTTGCTTTTGCCGGAGCCACGGTGGCTGCTGCAATTGGTGTGGTTGCATCTAAAAACCCCATGCACTCTGCCTTATTTTTAGTGCTGACCTTTTTTAGTTGTTCTGCAATCTGGTTAATGCTGGAAGCAGAATTCTTAGCCATTATATTAGTGCTGGTTTATGTCGGCGCGGTGATGGTGCTGTTCCTGTTTGTGGTTATGATGCTGGATATCAATGTCGCAAAGATGCGTGAAGGTTTTGTATCGTATTTGCCGATAGGTATTTTGGTTGCCTTTTTAATGYTGGCGATAATGGTCTATGTGGTCGGCCCGGTCGGCCCCGATGTTATGGCTACGGCGGCACTCGATAATGCGGTTGTTCAGGCAGCGGATTACAGTAATACAGAAGCATTGGGTGAAATCCTTTATACCGATTATGTGTTGGCGTTTGAGATAGCAGCGATTATTTTATTGGTYGCAATTATCGCTGCGATTACACTGACATTRCGCCGTCGTCCTAAAACGAAATATCAAACACCGGGTAAACAAATTAAAGTTAAACGTAACGACCGTCTGAAAATTATTGATTCTGATGACGAGGTGCTGAAGTGATGGAAACTGGAATGGTAGATTCAGGCGTAATCGGTTTGACCAGTTACTTAACGCTGGGTGCAATATTGTTTGCTATCAGTGTTGCGGGTATTTTTCTTAATCGAAAAAACRTCRTKRTKWTATTGATGTSSATYGARYTKATGTTGTTGGCGGCGAATATTAACTTTATCGCTTTTTCGTATTACTTAAATGACCCGGCTGGGCAGATATTTGTTTTCTTCATATTAACGGTAGCCGCAGCTGAAGCGGCGATCGGGCTTGCGATACTGGTTACCTTGTTTCGGAACCGTCGTACTATTAATGTCGAAGAACTCGACGCATTAAAAGGATAAGCGTAATGGATACTGTATATTTAGCCATACCATTAGCTTCACTTTTTGGTGCCATTATTGCTGGTTTTTTCGGTGCGCAAATAGGTCGYARAGGYGCRCATACKGTMACSATATTAGGYGTYGGTACYTCGTTYRTWCTKTCAYTGSTSGCMYTGAATCATCATGTGTTTGATGGCGCGGCAGCTTATAACGAGTCTGTTTATGAATGGATGGTGTCAGGCGGTATTCGATTTGAAGTAGGTTTCTTAGTTGATAACTTAACGGTCATGATGATGTCGGTGGTGACGGGTGTGTCAYTGATGGTGCACATATACACTATTGGTTACATGCAGGACGATTCAAACAACTGGCCTAAAGAGAGTCTGTCAGGTACAAATTCTTACCAGCGTTTCTTCTGTTATATCTCGCTGTTTACATTCTCAATGTTGATGCTGGTGATGTCGAATAACTTTTTGCAGTTRTTCTTCGGCTGGGAAGCAGTGGGCCTGGTTTCATACTTATTRATTGGTTTCTGGACGGTTCGGCCAACGGCTGTKTACGCTAATTTRAAAGCGTTCTTAGTRAACCGCGTAGGTGACTTTGGTTTTATTCTGGGTATTGCCGCTGTCGTTATGTATACCGGTACGTTGGACTATTACGAAGTCTTTGCAAAAGCAGATGAACTATCGCAACAGACCATGAGTRTTTTTTCTGGCATTGAGTGGAATGTCGTCAGTGTAATTTGTATTCTGTTGTTTATTGGTGCAATGGGTAAGTCAGCACAGATGCCATTACATGTGTGGCTACCGGATTCAATGGAAGGYCCAACRCCTATTTCTGCATTGATTCACGCWGCAACCATGGTGACRGCAGGCATTTTTATGGTGACACGTATGTCACCGYTGTTTGAGTTATCTGAAGCAGCATTAAGTTTGATTATTGTTGTTGGTGCGTTGACCGCTTTACTTATGGGGCTTGTCGGTATCGTACAAAACGATATTAAACGGGTGGTGGCTTATTCGACATTATCACAATTGGGTTACATGACAGTGGCATTAGGCGCATCTGCCTATTCTGCGGCGGTGTTCCACTTGATGACGCATGCCTTCTTTAAAGCGTTGTTATTTTTAGCGGCAGGCGCAGTGATTATTGCGATGCATCATGAGCAGGATATTCGCAAGATGGGTGGTCTGAAAAAATATTTGCCGATAACCTACTGGACTTCCTTAATAGGTTCGCTGGCATTGATCGGTTTCCCGGGGTTTTCAGGTTTCTTCTCAAAAGATGCCATTATCGAAGCCGTGCGTCACTCTACTATTCCAGGTCATGAGTTTGCTTATTTTGCAGTCGTTGCCGGTGTTTTTATAACAGCATTTTATTCTTTCCGTATGTTTTTTCTGGTGTTCCACGGCGAAGAGCGTATGGATCAGCACACCAGGGACCATCTACATGAACCGAAATGGGTGGTGACCGCGCCATTAATACTTCTGGCAATTCCGTCTGTCATCATAGGCGGACTGACAATTGGTTATATGTTGTTTGGTGATTACTTCGGCAGTGCGGTCTATGTCGCAGAGGCGCATAACGGGTTGGCTGAAGTCGGTAAGAATTTTCATGGTGCCTGGGCGTTCGTTGAGCATGGTTTTGCTGGGTTACCCATTTATCTAGCGGCAGCCGGTGTTTTTTCTGCATGGTTTATTTATATGAAACGCCCCGATATTGCGACTACGTGTAAGCGACGTTTTAGCTTTATATATAACTTGCTCGACCGAAAATATTACTTTGATGAATTTAATTCAGCCGTGTTTGGTGGTGGTAGCCGCAAGTTGGGTGAGCGTTTATGGCAGTTCGGAGACGTCACCTTTATTGATGGATTAATGGTTAACGGTTCCGCAAAACTGGTCGGCTGGTTTGCCGGCGTAGCACGTAAGCTTCAGACGGGTATGCTTTACCATTATGCGTTTGCGATGATTATTGGTGTGCTGATGTTATTTGCGATTGGTCTGATTGGCTGAAGTAAATGAAAAATATAAAACAAAAAACAAGTAATAAAGTATCGTGGATAACAAAAAATTTTTCATTTTTCATTTTTCACTTTTCATTGATGCCAAAGGATTCCCATGTTTGCTGATCTCCCATTATTAAGCTTAATAATCTGGCTGCCTATTTTCGGCGGCATCGCTGTGCTGCTTTCTGGAGATAAAGGCGATGCCAAGGGTGTTCGTGTTTTATCGCTGGTTATTGCTATTGCGACTTTCATACTGAGTTTAGGCTTGTACGCAGATTTTGATTCATCAACGTCTGCTATGCAGTTCGTTGAGAAAGCAGCATGGATACCGACGTTCGATATTAACTATCATCTTGGTGTTGATGGTTTCTCTATGCCATTAATTATCCTGACAACGTTTACAACCATTTTAGTTGTATTGGCGAGTTGGGAAGTGATTAAGAAAAAACCGTCGCAATATCTGGCAGCATTCCTCATTATGGAAGGTTTGATGGTGGCTGTGTTTTCTGCACTCGATGCTATTTTCTTCTATGTGTTCTGGGAAGCGATGCTAGTGCCGATGTTTATTTTGATCGGTGTATGGGGTGGCGACAATCGTGTTTACGCGACCATTAAGTTCTTTATTTATACCTTCATCGGTTCGGTATTTATGCTGGTGGCGTTGATCTACATGTATATGAAAGGTGGCAGTTTTGCGATTCTGGATATGCACCTGTTGCAGCTAACGCTGAATGAACAGATATTAATCTTCCTTGCCTTCTTGATGGCCTTTGCCGTAAAAGTACCGATGTGGCCGGTTCATACCTGGTTACCCGATGCACACGTGCAAGCACCTACGGGTGGTTCAGTGATACTGGCCGCCATCATGCTAAAAATCGGCGGTTACGGCTTTATCCGTTTCAGTATGCCAATCACACCCGATGCAGCGCAAGAACTTGACTGGTTAATTATTTTTATGTCATTGGTTGCCGTGGTCTACATTGGTTTTGTCGCGTTAGTGCAACGAGATATGAAAAAACTGGTCGCGTATTCTTCCATTGCACATATGGGTTTTGTTACCTTAGGTTTATTTGTGGTTTTCCAGATTTGGGAAAACCCTGCCAATGTCTCGGGTGGTGGCGCTGCGATGGCTGTTGAAGGTGCGATGATTCAAATGATCTCACACGGATTTATATCAGCCGCCATGTTCCTGATGATCGGTGTGTTGTACGACCGCATGCATTCACGTGAAATTAGTGCCTACGGTGGTGTGGTACATACTATGCCTGTTTTTACCGCGTTTGCCGTGTTCTTCGCTATGGCGAATGCAGGACTTCCCGGCACCTCAGGTTTCGTTGGTGAATTCATGGTTATCCTCGCCGCCTTCCAGGCGAATTTCTGGTATGCCTTCCTCGGTGCATTAACATTGATACTGGGCGCGGCTTATACCCTATGGATGATTAAACGTGTTTTCTACGGAGAGGTCGCTAATGATGGCGTTCGTGCTCTACAAGATTTAAATGCACGTGAACTTGTCATCATGACAACGCTTGCCATTCCTGTACTGGTTTTAGGTTTATGGCCAGCACCGGTGGTAGAGATAATGCATGCCAGCGTTGAAAACTTTTTGCAACATATCGCTATTTCAAAATTATAAGATCATAAACTGTAGGCTTAGGATCTAACTGGATAATTAAGAATGACACTCGAATCACTAAATATCGCCATTGCATTACCTGAAATCTTCTTGTTGMCGATGGCCTGTCTGATACTGGTTGTAGATGCATTTCTACCACAGGAAAGAAGAAACTTCACTTATGTGTTATCGCAATTAACATTGCTTATTACTTTTCTTCTGATACTCAATAATCAAACGGACGTTCGTGTTCTGGCGTTTAACGATCTGTTTGTGCAGGACGCGATGTCGGATGTGCTTAAACTGTTTATTGTTATCATCAGTTTTGGCGTGTTCGTTTATTCGAGAGAATATTTGCTTGCCCGCAATATTTTCAAAGGCGAGTTTTATGTTTTAGGTTTATTCAGTATTGCTGGCATGATGCTAATGGTGTCTGCAAATAATTTGTTGATGCTTTATTTAGGCCTGGAATTACTGTCACTTTGTTTGTATGCACTGGTCGCGTTTAATCGAGATGATGGCAATGCATCCGAAGCCGCGATGAAATATTTTGTACTGGGTGCGATTGCCTCCGGCATGTTGTTATACGGCATGTCTATCCTTTACGGATTATCGGGCAGTTTAATGTTGCCAGAAATTGCGCAGGCGGTTTCGAATGCAGAAGGGCCTCAGAATATCGGTATGATTTTTGCGCTGGTTTTCATCGTTGTCGCCTTAGCCTTTAAACTGGGTGCGGTTCCGTTTCATATGTGGATGCCGGATGTGTATCACGGTTCACCCACTGCGGTTACAGCACTGATTGCGACTGCGCCAAAACTGGCCGGGTTCGCCATCGTTATGCGACTGATGGTTGAAGGTCTGGGCTCGTTGCRGGCTGACTGGCAACAGATGATTATTGTACTAGCGGTATTGTCGTTAGCAGTGGGTAATATTGTTGCTATCGCGCAGACTAATCTAAAACGTATGTTGGCTTATTCAACTATCTCACATGTCGGTTTTATCTTATTAGGAATTCTTGCCGGTACAGCAGAAGGTTATTCTTCCGCTATGTTCTACACCATTACCTATACAATGATGTCTCTGGGTGGTTTTGGCATTATCATGCTGCTGGCAAGAAAAGGCTTTGAAGCAGACAAGATTGATGACCTGAAAGGCTTGAACCAACGCAGTCCCTGGTATGCCTTCATTATGATGATAATAATGTTATCGATGGCAGGTGTGCCACCAACCGTAGGCTTCTGGGCAAAACTGGCAGTATTGAATGCAGTCATCGAAGTTGACCTGATATGGATGGCAATTATCGCCGTCTTCTTCTCGATTATCGGTATTTTCTATTACCTGCGTGTGATCAAAGTGATGTACTTTGATGATGCAGAAGAAACGCAACCAATAGAATGTGGTCGTGATATGCAAATTACCTTGAGTACCAATGGTTTAGCGATTCTCGCGCTGGGTATCTATCCTGCGGCTTTGATGACACTATGTGTGTCAGTATTTAATTAGCCATTTATTAAATTCCAAATGCAAAGATTCCGTCATTACTCCTTCTCCCTCTGGTAGTGAGTTGGGCGAGGCTGTCGCTTAAGTTTTCACCACAGAGGCACAGAGGCCACAGAGAAAAACCTATTATTGTTAGACACGCCTACGGCTCGGTTAACAATATAAACATCTGCGCGCTCTGTGCTTCTGTGGTGAATTGCTTTTAAATTATTTGACTCTCCGTTTTGAGTAAGTGTACTGTTCCCAGTATTAATTTGGATTGTATAGTCCTTTCTTTCAGTAGGATAGTGGGGGTTGGAAACATTCCTAACAGCACTAGAACGTTCAGCGATAAATATTTCTGTTTATTCCTTTAAGTATCTTGCAATTAGCCCGCTAAGTCCGTAGTATTCGCGTCTTGTTGTTGCGGGGTGGAGCAGTCTGGCAGCTCGTCGGGCTCATAACCCGAAGGTCGTAGGTTCAAATCCTGCCCCCGCTACCAAAATTTGTTTTCTTGGTTGCATAGATATACCTGAGGTTTTTATCTCGGAGTCTAGTTGGTAAGAATTTTGGAAAAGGCTCCGTTTACGGGGCCTTTTTGTTACTGGTGATAAAGTATTTGTCAGTATATTATTGATTTATAAGTATTTATTGAAGCACTGTTTGTGTGTGATTTTATTAGATGAGACGTGACCAGACACATTTGTGGGATTTATTTGAACCAGTGGTTAAGGGTTTAGGCTTCGATTTGATTGAAATTGAGCATTTYCCCAATCCTAAACACGGTRTTTTACGTCTTTACATCGATAYGCCTGAGGGCACGGTCGGTGAAGACGGTAAACCTAAAAGTGTGGTGGTAAACGATTGTTCTGCTGTGAGTCGTCAGATTRGTGCGCTAATYGATGTAGAAGAYCCGGTTCGTGGCCAGTTTAATCTGGARGTTTCATCACCAGGWATRGATCGACCGTTGMGRCGMTTGCAAGATTTTCAGCGATTTACCGGTTCATTGGTAAAGATTAAAACSGTGAYGCCTATGGAAGGGCAGCGTAATTTCAAAGGTCGCTTATTGGAAGCRACAGAAGAAGTGCTGGTGATAGAGACGGATACGGAAGAGCTGAGTATGCCGATGAATGCCATWGAAAAGGCRCGCATYGTTCCAGARTTTTAAGTAGRRATTTTTGTAAGGTGTGGCTTCTGTCATTCTCGAATGTTTTTATCGGGAATCCAGYARCTTTAAAAGCACKGGATCCCCGATAAAAATATTCGAGGGTGACGAGAAAGTAGAGTTTATTCTCAATTTTAAATTGTGCGTAGGCTTTAAAATAGTTTTTTTAATTTTAATGATATTACTAGAGAGCTTTGCACGATGTARATTTTTCGTCAGGGYAAGGCGAAAATTGTCGAAAAAGCGCAGCTTACACAGAGTAAGTGAGCATTTTGAGACCATTTTTAACGCTGCCATGACGGAAAAGAGGCTTCGTGCAAAGCGCTCTACTAAATAGACAGTTATTTGAGGGTTTAATACCATGAGCAAGGAAATTCTCTACGTTGCCGATGCCGTTTCGAATGAAAAAGGCGTTGATAAAGAGATTATATTTGAGGCCATCGAGGCAGCACTTGCTACCGCTACGCGAAAGAAAAACGGTAAAGAGATTGAAGTTCGTGTAAGCATTGATCGTGAGACAGGTGATTACAATACGTTTCGCCGTTGGTTAGTGATTGATGATGGTGAGCCAATGGAAAATCCTCTGGGTGAAATCACACTGGCCGCCGCTCAAATAGACGAGCCTGAAATCGAAGTCGGTGATTATGTTGAAGATCAGATTGAATCCGTTGAGTTCGGTCGTATCGCGGCACAAACGGCAAAACAGGTTATCGTACAAAAAGTGCGTGAAGCCGAACGCGAACAAGTTGTGGCAGCCTATTCAGGTCGTGAAGGCGAATTGGTGATGGGCACAGTAAAACGTGTAGAACGTGGCAATGTACACCTGGATTTAGGCAGTGGTGTTGAAGGTTTTATTCCTAAGTCAGATATGATTCCACGCGAATCCTGTCGTCCCGGTGACCGTTTACGTGGTTACCTGAAAGAAGTACGTTCTGAGACGCGTGGCCCTCAATTATTTATCAGTCGTACCGCGCCAGAATTTCTGGTTGAATTGTTTAAGCTCGAAGTGCCTGAAGTCGATCAGGGCATGCTGGAGATTATCGGCGGCGCGCGTGATCCTGGTTCTCGTGCCAAAATTTCTGTTCGCGGCTTAGATAGTCGCATCGATCCTGTGGGAGCCTGTGTGGGTATGCGTGGCTCACGTGTGCAATCAGTATCCAATGAAATTGGTGGTGAACGTGTTGACATTATTTTGTGGGATGACGACCCCGCGCAATTCGTTATTAATGCGATGTCGCCTGCTGAAGTGCTTTCTCTGGTTGTAGACGAAGATGCGAATAGCATGAATATCGCCGTTGACGAAGAAAAATTAGCGATGGCGATTGGTCGCGGAGGCCAAAATATTCGTCTGGCAAGTGAGTTGACCGGTTGGGAACTCAACGTCATGACGGAAGCGGAAGCGGAAACCAAGAGTGCAGAAGAAGGGGCTAAGTACCTTGAAGTATTTACTGAACGACTGGATGTGGACGCGGAAGTTGCTGAAATTCTAGTGGCGGAAGGTTTCACCACTATTGAAGAAGTTGCTTACGTGCCAGAAGCTGAACTGTTGAGCATCGAAGAATTTGATGAAGACGTGGTTGCAGAATTACGTAACCGTGCCAGTGATTACCTGTTAACGCAGGCAATTATGACCGAAGAAGTGCTGGAAGATAACCAGCCGCAGGAAGACTTGCTAACAATGGATGGCATGGATAAAGCGTTAGCCAATGCATTGGCATTAAAAGGGATATGTTCGATGGAAGATTTAGCTGAGCAGGCCGTCGATGAATTAATGGAAGTCGAAGGAATGGATGAGGCGCGTGCTTCTGAATTAATTATGACCGCTCGTGCACCGTGGTTTGCTGAAGARGAAAGTGAAGCTAAAGCAGAGGCTCCAGCAGAMTAAGCGGGTTTGAGACGAAAGATTAAGTAATACAATATTGAACAATAATTATTTATATAAAATTATTCACTGAGATTATACATGGCTGAAGTAACAGTAAAACAACTTGCAGGTGTCGTAGGCACACCCGTCGAACGTTTGCTTAAGCAGATTAAAGACGCGGGCCTTACCATCGAGTCACCAGAATCATTGATATCTGATGCAGATAAAATGACCTTATTAGGTTATTTAAGGGGTCAGCATGGCAAAGACAACAGTGCCGAAGCTGAAACCAAACCGCGAAAAATTGCATTAAAACGCAAATCGGTCAGTGAAGTAAAAAGCAAGGGTTCCAGAGGGGGAGCGGTTTCCATTGAAGTGCGTCGCAAACGCAGCATCACTCGTCCCGTCGAGCCGGTAGTTGAAGTCAGTAAAGCCGATGACACAACGTCAGAAGTTCCTACAGAAATTACAGAACTAGAAAAACTTCGTGCCGATCAAGCACGACGTGAAGAAGAGCGTGAGTCTGAGAGAAAAATAAAACTCGAGCGCGCAGAAAAGCGTGAGCAGGAAAAACAGACAGAAGATTCACGTGTTGCAGAAGTGAAAGCGAAAGCTGATGAAAAAGCAGCCCCTGCAAAAGTGAAAGCGAAAGCACTCACGCCTGATGAATTACAGGCGCAGCAATCACGCGATCAAAAATCGACGAAAAAACACAAAACGGATCATAAAGATAAAAATACTTTATACGGGCGTAAAGAGTTACATGTCTCTTCAGGTAAAAGCGGCAAACGCAAGAAGAGGAAAGGTAAAGTCTCAAGGCGTACTGCATCCTCTATTGATGCGAAACACGGATTTGAAAAACCGGTTGATAGCATTACTCATGACGTAACCATTCCTGAAACGGTTACGGTTGATGAATTGGCTAAACGCATGTCGATGAAAGGCGGTGAGTTGATTAAAACATTGATGCAAATGGGCGTAATGGCAACCATCAATCAGGTTATTGATCAGGATACGGCGGTGCTAGTTGTTGAAGAATTAGGTCATACCCCCGTTGTGGTTAACGCTGATGACTACGAGAATGAATTATTGGCTCGTGATATATCTGGCCTGACTGTTGAATCGCGTCCACCTGTAGTAACCATTATGGGTCATGTCGATCACGGTAAAACGTCACTATTGGATTACATTCGTTCATCAAAAATTGCAGCGGGTGAAGCCGGTGGTATTACTCAGCACATCGGTGCCTATCATGTTGATACAGATAAGGGCACGATCACGTTCCTGGACACACCTGGGCACGCAGCCTTTACTGCTATGCGTGAGCGCGGTGCGAATGCGACCGATATCGTTATCATCGTAGTCGCTGCTGATGATGGCGTGATGCCACAGACTATCGAAGCCGTTCAGCACGCCAAAGCAGCAAACGTCCCCATTATTATTGCTGTAAATAAAATGGATAAAGAAGGCGCCGATCCTGATCGTATAAAAACCGAATTAGGTAACTACGAAATTATTCCTGAAGAATGGGGCGGCGATAATATCTTCGTTAATGTCTCAGCGTTAACCGGTGATGGTGTGGATAAATTACTGGATACGATTTCTCTACAGGCGGAACTGATGGAGTTAACTGCCCCGTCAGAAGGTTTGGCTAAAGGCATCGTGCTGGAAGCGGCTTTAGATAAAGGTCGTGGTGTAACCACTACTGTATTAGTGCAGGAAGGTTTATTGAAGAAAGGCGACATCATGTTAGCGGGTGAAGACTTCGGTCGGGTACGAGCTATGTTTGATGAGTCGGGTCAGCCTGTCGAAAGCGCCGGCCCGTCTATGCCAGTGGTCGTTATCGGTTTGTCGAATACGCCAAATGCCGGTGATGACATGCAAGTACTGGCCGATGAACGTACCGCGCGTGAAGTATCGCAGAGTCGTCAGAACAGATCGCGTGATATGCGACTGGCAACCCAGCAGGCTAACAAACTGGAATCAATGTTTGACCAGATGCAAGCGGGTGAGGTTAAGAAATTAAACGTATTATTAAAAGCAGATGTGCAGGGTACATTACATGCGATTAGTGATTCGCTGTTAAAGCTGGCTATCGATAATGATGAAGTTGATGTACGGATAATCGGTTCAGGCGTGGGTGGTATTAATGAAACGGATATTAGTTTGGCGGCCGCATCGAACGCGATTGTCATCGGCTTTAATGTTCGTGCTGATGCAGCAGCAAGACGTGTTTCATCTGAGCGCGGTGTTGAGCTGAATTATTACAGCATTATTTACGAGTTGATTGATGAAGTGACTAAGGCCTTAACGGGTATGTTGAGTGCTGAATTCCGAGAACAAATTATTGGTATGGCTAAAGTTCAGGAAGTCTTTAAGTCGCCCTTGTTTGGTCAGGTTGCCGGCTGTCTAGTGACGGAAGGGGTTGTTCGCAAAGACACACCGATTCGTGTATTACGTGACAACATCGTTATTTTTGAAGGTGAACTTGAATCACTACGCCGCTTTAAAGATGACGTAAAAGAAGTAAACAGTGGTACTGAATGTGGTATTGGTGTGAAAAATTACGAAGTCAAAGTCGGCGATCAAATCGAAGTGTTTGAACGTATTGAAGTTGAACGCACGCTTTAATAACGCGTTCATCCTTTGAAATATGCCTAGAGAATTTTCACGTAGTGAGCGCATGGCGGAGCAGCTTCGTCGTGAGCTGGCGGAAATTGTCCGTGATGAAATTAAAGATCCGCGTCTGGGTTTTGTTTCATTTACTGAGATACGCATGAGCCGAGATTTAAGYCATGCAGTGATATACAGYTCTGTTCTCAATGCCGAAGATCAGGATGAATCCATTGCACTATTAAATCGTGCTGTTGGTTTTATTCGAAAAGAAATTGCYCGGCGTATTCAAGCGCGCATCGTGCCAACTTTRAARTTTGTYGTGGATGAAAGTGTGGTTCGTGGTGTCGMGATGGATGARCTGATAAGCGAWGCCCTCGAAAGTGAYCGAARTAAAGATGACAGTAAYAGTAAAGAGAGTGAATARTTTTGGGACGACGTAAGAACAAAGGCCGTAATATTAGCGGYGTTTTATTATTGGATAAACCGCAAGGTGGCAGTTCTAACCATGCGTTACAAAAAGTGAAACGTCTGTTTGGTGCAGCGAAAGCSGGCCATACAGGCAGTCTTGATCCAYTGGCAACCGGTATGTTRCCAGTRTGTTTTGGTGAAGCGACCAAAATTTCTGCCTTTTTACTCGAYGCCGATAAACGYTACCGYTTGAAATGCCAGTTAGGCGTTAGTACTACGACTGGCGATACKGAGGGTGAAGTCGTTGATACGCAGGACGTCGCTGCCATTAATCARCAGTCTGTCGAAGCKATATTGCCGACTTTCCTKGGTGARATTGAGCARRTYCCCCCCATGTATTCTGCTTTGAAACATAATGGYGAGCGYTTATACAAACTGGCRCGTCAGGGAATTGAAGTTGAACGCAAAGCCAGAAAAGTCACYATTTACRRTATTGATTTCTTATCCCTGGGTCGCAATAGTGCAGATCAATTGATTTTGGAGCTGGAAGTCGCTTGTTCAAAGGGCACCTATGTACGCACTCTGGCCGAAGATATTGCAAAAAAATTAGATTGCTGTGCGCATATCACTGCGTTACGACGTTTAACTGTGGGACCTTACGACGGTGAAATGATGACCATGGATCAACTCATGGTTTTAGCCGAACAGGGACATGAGGCACTGGACGGGTGTTTGCAACCGGTTGATAGTGGCGTGGCAAACTGGCCAGATGTTCACTTAGCTGCTGATGCTGCCTTTTATGTGCAACAAGGGCAAGCAGTGATGGTACCCCATGCGCCGACTCAGGGCTGGGTGCGAATTTATGATCAGAGCCAGTTTTTAGGTCTGGGTGAAATTCAGGATGATGGCATGGTTGCGCCACGTAGAATGATTAAACAGTGTGCTTAGCCTGGTCATTTAAATCAATCTGGAAAAGCACATGAGATAGCACGCTATGTTACAATATCGCGCTTAGGCTAGGTGCTGCAGTTAGCGGCTTTAGTCAAAAAAACATTTCCTGTTCTGTCACCCTGAGTGGTGCAGGAAATTAGAAACGTATCAGGGCGATGATTATTTCATACAGGTAGCTTAGCTATTATTGTCTTGAAATGGTTAAAATTCTTTTATAGGCAATACTTCTGTGTTGCTTCATTTAGTGATAAAATCGCCCTCATTTTTAGCMATGCCCATTATTATTGGGCGTAATATTAGTTTGGAGTATTCATGKSTTTATCRACCGCAGARAAAGKCGAMGTTGTTRCAAAATACMARCAAAAAGAAGGAGATACTGGTTCTCCTGAAGTRCAGGTTGCAYTATTAACAACKCGYATYGTGCAATTAACAGAGCAYTTTAAAGAGCAYAMACACGACCACCATTCACGTCGTGGTTTATTACGTATGGTTAACCAGCGTCGTAAACTGCTGGATTATCTTAAGGGYAAAAACGTYGAYCGCTATAAAGCGCTGATAGCTAGCCTGGGTYTACGTCGTTAAATAGCGTTTTTYACCATTTAATTAAACATATCAGGTCAGTCTGACCCGATTGCGAATATGGGAATAAATAAAGTGATACCTACAGCAATTAAAAAAACATTTCAGTACGGCGATCTAACAGTAACCATGGAAACGAGTGAAATTGCTCGTCAGACMTCCGGTGCRGTGATGATYAGTATGGGCGACACCGTTGTTTTTGTTACTGCGGTTTGTGCTAAAGAAACMGAAGAGGGCAGAGAYTTCTTCCCGATGACGGTTAACTATCAGGAGCGTACCTACGCTGCAGGTAAAATACCCGGTGGTTTCTTCCGTCGAGAAGGTCGYCCGAGCGAAACAGAAATTTTAACCTGTCGTTTGATTGACCGTCCTATCCGCCCTTTATTCCCTAAAGGTTTCACTAACGAATCGCAGATCGTTGCCACCGTGGTTTCTATGAGCAGTGATATCGATCCTGAARTTCCAGCGATTATTGGTGCTTCTGCGGCATTAAGTATYGCYGGYGTRCCTTTCGCGGGTCCTCTGGGCGCAGCGCGTGTGGGTTATAAAGACGGTGAATACCTGTTAAACCCAAACAAAGAAGCGCTGGAAACATCTGAGCTTGATCTGGTTGTAGCGGGTACAGACAAAGCGGTATTGATGGTTGAATCTGAAGCGAAGATGCTTTCAGAAGAAGTCATGTTAGGCGCTGTCATGTTCGGTCATGAGCAGATGCAGACAGTAATCACTGCAATTAATGAGTTTACTGCAGAAGTAGGCAACCCTAAGTGGGATTATGAAGCACCTGCAGTAGACGAAGATTTGGCGGCTAAAGTTGCTGAAACGAGCACCGCCGCTATTACAGATGCCTATCAGGTAGCTGAAAAAATGGCGCGTCAGGATGCGGTTAAAGCGGCAAGACGCGCAGCAGTTGCAGCCCTGCTCTCTACTGATGAAGGGGACGCTGGCTGGTCAAAAGACGCAATCAAAGGCGCCTTTGGTAAATTAGAGAAAAAAGTGGTTCGCTCACGCTATATTGCGGGTGAAAAACGTATTGATGGTCGAACTACATCTGACGTTCGTGCTATTACTGCTCGTACTGGCGTGCTGCCACGTACTCACGGTTCGGCGCTGTTTACGCGTGGTGAAACTCAGGCATTGGTTGTTACTACACTCGGTACAGCGCGTGATGCACAGATTATTGATGCGCTTGATGGTTCTTACCGCGAACCGTTTATGTTGCATTACAACTTCCCTCCATACTGTGTTGGTGAAACCGGTATGGTTGGTTCGCCAAAACGTCGTGAAATCGGTCATGGCCGTCTAGCGAAACGGGGTGTTTTAGGTGTTATGCCCTCTGAAGAAGATTTCCCATACACTATCCGCGTAGTTTCTGAAATTACTGAATCAAACGGTTCCAGCTCGATGGCTTCTGTTTGTGGTACCAGTCTTTCATTGATGGATGCGGGTGTGCCAATTAAAGCACCGGTTGCTGGTATTGCCATGGGTCTGATTAAAGAAGGTGATGATTACGCTATTCTTTCTGACATCCTGGGTGATGAAGATCATCTTGGTGACATGGACTTTAAAGTGGCTGGTACTGCTGATGGTATCTGTGCGTTGCAGATGGATATCAAAATAGACGGTATCACTAAAGAGATCATGGAAAAAGCATTGGAGCAGGCAAAAGGCGGGCGTAACTTTATCCTTGGTGAAATGAATAAGGTTCTTTCTGAAACCAATACCGTTATGTCTGAATACGCACCTCGTTACTTGAACATCAAGATTCATCCCGACAAGATTCGTGATGTTATCGGTAAAGGCGGTGCGGTTATTCGTTCGCTGACTGAAGAAACCGGTGCGGTTATTGATATTGATGATGAAGGTAATGTTAAGATTTCTTCAAGTGATCTTGCAGCGGCTGAAGAAGCTAAGCGACGTATCGAGCAGATTACTTCTGATGCTGAAGTTGGCGTAATCTATAACGGTACGGTTAAGAAAATAATGGACTTCGGTGCGTTTGTAGAAATTCTACCTGGCAAAGATGGTCTGGTTCATATTTCTCAAATCAGTGAAGAGCGAGTTGAAAATGTGAGCGATAAGCTTTCTGAAGGTGATGTTATCAAAGTGAAAGTGCTGGAAATTGATCGCCAGGGTCGTATCCGTTTAAGCATGAAGGAAATTGAAGAAACAGCCGCTTAACGTTGCTGCATACAATGCTGTAGTTTTTAATGACTACACTGAATAAAAAAGGAGCTCAGGCTCCTTTTTTATTGTCTGTCATTTTTGTTGTGCGCCATGCGTAAGAAACTTATCGTTTTTTGTATGTATACACTGAAAATTCATATATATGCACTACAATCTTTAAAAACCATAAGATAATGGCTATGTAGACCTTGGGAGACAGACATGGATATAACAATAAAAACCGTTCGTGACGTTACAATTTGTAGCTTATTGACATTGGGTCTAACGGCTTGTTCTACTTCACCCGCGCCGTGGACACAAGCTAACGATTCGCCATGGGGTGCGAAGCGTGATGCTGAAGCACAAGCTTTACCTTCAGATGAAGCAATCTCTGATACATCATTAAACGATCCTGTCCTATTGGCTGATCCAGAACCTGAGCCTATCATGATGGCAGAGCCAGAAATGATAGCACCTGTTGTGGTAATGGAAGAATTAACGCCTGAGCAAGAAGTGATGGCTTTGTCAGGCAGTGGTTACGCTGTTCAGGTCTATGCGGGTAAAACAGTTGAAAGCGTTGAAAAATTCAGAAGCAGTAAAGATTTGAGTGGTTTGACAGCAGTGAAAACAGACCGCGCTGGTTCAATTGTGTATGTACTGGTTGATTTGCATGAAGACAAAGCATCAGCGAATTCAGCTGCCGCAAATTTGGAAGCCATTACAGGTTCGAAGCCATGGGTTCGATCTATAGCCGGCTTACAAAAGATTGTTGCGCAGTAAGCTTGCTTTAACTTTAAAAAAAGGCCGGATATCCGGCCT
>NVWZ01000034.1 GCA_002746365.1 Thiotrichaceae bacterium
TGTGTTTTGCATAGATAATGGTGTCATTTAGGCATTAAATTACATGTTATTATCTCATGCTACAGGTGCTTAACTTAGTGCCATTCGGGACAGACCACGGAACACGGAACAATCGGGAACAGACCACGATTAAGAAATGGTAGTTCGAAATCAGAGCTATTCTTGCTACTATGTCACTAGCTTTAGCAACACCTCACAACCCCAACTCCCCACCGCGCAAAAACTAGCGAGTAACTTATAGTCTCTTGGATATACTTGTTCGTATACTTTACGTTTTTAGTATTGTCACCACGCTTGATGTAGCTTAAGTGGGTGCCCCTTTAATGACTTTAATCCTTTTAATCTCTTCTTACATCATAGAAACGGTTGTGCCCTGCTGCAGTGCAACAATGTCCATAAAAAGATTCACATCGTCGCTGATAGCGGGTAACAGGGTGTATATACCAAACTCGGAGCGTTTGATGGTGGTTTCGGCTTTTACGGTGATACGATTTGAATATGGGGTTGTGGTGTTAGGCTTGACCAGTTCCACGTAAAAAGCAATCGGGCGGGTTATGTTGTTGATAGTCAGATCACCTTTTAAAACGGCATTTTTATCATTAAACCATTCAAAACTACCTCCGACAAAGTGCATAGAGGGGAATTTCTCTACATTGAAGAAAATTTCGCTTTTGAGCATCTTTTTGATAAAGGTGTTGTCGACATGCAGGCTTTTGGTATTGATATCAACAATCGCGGATTGATTGTTTGCGCCGTTGTTCATCATAGTAAAGCTGCCTTCGAAGTCATGAAAGCTGCCCCAAACTTCACCGATAGGACTGTCAACACGAAACTTTATTGTTGAGGTATTCTGTCGTATTACATATATATTATTTTTTAGTACAGACGGTGTATTCGTAACAGTGTAGTCATGCTTGTTACTGCGTTTAGCGTCTGTGTTAATTGGGTTAACAGCAGCGCAGCCCATCATTGTTATTGTTAGCAATGATGCTATTATTTTTAATAACATGTTAGTTTTTCTCTTAATAATATGAAGAAATGAAAGAGCTGATTTTTTACATTTAGGAAGATGCGCGGTATTTGCTAATCATGCATCTTCGAGGGATTTGGGAGCATTTAGATTTGAGCGTGCTTTTGATATTAGATCAATATAAGGCCGATCAATACATAAGAGAATTATAATATGCTAATGCGTGGATGTTTGTCAATTATTAAATGGTAAATTTTAAAATAATAATCCGGGTCATACGCTCTGACGCCTATTAATCCCTTTAATACAGAGAATTATTTTTTAATCGTGACCTGCTTCCTTTTTAGGCGAAGCCTGGCAGGCTTCACGTATCCAGTAGAGCTTAGCAATATCAATTCGTCTTTCACCTGGTTCACACTTATAAATAAAGGTGTGTTCTCGCTTTGGCTCAGTCAATTGTCTACCCATTAGTTTTTACTCTGCCCCCGGAATGGGGCCTATCTCGTAATCACGCTGGGGGTCAGTACAGATAATCGTTTTGTGGTTCGTAAAACATTAGCAAATGACAAGGAATGGTTGCTTTTTATATACCTACTATTTACCTGTTAACTCAGGCTGAGAAACTAGCTATAGTTACTACTATTGGTTTTTATCGATTGTGCTGATTTTATAGTCTTTTTGGGTTACATGTTTTTAGCTGCTTTGTTATGAAATAATTGAGCAAAGAAAGCGACAGGTAACTCTGCATGGGCATTGATATAGCGTATTCATAATGAATTTTTGTAGAGGAAAATTGTAGTATGCAGCAGTTGATCTTGTTCGTTATCGCACTTCCATTTCTCTCTGCTGCTGTGACTCAACTGTTTTGTTCTCGCCTGGGTAAACGTGCGGCAACCGTCAGTGTTGCTAGTATCTGGGTGAGCTTCCTACTGGCGTGCGTAACGCTGTCTCTGGCGCTGACTGATTCCACGCTGTATGAATTTAGTTTGCAATCGAGTTGGGGTATTATCCGATTTGATGCTCTGGGTACATTGATGTGCCTGGTAATTGCGGCTATCAGTCTGATTGTTCACCTCTATTCGGTTCGCTACATGGTTGAAGAACCGGGTTATGGTCGATTTTTTATATTATTGAATCTAATGACGGGCTCTTTAATGTTGATGGTTGTTGCCGGCGACCTCATTACCTTACTCATCTCCTGGCATCTGATAGGCATCCTGCTGTATTTTCTACTAGGACATGATACCCGCAGTCGTCCAGCTTTTCGTTATGCATTCTGGACCTGGATAACCTATCGATTTGGTGATCTACCACTGGTGTTGGCGGCAGTTTTGCTTTATCAGGCTTATGGTAGCTGGTCACTGTCAGTAATTTTTGAAGGTATTGCTGCAGATCCTCAGATACTAACTATTTATGGTTTATCACTCGTTGAACTCGTTGGTTCATTGGTGGCGCTTGCCGCTTTTGCTCGTTCCGCACAGTTTTTCTTACATACATGGTTACCTTATACAATGAGCGGTCCTACACCTGTTTCTGCATTAATGCATGCAGGCATTGTCAATGCAGGTGGTTTCTTGATCAATCGTTTTGCACCTGTATTTGTTGAAACGAGTGCCGTTTTACATTGGGTATTGATTGTCGGTTTAGTAACAGCAGTACTCGGTTCGCTACTTATGCTGACTCAAAACGATATTAAAAAAGCACTCGGTTATTCAACCATGGGGCAAATGGGCTTTATGATAATGGAATGCGGCGTGGGTGCATTTTCGCTAGCAATTTATCATCTAATTGCTCATGGTCTGTTTAAAGGCACGTTATTTTTGAGTGCGGGTGGTGTTATCGGCAAGGCGCGTAAAGATGATGGCATACCCAAGGATGCTTTATATAATTTTGTTGTTGCAAAACGTCCGGCAAAAAATCGTAAATCCTGGTTACTGATGGCAGTAATGACATTAATGATACCGGCGGTTGTTATTGTGCTGGCGCACTGGCTAGTTGCGCAGGACTTTTTCAATAACCAGGGCGCTATTATATTATTGTTTTTTGGCTGGATGGCCGGTGCTCAGTTAGTATTCATTACTTATCGTATGCGTACCAAAAATTTTGCACGACTGATTGTAATGATGCTGATGTCATTTGTTATTGTAGTGGCGGGATACACCGTATTCAGTCATGCGTTTGATCAGTTCTTGTATCCAGAAGCATTTAGTGCGCGATTATATACGGCCGCTGCAATYGATATTTTATGGTTTGATAGCTTGGTTGTGTTGGTGACACTTATTATCGTTGCTCGTTGGTTACGAGTCTATTATTTGGGACGTAAAGGGCGATATTCAGAACGTATTTATGAATCATTATGGTTAAACTTTTATGCTTTGATCTCACGAGAGTTTTACATYATRGAGCTTTACACCGCTTTACAGCGACGACTGGATGCAATAGCCACCAGACTGAATATTTGGCTTAGGTGGGTTTGATATGCAATCGATGAGCTGGATTATTGCAGGTCTATTTTTGCCACTGTTTCCAATGAGCATGGTTTTTAATGTGGTGTTTCAGCGGACGAAAGCGACCTGGTTACGTATCATACTTTTAGTTRTTTGGCCGTTRCCGGGYTTGTGGGTAGTTAAACATTACTCTGTAGAATTACCCGACTGGATACTTTTTTGGGCACTATTCAGTGCTGTTTTGTATGGATTTAGATCTGCGGTAATCAAAGAACTGAGTGTATGGACAGGGTTTATTRCCACATCTTCCTGGTCATTGMTTTGGGTTGCTATCTTTATCGGTGCAAAAGATGATGATCTTCTAATGCACGTAATGGCATTTAGTGTGCCCTTGATATTACTGGCGCTTTTGGCCGCTCGTCTTGAACGACAGTATGAATCAGCTTATGCTGGTGTGGTTAAAGGGCTGGCGCAAGAACAACCCAAAATGACGGGTCTCTTAGTTGTTGTCATGCTGGCCGTTATTGGTACCCCATTGTTTCCTTCTTTTTTCTCACTGTTAAGCCATATTAGTAACACCATTATTATTTTACCAGCAGKWKCKWWWGSAWKGSNTCTTARYYYKKYTMMTRYSRWGKWKSYYTKKKMYMYKYYWKYKAMRMSWRYKGWTSSYWGSSMMRMMTAMWRTYKWAMAWSMWKAAGATATAGGCCAGGGTATGACAATATTTTATTGTAGTTTACTTGTCATGCTAGTTGTTGCTGGTGTGTTTATGTCTGAGGTGCTGCTATGAGTCTTTCAATTGGGATGAAAGCTGAAATTCGGTCTTTAATCTTCGTTGCTGGAGAACCCTTACCTTTGTTTTGGCCAATGCGGGCATTTATTCATCATAACCCACTGCAAGGTTTAGAGAAGTTAACTTTCGAAAATGCCATAGTACAGGGTGAGCACCTGTTTCACGGCTCGGGTTTTTTGTCGCGAAAGTCTTATCAGGCGTATCTAACGGATGAAACAATTAGCCTTCAGTCACTGTCATTAAATATCGACAGGTTCCTTAGCCAACACGACTCGGTTGAAGGCGTAGATTTACATCGCTGGTTGTTAGCACTGCTAACTGACATAGAAACGCCGATTACTGGCTCAGCCAGTAAGTGCTCTACATCGCTGGCCAGTGATGCAGATATAAGTGCAGCGTTAAAAAAACAAACACTGCCAAAGGCGGGGGCGATTAATAAAGAGAAATTATCTACTAAGTTATGTGGTTCGTTCTTGAGTAATTGCCCTCTTTACGAAACACTGGATAGTTTGTTTGATACAGGGATTGGTGAAGAACTTGATGAGCTTGTTATAGCAAGCTGTCTCAATTTTTTTGATGAAGGACAGTCAGTCTGGAACTTGCCAAATAGAAAAAAAGGCTTTTTTTCTGCCTGGCGTGAAGTCGCAAATCGTAATTTAGGACTTGTTTATAAAGGCCGACGAATACGTGAAATATTAAGTAACGCCGAAGAGCCAGAAGATATCATTGTATACGTAATGGAATCTTTAAACATTCCAAAAGAACAGTGGATGAGAAGTTTTCGTCGTGAATTAGCAAGACTGCACGGTTGGGCTGGATTTATTCGGTGGCGCTCTAATTCACGACATTATCACCATGGTCTTAAGCACCCAGGTGATTTGGTTGATCTTCTTGCTGTTCGTTTAACCATCGCACTTGCGCTGATTCAAGATCGCGCGCGTAAGGGGATACCAGGAGACAAACAACAACTGGAAGCGTTTATTAAGCAGCAACCGATGCAAGCGTGTTTGCGCCAACAACTTTATGGCCGATCAATCAATCCAGCATGGGCGCAGCGGGTAGAGCAAAGTTTGTTATCAGGGAATTCGCAAAAAACAGATGCGCTGGGCTTGAGCTATATGCAAGAGAAGCGGGAACGCGATGCGACMATGCTGGCTAGTTCAATTGATAAGCTCGCCAAACTTGTTGATTCAGATGAAGTAATAGCTAATATTTCTGCTACTGAATTATCTAAGTTGCTTACTATAATACGAGATCTGGAGCAGCATGAAGGCATGATCTGGCTTGAGGCAATGGAAGCCACCGCTATGAATAAGCTGTTACAGAATTTCCTTACTGATTCACCGGCAGTAAGAGATAAACGTCCTTTTGCACAAGCACTGTTTTGTATCGATGTGCGTTCTGAGCGGCTTCGTCGCCACCTTGAAAGTGTTGGTGATTACCAAACGTTTGGTATTGCAGGATTCTTTGGTGTGCCAGTTAGTTTTGTTGAGCTAGGTAAGGGAACAGAAGCGCATTTATGTCCAGTATTATTAACGCCAAAAAATCTCGTGATGGAGATGTCCGTTACTGATATTCAGGACAACCTTGCCTTTACTGTTATGCAGAAGGCCGTACATAAATTGAAAGAGACTATCTTTTCGCCTTTTGTAACGGTTGAGGCGATAGGCTGGATATTTGGCTTTGACATGTTTGGTAAGACCCTGGCTCCGAGAGTTTATAATCGCTGGCGTGCTGGTTTGCACCAGAAAAAACCWCACACCCRCTTACTAATCGATAAGTTAAGTCGAGAAAAAGCAGACTCGATTGTACGTGCTGTRCAACGTGCCGTTATTGCGCAAGCTGTCGAACTAGAATTTGGTGTTGCACCCGAAAAAATAAAAGATGATCTGGTTCGTGAACTACGTGAAGCGGCATTAGGTAATGATGTACTAACACCTTTGTTGCTGGAACAGTTACAACTTGATTACGAGAGTTCGCGTTCATTTATAAAACGATTACGTAAAACTTATCATATCAATTTATCTGATTCACGTTTACAGATGGAGCGTCTTGGACGAATTGGTTTCAGTGTCGATGAGCAGGTTGCTTTTGTATCACAAGCTTTACATGCCATAGGTCTGGTTAAGAACTTCTCACGATTCATCCTTGTCGTTGGTCATGGCAGTCAATCGGAAAATAATCCTTATGAGTCGGCACTTGATTGTGGTGCATGCGGTGGAAACATTGGTGTGTTTAATGCGCGTATCTTAGCGCATATGGCAAATAAACCCGCTATCCGACAACGACTTAAAAAGCAGGGCATCAATATTCCAGATGATGCCTGGTTTTTGCCTGCAATGCATAATACRACAACGGATGAAGTTGTATTGCACGACCTGGATCTGTTGCCTTCCACGCATCCTATTTATCTGGATCGAGTGCGTGGTAATCTTGTTGCTGCCAGTAGGCTTTGTGCTCAGGAACGCATGCCAGGTCTTGATTTTATCTCTGAATCGCCCACGAGTGAAAACGCAGATAAACAAGCCTTAAGAAATGCTATGGATTGGTCTCAGGTAAGACCTGAATGGGGTTTGTCACGTAATGTTTACTTTATCATCGGGCGTCGCTCATTAACCAAAAGTTTTTCACTAGAGGGGCGAGCCTTTTTGCACTCGTATGATTATCGCGTAGACAGTAACTTACGCTTATTAGAAAACATCTTGACTGGCCCACTGGTTGTTGGGCAATGGATAAACATGGAACACTATTTCTCAACAGTCGATAATGAACATTATGGTAGTGGTAGCAAGGTTTATCATAATGTAGCAGGGCGCTTCGGCGTTATGACCGGTAACTTAAGTGATTTGCGCACCGGGCTACCTGCTCAAACAGTGCTGGCGGATGGTCAGCCATACCACGAGCCGATGCGCTTGATTACAGTCATCGAAGCACCTTTTGAACATGTTGTTTCTGCAATTGACCGTGTATCTAGCGTTAGAAGATTAATGCAGAACGGCTGGATTCGTGTGCTTATTCGTGATCCGCAAACAGGCGTGACTCATATTTACTCCAATGCTGAGTGGAATGAGTATGAGGTACCAGATATTAATCACATGATGAATAATGAAGAGGCACTTGTATTATGAAGGATATAAAATTTAATCAACTTAAAAAATTAGAAATCATCATCGAAGGTGAGTATCAAAAATTCGCCGCTGACCTTTTAGATAGGATTGGCGTAAAGGGCTATACGATTGTTAATAATTTATCAGGTAAAGGTAGTCACGGTTTTCATGACGGCCATGTAATGTTTAATGAAGACGATGTGCTTATTATGATTATTGCAGCTGTTCCTGAAGCTTTAGTGTCGCCAATACTTCAGGGTTTTGCGCCGTTTTATCACGAACATTCGGGGGTTGTATTTGTTTCAGATATACAGGTGACACGCCTGGTTAAATTCAGTGATTACGACGAGTCGTCGGATTAATAAACTCTGCGACGAAGAAATACCATGTAGATACCCATGCATGGAGTCACTTGCATCATCCATGGTTACATCTTCCGCTAGTGGGCACTGAGTCATATTGAGGATGGGAGCCTTACAATTTTCGGGTAATTGGATTGTTTCATCTTTAACCAGTAATTGAGCGCTGAAGCTGAATAATAAAACCAATACCATCTGTAATATTTTTTTCATTTATTCCCCAGCTTGTCTCTCTACGCTCCCACGTGGAAATGCATAGGGTACGGGCCAAGTATTGCTATTCAGTTATTAGTATTGTCGAATAGAAGGTTTCTACACAGGAGCATGGGAACCAGAGTAAAATATAAAACATGAAGAATTGTTTTTTATTACTCTGTGTGGTGTTGCTATCGGGTTGTTCGAGCTCACCTCCTAAAAATATTAATAACAGTTGTGAAATATTTAGAGAAAAAAGTGACTGGTATGATGATGCCAAAGACAGTTTTGAGCGCTGGGGGGTGCCGATCCATGTGCAGCTGGCAATCATTCATCAGGAATCACGCTTTAAGTATAATGCGCAAACCGAGATGCAGTATTTTTTATGGATTATTCCCATTGGCCGTCAATCATCTGCTTATGGTTACGCGCAGGTAAAAGACGAGACCTGGGACTGGTATATTAAATCCACACGAAACTGGGGTGCGGATAGAGATGATTTTGATGATGCAGTTGATTTTATCGGTTGGTACGGTAAAAAAACTTATGACACATTAAAAATCTCGAAATGGGATACGAAAAATCAATATCTTGCTTACCATGAAGGCCATGGCGGATATAAGCGCAAGAGCTATAATAAAAAGCCCTGGTTGATAAAAGTGGCAAGTAAAGTCGATAAAAATGCCAGAAAATACGGTGCGCAGTTGAAAAAATGTGAAGATGAGTTGAATGCTGGCTGGTGGTTTTGGTGAGTTCTCTTTTATGAGAGGGCTTTGCACGATGCAGATTTTTCGTCAGGGCAAGGCGAAAATTGTCGAAAAAGCGCAGCTTACACAGAGTAAGTGAGCATTTTGAGACCATTTTTAACGCTGCCATGACGGAAAAGATGCTTCGTGCAAAGCTCTCACCATGCATTAAAGTGTATAATTTTTTATGGATCACATAATAGAACCTTCTCCTATTAAAAAAAGTCAAAATTATGACTTTGCAGTTATCATACCCGCATATAATGAAGAAGCAACTATTCACAATATTGCCACGCGCGCATTAGATATTTCATCTCTTGTCATAGTTGTCGATGATGGTTCCATAGATAATACAATTAATAACATTGAAGATTTACCCGTAATACTTTTAAAGAACGAATTTAATAGTGGTAAAGCGGCTACCCTTTGGAAAGGGATCCAGGCTGCGCGAGAGTACGACGTAGAGTACATAATAACGTTAGATGGTGATGGCCAGCATGCGCCAGAAGATATCCCCAAGCTTTTATCAAAAGTAGAAGAAAAGCCTGGGCATATCATTATTGGTGCTCGCCTGGCAGATAAATCCGTTATCCCAGCTAAACGCTACTATGCAAATAAGATTGCAAACTTCTGGCTTGCCTGGGCGGCTGGTTACCCTATATCAGATAGCCAATCTGGTTTTCGTGTATACCCAAATGCTCTATTCGATGATTTAGAAATGCCTACATCAAAGCGTGATGGTTTTGTTTTCGAAAGTGAAATACTTATCAAAGCTGCACAACGTGATATTAAATCTACGGCTGTTGCTATTCCTGCAGTCTATGCAGAGAATGCGCGGCCTAGTCATTTTAGGGGTGTTCGTGATATCACGTTGATAACACTTATGGTTGCACGCTCTCTAATTAGCCGAGGCTTTTATCCTCAAGGTCTCTATCGATCCTGCATAAAGCCAATGTTATTTCCATAAAATGAGAAGCGGAAAGTTTGATGGATACCTGATGTTATTGTTATCCCTTACATTAATTTTTCTATCTTTTGGTATGACGTTCTTACTTGTATGTGCATACGTACTCTCAATTGCTATTAGAGCGCAATGTGATGATATAGATGAAAATGATATTGTCGTTCTTGGTAAAAAATTAATTAACAATCAACCAGACAAAGATTATCGTTTGCGACTTAATCGGGCGTTAAAAATTGTTAGCTATAGGACTAATGCAAATATATACATATTAGGCGGCATTACCGGCGAGTCAGCAATAAGTGAATCAGCAGCTGGGAAGTTATATCTTGAGGATAATAATATAAAGGTGAATAACATATATATCGAGGAGCTATCGAAAGATACACTTGATAATATGAAACAATTAAAGGTTAATGCTTGTATTACGAAGAAACGTATTACGCTAATCACCAACCGCTATCATCTTGCTCGTGCCAGCATCATGGCACAGGGGTTCGGTTTTATTGTGAAACGATGTGGCGCAGAAGATTGTTTTAAACTCAGCATGCAAAAGATGATTAGCCTGTTAGCAGAGGCCTTTTTCCTGCACTGGTATCTCACAGGAAAATATTTTGCAATAATAACACGTGATCGTCGAATGCTGGCGCGTATACAATAATTGAGAGTCAGTATTCTCGTTGAGCGGTGCTTAWGTAGCTTAACAATGTCATTTAGCCAGGCATTCCGCCATTAATACCAATAACTTGCCCAGTAATATAACCGGCTTTATCTGATGCCAAAAATGCGACAAGCGAAGAGACTTCCTCAGGTGTGCCAGCACGTTGCATGGGTACCATTTTTTTTATGGCCTCTTTATCAAATGTATTTTCAGACATAGCACCCTGAATTATTCCTGGCGCAACAGCATTGGCTGTTATACCTCGTGATGACATCTCTAAAGAAATTGATTTTGTTGCAGCAATTAAACCTGCCTTAGCAGCAGCATAATTTGCCTGTCCTCGATTTCCAATAACGCCTGCTATAGAGGCGATATTAATAATACGCCCCCATCGTGTTTTAATCATGGGTAGTAATAGTGGCTGCGTAACATTATAAAACCCATTTAGGTTTACATCGATAACATCAGACCATTGATCTGGCGTCATGCCTGCCATAACCGCATCCTTGTGTATCCCCGCATTATTCACGAGAACTTGTATCGGCCCTTTCTTTAATATATTTTCCAGCGCGAATTTAGTTTCTATATGGTTGCAGACATTAAAACTAATCGTCTCGGCCTGGCCACCTTGCTGTTGGATTAAATTTACAATTTCATTTGCGCGATTTAAATTGCTATTGGCATGAACATAAACATGGTTGCCAGCTGCAGCCAAAGCTAAACAAATAGCACCACCTAAATCACCACTACTGCCAGTTACTAATGCTCGCTTCATGAGATGGTCTCTCTGTTGATGAACCTGGAAATGACAGTTGCCCTTCCACTGATCAATTTCTTACCACGGGCATAGACATTTATTGTATAAATCATATTTCCTTTCTCAGCGTAGATACGTTCAGCACTAATCTTTAATTCACTTTCAATGTCAGATAGCCATCCTTTTGTAATTTGTATATCACGCAGTGCGGCTAAGTATCCTTCTTTCATGATTAAGCCTTCCTTGTCTGCCAGCAAACAGCCATGTACTGCCATAGCCTGTGCGCCGTATTCCATAAGTGACAACATTGGTAGCCCTTTACTGTTTCGCAGCGGGTGATTTTTTTTCTTGTGTGTATTAGATAAACAAACAATTTTTTTTGCATCCCAGCTTTCCACTGTGTCCAATAAGCACATATCGCCCGTGTGTGGAATTAAGTTACAAATTTCATTGTGTTTTAACATAACAATTTTGCTATTAATGAGACGTTAATACTCGAAAATTTTCATTTCTTAGATATGGAAGAATAACCTGCATACGTGCTTTTCTACTTAGAGCTTCCACCAAAGGCAGGCCCATCCCGATAGGTGAAGCCTTTCTTAAAGGCTCTAAAGAGACGTTTCTGCATTCACTAACGTCGGATTCTTTGTATAAACCTGTTAAAGAGAGTGTTCCTAAAACCTTATGTTCAGCGGTTCCACCCAGGCGCATTGCTATGGCTAAAGGGTAATCAAAATGGCGGTATTTATCGAGTAACTGCGAGGCCGGATAATCATATGCTACAAATAGTACCGTATTGCCATCTGTCTCGACCTGGGTGATCGCTTCCTGTAAGCCACACATAAAAGTAGCATCGCCTGCCGATAGTGTAGTGGATGGACCGCTCATTAATGACGCTATAGACCAATATCCTGCCGGTGCGTTAAATACAGAATTATGAAATAAAGTGGGAGAGATTACCTTTTTTTCTTCCGCTAATGCCAGACACATTTTGTCAATAATTTCAAAATCACCATCAGAGGAAGCGAAAACTGTGGCGACTGTTTGCAAATCATCATAATCCCTCAATAATCCTTGAATACATTCCATGGCTAACTTAATAATGGGTGTAGTCCTTCGTCGTTCATTTGCCGGTAGCATTTCAGGTTTTAATGGTGGCATATCCTGGTAATGCCAACTTTCTTGTCCGAGCATTATAGATTGCGTACATGCCTGATCAATCAGACCAGGACCAATCACCGTAATATCATTCACATAAACTGTCATCGCTTACCAACCAAATATCAAACTACTATTGTTGCCACCAAAACCAAAATTATTATTCATAACGTTTTCTACAGACCGGTTTATTGTTGCATCTATAGGCGTTATCCCAAGTTCCGGGTCACATGAGTTCATATTTAAATTACTCGGAAGAAAGCCACGCTCAAGAGTCATCACAGAAATGATCGCTTCAGTAATGCCTGCAGCTCCCAATGTATGCCCGGTAAAACCTTTAGTCGAGCTACAAACAACTTCATCACCAAAAACACGAAGTAGCCCCCGCGCTTCTGCTTTATCATTACTACGTGTAGCGGTTCCGTGCAGATTAACATATTCGATATCTTCGGCATTGAGACCCGAACGTACTAATGCGCTTTTCATGGCTTTTACTGCTCCATCAGCCTCCGGGTGTGGTGTRGACATATGATATGCATCACTAGACTCTCCATATCCTTTTAATTTCACCTTCCCATGTCCTGCCTCGGCAGGCTCTAATAAAATAAAACCTCCCGCTTCACCGATATTGATACCATTACGGTTAATGTCAAAGGGGCGACATATATCGTTTGACACAAGTTCCAATGCGTTAAAGCCATAAAGTGTCGATAGGCACAAAGAATCAACACCACCCACTACCGCTGCATCACATTGTCCTGTAACAATATGYCTGTGTGCTGCTGAAAACACCTTAGCACTAGAGGAGCACGCGGTTGATATGGAGAATCCCGGYCCACGCAAACCCAATGAATTTTGCACGTAWTGTTGTAACGATGACATGTTTTGGGTGTGYAARAGGTCGTAATYRTCAGGTAAGGARCCGTGTRCTCGAGCATGTTGATATGCCTTTTCAGTTTCAGCRCCACCTGATGTGCTGGTGCCAACAAAAACACCGATACGYTCAGCGCYGTACTTTTTTATCGCWTCTTCTACTGATAATCGAAAATCATCTGTTTCTAAAGMGAGCCGCGCYAATTGATTATTRCGACARGTRAAATGGTTTAACTCAKGCTCTAACTGWATCGACTCAATATTATCGACCCTTCCAAGCCAGGTGTCGAAATCTAAACCKTCATAAYTTTGCTGYTTYAAACCACTTTGATTATGGGTTAATGCATTAAACATCGCYAATTCACCAGCACCACATGMATTCACAATAGTTTTTGCAGTAATAGMYAAAGGCTGCATAGGTTYCAATTTTATATTACTCATTAAGYATCCATTGRTGACTGATTATTTGATGAAGAGGACATAAGCCATGCTGAAATAAAACACATAARTATTCCYGTGGCAACKGTTTGCCCCATCGCTGCCATAACTGGAACAGGTGAAATYGCCAGTATTAAAAAANCGSCRGNAYGTTGTCACRGCRCTAATRCTAATGGCATGAACGGTTTGTTGCTTTTCTAAGACATCTTTGACWGGCCKGTTGAAAAATAAGCTGTAGTCTATTCCCATGCCCAGTACCAGCAACAACGCTAGTAAATGAAAGATATTAATGGCCGTCCCCAAATACAATGGCATTGCGAGTCCTGACAGTATCCCTATGCTTACTGGCAATAATATCCAAACAGTTTTTATTACATTTCGAGACCATAAAAGTATTATGATCGACAGGAATATTGCCACACCAAGAAATTGTTCGAAGGTAGAGGTGCGATATTCTATTAATAGGTGCTCCGTTGCTTGTTTTATCTCTACGTGGTTTTTCTTGATTTCAGGATTCCGGTTAAGCCACATATTGAGTTCCTCATTTGACCTTACACCGCTGATTCGGATAGTGCTTATCCATAAATCATCATGTTGAAATAAACCCTGGCGGAGAAGCGATGCTAACGGTGTACTGGCAATAGCGTCATAATCGAGAGGCTTTAATTCATGGCTTTTTTCTACGGATTCTATCCATGAAGCAAACGCAGAGGGACGAAATGGCAGCTCTTTTAAAGCCTTTTCTACATTCATAGATAGTTGTTGCTTAGTTGGTAATGCCTGTTGACGTTGGCGCTGACGTTGTTTTGACGGCAATATCTGCGTCGGCGACCATATAGTACTAACCACTCCCAGTGCCTGTAGCTCCTGGAGTTTTTGATTAATGTTTTCGCTGGACTGTAAAACTTCTTCAAGGYTRGTACCGGATTGCAAAAACACGTGTGAAACTTCCGGTACATTTAGATCGCGTCGCAATTTTCCATCACTTTCACGCGCTGATATTGGTACAGGGCTTATTTTATCAATCGAAGTTTCCCAAAAATTATCGGTTTGAATAATGAACAATAAAGGTACGAGCAATAGCAGAACAGCAAAACCTTTTTTTTGCCTACAGCTTAATATTGGCCTGAGTGTTATTAATCGTATTTTGTTTTGATCTGGATAAACGAAGTATGGCAACAAATAACGCGTAACAAATAAGGCGGTTGCGAGGCCAGATGCTGCAAAAATAGCTAACTGATTTAATCCGTCAAAACCACTCCCTATTAATGCCAGATAAGCCAATATTGAAGATAGCCCACCAAGTATCATCGTTGGCCAAATTCTATTGAGAGTAAATAATGGTTGCTCATTGCTGCGTAGGTGGCTAAAGAGGTGCAGTGGATAATCCAGACAAACACCAAGCAAAGTAATACCAAACGCCAGTACAATGCCATGTACTTCTTGAAATACAAGTTGTGTGACAAAAAGCGCGACAATTATGGCGCTTAATAATGGAACGCCTGCTAATAGCAGTAAAGACAATTTTCTATAGGCAAAAGCAAATACAATAATAAGTAATATAGTCATAAATATCGAGAGTTCGATAATAATTTCTTCTATTACGGCACGTGTCCCAACCGCCATAATGCCTGGCCCTGCAATTTCAATATGTGCTGTAGATGYCGACACTATTGCATCAAACGTTTGACGAATAGTTTCCACTGCACCTTGCATAATATCCAGGTCTAAGGAATCACCACGTACTGACACCAATAACAATGCACTTTTCAGGTTTTTATCAAACCAGACACCATGCAGAATAGTAGGCCCTGTGACGCGAAATAAGGTTTGTAAGTAATTAATAAAAACCAGTTGTGGATCACTTTTAAGAAAGTCCCCCAGCATAACACCGGCACCGGCGCGTAATTCAATGAGTCGTTTCTCAAAATTATTTTTTAGTTCTGATGTACTCCAGTTTTGTTTTTCGCCGAGCAAATATCGGTAGGGGTAAAGTGAATKAATGGCATTATGRTCTATGAAAGAATTGCTATTATGTACTTCTTTAAATAGGTCATTTTGTGTGCGCAAAGATTGACTAAAGTGCTTACTAAGTTTTGCCAGCTCTGCATTATCAGTGCCACTGAGGCGTATCATCAAAGTGGTTGCTGCGGGCCCATTTTGTATCTCACTCATTAGTGCTTGCAGTTGTATATCCTGGTGGGTGGAAGGCATAAACTGCCCAATACTACTTACAACACGTAGATTAATAAAAAGGTATGTAACCATAAGGCCAATGACGATAGACCAGGCTAATAACCTCGTTCCTGAATTAAATTTAATCGCCATGTGTAATCTCAGTTAACAGATTGTCTCCATTATAAAATCGGATGGCTACCCGTTGAATTCGATTGCCGTTGCCTTGCATGATAATGGACTCAATACTATCGGCCACTTGTTTATCTTTAGGTGTTAGTGTTAGATTCCAGTTATCATTGGAATCACTATATTTTAAGACGAAAAGTTTTTGAAGTTTTTCCTCATCACCATCTAGAACGGCTTGAAGCGCATAAATACCAGCGGCTAACTCAGGCTGCTCTGATAACGGTATACTATTTGTTTTTCCATTATGTATCACAGATAACTGACCATCTTCGATATGTTGTTCTATGCGTGTAGGTTCTGTGATGAGCTTACGGAGCTGACCTGGCCTTTTATATCTTAGTTCACCTTTCGAAATAAGCGGTTCATCGAGGTAGTCAGCACGCCAGGTTTCCACAAAATTTCCACTGGAGGCTTCTATGGTTGAAAAACCCGATAATCTTTCGCTTAAATCGCTGGCCATCGCCATTGTACTTTGTAAAAAGAATATCAAAAATGTCCAATATTTCATGATTTATCAGCCCAATAATCATAAAAATTAAACCAGTTGTACGGGTAACGCTGCACCATGCTTTCTATACTATTAGCATATTCCTGCGTTAATATGTCGACCGTCATTTCATCTTGATCATCCGCTGTTTTTTTGCCATCGTAAAGTAAAGTATGGTGTATCTCATAGTGATTGCTGCCCGTATATATACCAAAAAAACCAATTACCGGGACATTTAACATTGTTGCCAATTTAAATGGACCCGCAGGAAAATTTACTTTCTCACCAAGAAAATCACATGGTACGTTTTTCTCACCCTTTAGAACTCTGTCACCCAGCATTCCTATCAAGCACCCTTGTTCTAGTGCTTCTTTCATTTCAAGAAGTGCTGTTGGCTTCGCTAAATTTATGACTGACGCGGCCACATCAGGATTCAGCTCATCAAGTAGCTGTGTAATCATGGCATTATGATCTTGATACATCAGTATTTTAAGGGGTAACTTTTTACGGCGTAGTGCCACGCATCTCAATACTTCAAAGCTACCAACATGTGATCCCAGCAATATTGCCCCTTTACCTTGCGCCACTGCTTCATCGAGAATTTCCTCATCAAATATTTCGATTGAGAAGCGTTCGAACTGGTCGGTTAAGAAATACACTCGATCTAGTATAACGGCAGAAAAATGATGTATATGGCAGATTATTTCCCAGGCATTTCCTTTGCAACCTCTCACACGACGTAAATAGTGGTGAGAAGAAAATCGCGCCGAAGGTGAGCCAACAAAAAAATACAAAGTAATGGGCCACAATRAAAAACGAGCAAATACACGAGATATATTTAAAGCTATATATCGAATTAATTTGAGTGTAAAAGGGTTGCTGCGTTCTTTCTGTTGTGTCCATTCGCTCATTAGTTTAATTCCCAGGTGTGACGAGTTTTAATTGACCTGATAGAATGGTTGCGCCTTCACRTTTGCAGTTAAATTGATAAAGTGCATCTTTCTTTATTTTGTATGTAACAATTACTTCTGCATTTGGTAGTAACGGTCGTAAAAATTTAACTTGAGGTATTTCACATATAGTTTCTCCATGTAATTGTTCGAGCAATCCACGTACGACATAATCAAGAGTAACGACACCGGGTGTTATTGGCAGCCCTGGAAAATGTCCAGCCAGGCCTGGATGTGTATCTGGAATCATRAATGATGCACTTAACACGTCTTCACCTCATTCAAATAATTATTAAGGCTGATTAAAAGATCTGCTCTCGGTAATTTTCCTGTCGATGTATATGGAAGTGATGGCACAAGATACATCGGTCTCGGTAAGAATACAGGGTCAATTTTTTTCAAAAGTTCAATGCGTAATTGCTCTARTGTTACCTCGGGTGCTATGACTAAAGCTRCCAAYCGCTCGCGCCGCACWTCTTTATGCTCGCCCATGAAAACCACAGCATCTTTAACGCCTGCCAGGGATTTTATGTGCGCAGTCAATTCAGCYARAGAACTGCGTTTCCCACCCATTTTYACCATATCTGTTTCACGACCGAGTAAGCTGAATTTYGTCTCAGATACCCTATCCAGTTTGTCTGGAATKGATAACAGGTTTGAGATTGCTGGAATTTTAAGTTTTTCTTTTCCATCAATGATGCTAAGCGAATAGTGAGGGAGCAGTTCCCAGTTAGGRTCTTGTGTCACACGCCGGGTTGCAATKGCACCAATTTCACTGCAGCCATATATTTCTTCTGCATTAGTATTCATTAAGTTTTCAACCTGACTTGCAACTTCAATAGATAAAGGTGATGTGGCAGATACCACCTTTTCTAGCTTGTTCCAATTTATAGGAAGGATAATACAAGCATTGAGGTGAGTCGGTGTGGTAACTAATACACATGGAGCTGGCATTTCATTGACAGCGCACTGTATATCTAACGGGTAAAAAGGACGTCCATGATGAATAAACACATCACAAACTAATGGCAACACAATGCTCATTTCAAAACCAAACATGTGCTGGGGAGGAACCGTGGTGATAATACTGGTTTGACCCTTTTGATTTAAAGCGAACCTGGCACATACTTGCTGCGCACCATCAACCAATTGCCCCCATGTCTTATTGTGAGCAGTGGGAGTGCCCGTACTTCCCGAGGTGTACAACTCAGCAACTATCAAGGCATTGGGCACTAAATTAACATCCCATGTAAAATCAGCCGTCGAACTGCCTATACCTGCCAGGCAAATATCTTCTATTTTATCGTCACTAATTAACTGGATATCTTTATTGCCTGTTATCAAACGCGACAACTCGCCTTCGCTTTGATTAGCCGGCATAACGGTCGTACGGCCGCTTAACATACTTGCAGTAAAAACAACTAAAAAATGGTAGCRGTCTTCACATAAGTTAAGTACTTTGGCTGAAGGTCCAGGTCTGTCATTGTTAGATTGAACTATTTGGAAGCGAGTTTGAGTTACATGATATTCAAATTTACTCCAACTAATAGACCCACCCTTATACCAGGCTATAACGTTACTTTTCTTTTTCATCTTACTGATTAATCATGCCAATTACGTCGTGAGAGCACACTAATCATTCGAAATAATYGTACTCGTTGACCAATAAATCTATGTCTAACYRTCATTTCAATAAGAAACAATGTAGCGACTATAATATAATTACCAACGTGTACCCACCACGACCATACTTCAAATGGTGCCCATATAGCTAATACGATTGCTTCGAATATCATTAGCAAAAAAGCTATTCCCCATAATGCAGTTAAACGTCTGGTATAAAGTAAATGATGCTGATCGAGTTCTTTGCCTTCAATTTGTTTGGCTATTATTGTTATAACGGCTTCTTTAGATTTTAAACTTCCTAGAAAAATATATGCCAGCCAACATGGAATTAAAACGGGTGGTATAAAGATAATGAATGAAAGAGATTCAGAGCTAATTGCAGTGTAAAATAAGAAGACTGTCAGTAAAGTAAATAATATGATGAGTGCTTTATTACGCCCCGCTAAGAATTTTATACTATTGAGATAAATAATTGCAATCAGGTAACATACTGACAAAAGAACCTGGTCCAGCAGTATGCCAATGTGAGCGACAGCAGGGTATATCAGCAGGCTTATATTTATTATGCGCTGCAGGGAAAATTTAGGTGTTATTGCTGGATTCGACATGCTTTGCTAATGCACGTAAAGAAGAAAATATGCGTGTAAYCTCKGGGTCATCTGAACGCAATTTAATGCCATACTTTGTTGATAGCAACATCCCAAGTTCAAGAGAATCTATTGAATCTAAGCCTAAACCCTCATTGAAAAGAGCCGCTAACGGGTTAATATCCTCAAGTTTAATATCCTCAAGATTAAGATTGTCTATTATTAGATKGCCTAATTCCTTTTCTAGATCAGTTAAATCACTCATTGGTACATAATTTCCCTACAAAATAATGACTATTCTACATTGATTGTTAATCTTTTTTTCTAAAAAATCGTAATTAAGATGTAAATCAACCTCTATGTAGTCGTGCTTGCTATCTTAATTAGTTTCCCTCAAAGGATCGCTTAGAGTATGGTTGAATTGAGTAATAATGATGAACTGCATGCTAAGTTAGTCGCTGTAGTCGAAATAAAACAGGCTATTGAAAAGTGGCTATGAAAAGGTAKAGGAGATGATGTTGGAAATTTTAAAACGAGATAACTTGCAAGAAGGYGGTTTTGCCGGAYTGAAAGAGTTTCGTCTGGTAAAAGAGCCCACATTATTTGGTTCGCAGGAAAATAGAGATGGCAGTTGGCCAGGTATCGGTAATTTTGTGTACCTCGCCGATGCGCGWTTTATGCCACACGGCGAAACGCATATGCATAGTCACCATGAGATTGATGTTATCTCAGTAATGGTGGATGGCAATATCAAACATGAGGGTTCRCTTGAAARCGGTAAAGATCTAATACGTGATGATGTGCAGGTACARCGAGCAGGTGGYGAAGGTTTCTCACATAATGAGATTAATCCTGATGATAAGTGGAATCGTATGATTCAATTGTGGGTTTTACCYGAAGTGGCCGGGCAAKCAGCAGATTATAAAGTGTATAAACCGGARACAGGGGAACTCACTAGAATCTATGGTGGTGAGAACAATGAGGTTAGTGATTTTCCAGCTAAAACAAAAATTGATGTCGCACTACTCAGTAGTGGTAACACAATAGAAGTGGATGAATCATTCCTGGCTTACGTAACACGCGGTAAAGGACTAGCCAATAATCAACCGGTAGAAGAGGGYGATCTRATWCGTGGTAATTCAATTAAGTTCGAAGCGAAGAAYGAYGYGCAGWTGATTGTTGTACATCTRGGATGAAAATAATGTAATTAGAGACCTTTGCACGATATAGTTTCTGTCATTCCCGAGTGCTTTTATCGGGAATCCATTGTCTTTTATAAACGCTGGATCCCCGATAAAAGCACTCGAGGATGACAAAATGAAAGAAAATTTACGCCTGTTTCGTATCGTGCAAAGGTCTCTTTATATATATTTAATCTCAACAATTTCTAAAGAACGTATACCGCCCGGCGTTTTCACTTCGGCAACATCACCTTCTTGTTTAGCAATAAGCGATCGTGCTATAGGTGAGCCAATAGAAATCTTATTGTTCTTGATACTTGCTTCATCTTCACCCACAATTTGGTAGGTTAATTCATCACCGGTTTCTTCATCAATCACATCTACCGTCGCTCCGAAGACCACTTTACCGTTAGCATTGACTGTTGTCACATCAATGATTATGGCATTACCCAGCTTGCCTTCAATGTCTTTAATTCGACCTTCGATAAAACCCTGCTGCTCTCTGGCAGCATGGTATTCYGCATTTTCTTTTAAATCGCCATGTTCACGCGCSGTCGCAATATTTTCAATCACCTGTGGGCGGTCAACCGACTTCAATTGAAAGAGTTCATCTTGTAGTGCTTTTGCACCTTTTACGGTAATGGGAACCTGACTCACGCTGTGACCTCTTGTGTCGCTTTAATCTCATCATGCAAACTCTGCAAACGGGTTACAGTATTTACGTCTAAATAGTCCAGTGCTCGAACCGTCGCGTTGGCACCAGCAATGGTCGTAGTGTAACTCACCTTATGTTGTAATGCTGAAGCACGAATGGTGAATGAATCCTGAATCGCTTTTTTACCTTCAGTGGTATTAATGATTAAAGCAATATCACCGTTTTTAATCATGTCCACAATGTGTGGGCGACCTTCATACACTTTATTAACCTGCTTGAACTCAATACCGGCTGCCGCTAACGCTTCACCGGTACCGCTAGTGGCAACCACATTAAATCCCTTGGCGACTAATTCACGCCCTAATTCAACCGCATTGTCACGATCACGTTCACGCACACTAATAAACACCCGTCCTTTGGTGGGCAGGTTAACACCGGCACCTAATTGCGCTTTCGCAAATGCCATGCCGAAAGTTTTGCCAACGCCCATGACTTCGCCGGTCGATTTCATTTCCGGCCCCAATAAAGGATCGACACCCGGGAATTTTACAAACGGGAACACGGATTCTTTAACCGCGTAGTTTTTAGGCACGACTTCTTCGGTGACACCCTGCTCTTTCAGTGACTGACCTATCATGCATCGTGCCGCAATTTTAGCCAATGGTACTCCGGTTGCTTTTGACACAAAAGGAACCGTTCGTGAAGCACGTGGATTGACTTCTAACAGGTAAATATTAAATGTGTCATCGACAAACTGTATAGCAAATTGAATATTCATCAGACCAACAACGCCTAACTTCAATGCCAACTGACGCGTCTGATCACGCAACTGATCTTGCACTTCTTTCGACAACGAGTAAGGCGGCAACGAGCAGGCCGAATCGCCGGAATGCACACCGGCTTGTTCGATATGCTCCATGATGCTGCCGATTAATACATCTTCGCCGTCACATATCGCATCAACGTCTACTTCTACTGCATCATCAAGAAAACGGTCGAGCAATACGGGGGCATCATTCGACACGCTTACCGCGTGCTTCATATAATACTTGAGATCAACTTCGTTATAGACAATCTCCATGGCGCGACCACCCAACACATACGACGGACGCACAACTAACGGAAAGCCGATTTCTGCTGCGCCTTTCACTGCTTCTTCAGTTGAACGGGCAAGACGGTTCGGCGGCTGCTTTAAACCCAGTTCATTTACCACTTGCTGAAAACGCTCACGGTCTTCAGCAAGGTCGATACAATCTGGCGTGGTACCAATCACCGGCACACCCGCGGCTTCCAGATCACGCGCCAGTTTTAACGGGGTTTGCCCCCCATACTGCACGATGACACCTTTTGGTTTTTCTTTATCTAATACTTCAAGCACATCTTCTAGTGTTAACGGCTCAAAATATAAACGATCAGAGGTATCAAAATCGGTAGAAACGGTTTCAGGATTACAGTTAATCATGATGGTTTCATAACCATCATCACGCATAGCGAATGCGGCATGCACACAACAGTAATCAAACTCGATACCTTGACCAATACGATTCGGACCGCCACCTAAAACAACAATTTTGTCACGATCATCGACATCGGCTTCACACTCTTCTTCGTATGTTGAATACATGTACGCGGTTGCGGTGGAAAATTCTGCAGCACAGGTGTCAACGCGTTTGTAGACCGGACGAATACCCAGTGACTGGCGATACTCACGCACTGTTTTTTGTTCTACGCCCAACAATCCTGCCAGTCGACTATCAGAAAAGCCTTTGCGTTTAAGTTGATATAAATCGTCTTTAGAAAGGCTATCCAGCGTTTTACCTGCTAGCACCCTGTTTTTCAACGACAGCTCTTCTTTTATCAGATCTTCTATCTGCACTAAAAACCAGGGGTCGATTTTTGTCAGGTTGAACACTTTTTCGTTTGAATAACCACGGCGATAGGCATCACCGACATACAACAGGCGATCTGCACCGGCTAAACTTAACTCCTGATTCAGGAATGATTCGACTTCGTCTTCAGCCATTTCAGGATCAAGCACAGGACTTAAGCCGTCGATATCGACCTCTAATCCTCGTAACGCTTTTTGCAATGATTCCTGAAAAGTACGACCGATAGCCATCACTTCGCCAACCGACTTCATCTGTGTGGTCAGGCGGTTTTCAGCTTGCGGGAATTTCTCAAAGGTAAATCTTGGAATTTTTGTAACCACATAATCGATGGTCGGCTCAAACGATGCCGGGGTTGCACCGCCGGTAATTTCATTTTGCAATTCATCCAGCGTGTAACCAATCGCTAATTTTGCTGCAATTTTGGCAATCGGGAAACCGGTTGCTTTGGATGCCAACGCCGACGAACGAGACACACGCGGATTCATTTCGATGATGGTCATGCGGCCATCATCCGGATTGACTGCAAACTGCACATTTGAGCCGCCGGTTTCTACACCAATCTTACGTAAAACAGCTAGTGAAGCATTACGCATTGCTTGATATTCTTTATCGGTAAGTGTTTGCGCAGGCGCGACGGTAATGGAGTCACCGGTATGGATACCCATGGGGTCGAGATTTTCAATCGAACAAATAATGATGCAGTTGTCATTTTTGTCACGCACCACTTCCATTTCGTATTCTTTCCAGCCACATATTGATTCTTCGACCAACAATTCACTCACTGGCGACAAGTCCAGACCACGAAGACAAATTTCATCAAATTCTTCTTTGTTATACGCGATACCACCGCCGCTACCACCCATGGTAAATGATGGCCGAACCACGGTTGGGTATCCGACCTGCGCCTGCACCTGATACGCTTCTTCCATGCTGTGCGCAATGGCAGCACGCGGCATATCCAGCCCTATTTCTTCCATGGCGATTTTAAACCGTTCGCGATCCTCAGCCATATCGATGGCATCTTTACTGGCGCCAATCATCTCGACGCCAAATTTTTCCAGGACACCTTCACGATCCAGATCAAGCGCACAGTTTAATGCTGTCTGCCCACCCATGGTCGGCAACAATACATCGGGTTTTTCTTTTTCGATAATGGCGGCAACGGTTTTCCAGGTGATGGGCTCGATGTAAGTCGCATCCGCTATTTCCGGATCGGTCATAATGGTAGCGGGATTGGAGTTCACCAAAATAACGCGAATACCTTCTTCTTTTAAGGCTTTACACGCCTGCGCGCCAGAATAGTCAAACTCACAAGCTTGACCGATAACGATAGGGCCCGCACCGATAATTAAAACACTGTTTATGTCTTGTCTTTTAGGCATGGTATTATTTTTTCCGCAAATGAACGCGAATGAACGCGAATGAATGCAAATCTTCAGTCCGCGAATAACGCAAAAGACGCGAAAAAAACAAATTAAATATTAGTATTATCATCGTAATTCCAGACTATTCTGCGAATACCTAGTCTTGTAACTCCAAAATTCAATAAAAGTCCAACAGTCAACCCAGATGCTTTTAGGTAATTCATTACTTGTGCATCGTGCACCTCACTAAAACCAGATAATGCTTTCAGCTCAGTGAGCAACCTACCATCCACAACAATATCAGCTATATAATTACCAACACCTTCGCCCTTGTAACTAATAGCAAACGGTTGTTGGCGCTGAAACAGAATACCCGCCTGAGTTAACTCTATACACAGCGCATTCTCATATACCTTTTCCAAAAAACCAGCGCCTAGTCCATGACTAATATTTTGAGCACACCTCAAGATTCTCTCACTTAATCTTTTACCACTAATAATAAAAACATCCCTGTTTTTTTAAAATAAATATTTCGCTTTTTTCGCGTCTTTTGCGTTATTCGCGGAMWAAYMRSTTTTAAMCTTTTSCCATCAACTCAATAAAATGGTCRAACACSGGTGCKATRTCRTGWGGTCCRGGGCTGGCTTCAGGGTGACCCTGAAAGCCGAACGCGGGTTTATCGGTACGYTGGATRCCCTGCAATGAACCGTCAAACAGTGAGCGATGYGTCGCTTCCAGGTTAGACGGCAAGCTATCACCATCAACAGCAAAACCATGATTCTGACTGGTTATCATGACTTTTGACGTGGCTAAATCCTGTACCGGATGGTTCGCACCATGATGGCCAAATTTCATCTTCAGTGTTTTTGCACCGCAGGCTAATGCCAATAACTGATGCCCCAGGCAGATACCAAAAGTTGGGATATCCGTTTCCAAAATTTTTTTAATCGCTTCAATAGCGTAATCACATGGCTCAGGATCACCCGGACCATTGGACAAAAACACACCGTCCGGCTTCAKCGCTAACACATCACTGGCCGATGTTTTTGCCGGTACCACCGTTACYTTGCAACCACGCGCAACCAGCATGCGTAAAATRTTTCGTTTTACACCGWAATCATACGCCACCACATGAAATAGCTGMTCMGGGTTTTCGTRCGGTTGATTGGTTTCCAGRTTCCAGACGTTATCTGCCCACTGGTAGGTATCTGTCGTGGTGACYTCYTTGGCMAGATCCATACCCTTCAGGCCGCAGAATGCCCGAGCTGCAGAAAGCGCTTTTTCAATGACTTCAGCATCATCAGTTGAATCACCTGCCATAATGCAACCACCCATCGCACCCTTGTCACGCAATATACGTGTCAGGCGACGGGTATCRATATCAGAWATWGCAACGGTATTATTTTCRACAAGRTATTGGTGAAGACTTTTTTCACCGCGCCAGTTRCTCATCACCATGGCGCTATCGCGAATCACYAGCCCACTGGCATAAATGCCGYTGGCTTCTTCATCRCCMGCAYWRRTRCCGACATTGCCGATATGAGGATAAGTTAGTGTGACGATTTGTCTGCTGTAGGAAGGGTCAGTAAGAATTTCCTGATATCCGGTCATTGCTGTATTAAATACCACTTCACMGATGCTTTCACCGGAAACGCCAATGGACTTGCCATAAAACAAGCTTCCATCTTCAAGCGCTAAAACAGCTGTGGTCAATACATTCTCCAGAAGACACGCCAAGAAGGCACAATGACAAGAAAAATTTATCTSACACCGCACTATGATTTATGCAAAGAGCAGAAGCAAATAGCAGATATGAAAAAGGCTGGTACAAATCCTGTCGAATTTTGTCCAGCCTCTAACCCTAACGTTTAATGTTAAGGCGTAAAATAATGGCGTCCCCAAGGGGAGTCGAACCCCTGTTGCCGAGATGAAAACCCGGTGTCCTAGGCCTCTAGACGATGGGGACACACACGTTGTAACATCATCGTYCAGGCCCTGTTACAACGCGCGGGAAGTGTACGGGGAAATTGAGTTGTCGTCAATACTAACAACGACAATTTGAGTGAAAAAATTAGAAAAACCTAATACACAGAACAGCAAACAATCAATAGGCGTTTTTATGAACCAGGCCGCGAAAAACAGTCATGACAATAATTTTGATGTCCAGCCAGAGCGACCAATTTTCGATATAGTAAAGATCGTGCTCGATTCGTGTGTGCAAACAGGTGTTTCCACGCCAACCATGTACTTGTGCCCAACCGGTTAAACCCGCCTTTACCAGGTGTTTTCTCATGTAATGGGGGATTTCATCTTTATATTTTTCGACAAAATGCGGCCGCTCGGGTCGTGGCCCTATCAACGACATCTTACCCTGCAACACATTAAACAATTGCGGCAGCTCGTCCAGACTTGTCTTACGTAAAAACGAACCAAATTTAGTCGCACGATTATCCACCGCACTCGCCCATACAGGACCAGAATCGTTCTCTGTCTCTACTGGCATCGTCCTGAATTTATACATTGTAAAGTTCTTACCATTCCAGCCTACCCTTCTTTGTCGATATAAAATGGGGCCAGGCGAACTCATTTTTACACCGATAGCTAATACCAGCATCAAAGGACTAGACAATAAAAACAATATAAAAGAGAGCACATAATCTTCAACATTTTTTATAACTTCATTCATACCATCAATGGCTGAATAAGAAATGTTGACTACTGGCACGCCTGCAATTTCGGTTAATGAATGATGCATTAACTGATATTCAAATATATCAGGCACGTAGCGAATTTCAGTTGCCGAACCTTCTAAGGCGGAAATAACCTGACGAATTGTTTTTTCTTCACTGTGCGGTAGAGAAATCCAAACTTGATCAACTTCATCGCTATCGACATGTTTACGCAATTCATCTACATCTGAGATTATTTTTTTGTCCTGTAACCAGGAAGGCAGCTGATCAGTATGCGCGCCAAACAAAGCTGAAATTTCCAAACCAAACCAGGTGGAACGACGTAGGCGATCAGCCACTACTACGGCCTGCTCTCCAGTGCCAATAATAACGACATGCCTATGATTAAAACCATTAGAACGCAACCAACTCAATACAATACGCAACAACACACGGGAACCAACTAAAGAAACCCATGTTGAAATAAACCATAGGCCCATCCAATGACGTGAGAAATCAGCACCTGACTTTGTCACAAACGCAAGCCCTGTTAGCAAAAAACCTACCAACATCCACGCCATTGTTAGATATTTTATTTCGGTTAATGTTGATGACCCACGCCAGACTCGATAAACATTAAATAGAGAGAACAATATAGAGCTAAATAGAACAGCCAGCAGGATGATTTTAAAATAATGCCCGGGCAGACCCTGAACACCCGCAGCCGTATAGGTCACATATGCCGTTGAAAAATAGTAAGACAGCACACCGCATGCCAGGACGACTGACAAATCAATAATACGTAAAATAAAATTAAGGGTGTTTGAATTCCCTTTTAAAAAACCTTTTTTTATCATCTTATTATGTCAAACATCAATTGCAAAATTTCAATACATAGAATTCTAGCAGTATATTCAAGCTTTCAGATGATTTTTATAACAATTAGTATCAATTTTATAGACTATTAAAATATCCATGATTCATCGCTAAACGCTTTCTCAACCAAATCGGCAGCTTTTTTTCCATCAATCCAAGGCGGAATCCCGTATATCGCAAAAGTGTTCTTAATATACCTTCAGGGATTCGCCAAAAAGCATTTTTCAATAAATACCTGAATTCAGAAATAACAAATTTAACACCCTCCCCCTCTGCCCCACCTAATTCCTTTCTTATCCACGGCTCTCGCGCATGAAAGACACCCATATCAAAATATCGCTTCATTTCCTGAATTAAAGAATAATTATGCGAATGATAAACGCAAGCATCTGCAGCGTATGCAATTTTATAACCCGCGTTTAACATTTTTGCAGCCACATACATATCTTCACCGAAAATCACATCCACAGGAAAAACTATTCATTTTGCTTAAAGCTGAAACTCGATGCGCAGCAATAGCCTTAATACATTCCTGCCATACAGGCCCGGGATTATATGTAGGGATAACTAACGAAAAGCGCATTGTGCAAACCCTATGTTACAATCACTATAAAACACATACATCAAAAAAAGTACGGCATTACTTCCTGAAAACCATTAAGACATATTGATTCCAAGATAAAAGTATTCGACTCTTAATTATCCACATTTCTAATTTATCAGCAGCATTCAACAAGAAGTTGTCTGGCTTATTTGGCAATAGTATTGAGGTTAATATAGCCGTTGGCGCCTCTAATACACCGCAGTACGCATGTTCAACACTCCACCCATATTGCGCTGCAAATAACTTCAGGTGTTTAGCAGAAAATGGTT
>NVWZ01000035.1 GCA_002746365.1 Thiotrichaceae bacterium
TTAGATAACAATTACGGTTTTGCTGGAGGGTACAATAAAGCCTTAAAACAAATTGATACAGAATATTATGTTTTACTTAATTCTGACGTCTTTCCCAGTACCACTGAGCAAAAACCGACTGATATAGCAAAAGCGGCCATCGAATACGCACGTAAACATTATATCGATGTGGTGTTGGTTGATACCGCAGGCCGCCTGCATATCGATGCTGAAATGATGGCTGAAATTAAATCCATTCATGCGGCCGTCAATCCGGTAGAAACCTTGTTTGTTGTCGATAGTATGACGGGGCAGGACGCCGCAAATACCGCAAAAGCGTTTAATGAAGCCCTGCCACTGACAGGAATAGTGCTGACTAAAACAGACGGTGATGCCCGCGGTGGTGCCGCTTTATCGATTCGACAGATTACCGGAAAGCCCATCAAATTCATGGGTTCAGGCGAAAAGATTGAAGCGCTGGAAGCTTTTCACCCCGATCGTGTTGCTTCGCGTATTCTGGGTATGGGTGATGTGCTGTCGCTGGTTGAAGAAGTTCAGCAAAAAGTCGATCACAAGAAAGCGAGCCAGCTAGCAAAGAAAATTCAAAAAGGCAAAAGCTTCAACTTCAATGATCTGAAAGAGCAATTTGAGCAGATGCAAAATATGGGCGGCATGGCCAGCATGATGGACAAGTTACCCGGTATGCCGGGCATGGCTGAGAAGCTCAAAGATAAAGTTAATGATAAAGAGATGGCAAGGATGATTGGCATCATCAATTCAATGACAGCAAAAGAAAGATCCTTCCCAGACATCATCAAAGGTTCACGTAAACGTCGTATCGCTGCGGGTTGTGGCCTGCAGGTTCAGGATGTCAATCGCCTGATGAAGCAACAGATGCAAATGAAAAAAATGATGAAAAAAATGTCCAAAGGCGGCATGGCAAAGATGATGCGCGCCATGAAAGGCGGGGGTGGAATGCCGCCGGGGATGGGTGGGCCAGGTGGCATGGGGTTTTAGCCAGGTTTAGCCAAACTGGAATCAAACTATCTGGAGCTACCTGGGCCCAGAGGCAATGCACTTTTATAAGCAGAATAATGGATGTCGTTGTTAATGTTTCTAAACGCCCTGGGTGTCAATCGTCCTCTTCTCACTGCTCCTCTTCTCGGACAGGCTCCCGGACGATGTAAAAAATATCTTTCATGATGCAGAAATTTAACGACTGCCAGTTAAAGGGTACTTATTTCTTTGCTTGCAGAAGTTGATTTTTGTCTATTTAATGTGATTTGTCTAAGGAACCTCTGATTAATTATGAATGAAGTAGATTGTAAGCTGAATGATTCATGTTCAAGGCGTAAAACGCACGTAATAGCTGGCTATTGCGAAGTTTTACAACGCCGAAAATGGATTATTCAGCTTGCAAGATACGATTTCACTAATTGATCAGAGGTTACCTAAGTAATTATTATTTGTTGTGTCACTATGAAAAAACCATCATTACTATGCATTGGTCACCGCGGAGCCATGGGGTATGCGCCAGAGAATACCTTGCTTTCAGTGCAAAAAGCACTCTCATTAGGCGTTTTGTGTGTTGAAGTTGATGTTTACTATGTTGATAAGCACCTTGTTATTTTTCATGATGATCGACTTGAACGAACAACAGATGGTGAGGGTGATTTAACGGCGTATTCATTTGAATATTTGCGAACGCTTGATGCCGGCGAGGGACAAAAAATTCCAACTTTAGATGAGATATGTGCGCTGATTAAATCAAAAGCCTGTCTTAATATTGAGTTGAAGGGGGATAAAACGGCTGAGCCTGTAGCTGAATACATATTAGAGAGACTCGATGAAGGTTGGGATATTGAATCGTTTTTAATTTCTTCGTTTCACAAAGATAAGCTGATTACAATAAAACGTTTGATACCTAACATTAAAATAGGTGTTTTGATAAATGGTAAGCCGCGGGGCGACTCTAAATTTGCAGAGGATTTAGGTGCTTTTTCAGTTCACCCTTCCTCAGGTTTTGTTACAAAGGCGTTTATCGACGATGCACATAACCGATGTATGCGGGTTTTTGTTTACGGTGTCGATGACGCCGCTGCGGTAACAAAAATGTATCGATTAGGGGCTGACGGTGTATTTACCGGTTTTCCTAAGATCGTATTGGCGCATTATGCGCAGGGTGAGGTGAATACGCGTTGGTGCGATAGATAGGTTCAATTAATAGAGGTGACCTTAAGAAAAAGCCTGGTTTATGTATTGCTTAAGTTGAGATTTCATATCATGTGGCTGATGAATGATAGATTCGATTAGCTGAAAGAGCGGGTACTCAGTTGTATCAAACAAATTATATTGCCTGACCATGGCAAGCGTATGTATACCTTCACCCTTAATGTTATGGGTTTCTCCTTTCGCCAGTAAGCGACCTAGTTCGTGATGGTGAGAATCTTCACTGGTGGCGGTGGTAATAAGGTCGCCTAACCCTGCGAGATGGTAAGGGCTGCCAGCCTGTCCGCCCATATACAGAACGATTTGATCGAGTTCTCGTAAAGCCGCAACGGCAAGGTAGCCGCGCATGTTATCGCCAAGTTTAAGTTCATCTGCTATGCCAAACATGATGGCGTAAACATTTTTGAGAATAACAGACCAGCTTATTCCTGTAATGTCAGCACTGTGTTCTATATGAAGAGTCGTATCGCTGAATAATTCACCTACCGTGCTGAAATTTTTAATGTCAGTACAGCCTAATTGAGCAAAGGCATAACGATTAGCTCGAATCTCCTCTGATATCATCGGTCCGTAAAGCAGGGCGTAATCTTGATGTGAAGAAAATACATCAGCAAAAATCTGTGCGGCGGTTTGACCTGCTTCATCTAAACCCTTGGCGATACTCATGCTGAGACAATCTTTTTTTAGCAGGGGCGCTATCGTTTCAGCGATTTCTCTGTGTGGATTAACCGGTAAGCAAAAAATAACGATGTCGGCATCGCTTGCCGCCTCTTCGAGTACTACAGAAGTAAAATCGTCGGTTGGAAATTTATCCCAGATATTCAGCTGATGATTTGCATGCAGCAGATGCTCCATGGCATGACCCATCTCACCGTGGCCGAGGATTAATACATTATGAGAGTTTTGCATGAAGCATCTTTTCCGTCATGGCAGCGTTAAAAAAGGTCTCAAAATACGGGGACACGTAGTGTCAAACTCTATGTAAGCTGCGTTTTTTCGACAATTTTCGCCTTGCCATGACGAAAAATCTACATCGTGCAAAGCACTCATTATAATATTGCTTTGTCATGTGTGTACCATCATCGCTATAACTTAGCACATTGTTATCCGGCGCGGTGATGCTCGCCGGTGGCCACGCGGTAGTTGAGGCTGACCGTCTGTGCATTGGCTCTTATGACCATTCCATGGCCTGATTTTGATTACACCTTTACAGCGCACTATATGCAAGGGATTGGCGCACTCGGTAAAACACGGGGAACGGCTAATGGCTGAGCCTATTTGATTCATGAGTATTAGCGCCCATAAGCTATTGAAATTAAAAGATTATTACCGTTAAGTAAGCGCTATTCGTCTCTGGCCCCAAATATTACTTAATTCAGGCTTCCATCTACCCATATAATCACGTAAAATGCGCGGTTTCCTGTGGCCGAAAGGTCATTTTGTTTAAGAATTATTGAGAGTAACTAATGGTAACAATACGTTTATCTAGAGGCGGCGCTAAAAAGAAGCCTTTTTACCACATTGATGTTAAAGACTCACGCAGATCTCGCGATGGTCGGTATATCGAGCGTTTAGGCTATTTTAATCCAGGTGCAACAGGCGGTGARCAACGTTTAGTRCTTGATTTAGATCGTGTTACACACTGGAAATCTGTTGGTGCGCAAACATCTGACCGTGTTTCCACATTAATTAAGCAGGCTGATAAAGCCGCWGCTTAATTAAGTTTGTCTCCTTGTATCAAGTTTAATTGACAAGCTGGTAGACGATGGATGGCAAAAGATGCGACAGATACAACGCCAAACTCAAAGTCTGAAAAAGTCATATTAGGGCGTATCACYGGYGTTTACGGTGTAAAGGGTTGGCTAAAAGTTTTTTCACATACCGACCCGATGGAATCYATTGTTGATTTTAGYCCCTGGTATATCCGCTCTGAAGGCAGAGGGCAAGGTTCTCAGAAACCTGMACCATGGACTGAGGTGAAGCTKAAAGCGGGTAARCGCCATGCRAAAACRGTGGTCRTCAAGTTGGAGCATTGCAATGATCGAGATCAGGCAATGGCTTATGTTGGAACYGAGATTGCCGTTGARCTGCAACAACTGGAACAACAAAGAGAAGAAGGCAGCTATTACTGGCGAGACCTGATTGGTTTRCGAGTAACCAACCAGCAAGGAATAGAGCTRGGCAAGGTAAAGACCTTATTGGAAACCGGTGCGAATGATGTATTGGTGGTGGTYTTYGAAGAAGAAGGAGAAACAAAGGAACGTCTTATTCCRTGGACCATAGATATGGCTATCGTCGCGGTTGATATAGAAAATGGTTGCATCGAAGTAGACTGGGATGCCGATTTTTAACACAGGTTGTTAGTCGCCAGCATCATGAATATCTACCTCATTACACTGTTTCCAGAATTAATACAGCAGGCTATGGAATTTGGCGTGCTTGGCAGAGCGATAAAACAGCAGCAATTAAATTTGCAGTGTTTTAATCCTCGAGATTACACGGAAGATAAACATCGGACGGTTGATGATAGACCCTACGGTGGTGGCCCCGGCATGTTGATGAAAGTCGAGCCATTGTATAAAGCCATTATTGCAGCAAAAGAAGCGGCAGAAGATGGTGTTAAAGTGATTTACCTGAGTCCACAGGGACAAACCTTAAATCAGGCGTTGTTAGTGAACACGGCAACCAGTGGAAAAGATTTAGTTTTAATCGCGGGTCGATATGAAGGTATAGACGAGCGAATTATAGAATCACTGGTCGATGAAGAATGGTCGATAGGTGATTATGTACTGAGCGGCGGCGAGTTTGCTGCGATGGTAATAGTTGATGGTATTACCCGATTATTACCGGGCGTACTGGGTGATGATGAATCGGCATTACAGGATTCATTCATGCAGGGGTTGTTAGATTACCCGCATTACACCCGACCAGAACAAGTTAATGGTCAAACCGTACCTGATGTATTGTTAAGTGGTAATCATAAAGCAATACAACGCTGGCGTTTAAAGCAGGCATTAGGTAGAACATGGTTAAAAAGACCTGACCTGCTGGATGTAATGATACGGGACGCATCGAGTTGGGATGAAAATAAAGCCGACTTGTTGGCTGAGTTTAAAAAAGAATACAAACATAATTAATTTAATATTTAAGAAAGGCGCGAAAAGCGGAGCATCGATATGAGCAACATAATTCAACAGCTTGAAGCTGAGCAAATGACACGTGAAGTACCCGCGTTTTATCCTGGTGATACCATCGTAGTAAATGTACGTGTAAAGGAAGGTGAGCGTGAGCGTTTACAGGCTTTTGAAGGTGTCGTTATTGCAAAACGTAATCGTGGTTTACATTCTGCTTTTACCGTTCGCAAGATTTCACATGGCGAAGGTGTTGAGCGTGTTTTCCAGACATACAGTAATGCTATTGCTGACATCACAGTTAAGCGTAGCGGTAAAGTACGTCGTGCTAAACTTTACTACCTACGTGGTAGAACAGGTAAAGCAGCGCGTATTACCGAAAAGCTTCATTTGTCTGACAAGAAATAAAAAGACTTTAGGGCACAAGCAATTAATAGAGGTGCCCTTTACTAAGTGTTATAAAAAAGAGTGGTTTAATACCGCTCTTTTTTTTGCTTAAAAAATGCTGTATACATTGATACAATAGTTCTCATCGGCATGATACGATTCTGTTTTGTGCGAAGTTTCATTAATAATAACAACAGGTTTCTCAATGCGAATTCTACTTTCTGTCTTACTGGTGCTAGGGTTGTATACCAACAGTAGAGCGGAAACAAATCCAGCATCATTAAAAACAGACTCTGTTATTCAACTTAAGTTACCGTCAAAAGAGCAGGCGGCGACAGAGTCCACCGAGAAGATAAAGTCTCAAGCAGAGGCGCAAGCCAAACTGAAACGTATCGCTGTCGACAASYCTGAAGAAAAAAAACAATCGGTCACTTTTAAATCTTTAGCGCAGATGAATGANTTGATTGATCTTGGWGTCCCCGCACTTGCATTGAGTCTATTGGAAGATGAGCAAAAAAAACGCCCGCTGTTTCAGGCTGACTGGTATGCGTTTGAGTACAAACGTATTCTTTTATTATCGGCATTGGAGCGCTGGCAGGTCTTAATCGAAAGAACGCAATGGTTGTTTAAAACAGCTAAAAGTGAACAACACATTACACAAAAAATTCGCCTCTGGTTTGAAACGCAACAAGTTATTGCACGATTGCAGTTAAAACAAAGTGATCGTGCATTAAATCAGCTACAACATTTATTGTGGACATCAAAGGCAGACAATAGGGATAAATCACTGCCGATTATCTGGCGACGTTTAGTGATACGCGCTTATTTGCAAAAGCATCTCGATAATGATGCACGCAGGGCATTAATCAAATATGAACGCGAATATAAAACAGATAGTGCCGATATAGACTGGCTGTTATTACAGGCGCAAGTGATGATGAGAACCCATCGCCCGCAACAGGCCGTCACGTTATTGAAGCAAATTACCAGTCAAGACGCAGTGGATGTTGAGGCYTTGTTATTGATCGCGCAATTACAGGCTAATCCAAAGCAAGCGGCGRCGACGAACCAGGCGATGAGAGAAAAACTAGACGGCAAAATTTTGAGTCGCTCYGCGCGCTGGGCTTATTCCTATGTGGCYTATTTGGCAACACAAGTACTGACTGAYCCGTTAGCACAAATCGTTAATYTGGAAGCRATGTTGTCACTTGATATCCAATCCCCGCTATTGGGTGAAGAGTATCAGGTAAGTGCGGAYGACCTGTGGGATAAGTACAACGAACAGGGGCTGATAATCGCAAATGAAAATGGRCTGCTATTTGGTAATGATGAACAGTGGCAAAAACTTTCTGATAAATTGATAAAAAAACAACCAGAGAAAGCACTAGCTTTAAAYGCWGCGCTGGTATTGCACACAGAAAATTTTGAAACTAAAAAACRACAACACCAAACCATYGTCGAAATTATCGAGCGACGAAATAATGGACTGGAGTTACTCAACAARTTGTATCTTCACAGCAATAAAGTTCCCGATGTTARTGTATTACCCGATGAAGTACGTTATCGACTGGTCGATTATTCATTATCCGAAGGTGATTATTCTGAAGCGGCGAGAGTGATGCAGAGTTTGCAGGAGCCACCAGCGGGAAAAACCTTATTTGATTGGCGCATGCGTAAAGCACGTGTGCTGATATTGCAGGGTAAAACGTCAGAAAGTGAAAATCTGATACGCAAAACCTTTCTCGAAAAACCTTCGATAACAAGAGCGGAGTTAGATCGATATATACAAGTGGTATTTGATTTTCAGACGGTRCAGCAACATCAGCAAGCATTGAATTTATTCAATTTGCTSTATATYGAMGGCCTGGATGARAAATTAAAACGYGAGATATTTTTCTGGAAAGCCGAATCCTACTTCTCTTTAAAAAAATACGATCGAGCGGCACTGTTTTATCTTGAATCTGCACGCGCYATCGAAGGTGCAGATAACGACCTTTGGGGGCAGTCYGCACGTTTTAAAGCKGCRAAYGCATTAGTATTAGCAGAAATTTACAACGATGCAAAAAAAGTCTATACAGAATTATTACAGGTAACCGCCAGTGATTCACGCAAGGCGATAATCAATCAAAACCTGCAAAAGATAAGATTACTAAAAAGTGCAACGATGAACACGCAATAATGATACGTTGTTGGTTTTAGGARYCKCTGATTAATTATTYAGTTTGCAAGATACGATTTCACTAATGGMTCAGAGGTTCCTTTAGTGCCTATTAGTAGCCGAATACACCATCYAGTAATTCAGAATAACCTGCATACAATTCAGGGCTAATATCCTGGAAAKTTTCAATGTTCATATCAGCCAGCATTTTTTTGCCTTYSACTGTATTGCTWGCAGTAAGTAATGCTTTTTTAACCAGTTGTACTACCTCGTCYGGTACTTYTGGTGAAGCTGAYAGCGCCATGTGAGGAACAGGTTCTGTTGAAATAACTGAATTYAGTGCATCAAAATTACCCACTAATGGACTAGGGATTATCGCTGCATCGACGCTACCATCGAGAACCTTGTTGACGGCATCAATCGAATCACTGGCCTGAATATAGATGGGCAGGCGTACTGGGTTAGGAAACATGGCATTTAGTCTAACTGCGCCAAGGCCGGGTGAAGGCATCGTTGCGATACGTTTTGATATGAGTTCCTCCATATCAAAAACAAAATTATCTTCATTGGTGACGACGGTAAAACTTACCGTGTCAGGCAGTTTTACGATTGCCGTGTAATCTTTTCGATTGATGCGGTAATCAGTAAAGTGAGCAGCATCCAGCACAAAATCCATATCGGTGCCTCTTTGCATTTTAATCCAGTAAGTTAGAAAATCGCGGTATGCAATAACATTGAATTCGTGACCGGTTACCTCTGAAAGATAGTTAACCAATGGTTGGTAATTTTGTTCAATCTGCTGTTTGGGTAATATAGGCTGTATTGCGATATTGTATTTTTCAGCTAGCGTACTGGTGGATAACACACCTATTAGCAAGTAGATAGTACGTCGTATTAAATTTTTCAAAGTGAAGGTGTCCTGTAGCTAAAAAAAACTATCCGTGAATGAGGTAGATTGCATCCGGATTTAGGACATTTGAAAACAAGATTCTAAAAGAACTTGTTAGTATTTATAAAGCTTCGGATGATTTCACAAGCCATTACTATATATTATCTTAAATATAGTAAATAAGGCGCAGTAATCAAGAAAAGTGTGACTAATTATCCAGTTTTTAACTTGATAACGCCATTTTAACCCCCATAATTACCGCCATAGATATAACTAATACTAATTTTCTATTTCTGGAGTAATAAATGAGCGTTGAAGCGAGTAAAGAAACCCTCGAATTTCAAACTGAGGCCCGTCAAATCCTACATTTGATGACCCATTCACTGTATTCAAACAAAGAGATCTTCCTGCGTGAACTAATATCCAATGCATCCGATGCCTGCGATAAATTGCGTTTTGAAGCCTTAGCTGATGATAGCTTGTATGACGGTGATGGTGAATTATCAGTACAGGTTGAGTTTGACGAAGCAGCGAAAACTATCACCATTATTGATAACGGTATCGGTATGTCTCGCCAGGAAGTAATTGATAACGTCGGTACCATTGCTAGTTCAGGTACAAGAAAATTTCTTGATTCGATGACCGGTGATCAGGCTAAAGATGCTCAGATGATTGGTCAGTTCGGTGTTGGCTTTTATTCAAGCTTTATCGTGGCAGACAAAGTTACATTGGAAACCCGTCGTGCGGGTGCGGCAGCTGATGAAGCGGTTCTTTGGGAATCCGATGGTGAAGGCAGTTTCTCACTGGAAAATATTGAAAAGGCTGAGCGTGGTACCAAAGTAACGCTRCACTTGAAAGAGGCTGAAGCCGAATTTGCCAGTCCATATCGCCTGAAGAGTGTCATCAAGCAATATTCAGACCATATCTCTATTCCAGTGATGATGATGGAAGAAGAGCTGGATGATGAGGGTAAGGCGAAAACAGACGACGATGGTAATGTTATCTCTAAGTTAGAGCGTGTAAACAGCGCGGCTGCATTGTGGGCGCGTGATAAGAGCGACATTTCTGACGAAGATTATAAAGAGTTTTATAAGCATGTCAGCCTGGACTTTGCTGATCCACTGAGCTGGATTCACTCAAAAGTAGAAGGCAATCAAAGTTACACCTCACTATTATATGTGCCCACTAATCCGCCTTTTGACCTTTTTGATCGTGATCATAAGCGCGGCGTAAAACTTTATGTGAAACGTGTTTTCATTATGGATGAAGCGGAACAATTGATGCCGAATTATCTTCGCTTTGTAAAAGGGGTTATCGATTCTGATGATTTGCCGCTGAACGTATCGCGTGAAATTTTACAGAAGAATAAAGCCATTGATCGTATCCGTGGTGCCTCTGTGAAGAAAGTGTTGGGCATGTTGGAGTCGATGCAGAAAAATGATAAAGAAAAATATGCTACCTTCTGGCAATCGTTTGGCCAGGTGTTAAAAGAAGGACCTATCGAAGATATGGCGAACAAAGATCGCATTGCGAAATTGCTATATTTTGCCAGCACACACAACGACAGCGATGAACAGAATGTAACGTTGGATGATTACATCTCTCGTATGCCAGAGTCGCAGGACAAAATATATTATATTGTTGCTGATAACTATACCGCAGCAAAAAATAGCCCGCACCTTGAAGTGTTCAAGAAAAAAGGCGTCGAAGTATTATTGTTGAGTGATCGTGTCGATGAATGGCTGGTTTCTCACCTGACTGAAGTTGATGGGAAGAAATTACAGTCAGTCGCTCGTGGCAGCCTGGATATTGATGAAGATGAAAAGAAAGAACAGGAAGAAGTAGAAAAAACATTCACCTCTGTTCTAGAGCACGCGAAGAAAGTACTGGAAGGTAAAGTTAAAGATGTTCGCATGTCTCAGCGTTTGACTGATTCACCCTCGTGTCTGGTTTTAGAAGAAAATGATATGAGTGCTCAGATGCAGCAAATTATGGAAGCGGCTGGACAATTTGCTCCAAAATCAGAACCGATACTGGAGCTGAACGCGGATCATAATCTGGTGAAAAAGTTAAATGATATAAATGATGATGATTTGTTTGAAGATTATACGCATTTATTATTTGAGCAGGCGCAGTTAGCAGCCGGCGCACCACTAGAAGATGCGGCAGGTTTTGTTAAACGTGTGAATAAGTTGCTGGATAAATAGTTTTAAATCTATAGGTGGTAAATAAGTAACTTATTTACCACAGAGGCACTGAGAAAAAATTTCATTTGCCGTCATTGCGAGCGGAGCGTGGCAATCTCTTTAAGCGACTGAGTCGTCTGAAGGAGATTGCCACGCTCCGCTCGCAATGACGAAAAACCAGATTTTCTCAACGTCTTCGCGCCTTGCAATTAAATATGAGTTCCCTACCTAATCTCCCAAAAACAACCCATCTATAGCTATACTTTGTGCACTCAGAAATTTCCTTTCCTATAATACGATGCATCTAGTTAAATTATTGATTCTTATATTTATACTCGGTCTTAATTCGTCGGTTTCTATTGCCGAAGAAGCTTACAATGCAGAGGTTAGATATTTGCATGTGCAGAAAGGCCAAACCCTGCATAACATCGTTAAACGGTTGTATCCTAAACGAGTCAAACAGTGGCCGAAGATTACTAAAGATATCGTGCGATTAAATCCTCATGCATTTATCAATGCTGACCCAACTCGGATGAAAGCAGATGTTCGCCTCACCTTGCCACTTAAAGCCGTGGTTCGTTCAGTACCTTTAAAACCGAAAAAACGAAAACAAGTCGGAACGGTTGCTGAAAGTGAAGGTAGTGTCATCGCTGTTGATATACGAAAAGTCTCGCGTAAATTATCGATGGGGCAGCCAGTGTATCTGGGTGATAAAGTCATTACTGGCGAAAAAGGCTATGTCCGTCTGCGCATGATTGACGCTGCCATATTAGATCTTCGCTGTTACAGTATTATGGTGATTGAAGAATATGCACTCAATACACAAAATAGAAAAAGTATCTTAAACTTGTTACAGGGTAGCCTGAAAAAGGTGACGGGAAAAATTGGAAAGATGACGGAAGATATTTATGAACTAAGAACCCCTGTTGCCAGTGTCGGTGTTCGAGGCACAGAATATGCTTTACGTGTCTTTCAATCCAAAGGTTGTGGCGGTACGATTGATGCGGATGATGGGTTTTATCTTGAAGTCATTAAAGGCCTGGTTGATGTGCACAATGAAGCAGGGCAGGAAGTCGTGGCAAAAGGCGAAACGGCTTATGTGCCCGTGCCAAAAGCAGTGCCTCAAAAAATAAAAGTTAAACCCGGTATTTTAAAACCTGTTCAAAAAGTTGAAAAGAAAAACACTGAGGATGAAGAAAGTAGTATCTGGTGGTGGTTACTAGGAGTGGTGGGCATAATATTACTCATTTAATTTGAGMGCTTTGCACGATGTAGATTTTTCGTCAGGGCAAGGCAAAAATTGTCGAAAAAGCGCAGCTTGCATAGAGTTTGACACTCTACGTGTCCCCGCATTTTGAGGCCATTTTTAACGCTGCCATGACGGAAAAGATGCTTCATGCAAAGCGCTCAATTTATATTTTATATGCAGGTGAAAGCAATGAGCAGAATCGATAAGTGGTTGTGGACCTCGCGATTCTTTAAAACGCGGTCAATGGCGACTGCTGCAGTAAATGGCGGTAAAGTGCACCTGAATGGGCAGCGAGTCAAAGCGGGTCGAATCRTCAAGGTTGGTGACGCRCTTTCTATTCAAAAAGACAGTGTGTTATTCGAAGTGATCGTAAAAGATATATTGAAGACACGACGCCCGGCTAAAGAAGCCCGTTTGGTTTATGAAGAATCGGCACAAAGTCAGTTAAAGCGTGAACAGGAAAGAGAAATTAAACGCCTGGCGTCAGCAAGTCGRCCRATACCGCAACGCAAGCCAGACAAACGKGAACGTGAACAACTCAGGCAATTTAAGAATAAAATGTAAATAAATTGTTGGTAGAATTTAGTTRAARCCTATATTTTGTCTTTTCRAACGAATRTGAGAAATYTTGMGGCCRGCATAAKATCTCTGCCTGGGGTTGATCGATGTGACAGTTATCCATATAACACCTAGAATAAATTAATATGCCCAGACCCGTTACACCWCAAATTACAGCCGATGTCATTATCGAGATGCCATTGATTGATGACAATCCCATTATTTTAATYGAACGRAAATTTGAGCCCTATGGCTGGGCTATTCCAGGTGGTTTTGTCGATATTGGCGAAACAATAGCATCAGCAGCGCGCCGAGAAGCACTGGAAGAGACCCTGCTTGAAGTAGARCTAAATATCTTATTGGGCATTTATTCTGACCCAAAACGTGACTTTAGAGGGCATACTGTCTGTGCGGTTTTCGTGGGTAACKCCACGGGAAAGCCTGTGGCCGCGGATGATGCCAAAGATATTGCATTATTTGRCCCATTTAATATTGATGTGGAACTAGCATTTGATCACCGTCAAATCCTGCAGGATTACTGTGATTATCGACGTGAYGGGACAATCAAATTGCCGCTTTGAGCTCTATTTACCACGATTTYGGGGTRATTTAATCATGGTGCAGTAGTTTTTATAAGTCTCTGTTTTTGGTATACTTTTACTCTTGTNAAAATAGCWARRRWAKMNCTGAACWWSTATCATAAATTCTGCGGGCTTTTAAGCATACATATTCAAGACATGTTTCGCAGTGAATGCTCATTGCATTCATAAGGAGCATAACGCCGAAGATGTATGCTTAAAAGCCCGCCCTGTGGGGCGATACCCAGGAACCAGACTCAGCGTTATTGCTTTTTACCATGCCCGCTTTTATTCAGAAGCCGGCATGCTTTCAAAGCAATGCCTTGATTCTGGTTCCTGGGTATCGCCAGAATTTATGAGACTTGTTCAGAGATACCCTAAAAAATACTGAACTTCTGGGCCATTTCCCATTGAGTAAACGATGAGTAACCGAACGCTGTCTATTGACGACCGCCTGTACAACTATATATGTGATGTTTCGATAAACGAGTCTGAGCTACTGCGCCAGCTTCGTGAAGAAACCGCGCTCATCGAGTACTCCGTTATGCAAATTTCGCCTGAACAGGGACAATTTATGTCGCTGTTGATTAAATTAATGTCAGCAAAACGAGCAATCGAAATTGGCACGTTTACCGGTTATAGTTCAATCTGTGTGGCTAGTGCAATGCCTGATGACGGACAATTAATTTGTTGCGATATTTCTCCTCAATGGACCGGCATCGCTGAAAAATATTGGGCGCGAGCCGGGCTTGAAAATAAAATTAATCTCTTTATACAACCCGCTGATATCACATTGCAAATGCTAATTGATAAAGGTGATGCAGGTAGCTTTGATTTTATTTTTATTGATGCCGACAAACAAAACTATATTCAGTACTATGAGATGGCATTGCAATTATTACGAAAAGGCGGAATGATTGCTATCGACAATACCCTATGGTCGGGTGCCGTTGCTGATCCAGAAAATGCTGAACCGGGAACGCGCGCGATACGTCGATTTAATGAAATGGTGAAACAGGATGATCGTGTCAGCAGTAGTCTGGTAACGATTGGTGATGGTTTAACATTAATACTAAAAGAATTTGAATAAGATGCTGAACTGGATAAAATCACTCAAGAAAAAACGTTCGTCTAAGAAATCAGCTATTGCTGCGCCACAAAAGGGAAGCCGTTCGAAATCCAAAATTAAAACCAAAAACAAGTCTAAGAATACGGCGTTTAATGCAGCCGGTAAAAAGGCAGTGATTTTGTCACGTGGCGAACATGGCATCTCACGAGATAATATTGATGAACATGCATTAAAAGTATTGTATCGCTTACACAAATCAGGTTATCAAGCTTGCCTGGTTGGTGGCGCTGTTCGTGATTTACTGTTGGGAATAACACCAAAAGACTTTGATGTGGCAACGGATGCCACACCTGAGGAAGTGAATAAACTATTTCGTAATTGCCGTTTGATTGGTCGTCGTTTCCGTCTGGCACATGTGCATTTTGGTCGTCAAATTATTGAAGTGGCAACCTACCGTACGAATCACGATTTCACCCAGTCTGGCATTCAAGATGAAAGCGGGCGCATAGTGCGTGATAATGTTTACGGTGAATTATCCGATGACGTCTGGCGTCGGGATTTTACTGCAAATGCACTGTATTATGATATTTCTAATTTTAGCGTAATCGATTATGTGGGTGGTTTTCAGGATATAAAAAATAAACGACTTCATTTAATTGGTGACGCGGAAACGCGCTACCGTGAAGACCCGGTGCGAATGTTACGTGCGCTGCGTTTTTCAGCTAAGCTGGGTTTTGAAATTGATGAAGCTAGTAAAACCCCCATTTACGAATTAGGATATTTATTACAAGACATTCCAGCAGCTAGATTATATGAAGAAGTYTTGAAACTATTTCATTCAGGGCACGCTGTCCGAAGTTTTGAGTTGTTGCAAGAATTTGATGTGTTGCAGTAYYTGTTCCCGGAAGCAGCGAAATCTATTGCARACGATGACAATGTTAATAAAATGTTGYTTATTGCKATGCAAAGTACGGATGAYCGCATAAGCAATGATATGCGCGTAACACCAGCGTTCTTACTGGCGGCTTTATTATGGCACCCGGTCAATTCTCGAACACTTGAAATTGTAGAAAAAGGCATGCCTTATTCTGTKGCKATACARAAARTAGCRACAAAAGTATTAAGTCAGCAGTCAGCCAGTGTCTCCATTCCAAAACGATTYACTTCTACTATGCGTGATATTTGGGGRCTTCAAACACGATTYCAYTACCGCGCAGGTAAGCGAGCATTATCAGTTTTAGARCATGAAAAATTTCGAGCAGGTTATGATTTTTTATGTATCCGTGCTYGTGCTGAAAAAAGTGRTGATGYWATAARCGAYTTAGAGCAAGATTGTAAATGGTGGACAGATATACAAAATCAGACGCCAGAGCAGCAGAAAAATGCACTTTTTTCTAATACTAAAAACCCAGCGGCTAAACCTGGGAAACGTCGTCGTTCACACAAAAAGAAACCATCGGATAAGATGGAATAAATACTGTTGTCTTTATGAGTAATCAGATAGCGTATATAGGTTTAGGCAGTAATCTTAATCARCCGTTTCAACAAATAAAAAAAGCAATTAAGGCAATAGATATTTTACCCGATGTGGTAGTGAAAATGGATTCTGGTTTTTACACGAGTAAACCGATGGGCCCCGAAAATCAGCCGGATTTTGTGAACGCAGTTATCGAAATAGAAACCTCGATGAATGCGGTAGAGTTATTGCTTATATGTCAGAACATCGAACAGCAGCAGGGTCGAATTAAAACTCGTCACTGGGGTGAACGATGTATTGATCTGGATATTCTGTTGTTTTCTGATTTACAGATTGATACAGATGAACTAATCGTGCCGCATCCCGGCGTTAGTTTGCGTGATTTTGTGTATATTCCTTTATTAAAAATTAATCCAGAGATAATTATTCCGGGTCATGGCTTATTGAAAGATAATGTACAATCAACAGATGCTGATTATGGTTGTCATTTTGCAGGAAATATTGAATGAATTCACCGCTTGAAAATGTTACACCACAAGCAAGTACGGCAACAACGGTGCCAGGGTTTATCGTTGTAGAAGGGCCTATTGGTGTGGGTAAAACCACTTTGGCAAATAAATTAGCCGCTTCGTTTGGTAGTGATTTATTGTTGGAAGGAGCCAATGAAAATCCATTTTTGGAAAAGTTTTACGATAATCCGAAAGCCGCAGCCTTACCCACTCAGCTGTTTTTTTTATTACAGCGTGCGCGTCAATTAAAAGAGATGAAACAGAGTGATATGTTTAACCCTGTTCGGGTGACTGATTTTTTAATCGAAAAAGATCGTTTATTTGCAGACCTGACGCTGGATTCTGATGAACTGGAATTATACGATCAGGTATACAGTAGTTTAACCATTGATGTGCCTCGTCCTGATTTGGTCGTTTATCTACAGGCGCCCGTAGAAGTATTACTGGAGCGTATTCAAAAACGCGGCTTGAAACATGAGCGTTTTATTGAAGCCGCTTATTTGCAACGTTTGTGTGATTCGTATATACAATTTTTTTATCAGTACAATAATGCACCATTACTCATTGTGAATGCCGCTGATATTGATTTTGCCAATAACGAAGCGGATTACAAACTATTGCATCAACGAATTGCTGAAGTGCAGTCTGGTCGAAATTATTTTAATCCGACTAGAATAGAGTTATAAGTTATAAGTTAAAGAACTTACAACTTTCAACTTAATTTAAATATGTGAGAAATAGATGAGTGCACAAACCGATACTCAAAAGAAAGTAACCATACGCCGTCTGGCAGAAATGAAAAAGGCACAAGAAAAAATTGCCTGCCTGACTGCTTATGATGCCAGCTTTGCCTATCTGTTGGAACAAAAGGGTGTTGATGTGGTTCTGGTTGGTGATTCGTTAGGTATGGTTGTTCAGGGAAAGGAAACGACTTTGCCGGTATCGGTTGATGATATGTTGTATCACACGCAGTGTGTTGCAAATGGGTTGACCCATGCTTTATTGATAACTGATATGCCTTTCCTTAGTTTCACCACTGTTGAACAGGCTGTTTTAAATGCCGGTCTGTTTATGAAGCAGGGCGGTGCGCATATGGTTAAACTCGAAGGTGGCGTGGATCAGGCTGACACCGTTTCGGCTTTAAATAAAAACGGCATTCCAGTCTGTGCGCATCTTGGCTTACAGCCACAATATGTGCATAAAATTGGTGGTTATCGTGTTCAGGGTCGTGATGCAGAGGCGGCCGATAAGATGGTGGCGGATGCATTAACGTTGCAACAGGCGGGTGCGGACTTAATGTTGCTTGAGTGTGTGCCCGAAACATTGGCAGCTAAGATTACTGAAACACTGGATATTCCTGTTATTGGCATCGGCGCCAGTGTGGACTGTGATGGGCAAATATTGGTGTTGTATGACATTCTTGATATCAGCATTGGGATACGGCCAAAGTTTAGTAAGAATTTTATGGAATCATCAGGCAGTATCGATGAAGCGATTGCGCAATATACTTCAGCCGTTAAAGATAAAACGTTTCCGGCTGTTGAGCATACATTCAGTTAATTTCTAACGATAAAAATTCAATGATTATCTGTAGCACTATTGAGCCATTACGTACGCAAGTTTTACAATGGAAACAAAACGGCGAAAGCATTGCATTTGTTCCGACCATGGGTCATCTGCAYGCGGGTCATCTGTCTTTAATCGACAWGGCWAAACAAAAAGCGTCRCGTGTYGTTGTYAGTATYTATGTTAATCCACTGCAGTTTTCACCTGATGAAGATTTTGACAGTTATCCGCGCACACTAGATGATGATCTGGTACAACTRAARTCGTGYRATACYGATCTAATTTTTCTTCCTGAYARTGCSATGATWTATCCWGAGGGTGARCAGTYAAGCASCTATGTRGAAGTRCCTGAATTATCACAYAWRATAGAAGGMGMATYTCGYCCSGRTTTTTTTAGGGGRGTKGCRACYGTCGTGTTAAAACTYTTYAATCTYGTTSMGCCTGATGTTGCSGTRTTTGGCGAAAAAGATTTTCAACAATTACTTGTAATCCGTCGCATGGTTAAAGATATGTGCCTGCCGATTGARATTTTTGGCGGWGTKACACTTCGAGAARATAATGGTCTGGCAATGAGTTCACGAAATGCTTATCTGGATAATGGGCAGCGAGAGAAGAGTCGTTTGTTGTCAGAGGCTCTAACCGTRTTTAARCAACAGATTAAAGCAGGAACAGGCATCGAAAAWGCGCAGGAAGCATGTTTTAACACATTGAAAAAACAGGGYTTTATTGTGGATTATGCTAYMTTGAGGGAAACYTCTTGTCTGGATRCTGTGTCAGACAATGAGCTAGTGAACGGCAAAGAGCTGATTATACTGGCTGCSGTAAAGTTGGGTCAGRTACGATTAATAGATAACCTGAAATTTATCTTATAAACTTAGGTCTATAAGTAAATAAAGGAGCGTAGAAGCTATCTTTGGCTTGAAGCTGTGACTGGGATGACCGATAATACAGAAAAATGCTGAAAAACTATTCATGCAGCGGCACGATAACAGCGGTATGAAAAAACGGCATGAAAAATTTAACCGATTAGACTAAAACGTTGAAATCTATGGAAATTACACTTCTAAAATCTAAACTTCATCAGGCGAATGTCACATTGACTGAGCTGGAATATGAAGGCTCATGTGCGATTGATGCCGATTTGCTTGCGGCCGCTGGCATTAATGAGTATGAACAGATTCATATATACAATTTGAATAATGGTGAGCGTTTSACCACTTATGCGATTCAGGCTGAAGCAGGAAGTGGTGTTATCTCGGTTAATGGTGCGGCAGCGCATAAAGCAAACAAAGGTGATCGTGTTATCATTTGTTGTTACGCAAGATTATCTGAAAAAGAAGTGGTCAATTTCAAACCTACTCTGGTTTATCTCGATAGCACTAATCAAATTATACGTACCTCTAACCAAATTCCTGTTCAGGTCGCTTGATAGGTTTTTTATCGTAAAAGGTTGTTAATTTTCTGCGAATGATCACTCCTGCGCTCTATGCTCCTGTGACTTTAATGCGTCCATGCATGTCAACGCAAATAAAAACGGCGTATTAGATGGCGACAAGCAGGTCTCCAGAGATGCTTTGACGCTAACTTAACCACTAACCCGTATTTCGCATTCCGGCAGCGATGGCGCTTATGCTACGTAATAGGGGGTCTAGCCATCTCTCACGTTCTTCCAAATCCAGTGATTCATCACGATAACGTTTAAGTAATTTGATCTGTATGTGGTTGAGTGGATCCAGATAAGGGTCTCTGCGCATTAGCGATAAAGCCAAAGGTGGAATGTCGTCTAACAGTCTCGTCATATTCGATGCCGCTAGCGTCACTTCCAATGTGCGATCATGTTCATCACGAATCATCTCAAAGACGCGTTGTCCGGTTTCCTGTGACAGGCAAAGCTCGGAATATYCTTTCGCTGTGCGAATGTCTGTTTTGTACAGTGCCATTTCCGTGTTGCTCAATAAGGCTCGGAAATAGGGCCAGTTTTCGTACATGTCCTGTAATTTTTTCATGCGTGAAGCATCGTCGCCTACCCATTTATGCAATGCTGTACCGATACCATACCAGGCAGGTAATGTTTGTCTTGCCTGGGCCCAGCCAAAGACCCAGCCGATGGCACGGACAGATGATTTGGAGCGATCACCTTTTTTACGATGAGAGGGGCGTGAACCGATATTCATCATAGCGATTTCACTAACCGGTGTCGCTTCATAGAAATAATCGAGGAAACCTTCGGTGCGATCAGTTAGCTGGCGATAGCTGTCCTCGCCATAAGTCATGATTTCGCGCATGATAGCCATGTTTTCATCGGTCGCCGTGGTTTTTTCGGGTAGCAATTGATAACGACTGGCTAGCATTAAACCCGTTACACCCAGCGTTAATTCATATACCGCCGTTTCGGGGTTGCTGTATTTATTGGATAACACTTCACCCTGTTCGGTAAATTTTATTTGACCATGTACGGTGCCTTCCGGTTGAGACAGAATCGACTCATGAGTTGGGCCGCCGCCGCGACCGATAGTGCCGCCGCGACCGTGAAACAGGCGGCAATCAATTTGGTGAGAATCAGCGAGACCAATTGCTTTTTGCTGGGCTTCAAATAACCGCCAGGATGAGGCAAGAATGCCGCCGTCTTTACATGAATCGGAGTAACCCAACATGACTTCCTGCATATTGCCGGATGCAGATAATAGTGTYTTGTATATTTTGTCATCRAACAAACGAGAGAGTACCAGTTCGATGTGATTCAGATCTTCGATGGTTTCGAACAGRGGYGAAATTCGAATTTTACAGAACCAGCCGTCTTTATTTTTACCAGCAAGACCGACCAGTGTGGCRAGCAGCATGACTTCAAGTACATGGCTGGCCTGGTGTGTCATTGAAATAACGTATTCACCGAATGCACGTGAGCTGATTTCATCATGCATTTTCTCAATGACTTTAAATACGTCTAAGGTTTCTTTATTATTATCATTTAGTTTAGTGTGGTCAAAATCAATGTTGTCACATTGTTTTTCTATGAGGCTTGAAAGCAGTTGAATTCGAGCTGATTCATCCAGATCGTCATAGTTATTTTGTGTACCGCTTAAGCTGAGAATTTCAGCAACGGCTTCACTGTGACGWGTGGATTCCTGGCGAATATCCAGATGCATCAAGTAAAAACCAAATGATTCTACTAATCGRATTAAATCCTTRATCGCAATATCGGMAATTTTCTGATCACCGTGACTGTGTAGAGAATTRCGRATTAATAACAGGTCATTCAAAAAGGTATCTTCAGATTTATAGGCATGAACGTACTGGCTGATATCYGCTTGTGAGTCAGCTATAAGGGCGCGTGTTTTATTCAGGTTTTGCTGAATTCGATAGCGCATGAATGCAATTTTTCGTTGGTAAGGTGAATGTTTGTAAGATAACGGGTTRTTGACRAACACTTCAAAWCGCARGTTTTCATCTTGCTCCAGACTGTCACGAAATKCTTTATTCGGYGTGGTGAATTGATCGGAGTGYGTGAGGTGCTTAAATGCATCATTTAAGCGTTTAATGTATTCCTGAAGTGAGGTTCGAGATTGTAAACGCAATGCAAGTTGCGTGGTCTCAGGTGTCACGTTTGGGTTGCCATCGCGATCGCCGCCAATCCATGAACCAAATTTTAAAAAACTGGGCACATTTACTTGTGAGCTTGGGTAATGGTCACGTATACGCTCTTCCAGGTTTCGGTAAACCAATGGAACAGCGTCAAACAGGCTCTCTTTGAAATAGTATAGACCATTTTTAATTTCGTCACGAACTTGAGGTCGTGTTTCACGAACTTCATTCGTTCGCCATAAAATCTGAATGTGTGTTTCCAACTCGTCGATTATTTTCTGGCGTTGAGCTTTGCCTAAACGGGTATCAGCCAGTTTCTCATTGGTCAAAAAGATGCGGCGTAAGGCATACAATACACTGCGGCGTTTTGCCTCAGTCGGATGTGCAGTAATGACCGGGATGTAGGCCATTTTATCAAGCAGAGTTTGCAGGCGTTCGGCTGACATTCCCATGTCGACGAAATCACGTAATGCGGAGTCAAATGAGCCGACCCAAAGCTCATGCCCTTTACGAATTTGTCGACGACGAAGTTGTAATTGCGAGGCTTCTTCCGCGACATTGACTAGACTGAAATAGGTGCTGAAAGCACGTACTACCTGGATAAGCGTTTGCTCGTCCAGCGATGCAATGAGCGCCATTAGTCGCTCTCTTTTGGAGACATCGTCCTGTTTGTGTAACTCTATGAAGCCGACACGTAGTTTTTCTACGGCGTCATATATTTTTGCTCCAGCATCAGAAAGCAATACATTACCTAACAGGTTGCCAAACAGCTTAACGCGCGCGCGTAACTGCTTATCTGTGCTTGCTGTGTTGAGTAATCCAGCCTGTTTGTGGTGTTCATCTAGATTGKTTTTGTTTGAAATGTTGGTGTTATTCATARATCGTTACGCCATGCGAAGCATGTCTTAGGCAATTGCAAAAATAGTTGAATAACTGRTAATTATAACGTATTTAAAGATTTACTGGTACAAGAGTCACTGACTAAGTGACCGGACTAGTTCAGCGATGAAAAAACTCGTTAAACGGGCCTGTTTTACGTAGAATGCACCGCACCTTGTATCGTGCTACTAGGAGCTTGTCCGAGAATAGAGAACCTACTGCAAATCCCAGAAAGGTCATAATCTGAGCTTATTGAACTCGTTAAATAGCGGTGCTATTCGCCTCACTCAATAAACTCACCTTATAACCTTTCTGTGATTTTCGCTACGGCTTCTATTCTCGGGCAAGCTCCTAGCTGGCGTATTCCCAGTTTTGAACTAATCTTAGTAGCAATAATGATGATAAATCAAATAATACTATGCCGAAGTTAACGGAACTTGCCTCATGGAAGGCGCTTGAAACGCATTTTGAACAAATGAAAGATGTTCATATGTGTGATCTATTTGAACAGGAAGCGGATGCTGCAGATAGCCGTTTTAAAAAATTCAGCACGCAAATGGATGACATTCTGCTGGATTTTTCGAAAAACCGCATCAATGATGAGACGTTTAAATTACTGTGTAATCTGGCAAGGGAAGTCGGTATCGAAGACTGGCGCGATCAAATGTTTGCCGGTGAGCCCATCAATATTTCTGAATTTCGTCCTGTGCTGCACACCGCATTAAGAAACCGCAGTAATACACCGGTTTATGTTGATGGCGAAAATGTCATGCCTAAGATTAATCGTGTATTGGCGCAAATACGATATTTCACTGAACGTGTGCGTGGTGGCCATTTGCGTGGATATACCGGTCAGCTGATTAAAGATGTGATTAATATTGGCATCGGTGGTTCTGACCTGGGGCCTCATGTCGTGTGTGACTCAATGAAGCCGTATGCGCAGCGTGGCATGAATGTGCATTTTGTTTCCAATGTTGACCCGACACACTTAACCGAAATATTAAAATTTGTTGAGCCGGAATCGACTTTATTTGTCATCTCATCAAAAACCTTTACCACCCAGGAAACCATGTTAAATGCACAAAGTGCACGTGACTGGTTTGTTGAATTAACGGGTAGTGAAAAAGCGGTGGCGCGTCATTTTGTGGCGGTTACCGCCAATAAGAAAACCGCGGCTGAATTTGGCATACTTGAAGAAAATATGTTTGAGTTCTGGGACTGGGTTGGTGGACGATACTCTCTTTGGTCAGCGATAGGTTTGCCGATTGCGTTGTATTTGGGCATGGATCATTTTGAAGAATTGCTGGATGGCGCGCATGCCATGGATATGCACTTTAAATCGGTTCCGATAGAAAAAAATATGCCCGTTATTCTGGCATTGTTGGGTGTCTGGTATAACAATTTCTTCGATGCGCAAAGTCATGCCGTTATGGCTTACAATCAGTATTTAAGACGTCTGCCTGCGTATCTGCAACAATTAGATATGGAGAGTAACGGTAAAACCATTAACCGCGACGGTGAACGGGTCGATTATCTGACTGGCCCCATAATTTGGGGCGAAACAGGCAGTAACTGTCAGCATGCATTTTTTCAGTTATTACACCAGGGCACAAAGCCAGTACCTGCTGATTTCCTCATTCCTGCCAGGACAAAAAATCCTTTAGGTGAACAGCACTGCGTTCTTTTATCTAATTTTTTCGCACAGACTCGTGCTTTAATGAAAGGTAAAACGGAAGCGGAAGCGCGTACTGAACTAGAGTCTATGGGGTGTTCTGAAGACGTCATAAAAGATGTCTTGCCACATAAAATATTTGAAGGTAACAAACCGACGAATTCTATTTTGTTTGAAAATCTGGATCCGCGAACATTGGGTGCAATCTTAGCGATGTACGAGCATAAAGTTTTTGTGCAGGGTGTGATATGGAATATTAATTCCTTCGATCAATGGGGCGTGGAATACGGCAAACAACTGGCAACAGATATACACAATGTGTTGTCTGAACGAAAGGCGGTGTCACAGTATGATGATTCGACCAACAGTTTGATTGAATATTGTCGATCTTTGAATTTTTCAGACTGAGTTTCATACTGAGAGCTTTGCACGATGTAGATTTTTCGTCAGGGCAAGGCGAAAATTGTCGAAAAAGCGCAGCTTACACAGAGTTTGACACTACGTGTCCCCGCATTTT
>NVWZ01000036.1 GCA_002746365.1 Thiotrichaceae bacterium
ACATCTAATGAAGCTGAATTTTGTGCATCAGCCATGGCTTGTTTATACGCCACATAGACCGCATTACTCTTGGCGGTGGAAGCGAGATAGACAATGGCTTGCGCTATCGCCAGCTCACCTTCGGGACTACCCAGTCGCTCATAGACTTGCCAGGCATCCAATGACAGTTGCAATCCTCTGGGGTCCGCATTACCAATATCTTCTGATGCCATCCTCACAACACGGCGGGCAATATAAATCGGATCACAACCACCATCTATCATACGCGTGAACCAGTACAGTGAAGCGTCAGGATTACTGCCTCTTACTGACTTATGTAATGCTGAAATTTGTTCGTAAAATAAATCACCGCCTTTATCAAAGCGACGCAGACTTTGCGAAGTAACGTCTTCAATTATGTTTCGCTCGATAAAACAATCAGGTGAAGACTCGGTGTTTTGTTTATCAAGATCCGGCTCAGCCAGATCACATGCTATTTCCAGAAAATTTAAAGCGCGCCTGGCATCGCCATCCGATACCTGAGCAAGCAATACTAATGAAGGCTCATCTATTTTTATATTCTGCTGCTTTAACTGCTCGTCATTTTTAAGCGCTGCATTGATTACCTGTTTAAGATTCTCAATAGAAAGCGACTTTAATACATACGTTTTAACACGCGACAACAACGCATTATTTAATTCAAATGAAGGGTTTTCTGTGGTTGCGCCAATGAAATAAATGGTGCCATCTTCAACATAAGGTAAAAAAGCATCCTGCTGTGATTTATTAAACCGATGCACTTCGTCTACAAACAAGATAGTCTTATCGCCTTGTGCCTGCCACTGTTGCGCTTGTGAAATCGCTTCACGAATATCTTTCACACCTGAGAGAACGGCTGACAAACTGATGAAGTGCGCTTGAACAGAATTAGCAATGATTTTTGCCAGGGTGGTTWTACCTGTACCCGGTGGTCCCCAAAAGACCATCGAATGTAAGGTTTGGTTTTCAATAGCTTGCGATAAAGTTTTACCCGAGCCTATGATGTGYTCYTGACCTATAAACTCACCAAGTAAMTGCGGCCGCATTCTATCAGCAAGAGGTCGATAAGGTTGCTCAATATCGTCGAATAGTTCAGTAGACATTATCCACCAAAAACGTCTACCCCTTCGGGTGGAATAAATTCAAATAGCTCTTTCTTTAAATGAAGGTTCGTCGCAATGTTAGAAAATACGATATCGGTTACTTGCTCAAAYTGATCGTGTAGYTGCATAAACCGTAAACCATTYTTATCGAGACCAACAACAATYTCCACAAAATCTGAAGCACTGGTTTTACTTTCCARCTTYAGRCGATACACRCCTTCGTGTTCATCCATTGGAACCACATTAAAACTTTCRTRCARTTTTGAACTRTCCTGCAGYAAYGCCATAGGAGAAGAAGGYAAACTCACATCCTGTYTTTGCACYGTCACTTGCTGAAGATCAACATCATATATCCAGACTCTTTCTCCATCTGAAACGATTTTTTGTTCATAGGGTAATTTGTAATCCCAACGAAACTTACCGGGACGATCCAGATAAAATTCACCGCCTGTCTGTTGCAAGACTTCGCCGTCATGGGTACGCAATGTCTGCTGAAAATTAGCTTTTAATGTCTGCGTTTTCGCCAGGAAATTTTCTAAATATACTTCGCCTGTTGATATTTTTTTGTCTGCTGACACAACATTTGTTGCTAAAAACATGAACACAACAATTAAAAATAGATTAGTAAATAATTTCATACCAGGCATTTAATCTCGCTTAATTACTTTCAACTTACCACTTTCCACGGTCATTCTACTGGCGGCGGCGCCAGCACTTCTCGCGAACCATTTGACTGCATCGCTGAAACCACACCCGAAGACTCCATCTCTTCGATCATTCTGGCAGCACGATTATAGCCAATCTTTAATCGTCGCTGTACATAGGAAATTGAAGCCTTACGGGTTTGAGTAACAATGGCTACCGCCTCATCATAAAGCGCATCGACATCGTCGCCATTAGCCGATTTCTCACCCGGCAGTACGACTGCCTGTTCCTGTACAATCGATTCGATATAATCCGGCTCATTTTGCTCTTTAAGAAAAGCGACTACTTTGTGCACTTCATGGTCATCAACAAAAGCACCATGAACACGTATGGGTAAGCTGTTACCCGCCTCCATGTACAACATATCACCATGGCCTAATAAATTCTCTGCCCCCATCTGGTCGAGGATGGTTCGCGAATCCACACGCGATGAAACCTGAAATGCAATCCGTGTCGGTATATTGGATTTAATCAAACCCGTTACCACATCAACAGACGGGCGTTGTGTTGCAAGAATCAAATGGATTCCAGCAGCACGTGCTTTCTGTGTAATGCGTGCGATTAGTTCCTCAATCTTTTTACCCACAACCATAAACAGGTCTGCAAACTCATCGACCACCACCACAATATAAGGCAGCGGTTTTAATTTTTGAGGTTGCGTACCCGGTGGATGCACATCGGGATTAAAAGTCGGATCTTCAATCGGCTCACCCGCCTCAATGGCTTCTTTCACTTTGCGATTAAAACCTGCAATGTTTCTGACACCCAAACCCGCCATTAATTCATAACGCGAATCCATTTCACCGACACACCAACGTAGCGCATTCGCGGCTTCTTTCATGTCGGTTACAACAGGGGTTAATAAGTGGGGAATACCTTCGTAAACATTTAATTCCAACATCTTCGGATCAATCAAAATCAATCGCACTTCATCAGGTTTACTCTTATATAACAGACTGATGAGAAGCGCATTCACACAAACAGACTTACCCGAGCCTGTGGTACCCGCAACCAATAGATGCGGCATCTTACCCAGGTCCGCCACCACAGGATGACCCGCAATGTCCTTGCCTAACCCCAGCGTTAATGGCGATGCAGATTTATCATATTGCTTGGACATGAGAATTTCACTTAATGAAACGATTTCTCTATGTTCATTGGGAATTTCTAATCCGACACATGTTTTACCCGGAATAACCTCAACCACCAAAATACTGGGAACAGATAAAGAACGCGCCAAATCTTTCGATAGTGCCGTAATTTTGCTGGCTTTAACACCCGCCGCTGGTTCCATTTCAAATCGGGTAATAACCGGACCGGGATGAACTGCAACCACTTCAACTTCAATACCAAAGTCAGCCAGTTTTATTTCAAGTAATCTAGACAGCGCTTCCAAAGCCTCGTTTGAAAAGCCTTTTTCATGTGGTTTGGGTGGATCTAATAATCGTAATGCAGGTAACTCAGAATCACTGGGTGCCTCAAACAATTGAATCTGTTTCTCTCTATCCATGCGTTCAGAAATTTCAACTTTTTTGACGACCGGTTCGATACGAACATCAGGACTGCCTTTTGCTTCACGCACTTCACGTTTTTTCTTACTCGCTGCAATCACTTCCTGACGCTGTTGTTTGGCATCTTCGCCCGCTTTCTTTTCTTGTTGAGAGTCGATAAAAGCAAAAATTTTATCCTGTATCCAGTCATACACATACAGCGCTGCCTGACCCATTGCATCAATGACCTTAAACCAGGAAATACCGCTGAACAATGTGATACCCGCAAGAAAGACCGCCAGCAAGATTACCGTCGAACCTAACAAGCCCATGGCTCCCGCCATCGCATCACTTAACCATATACCGAGTATACCGCCACCATCTAAAGGCAACTGACCTTCAGAAATAGAGAAATGCATACTCGTTAAAGCACAACCCATTGCGACTGTAACGAAAAATCCGGCCCAGCGGATTCCCATTTCATGATAATCAATGTTTTTATCGACTTCGATATGATTACTACGCAGAACCAGCCAACCGCTATAGGCAATAATCACGGGGAACAGGTAGGAAAGAAAACCAAACAGATTATACAAAACATCAGAGAACCAGGCACCGACGACACCGGCTGCATTGTGGATCGCCTCTCTTGACCCGGTATAAGACCAACCGGGATCGGCAGGGTGATAAGTCACCAACGCAGTGAATAAAAACAGAGCTAACGCCATCAGCACCAACATCGCACCTTCGCGTAGACCGCGCTGCAATTGCGTTGCGATAACCGCTGCTTTTTCCGAGTTTTGCGTTGTTTTTTTACGGCGAGCTTGTGCCAATTCGAATACCCGTTTTTAGACTGATCTGCTAATACAGATTCTGATTATAGTGATGAATATTATACTCCGCATCCAGTAAAATATCAGGCTTTTAAGTTACCGCATGTACTTTTTTGGACGCTATCTCCTCAAGCAAAATATTGTCAACTTCTTCACCCATATTTATATACTCAGAGCTTTGCACGAAGCATATTTTCCGTCATGGCAGCGTTAAAAATGGTCTCAAAATGCGGGGACACTTAGTGTCAAACTCTGTATAAGCTGGGCTTTTCGACAATTTTCGCCTTGCCCTGACAAAAAATCTACATCGTGCAAAGCTCTCATACTGATGTTCCGGTTCAAAATATAACAAATAATTCAAACTTATATAAAAAACAATTGTCATTAAGATTTGCTAATATACTTGCCCATTGATGTATGGGCAGGTATTAACCCTACAGATTTCAATTGCTTTAGTTGGAGACAAACATGAGTGAAACACGTCACGTACGCCTATTAATCCTTGGCTCTGGCCCTGCAGGTTACACTGCTGCCGTCTACGCTGCACGCGCAAATCTTAACCCGGTGCTGGTGACCGGAATGGAAATGGGTGGCCAATTAACCACGACAACTGACGTCGATAACTGGCCCGGTGATAATGAGGGTGTGCAGGGCCCTGAACTGATGCAACGCATGCAAGCACACGCAGAACGATTTGGCACTGAAGTCATTTTCGACCATATCAATACTGTTGATGTTAAACAGCGCCCGTTTACCCTGACCGGCGATTCCAATACTTACACCTGTGACGCACTGATTATCGCCACCGGTGCCAGCGCCATGTACCTGGGAATGGAATCGGAAGAAGCCTTTAAAGGTAAAGGCGTTTCTGCCTGTGCAACTTGTGATGGTTTCTTTTATAAAAAACAAAAAGTTGCCGTTATAGGTGGCGGTAACACGGCGGTTGAAGAAGCGTTATATCTGGCCAACATCGCAGCAGAAGTCGTAGTCGTTCATCGCCGCGACGCATTTCGCTCGGAAAAAATTCTATCTGATAAATTATTTTCTAAAGCGAAAAATGGAAACATTACACTTGAATTAGACAGCGTACTCGATGAAGTCCTCGGTGATGATAGCGGTGTAACCGGTATGCGAATCAAAAATGTTAAAGATGACAGCACCAAAGAAATCGACCTGCAAGGTGTTTTTATTGCCATAGGACACAAACCCAATACAGCTATTTTTGAAGGTCAACTTGAAATCCATAACGGCTATTTAAGCGTGCAAGGTGGCGCACAGGGCAATGCCACAGCCTGTAGCGTAGAGGGTGTGTTTGCAGCAGGTGATGTAATGGATCATATTTATCGACAGGCTGTCACCTCTGCGGGTACTGGTTGTATGGCTGCATTAGATGCTGAACGTTATCTGGATGACCTGGCTAGCAAGAGCTAAGGCTTATTAAAAACCGATAAAGCAAAGACTGCAGTCATCCCCGAATGCTTTTGTCGGGGATCCAGCGTTATCAGTTACATAAAGGTCTGGATTCCCGATAGAAGCACTCGGGAATGACGAGCCACTTTTTTACCCGTTTAGATATACCGCTATCACACAAGATGACAATATGAACATCGTCTTCACAGATAACATCGCCAGTGTAAAAGCCAAACATTGGAATCAACTTATCGATGATTCCAATCCTTTTATCGAACACGATTTTCTCAATGCGCTAGAACAACACGATTGTCTAGAAGAATGGGGCTGGCAGCCACAACATTGCCTGCTTTATGATGGCGAAAAACTCATTGGCGCCTGCCCCGCATATTTAAAAAATAATTCTTACGGTGAATTTGTTTTTGACTGGGCATGGGCTGAAGCCTATCAAAAAAGTGGTCTGGCGTATTACCCCAAACTAGTCACATCGATTCCTTTCACGCCAGCACAAGGACCGCGATTATTAGCCATAAAAAATCATACTGATAACCACGGCAAGTCGGTCGAAGCAGAAACCATTAAACTAGGTTTGATTAATGCACTCATTGCCTATTCAGAAAAAAATAACTTATCCTCGGTACATTTTCTATTTTGTGAAAATAATGACATCCAGTTACTAAACAAAAGTCACTTACTGCTTCGTATGGATTATCAATTTCACTGGAACAATCAAAACTATACCTCATTCGATGATTTTCTTTCACGCCTAACCTCAAAACGACGTAAGAATATAAAACGTGAACGCAGGATTGTTAGTGAAAACAATATTCGCATTGAAACCATTCGCGGTGAAAATCTGAATGAAGAACAATGGCAGACATTATATGCATTTTATCGCGTTACCTTTATGAAAAAATCAGGTGCGCCCACTTTAACACTCAATTTTTTCAAAGCCGTTGCTGACAAACTATTAGCCGTTTTTGCATACCATGAAAACAAAACCGTCGCCGCAGCCATTTGTTTCAAAAGTAAAGACAAACTCTACGGCCGCCACTGGGGATGCAGCGATAACTACAACAACCTTCATTTCGAAGTGTGTTATTACACTGGCATAGAATATTGCATCAATAATCATTTAAAAGTATTCGAACCCGGCGCGCAGGGCGAACATAAAATATGGCGCGGTTTTTTACCAACAAAAACACAGTCGGCGCACTGGATTGTGAATGATGAATTTAAACGAGCAATAAAAGATTTTCTACAGCGTGAAACAATCGCGATGAAACAGCATGGCGAACTATTATTAGAATCATCACCCTATAWAGTGACCGGATAAAAAAATCATGTCACAAATAATCTGGCTGGAAGATAATAATTTTAAATTCCCCGATGTGAGCACAGCACTAACAGAACCAGACGGACTACTAGCAGCGAGCGAACAACTAACGCCAACGCTCGTCATTGAAGCTTACAAGCTGGGTATCTTCCCCTGGTATTCAGATGATCAACCTGTACTGTGGTGGTCGCCCAATCCACGTTGCGTATTATTTCCTGAAAAATTTCATATTTCGCGAAGCTTTAAACGTACCCTGAACCATCCCCCCTTCACCATTAAAACCGACACCGCATTTAAAGACGTCATGTTCGCCTGTGCCAGACCACGATCAGCCGATACCGGCACCTGGATTACCGATGATATGATAAATGTCTATTGTCAACTATATGATCTGGGTATCGCTCACTCTATCGAATGCTGGCAACAAGGAAAATTAGTGGGTGGTATGTATGGCTTAATATTAGGTGATATTTTTTTTGGWGAATCCATGTTTAGCAYTGTAAAAGACGCATCAAAAGTCGCCGTSCACCATCTTTGTACCGTGATAAAACCGTACCTGGTTGACGCTCAGRTTCACTCTGMTCACCTACARWCTTTAGGTGCWGAAGAGATTGATCGTCAGAAATTTACYGAATTAGTCAAATTACGRTTAAATYCCCCCYTAAAACTTGGGTANNNGTGYTTGCCTGAATTCGTTATAATTCGCCGTTATTTTATTGAATCRMTTTYTRAATTTACTATGCATTTTATAGAAACCCGCGGCAATGACGGYCAACATCCTGAAAAAGTCAGCTTTTCTGAGGCGATACTTTCGCCTATTTCTTCTTTTGGTGGCATTTATTCTCCCGAGACATTACCTGAATTAGGTGAGGCGTTTTTAAAAGACCACATTAATTCAGACTATAAAACACTAGCAAGAGCGATGCTGACCGCTTTCGATATTGATATTGAGGCTGACATTATTGATAAGGCATTATCCCTTTATGATGCATTTGATGATTCCAGCAATCCCGTTCCCGTAGTGAAAGTAAAAGATGATCTTTATGTCAGCGAACTTTGGCATGGCCCTACACGGGCATTCAAAGACATGGCACTGCAACCTTTTGGCACCGTGTTATCGTCCATTGCCCAAAACCGAAATGAACACTATCTCATTCTTGCTGCCACATCTGGTGATACCGGTCCGGCAGCATTAGAAACCTTTAAAAACAAAGCCAATGTACAAGTTGCCTGCATGTACCCTGATGGTGGTACGTCAGATGTGCAACGTTTACAAATGGTCACTGAAAGCGCTAACAATCTGAAAGTCATCGGTGTCAAAGGTGATTTTGATGATACACAAAATACACTCAAACATTTGCTGGCATCGAAAACATTCAAAGACACCTTGAAACAAAAGAATATTTTTGTGTCTGCGGCTAACTCGGTTAACTTTGGCCGAATTATCTTCCAGACGATTTATCACATTCATTCTTATTTGGAGCTGTTACGTCAAAATGCGATTCAATTAGGCGACAAGGTTTACCTAAATGTACCCAGTGGTAACTTCGGTAATGCACTTGGCGGTTACTACGCGATGAAGATGGGACTGCCTGTTGAGAAAATATTAATTGCCTCAAACAATAATAATATTCTAACGAAACTAATTAACACTGGCACTTATGACCTGAGAGATTCTGCCGTCATCCCAACCACTTCACCGGCGATGGATATTTTAAAATCATCCAATATCGAACGTATCTTTTTTGACTTATTTGGCACTGAACGCACCAAAGAACTTATGCTTCAGTTAGACAATGATAAATATTATCAGTTAAATGAAGATGAACTCAATCAAATACAGTCCATATTCGCGGCAGACTTTTGCAACGATGAAGAAGGTAAGCAATACATTAAAGATACTTTTTCAAATGGCTATTTGATGGATCCACATACCGCAACCTGCTTTAAAGCCTACGATACATGCAGAAATAAGCCATTGGTCACGATTGTTTACTCTACCGCTGAATGGACCAAATTCTCGCCGGTGATAGCAAATGCGCTAACCGGTGAAAAAGACACGCATGATATTGACGCATTGAAATCGATTGCCAAAGAAGCCGGTATTGAAATTCCGACAATCATTAGTGGTTTATTTGATAAGCCAATAACACAAAAAGTGATCGTTGAAAAAGACCAGATTGAAAAGGAAATTCTTTCGTTTTTGTGAAATCAGTTGCACATTTTGTGCATTGACTAACAGTCAGCTTACGGCTCTTAGCAGACATCTAAAAGATTAAAAACGGTTAGTCCGCGAATAACGCAAAAGACGCGAAAAAAGCAAAAGAAACAATATTTTATTTGTAGTTTTTTTTTGCGTTCTTTGCGTTATTCGCGGACAATATTTTTTCTTTTAAAAGTCCGCTCATGGCCGTTTTCAGAAGTTAATCCAGATGCTCCATCCGAATCCGAACTACCCCACCCTTAATAGAAGTTAAAGATTCAACTGCGGCAATAGCCTGGTTAACATTCGATTCCACGCACTTCTGTGTCAGCATTATCAAATGCACACTGCTTTCACCTGTAGCCGGTTCTTTTTGAAGAACGGCTTCAATACTAATACTGTTCTTAGCAAAGGTATCTGAAACCTCAGCCAACACACCTGGCTGATCATCGGCTTCCATACGCAAATAATAAGCGGTTTCAACATCTTCTATAGCCAGCACAGGAGTCTCGCGCATAGCATCGGTCTGGAAACCTAGTAGCGGGACCTTATGATGCAGTGGTGCATCGATGGTTCTAACGGTATCGATGATATCCGCTATCACAGCCGAAGCGGTCGGTTCAGCGCCGGCACCGGCACCGTAATAAAGTGTCGGACCGACTGCATCACCTTGAACCAGTACGGCGTTCATCACGCCATCAACATTTGCGATTAAACGTTTTTCAGGAATTAACGTTGGATGAACTCGTAACTCGATACCTTTATCTGTTTTACGCGTGACGCCTAAATGCTTAATACGGTAACCCAACTCTTCAGCATAATTCACATCTTCTGTAGTTATTTTACTGATGCCTTCGGTATAGGCTTTTTCAAACTGAAGTTCAATACCAAATGCCAGTGAAGCCAATATGGTTAATTTATGTGCCGCATCAATACCTTCTACATCAAAGGTTGGGTCGGCTTCGGCGTACCCCAGTTCCTGCGCTTCTTTCAAAACGTCAGCAAAATCACGTCCTTTATCACGCATTTCAGTCAGAATGAAATTACCGGTTCCATTAATTATGCCGGCAATCCACTGAATTTTGTTTCCAGCCAGGCCTTCACGCATGGCTTTTATAATGGGTATACCACCCGCAACGGCTGCTTCATAACTAACACTGACGCCCTGCTCGGCTGCCGCTTTCATTATTTCGGAACCATGTACTGCAATTAAAGCCTTATTTGCAGTTACCACATGTTTGCCATTTGCAATGGCTTTCATCACCAGATCTTTTGCTAGCGTGTAACCACCTATCAGTTCGACGACGATTTCTACTTCGGGGTCATTGACCACTTCAAAAGCATCTTCGGTTAATTTAGTCGTAGCGGGATCCAAAATGGATTGTGATGCGATACCCAAACCGGCGGCATGAGTGATTTCGATTGCCCGACCAACACGCGCCTGAATTTCTTCAGCATTTCGAGTTAATACTGTGGCTGTTCCACCACCCACTGTACCCAGGCCCAATAGACCAACTTTAACTGCGTCCAAGACTTTCTCCGACAAGATTTTCAAAGGCACACATTGTACTGTATTCAGGTTGTCTCTTGTAGTGATTTGTTGTTTACAAGATCAAGCTCGATGCCGTCAATAGTGTAAAATAGTAAATATATCAATAGATAAAGCCCTGCTAAAATTATGAAATTTGCTCAAGACTCACAAGATGAAGGTTATGTCATCACCGCTTATGAGGAGGACAATATCACTATCAATGGTAAAGCCTTTTTTAACAGCCTGATCATCTCCCGAACAAAACTAGATGAAAACTGGAATCTGAATCAGATCGATTCACTTCAGCCTGAACATATCGATCAGATACTGATACTCAATCCAGAATTAATCCTTATCGGCACAGGTAAAAAACTAACCTTTCCAGCCGTGGCCATTTATTCAGAAATTATCAAAAAAGGTATTGGTGTTGACTTCATGGACACACAAGCAGCATGTCGAACTTACAATATTTTAATGAGTGAAGGTCGGGATGTGGTAGCGGGGTTGATACTTTGAATGAAGCACTTTTGTGATACGCCTCGACACCAGGCGGGCATACTCGCACCGCCATCCCTGGCTCCTTGCGATATACCGCCCATCCCTGGGCATACTCGCGCCGCCATCCCTGGCTCCTTGCGATATACCGCCCATCCCTGGGCATACTCGCACCGCCATCCCTGGCTCCTTGCGATATACCGCCCATCCCTGGGCATAAAAAAAGCAGATACATAATGTATCTGCTTAATAAGTGTCACATTCAGGGTTCTTTTTATTCTACCCTGAAATAAGAGGACCAGTTAATCCTGAAACAACAGTTCTTCACTAAAACCCTGGTTTTCTAGAATTTTACGTAATTGCTTTAACGCATCCATCTGAATTTGACGAACACGTTCACGTGTTACTCCTAACTCTTTACCCACATCTTCCAATGTTGTACGTTCATGGTTGTTTAAACCAAAGCGGCGAACCAGTACTTCTCTTTGTTTTGTATCCAGTTGGTCTAACCAAACACCCAGGTTTGCCATGACATCGGCATTTTGTAGCATCTCAGGTGGGGCAGGAACACGTTCATCAGCAACGATTTCCAGTAATGGACGATCGTTTTCTTTACCAACAGGTACATCAACTGAGGTGACGCGGTCACGCAAACCTAACATTTTTTCAACATTGGCAACCGGTTTATTCAGCATCTTCGCGATATCATCTGCGGTAGGCTCGGTATCCATGGTTTGCTCAAGCTCACGAGCAGCACGCAGATACACATTTAATTCTTTGATTACATGGATGGGTAAACGAATAGTACGTGTTTGATTCATCAAAGCACGTTCAATGGTCTGGCGAATCCACCAGGTAGCGTAAGTAGAGAAACGGAAGCCTTTTTCAGGATCAAATTTTTCAACTGCGCGAATCAAACCAAGGTTGCCTTCTTCAATCAGGTCGAGAAGTGCAAGACCACGGTTCATATAACGGCGAGCGATTTTTACAACAAGGCGAAGATTGCATTCAATCATCTTCTTGCGCGAATCCATATCACCTTTCAGTGCTTTACGAGAGTAAAAAACTTCTTCCTCAGCCGTAAGCAGAGGTGAACCTTCTATTTCGCGCAGATACAGACGAGTCGCATCTAATTCTTTTCGATTAACTTTAGCATCAGGATCAACATCCGCTTTTTTTACAGCTACTTTTTTTGCAGCTGCTGTTTTCGTCCTGGTGCCAGTTTTAGTTTTTGCTTTTGTTTTTGTCTTTTTTATTGATACGTTATCGTCGTCGTCCTGCTCTATATCATCAATGTCCTGCATCATTAAGACACCCGTATCTAGATCTTCTTTAGAATCAGCTATTGCTTCTCTCATGATTGTACCCCACCCCAAAATGTGTTTTATAGTTATTTTTTTATACGCATTTAGTTTGCAAGTTTGGAACAATCAATTGCCCTTAAATTCCATGCACTTACAAGGTTCTTCTAACGTCAGCCCTTACGTTAGAAAAACTTATATCATCATTTCTATTTAAGAAGCAAGCCTTTATTGAAAAAAACTAGAATTTAATTTATGTTTGTCTCGTAAACCACAATATAGTGTGCTTTTCAAAACTGACAACACAAGACCTAATATTCCTTTGTGATAGGTCTTAGCTGTAACAGATAGGTCATTTTAGATAATTTTCAAAGAAATAACGTGAACGAGTTCAACCATCTCAGATGAAACTTTAGGCGTGTATGATTTTTTTAAATTAACAGAAAAATAACTTTTACGGAGAAAATCCGTAAAAAATAACTGTTGCCTATTGATGGGAACCGGCTAATGACTAACCCCGTGTTCCACAGCAGTCACTTCCCTGTTTAATCAGTCTATTTTCTTCTCGATATTGTCAAGACGACGACTAATCTCCCGTAGTAGATTTTGTGTATCTTTAACTTCTATAGCATGTTCCGATGCACGTTCCAGATTACCTTCTTCCTGCATTTTGTCGATGACGATACCGATCATCATATTTAAAAATACAAAAGCATTGAAAAAGATGAATGATAAATAATATATCCATGACAGAGGGTAAATGTTCATCGTTTCGTACATGACGTCAGTCCAGTCTTCAAAGGTGACGACACGGAATAAGGTTAACATTGAGATAGAAATATCACCCCAAAGTACTGGATTAATGCTCTCAAACAAAAAACTGCCGACAGCGGCATACATATAGAACAGGATGAACATGAGTAAAAGAACGTAAGCCATAGAAGGTAGCGACTTTATTAAAGCATTAACCAATAATCTAAGCTCCGGTATAACAGATATCAGGCGCAGTACTCTAAAGACACGAACTAAACGCGCYWRSMWWSCAAANKSSSYWTCAYYSMAAGGCANNMRMCYRRYARYSASRMYWAAGGTGYCAAAAAYATTCCAGGCACTATTRAAAAATCGTTTTTTATCCTTGCAAGCAATGAAACGTAAGGTAATTTCAAATAGGAAGAAAAGGGTAATAGCCACATCAAATAATGCTAATACCTGGATAAAAACAGGGTCATAGTCATAGGTTTTAACACCAATTAACAATGCCGACAAAAGAATGATAGCAATAACTGAAAACTCAAATAAGCGGTTGTCATGTAATGTGCGAATGTGATCCTGCAATAARAGSGCTTTGTTCATCATAAATTATTCATCTRAAAATATTTTGTGTAGGGTGTTGYTGTTAGAGGTYTTTGTACATTTAGTAGAACTATTTAACAARTYCAAAAAACTCWGATTATAACCTTTCTGTRRTTTTCGCTACGGTTTCTATTCTCGGACAGGCTTCCAGGAATAGTTGRCTTATTACCAGGGAAGATATTTCAAAGGATCAACTGGTTTACCATTCTTTCGAATTTGAAAATGCAGGCGTGTGCTCAATTTATCTTTGCGCCCCATCTCTGCAATTTTCTGACCCGACTTAACCGTGTCACCTTCTTTAACCAGTAGCTTTCGATTATAAGCATARGCACTGAGAWAAGTTTGATTGTGTTTAATAATAATTAAATTACCGWAACTGATTRAACCATCRCCACTGTAAACCACTTTACCGGCTGCTGATGCAAYAATCGCATCACCTTGTTTACCCGCGATATCGATCCCTTTCGCATCATTGCGTTGACGGCTGAATTTTTTTACTACCTTGCCATTTGCCGGCTTTAGCCATTTGATTGTTTTTGGCCAGTTGAATGCCTTTGTTGAAACAGGCTGAATTTTCTTTTTAGTCTTGTTCGTTTTTGTCGGTACATTTACAGCAGCGGCTGTGCTGTTATTGGATGTGGACAAGGGTTTTAGATAAATGGTCTGGCCAGGCTGAATGACATAGGGTGCTTTTAATTGGTTGAGCTGAGCCAGACGTTGGACACTGATACCGTATCGTTTCGACAACTTATATAGGCTGTCACCTTTACTCGCTCTGACCCACTTCGTATCTGACCAACTGCCCGTTGTGTTTCGAGTGACGGGCATGGGCTGACCGACAGATTGAGGTGCATAAGCAATACTGTCTGCACTTCCCGCCTGGTAATCGGTTTTTTTACTTACCTGAATATTAGAGGGTTTACGTGTATGCAAACGCTGACCCGGTTTGATGAAGTAGGATGATGACACACCATTCCAGGCGGCAAACTTTTCAGGATCTAACTCATAACGCCAGGCAATGGAATAAATAGTATCGCCTGACTTAACGGTATAATCCTCAGGATTCCATTTCGAACCATTACTTGAGCAGGCAGACAGACTCAGCTGAATAAGAATAATCAGCGAGATAAAAAATAAACAATCATTTCCTCGTCGATAAATCATCGTTTAAAAAGCGATGTGACTAATAAAGATAAATAAAGACAGCAACCAGCAATACCGTTAACCAACCAAGCCATTCGATGTATTTTTTGACCATCGGTTCAAGTTTGGGTCCAGCCCATGCCATTAATAACGCGACTAAGAAGAAATGGGCTGAGCGTCCAATAATCGCTGCAAACACAAAGGGCAGCAATGCCATTGATAACGCACCCGCCGATAAAGTAAATAATTTAAACGGTATGGGTGAGAACCCGGCAACCACAACAGCCCAAAACCCCCACTCTTCAAACCAGCTTTGCGCTATCATATATTTATCCCAATAACCGACATCCTTAATGATGGGTTCAATGGCGGCAATCGCAAAATAGCCCAGGTAGTAACCAACTACGCCACCCAACACAGACATGGTGGTAGCAATTAATGCAATTCGAACGGCGCGATCGGGTCTAGCAACCGCCATCGGTGCCACCATCAATGCCGTCGGTACAGGGAAAAAGATAGACTCGAAAATACTCACCCCTATGAGATAACGTTCGGCATGGGGATGCGCTGCCCAGGCCATCACCTTATTATATATTCCTGCAAATAACATTAACGTATCGCTCCATCCAGTAAGGGGACAAATCGAGCAAGTTCCAGTGTTTCTTCCTCAATGCCTTCAGTTGTTCGTGTAAATAATTTTAATTTTTGCTCGCCACCAATCGAACCCACCGGTATGACCATACGGCCTCCGACTGCCAGTTGCTCTAACAAGCTGGGCGGAACGGATTGTGGTGCAGCTGTAACCATAATCGCCAAATAAGGTGCTTTGGGTTCCCAGCCCCAGGAACCATCACTGTGTTTAGAGTACACATTCAATAAACCCATTTTGCGATGTGCTTCGCGTGCTTTTTGCAATAAAGCACTAATGCGTTCGACGGTATAGACCTTGGCGACCAACCGAGAAAGAATGGCTGACTGATAACCCGAACCGGTGCCCACTTCCAGTACCACATCGGGAACGCCGGCTGCCAACAAAACTTCAGTCATCCGGGCAACCATGTATGGTTGTGAAATAGTCTGGCCGTGACCAATCGGTAAAGCGGTATCTTCGTAAGCGCGATGTGCCATCGCTTCATCAACAAATATATGTCTGGGTGTGGTTCGAATCACTTCTAATACGCGCTGATTCTTAATCCCTTTTTCACGCAGACGCTCGACCAGTCGATCACGTGTGCGTTGAGAGGTCATGCCTATACCCTGAATGTCGCTATTAATCATTACGGCTAATCTTCATTTCTTTCCATCGTGAACGGCAAGCCAGCTAGCTAATTCTGCAAGGCTATCATATCGCGTTAAATCAATCTGCAAAGGCGTAATGGAAMCAAAGTGATGACTGACAGCGTGAAAATCCGTACCTTCTCCCGCATCCTGCGCTTCACCCGGCGGCCCCACCCAGTACATAGGTTCCCCACGTGGATCATCCTGAATGATCACGCCTTCAGAACGATGACGATTGCCTAAACGCGTCGCCTTAAAGCCTTTGATTTCAGACCACGGGATATCGGGTACGTTAATATTTAAAATGGTACTGGCCGGAAATGAAACCTTTTTAAAATCTCTAAGCAATTGTACAACGGCTTTCGCCCCGGTTTCATAATGCTCCGGTGTATATGAATCCATTGATACCGCAATAGCAGGTAAACCGAGATGACGCCCTTCCATCGCGGCGGCAACCGTGCCCGAATACAATACATCATCACCCATATTGGCACCGGAATTTATGCCCGATACCACCATATCAGGCTCCTTTTCTAAAAGACCGGTAATCGCCAGATGCACCGAATCGGTCGGTGTACCGTCGACAAAATACACATTATCTTCAAGTTGGCAGGCACGTAAACCACGCTCAAGCGTCAGTGAATTACTGGCACCACTGCAATTACGCTCGGGCGCGACGATAGACACTTCATATTCCGCAGCCAGCGCCTCAACCAGCACCGAAATGCCCGGCGCCCGGTAACCATCATCATTAGAAACAAGAATATGCACAAACAGATAATAACGTTAAAATAAAAGCCGTATCATACCGTATGAGGGGTCTGTAATGAGTGATGATTCAACAAAAAATAGCGATGAATCATTATTTAAGTCAGAAATGACAGGCGTCACGCCGTTAAAATCGGATAATAAAGTCAAAGTCAGGAAAAAACCCACTAAAACGCCCCGTAATCAGGCGCATACAGAAGAAGACTTTAATAAACTCATCGATGTCTTTTCAGACGCTGAAATCACCGAAGCCTGCCCTGAAACGCTAAGCTTTTCACGCAGCGGATTACAACACAATGTGCTTAAAAAGTTACGTCAGGGAAAGCAGCCCATCGAGCATGACCTCGACTTACATGGTTTAACCGTCATCGAAGCCAGAAAAGCATTAGTCGCCTTTCTTGATGAATGCGAAATCGCCGACATTCGCCATGCCATCATCGTACACGGTAAAGGCTTTCGCTCAAAAGATAAACCCGTAATTAAACCTATGATTAATCGTTGGCTGCGTGCCACCGACCGAGTACTGGCATTTCATTCCGCACAGCCAAAAGATGGTGGCACTGGCGCGGTTTATGTTTTGTTAAAGAAAGTGAAAGCGAACTAAGCATTATACTTTGGTGAATGGCTGTTACCAATCCAGACTGTGTGAAAACACCAAAATCGTTATAATGTAATTTTCATACAGAAAGCTAAAGTTATGACCGATTTCATCGAAGGCGAAGCTCGAACACAGGCTACTTTATTTCCCGAACGACTCGATGATTACATAACTGAAGAGAATCCGGTTAGAGTTATTGATGTTTTTATCGATAGCTTAAATCTATCTGACCTAGGATTTAAAACCATCCCTGCTATTAGAGGTCGACCCGCCTATCACCCTAGCACGATGTTAAAGCTTTACGTCTACGGTTACCTCAATCGCATCCAGTCATCTCGCCGCCTAGAACGTGAATCCGGTCGTAATGTTGAACTGATGTGGCTATTGGGTCGCTTAGCTCCAGACTTTAAAACCATTGCTGATTTTAGAAAAGATAACCCCAAAGGCATTCGCCTCGTGTGTCGTGATTTTGTTTTGATCTGTCGTAAATTAGATTTGTTTAAAGATGCCTTTATTGCGATTGACGGCAGTAAGTTCAAAGCGGTTAATAGCCGTGGTCGAAACTACACTCAAAAGAAATTAAAGAATCGATTCGCACAAATTAATAAAAGTATCGATAAATATCTTAAACAAATTATTAGTGCAGATCGCCTGGAAGCACCGGCAGCAAAAGTTAAAACTAAACGGCTAGAGAATAAGATTAATAAGCTCAAAAAAGAAGTCAAACAACTCAATAAAATAGAAGCGCAACTAGAGGCGTCACCTGATAAACAAATATCATTAACCGATCCCGATGCGCGAGCAATGAGATCACATACTGCTGGCATGATAGGTTATAACGTACAAACAGCCGTCGATGTTAAACATCACTTAATAGCCGCGCATGAAGTAACCAATGAAGGCACTGATCGGTTACAGCTAATGAATATGGCAACGCAGGCAAAGCAAGCGACAGGTCATGATGAGTTAAGCGTCGTCGCTGATCGTGGTTACTACAAAAGCACAGAAATAAAAGCGTGCGAAGATGCTGGTATTAAAACTTATTTACCTAAAAACTCAGACCTCGAACAATCAAGCAAAAGGATTTTTTGGAAAAGACGACTTTATTTATAATTCTGAAAAAGATGAATATTTATGTCCTGATGGCGAAATAGCATTCTATCGATTTAGCCGTGAAGAAGTAGGAAAAATCATTCGTCGTTACTGGGCATCGGAATGTCCGACCTGTCCAATAAAATCACAATGCACTACCGGTAAGAATCGTCGTATTAGTCGATGGGAGCATGAAGCCGTACTCGATAGTGTTGAAGAAAGAACCGAGCAAGAACCTGAACGAATGGGGGCGAGGCGAAATACAGTAGAACACCCCTTTGGCACGATTAAGTCCTGGATGGGGTACACGCATTTCCAGATGAAAACGTTAGAGCGCGTGGGTACAGAGATGAGTCTGCACGTATTAGCTTATAATTTAATGCGAGTCATCAAGATACTCGGTGCAGGTGTGTTGATCGAGGCCATGCAGGCGTAAGCCTTCATTTACTAATAGAAACCGGCGCTGGTGAACGCTTCATCGGCCACTAGATCATCTTTTTGAAAAACACACTATGTTACTCAGTGTTGAACTTTTTACGTTGTGCACCAGATAAGCTAAGAAAGGCGTGCATGCGAGAACGACTGACTATTAATCGATAACTTTTGAGTTTTCACACAGTCTGAATCATTAAGTGACCTTGAGCGATTATTTTAGACAATATAAATTTGAACGAAAACGGACCTTCGTTAAATATCGCTGATCAAGCATTTTCGGCCATAAACAGACGCTCTGAATTTTACTCTGACGCCAAACATCACTTCCCGCCAAGAACATTTACGGTGCTACCAATTGTACAAAGCCCGCGTCTGTCATCGAGTTATTATTGGCATTGGGTGCAGCGATAATATAAAAATCGCCCGCATCAGAAGGAATTACGGTTACATTCTGGAAATCCATAACAACACTACCTGTAATAGCGACATCAACATTTTCTGCCCCGCTGGCTCCATTTAGCAGACGCACCGAACCGAGATCATTAAGGCCGCCTATGTCATCCAGTGAAGAGGCCACTACATAGTTGTTGGTGACCAGGGCTATTACGCTATTGAAGCCCAGTGCATCGCCGGGGAAATTACCAACCAAAGGAGCGCCAATTTGACCCCCGTTGCTGCCATCGATCAGGCGTACTGAACCAACGTCCGCCAGGCCATTCTCATTATCAAGATGGGAGGCAACGACAAAATTGTTGTTTGGCAGGGCGGTTACACCGCTGAGGCCCAGTTGATCATCGGTGAAATTTCCAGTCAGTGTTGCACCGATTCCCCCCCCAGTGTTGCCGTTCATTAATTGCACCGAACCTACATCTTGAAAGACCACATCAACAAGCGGAGAAACAATAACAAAGTTGTTATTGTCCAGGGCCGTGACACCACCGCTGCCCAGTTGGTCATCTCCAGAATCGCCGAGCAAGGCGCCAATCAGACTGCCGGTTGTGCCATCCATCAAATGTACAGCGCCAATATTGCCTATATTGCCTATACCGGGATCAAAATCATAAATAGGCGATGCAATCACATAGTTGTTATTTGCCAAAGCGGTAACACCATTTCTACCCACTTGGTCACTGATTGTCAGGCCGGACAAAGCACTCAGCGGCATTCCATCTGTGCCATTTACCAGCGTCACAGAACCGGCATCAAAAACTCCATCTACATTATCAAGTGGAGAAGCCACGACAAAGTTATTGTTGGCCAGTGCCGTAATACCGCCTTTACCTAGTTCGTCATCGTCGGCATTGCCAGCCAAAGGCGTACCTATGGTTGTTCCGTCCACACCATTTATCAACCGCACTGAACCGGCGTTGATGGTGCCAAATTCATTATCAACAGGTGAAGCAATCACATAGTTACCATTGGGCAGTATTGTGATACCACCAAGGCCAATTTCATCCCCAACAAAAAAGCCTTCTACGGGGGTGCCGATCGGTATCCCGTTCGCATTCACCAGTCGCACCGAACCGGCATTATCACTACCGGCAATGTTATCAAATGAAGAGGCCACTACATAGTTATTATTGGGCAGGGCCGTTACTCCATGGCTGCCAATACTATCGAAGTCATTATTGCCGACCACGGGGGTACCGATCGGTATTCCGCTTCCAGTCACCAGTTGCACCGAACCTGCATTAACAAACCCATTTTCATCAGATAAAGGTGAGACAATCACAAAACGGTTATTGGCCAGGGCCGTAATTCCACCACTGCCTAGTTGGTCGTCGTTGACACCACCTGTCAGCGTAGTGCCGATTTGTACCCCGGTTTCACCATTGACCAACTGCACCGAGCCGAAGTTGAAGTCGAATGCACCAGCACCTACATCAACAAGCGGAGAGGCGATGACAAAGTTTCCATTGTTCAGAGCCGTGATACCACCACTACCGAGTTGATCTTCTGCATCATCACCATAAAAACTCGCGATTACGGTTTGTGTGACCGGGTTGTAAAGATGCACCGCACCATTGTTATTGGCCACGCTGGAGTCAAAAGGGTCCGTCACTACAATGTTACCGCTTGCGAGGATGACCACCTGGGTGCCAAAGTTATCGTTAGCACCCGGGGTTGGGTCGATTAACTCAAATGAAGTGATCTGGGTGGCGATAAAGGTGGCGGTGACCGTGCAATCTGCCGTGATTGGGCCAGTGGTGTAACTATTGCCTGTTAATGTCCCCCCGCAACCGGTGACGCTGTCGATGTCATATTCAGTGTCTGGTGTCACGTTAAAGCTGTGAGAATTATTCTGATCCAGGATGACGCTGGTTGGGCTAATATTGCCATTAGCGCCTGCGCTGGTGCTAATCGTGAAGCGTATGGGATTGACGCCATTACCATCCCCTCCACTATCCTCGCCACTATCCCCGCCACTACCACCGCCGCAGGCAGTGAGCAAAAACGCTAGAAGCAGCAATACAGATAAATGAATCCGCCAGGTAAAGATGTCCTTGGAAATCGGTAACATATTCAAATCCCCCTCACTTTTGTATTAGTTAATGCTCTTTTACAGCGCTGGCGAGAATGCCACAGCATTGTGGTTAATTTATTAATATAGGAAAGGTACTACGTTAACACACTGAGTTTATTCCATATCATGCACTTTATTGAAAAAAACAGAGGGTCAGGTCTTTCCATGTCATATAACCTATCTCCTTTCTTTAACTATTCGGTTGATGATTTAATAATGTTTTTGAAATATTGTGGGAGTTTGCTTTGTCGGGCGTTAATGGTTATGATTTTATTTCATCTCCCTTTAATTGTTGGCGGTAACTTTTAACAATAACAACTAATACTAAAATTTCTTTTGGTTTTATTTTGCATATTACTCTGTAGCTTCCCTGTATAAGTTCTCGAATTTCTTTTCTATTTATTTCCGATACAATTCGCCCGCTCTCAGGGTGTTCTGACAATAATTCTACAGAATTGAATATTTTTTCAGCCCATTGCACGGCTACTGCATGTACATCGATTAATGAATTATCTATATGAAGCGATTGCAAAAAATACAGTAATAGAACGACCTGGGAGAAGCGAGCCGCGTGCGGTAAAAAGACGCCCCAAAGCTTATCAGTTATTAACGTCTCCTCGACATGAAATGAGAGTCACACCACATCGAGGCAGAGTTTATGTAAAACAGGCTTAACTTAGTGCCATTCGGGTCTGACTTCAAACTCACTTTTATTTGACAAGCTCTGGCCCGTAAAAAGTTCTTCTATACAAACCTGCCAACATCAATAAAAGAATTGCAGGTGAAACTATTCCACCACCACCACCAGTTGCTGCTGCAGTGACTACAGTCATAGTATTGCCAGTCGTGAAAGTACCTGAATTATCGCTAACCAAGCTAACAGTGATTGCTTCGCCGGTAGTAACGGTTAGAAGTTGATTGGAACCGGGTGTAGATCCGGCGTATGTAATGGTGATAGTACCGTAAATAAAAGACGTATCTGCTGCGTTAGTCGCGTAAGGACCGACACTACTGATACCTGTAAATTGTGCAATGATATCGCTAGCTTGCAGTGTGTAGGTACCAGCAGGCAGTAACATGCTGAAAAAACCCGTGCCTTGTTTTAGATAGTCAGATACCACGCTATAAACATCGCCCGTTTGTGTATTTGTTACAAAAATATTTACGCCTGCCCAGTGATTCCCGAGAGGATCAACCAATGTCCCGTTTATTTCACCAAACGTTGCCACCACATTTTGCTCAGGGTACAGAGCGGTTACTGCGGCTGCATCATCCAGATGTAAAGCATTGGTGGGTTGGTTACAGAATGTGGGGTACATCACGGGATATTGGTTTCCATTTAAACCGCAATTTTTATTGCTGTCATTAATATTAAGCTGGCTGTGGTCGATGCCAATCAAATGTCCGATTTCATGCGTGATGGTATGGGATAACAGTTCATTGGTGATCTCCACGCCGCCCACCGAGTTTTTTCCATTTATGAGTACATAACCCGTTATATAACCACCTGTTCCGATAGGAAAAATAGACGTTGCTACACCAACGATGGCATTGCTTTGTCCACCGCCAAAAAAATTGTCAATCACTTGACCATCAGTATCATATACAACCGGAATCTGGCCATCGCTAACACTGGGATGACTGTTTAAGCCACCCGCCGGGAAAAGTAAATCCTGGTAACTGGTTTGATCAATATCACTGGCCAGATTGTTGCCCTGAGTCAGGTTGATGGTTGCAGTCATAACGTTATTCCACAAAGCCATGCTTTGTAACACCATATCATTGGACTCAGAATTTGAACGCGCACCCAGTGTGCCGACATCAAAATT
>NVWZ01000010.1 GCA_002746365.1 Thiotrichaceae bacterium
ATTGACTGCTCCGCGACATGAAATGAGAGTCACACCACATCGAGGCAGAGTTTATGCAAAACAGGCTTAACTTAGTGCCATTCTGGTCTGTCCCCGATTGTTGCCGATTGTTGTAATCAAATACGATTGCACCAATTAGGATGAATAAGGTAATGATTCATATACTTCTGCACATATAACTAAAAACATATTATTTTCAATTAGTCATAGAAACAATTAGCACGTTTTTTAATACTAAGCATCATATTAAATAATGAATTAACCTTGAATTATGTCAGAAATATTGCTATATTTTCTGACACATTAGAGAACATACTATGACCATATCTACAGCTAAAGCTATTCAACAACACGTACTGCGTGTTAATCAAGGTGAGCCGTTTACCAATAAACGATTACTCAAGCTAGGATCTCGCGCATCTGTCGATAAAGCATTATCGAGGCTCGTCAAAGAAGGTAGCATTGAGCGAATTACACGAGGTGTATTTGTGCGCCCCAAAGAAAGTCCTTTTATTGGCAAAATGATGCCCGATGTTTCCAAGGTTGTTGAAGTAATGGCAAAAGATCATGGTGAAACGGTACAGGTTCATGGCGCAGAAGCAGCAAGGCAATTCAAGCTGTCTACCCAGGTACCAACAATACCTGTGTTTCATACTAGCGGACCAAGCCGAGAACTGAAAATTGGTAAACTAAATGTTGTGCTCAAACATACCAGTCATCGTAAACTTCTTCTCGCTGGTAAACGTGCAGGTCTCGCGCTGTCCGCATTGTGGTATTTAGGTAAAGAAAACGTCAACACAAAAACACTCAATACTATTCAAGCGGGTCTTTCGGTAAAAGAATTTGAAACGCTGAAAAACACCGACATGCCAATTTGGATGAATAGTGCATTTGAGAAGTACAGCAAGGAAGCTCGCTATGCCTAAATTTCTGCACTTAACAGCGAATGAACGAAAAGACATACTGCAAACCGCCGCCGCACAACTAGGCCAACAAACCGCCGTTTTAGAAAAAGACGTATGGGTCTGCTGGGCATTGCAATCTCTCTTTTCACTGCCTAATGCACATCCAATGGCTTTCAAAGGCGGTACATCCCTTTCAAAAGTTTATAAGGTGATAAACCGTTTTTCCGAAGACGTGGACGTCACCATTGACTACCGCGCATTCGGCGAAGACATTGACCCATTTTCTGAAGCTGTAAGTAATACCGCTATTCGGAAATACAGTGACCGGCTAAAAGAACACGTCAATCAATATGCAAATAACATTGTCATTCCACATATAGAAAATCAGCTACAACAATTGCCTAACCCAGAAGACTATGGCATTGAGGTCTCAGATGATGGTGAAAAAATATGGATTCAATACCCTTCCGCTGTTGAAAATAATGATGACTATTTAAAAAGCAGCATCTTAATTGAACTCGGCGGCAGAAATGTTACCGCTCCCAACGAACAGCATACGATTACTGCCGATATAGCCTCGCTGGTCACAAAGCTTGATTTACCACAAGCAGAAGTAACCGTGTTATCACCCGAACGCACCTTCTGGGAAAAAGCAACACTCATCCATGTCGAGTGCAACCGAAAGACTTTCAAAGAAAACTCAGATAGATTATCTCGACACTGGTATGACATGGTAATGCTCGCTCAACACGAGACAGGTAAAAAAGCGATAAATAACAGAGTACTTTACGAAGATGTTATCCGTCACAAAAAGGTATTTTTCAATGCCACTTACGCTAATTATGATGCCTGTCTAGAAGGAAAACTTTGCCTGGTGCCTGGCACTGAACTCACTAGTGAACTAAAAAAAGATTATGAGAAAATGCTCAGTGCGGGGATGCTCTACGGAGAGCCACCTTCATTCGATGAAATAATTAGGCATATGCAAGTAATCGAGAAGTCCGTAAATCATTGGTAGTAATAGGACTAACAGTGTTTACTTTTGAATATAAATCACCAGATGCTCAATTATGAGCATACCCATTCTTGAAAAGTTTCACCTAGACCGTATCTAGTGACAGCATACCTAATTGTCCATTGAGTTAACTTCCCTGTCTGGACTATTTCCAATGTCTCCTTTGTCGTTATTTTACTCTAACAAGCATATCCCCTAGATGTTGAACCTCCCCCGTTAATGTGTTGAATTAAAGGGGTGGTTCATTTTTCATTAGCAAGCGCATCACTCACAAAATTTACAGAATCAATCAGTATTAATAATACCCAGTAATGCCCGGTTTTTGCTTTGGGTGACCATTCTTCAGATGAGTCTAGCTCTGTTAGGAGTTGCAGTATGGCTGCAACTCTATCCAGTGTATCTTGATAGCAGACATTATTGCCTGAATCATCTGCAATTAAAGGTGATTTGTGTTTTGAAATATCCTTTTTCATCTAAAGCTCCAAATAATAGGTGGTGAAACTAAGTTTTATTTTTCTTCCAGGAGATAGCCTATCTCTCATTGTGTATCACTATACTAGCACGCCCCGAATTTGGGGGCAATCAAAATTGCCCCTAATATTGGGGCATGAAAAAAACGATATATAGTAAACACAGCGTTCTAATTCGTGATGCACTAAAGCAAATTAGACAGAAGGCAGGCCTTACGCAACGGGAGCTTTGCCGTAGGCTACACAAAGAACATACCTTTATTTCTAAGTGTGAACTAGGTGAAAGACGAATTGATATTGCGGAGTTCTACTGGATTTGCGAAGCCTGTCAGGCTTCACCTAAAAAGGAAGCAGGGAAGTTGATGGAAGCATTCGAATCAATTAAATAATAGAAAGCAGGTCACGATTAAAAAATAATTCTCTGTATCAAAGGGAACAACAGAAGTCAGAGTGCACTTCCCTACAGAGCCCTTTAATAATTACTAAGTTATTGGTTTAGTGGTAAAAAAATGGTGGTCATGGGTGGACTTGAACCACCGACCCCGGCATTATGAAAATCAACCTGAGAAACACACCTCCTTATTAATCAATCACTTATTGTGCTTGCCTGCCTATAATTGACTGTAAATAGCAGTGAAATGACCTCAATTTGGTACAAAATTGGTACAGTCCCACCCTGAATAATTGGCGCCCGTTAACGACGGCGGCCTCAACCAGTCAAACGATTGGCACTATCAGTCAAGTGTACAGACAACACACTGTTATCATTAATTTACAGAATACTAATCAGGATATAGAATTCGAAAATGAATAAAATTTTAATAGTAACCGTCGCATTAGCGCTTCAATCATGTGCTACTTATGCGCCGGATCAATACACGAATAGTAACCTGATTGATGAAGAGCACACGGTAACAGAAACGGAAACACCACCAGTCAACGAAAATGTTGAGTATTTTGAATGTAAAGACGGTAACGCGCTTTACTGGAATAACATCATAGTTAAACTGGCTGCTAGCCCTGACGAACACATAGGCGCGGTTTTAGTTGCCGGCGTTGAACATGACGCGATTTATGCAGTAAGAGGCATTGAACGTATATGGTTTTTTGGTGATATGGTCGAAGGTAGAAACAAACCGGAGTTTTACATATCACTCAAGCCTAATGGTATAGCTCACTATTTTGATTTCAGCGAAGTAAAGCCTGACGATGATGTCATTACTTCACGCGCTGTTTTTGAATGTAGGCCAGAATAAATTTAAGCGCAAAACTATCCTAGCTGAAAAGCAGTTACAGCTACTAGAGCAAGTTGAGTAAATAAAAGATGGTGAGGTTGACCTGTATAAGCTAAAAGACGATTTTTTTTACAGTTAGTTTAAGAGAGGATGGTGGCGTTAGCCCTAACGGTGTCGTTTATTTTTACATTAAAATATGCTAATATACCGAAAAACCGTCGAACTTTTTGACAGTTTTGTAATCATAAGGATTGTGTTATTTTTTATTCCTTGCAATATCAATAACTTATTATTATGGTACATTTATTGCATATTTTTCCTTTAGAAAAGTTATTTTGATTATTAGTATTTTCTATTGGAAATGTATTGTAATAACTTGTATTTTATTGACTTATATCTAATTTTAGTCTTGCTATGTAAGTGCAAAAGGCGCTAATGTATTATTCCAAAAATCACAAGCGCGTGGTTTTTGTGTCTATAATCTAATTTAGTTATATTTTTTACCGGTGGTGCCGATGTCTATACTAGATATTGGTAAAAAAAGAGAGGGCGACAATGAACAAAGAAACGCAAAAATTTGCTGATTGGTTTGAACAAGAGAAAATGAATGGCTTGGTAGATATTAAATTTTTTACCGGTGATTTAAGCTCTAGTACAACTGAGCATTTTTTTCGTGAAGCTAACGCTTTAAATGAAGCTGAGGTTACGGATGTTGGAGATTGTTCAGAGACTTTTAAACAGTTTGAGTTAGCGACACCTATGACATAATTCGTGTATTATTTGTATTAATAAGAAGGGGGGCTTTTGCCCCCTTTCTTTATGTTTTTTATTTTAATAAAGGATTAATTGAGCGTGAATAAACTTGAAAATCTAATAATAAAAATAGATGGGATTTTTGATAAATATATAGCAGATGGTGGTTGCTCAACAGTTCCTATCGATTTAGAAAAAATACGCAATATCATATCGAAAGAAACTAAATTAGAAATTATATACCAATTTAGGGATTGGGAAAGTAGGCGGGTTAAGGGCTGTTTAATTCGTTACGAAGACAGGGCTATTATTCAAACGCTCCGTAACGATAAAGATCTTAATGAATGTTGGACACGATTTGTGCGCTGTAAAGAGCTGTGTCATTTAATTCTTGATGGCGCTGCCTCATACACAGATAATCCAGAGCAGCTTGTACATGAGTTAATTGAAGTTAAGCTAGTTGCAGAATCTAGCCCAGCAGCAATATCTGAAACTCTTGCGGAGTTTGGGGCTATTGAATTATTGTTTCCTATGGCTATACGTGGGCAGTTTAAAGAAATGGTTCGTAATGAAGGCTATCCAATACTTGAAGTGGCGAAAATATTACGTATTCCTGTTATATATGTGGAAAAAGCGATGAGTGCGTCGTATGTAGAAAACATTGATTTGGTTCATAGGCAATTAATTAAAGATGGTAAAGTTAATCGTTAGTTTTCTATTTACTAAATGTTGTAGTTAATCAATGTTTACACCTTTTATTCTTAAATAGTCCTCATGTAACCCAACAATTATTATGGTGACTAATCAATAGCAGTGGTAAGCGCTATCTTCAGATAGAGTATTGTCAACACCTCATTCTTTACTACATTTCAGTTGCTGAACTCCCAAGATTGTTTCAACTAACGACTGCGCAAACCAATTATACAAACCATCAATACAGTTGACGGGTATTGGATATCCCTTATACTATCAGTACTACTAGTGCTGGCACCTGTTATGAACACCTCGAAATTAAAAGAATTTGACAAAATATTTGATAAAGCCATAAAAGACTATAAAGGCAATGTTCAGATTTTAGAAACCGCTATTGGTGCTTTAATTGTTGGTCAACAGATGGGATGGAAAGTACTTCTACTTATCCATGATAAGAAGACTATAAGAAAGTACGAGAAGGCATTAGGGATAAACTTCCGTGATCACATGGACGAAACAGGCCCACTCTCCCATAAATCTATTGCTTGGTGTGCTGTCCAGAAGGTATCTAATTTTTGGAAAGCCGTTAGCGGTGAAATCCCTGGCATCCGCTCACCAGAACTAAAAAAATAATCATCTCCCACTAAGGGGGCTTGACCACCCCTTTTAAACATACTATCCTAAGAGGTATGAATTACCCCTTAATCAACTAAATTCATAAACCCTGTAACAAAATTAAATCTATAAGCGATAAATAAATATCGTATATGCGGTAAATAAATACCGCACCAATATTAGAAATATCAGGTCATATCAAAAAATAAATAATAGGGAATTCATAAAGTTTTACTTTTTTCTTATTATTTTTTTGGAGATATACCATGAATTCACAAACACCCGATACAACTACACTAAAGACAATAAAAGACTCAGCGTGTGAACAGAGCGAGTTGACGAGCCTGTCACACTCTGAGTCTCATATTTCATCTACAAAGGGTACGCCGTCTAGTAACACAGTACCCTCTAAATACAATTCTGATCCTTATATCCTTAGATTTGGTATAGATAGCTTATACCTTTCTTATCAGGGTGAGTTATCAGAAGAAGGTGAAAATAAACTCTTTGCCTTAAAAGAATTGGCTCAATCAGAAGACCCAAGAAAACAAGATAAAGCACAAATATCTATTGGTGGTCATTTATTTGAAGTTTTAGATAAAGGACGAAAACCGTTTGCCTATGTTCTGGTTGATAACTGGTTTCAAATCTCGTTTTCCAAGCGCACATCAAGATCAATGCCATTGGCTTACATTCAGATATCAAGTGAAGTTCTTACTTTCACATCCATTGCAGAAATACTTCATGATTTAGAATTTGTGATCAACTCACTCTCCTGCCAGGTATCAAAAGCAAATATTAGCCGTGCCGATCTCTTCGTAGATTTTATTACAAGCCATGACCTTGAAGCGATTGATATTACACACTGGATAACGCGCACCACTTTATTTGATAAACATTATATCCGCCCACATTTTACGGGTTGGTCTATCGGCTACGGTGGGGATATTTCAGCAAGACTCTATGATAAAACTTTAGAAATTAAAAAATCAGGCAAAGACTACCTTTTCCCTATCTGGAAGAGTGCTGGCTGGAATGAAAAACACAGTGTCTGGCGTTTAGAATTTCAGTATATGCGTGAGTTTTTAAATCAGGTTAATTCTGTCCCTCTTGAGACATTTCTCACCCGTCAAGGCTCGTTATGGCATTTTGCCTGCACTGAGTGGTTACGCCTGTGCATTCCAAACTCTAAAGATTCAAATACTTCTCGCTGGAAAACGCATTCACTGTGGGAAGTTTTAACGCAACTATCATGGAAAGACATTCCAGACAAAACACTCAAACGCGTCAGAAAAAAACGCATTCCCAGTGATGACATTCTTTATAAACATGGCATGGCAGGTCTTACCTCTTTTATGGCTCTGCATGGTATTACCGATATATATGCAGGTGTTAAACAATATATCCAACATGCAAAACGCTTTCATGATTCACATGGACGATTCACCGATGAAACCTTCCTCGGTTATATACGCAAAAAAGTGACTGAAAAAGGTCGTCGATTTAACTCCATCAATAACCAGCCTAAAAAAGATAAAGCTGAATTAAAGAAGGAAGCGAAGAACTATCGCCAATCTAAAGATGGTGAATAACGATGAGACTCTTGACCTTCACGCTGCTGCTCATTTCCTTAAAATGTCTGCTTCTGCCCTACGATATAAAGCCAAACAAGGGATTATCAGCGGGGCAAAACCGGCTAAACGCTGGGTATTCCTCAAATCTGACCTTGTTTCTTACCTCAAGTCGCTTTATCCTAGCCACGGGCAAGCGCCGTTAAGTGATATTTCGGAGATAGAAATATGTCACTCTATAAACGCGGCAACACATGGTGGGTCAGGTTTACAGCCCCCAGTGGAGAAAGAATACAGTGCTCTGCTAGGACTGAAGACCGGAAAAAGGCTCACGAATACCACGACCGACTAAAGACGACTTATTGGGAAGTTCGGAAATTGGGAACAAAACCCGAAAGAAGTTGGCAGGAAGCAACTGTTCGGTGGTTAAAGGAAAAGGACTACAAAGCAAGTCATAACAAAGATATTAGTATCCTGAAGCATCTGGATATTTATCTAGGTGCCCTTACGTTATCAAAGATTACGCGAGACGTAATTGATGCGATAGCTGAGGCGATTAGTGAACGAACAAGCAAGAGTAATGCAAACCGTTACCTTGCTTTGATACGCGCTATCCTTCGACGGGCACGCGATGACTGGGAATGGGTTGATCGTATTCCCAAGGTAAGACTTTATACTGTTTACAGTAAACGGCTTAATTGGCTAACACATGAGCAAGCACGGGCATTAATTAAAGCCCTGCCTGAGCATATGAAAACCATCGTTCGTTTTGCGTTGTCAACGGGGTTAAGGCGAACCAATGTCACGCACTTGATGTGGTCACAGGTCGATTTAGAAAGACGCATGGCATGGATTCATGCAGACCAGAGTAAAACAAGGAAAGCGATAGCGGTACCTTTAAATGTTGATGCATTAAATGTCTTGCATGAGCAACGAGGCAAACATGATGAGTGGGTATTTCCATACAATGGCAAACCCGTTTATCAGGTGAGTACGAAGGCATGGTATAAGGCGTTGAAGAAAACGGGGCTTGAAGGATTCAGGTTTCACGATCTGCGGCACACTTGGGCATCGTGGCACGTACAGGCAGGAACACCGCTAAACGCGCTGCAAGAACTCGGTGGCTGGTCGTCAGCAGAGATGGTTAGACGTTATGCTCACTTAGGGGCAAATCATCTAGCAAGCTATGCAGACAACATATTGGAGCAGTCTGTACCAGCGATTGGTACAAAATTGGTACAGTTAGAAATCGTTAAAAACTAAAATGAGGTGTAACTGGTTGAAATAAATGGTGGTCATGGGTGGACTTGAACCACCGACCCCGGCATTATGAATGCCGTGCTCTAACCAGCTGAGCTACATGACCTTTATTCGTTCTTCTTTTAAAAGCTATCCGGATGGATGGCTTTTGAACCTTCTATGAAGGGCGGGGATTTTCCCGTTTTATGGGCTTAATGTCAATATATACAGGGGTGTAGAGCCTGCTTTATTGCCACTTAATGTATATTTAGTCATCTCGGCGATTAGGGATATTTTTTCTCTGGCGGTTTAAGATCTCTCCTGTCGTCGAGATGACGTTTTGGYGTTAGACGTTAAAACGGAAATGCATGACGTCGCCGTCCTGGACGATGTATTCTTTGCCTTCTATGCGYAACTTGCCGGCTTCTTTTGCGCCCTGCTCGCCTTTGTTATCGACAAAGTCCTGATAGGCGATGGTTTCGGCGCGGATAAAGCCTTTTTCGAAGTCGGTGTGAATRACTGCGGCAGCTTGTGGGGCGGTGGCACCGACTGCAACTGTCCAGGCACGAACTTCTTTTACRCCGGCGGTAAAGTAGGTYTGCAGCCCCAGTAGTTTGTARCCGGCGCGTATAACGCGGTTTAARCCGGGCTCATCCAGGCCTAATTCATCGAGRAATTCTTTTGCTTCATCTGCATCAAGTTCGATCAACTCTTCTTCAATAGAGGCACAGATAGCCACRACGGCAGCGCCTTCACTTTCCGCTCTYTGCTTCACTGCATCCAGATGAGGATTATTTTCAAAACCATCGTCGCTGACATTGGCGATGTACATGACTGGCTTAACCGTTAGCAGGTGCAGGTCATACAAATCAGCGATATTGTCTTCACTCAAACCCATAGAACGCACAGGTTTGGCTTCATTCAGATGAGCGGCGACTTTTTCCAGTAGTTCGAATTTTGCTTTGGCTTCTTTATCACCGCTTTTTGCGACGCGMCCGACTTTATCGACGGCTTTTTCTACTGACTCAAGGTCAGAAAGCGCTAATTCGGTATCGATGACTTCGATATCACTAATTGGATTTATTTTGCCTTCGACATGCACGACATCATCGTCTTCRAAGCAGCGTACTACGTGTGCGATGGCATCGGTYTCACGAATGTTGGCRAGRAATTTGTTACCCAAGCCTTCTCCTTTTGAGGCACCGGCTACCAGACCCGCTATATCGACGAATTCCATCGAGGTAGGAATGACTTTTTCAGGCTGTACGATTTCTGCCAGGTTATCGAGACGCGAATCAGGCATCATCACCATGCCGACATTGGGTTCGATGGTGCAGAACGGATAGTTTTCCGCCTGAATGCCTGCTTTGGTTAAGGCATTGAATAAGGTTGATTTACCGACGTTTGGTAGACCGACTATGCCGCATTTGAATCCCATGTTTTATCTCTCTAGAAATAAATTAATTCTTTAAATTTTGTCATCCTGAGCAATAGCGAAGGATCTTATACTCTGGCATTTAAGATCCTTCGCTATTGCTCAGGATGACAGAGGCCTGTTGTATATTAATTGTGGTTACTTACTATGTAGCTTTTGCATTGCTTGCTCTAGTGCACCTGTTGCTAAATCGGGCAAAACACTGACGGCATCATCGATATCTCGATCAATCAAAATCTGATCATCACGCGAAGCGGTATGCAAAACATAATCGACCACCTGATCTTTACTTCCAGGATGCCCTACACCAATTCGCAAACGATGAAACTCTTTTGAATCAAGCTGGCTAATGATGTCTCGCAAACCATTATGGCCACCGTGGCCACCACCGGTTTTTAATTTTGCGGTTCCCGGTGGTAAATCTATTTCATCGTGTGCTACCAGTAACTGGTCGGCAGTGAGTCGATAAAAAGATAACAGGCTCTGTGTCGCTAGCCCGGATCGATTCATAAAGGTCCCGGGTTTTAATAACCAGACTGCTTTTCCTTCGATTGAGGCCTTTGCGACTTCACCGTGAAACTTTTTTTCCGGCCGAAAGGTGGCTGAATATTGCCGTGCCACTTCCTCAATAAACCAAAACCCGGCATTGTGCCGGGTTTTGGTGTATTTGGAGCCGGGRTTACCCAGTCCGACGATAACTTTAAGATCGATTGATCTAACTGCCATAGCGTTACTCGCTATCGYCACCGTCTTCTGCAGCTTCATCACCWTCWGTWGCAGGTGCATCMGGTGCTTCWGGYGCRCCKTCTTCAACTTCTTCAATAACCTTACGAACGTGCATACCAACAACCGCGGTATCATGCTCCTCACCCAGTTTCAGCGCTAATACTGAAACACCTTCAGGTAATTTCAGGTCTGACARGTGAATGATRTCRCCGACATGCATCTCTGAAAGATCRACTTCGATGWACTCAGGAATATCGTTKGGTAAACATTCCACTTCGACTTCGGTTATTACGTGGTTGGWTACACCGTCTTCGGTCTTAGCGCCTGGAGAAACATCTTCACCTTTAAAGTGAAGCTGTGAAAATACGTGAACCACTTTTTTCATATCAACACGAATAAAGTCCATGTGCATCACTTCCATCTTGTATGGRTGATGTTGGATGTCACGGATTAATACATTTTCTGCGGTACCATCAATCTTTAARTCCAGCACCTGTGAATAAAAACTTTCTTCAGGTAATTTATGATGAACATCTTTCTGTAACAATGAAATGGATACAGGCTCTTTTCCGGCGCCGTAGACAACGGCAGGAAATTGTTTTGCGTGACGCAGGCGGCGGCTCGCACCTTTCCCCTGGTCTGTACGCAATGTAGCGTTTAATTCTATACTCATGATTTTCTCCGAGCTCTAAATAAAAAAATCTTCATTCGCGACCAAATGAAGYATGTTTGGAAGYTTTGCTTCCACCTGGCGATAAAACACCAAATTCTTTYKYRTCATKGCGARCSSWRNNNNCGCAATGACGYACTAATCTATATACATTTCACTGACAGACTCTTCCATATGAATCCGTCGTATGGTTTCTGCCAACATAGTAGCGACCGATAGTTGTCTAATGCGATCACATGCCTTCGCTGCTTCCGACAACGGTATCGTATTGGTGACGACTAACTCGTCCAGTACTGACTCAGTAATGTTGCTAATCGCATTACCCGATAAAACAGGGTGTGTGCAATAGGCTGAAACACTTAGCGCACCTTGAGCTTTCAACGCGCCAGCCGCTTTACATAATGTACCTGCGGTATCAACAAGGTCATCGACGATGACACAATTTTTACCTTCAACCTCACCTATAATATTCATCACCTCAGAGACATTAGCCTTAGGACGACGTTTGTCGATGATTGCCAAATCAGCATCACCTAATCGTTTTGCCAGTGCTCGCGCTCTGACCACACCGCCGACATCCGGTGAAACCACCAGTAAATTTTCATGGCGTTTCTGCCAGATATCTTTTAGCAATATCGGCGAAGCGTAAACATTGTCAATCGGTAGATCAAAAAAGCCCTGTATCTGATCTGCGTGTAAGTCAATCGTTAACAGACGATCAAGTTTTACACCGGCTAACATATTCGCCACCACTTTCGCGGTAATGGGTACGCGCGCCGACCGTGGTTTACGATCCTGACGTGAATAGCCATAATAAGGCACCACCGCTGTCACACGACGAACAGAAGCACGACGCATGGCATCAATCATTACCATCAATTCCATTAAGTGATCGTTACATGGCTGACAGGTGGGCTGAATGATAAATACATCACGGCCACGAACATTTTCTAAAATTTCAACGCAGATTTCTCCGTCACTGAAAGTGTCAACGCCAATTTTACCTAGCCGTGTACCCAAAAGTTCGGCAATACGCTGAGCTAATTCAGGGTTGGCATTACCCGCGAACACCATCAACCGACTATCGCCTTCTTGATTCACCTGATTACTCTCGTATTAAACTCATGGTGGAACTAACAGATTTTTCTGTTAGATTTAATATGGCTGGGCCGGCAGGATTATGAAATACATCGTGTATTTCACCCTTCGGGCCGTCAGCTGTCGCTGACGTTCAAAATCGTTCCAGACGATTTTAGTTGAACCTGTAACGGTTCAAATCTGCCGGCTTATCTCCTTTAGCTCACTACGCTGTAAGAAGTGCGACTTTTCAAATATGGCTGGGCCGGCAGGATTTGAACCTGCGCATGCCAGGATCAAAACCTGGTGCCTTACCGCTTGGCGACGGCCCAATTATAAAAAACTATTTTAACTTATAGAGCGCAGGCGCGTATTTATAAAACCCCTTATAAATAAAACCTGCGCATGCCAAGATCACATGACCACAAAGCAGCTGGTGCCTTACCGCTTGGCGACGGCCCAAAAATTCTTAACTCAAATTCTGCGTTAATCAGCAGCCTGAGATTCTAAAAAAGCGTACAAAGGTGACTGATTTAAGCCCCTGGCAACAAAGCAATTCCACGAGCCAACCGTTGAATTTTGTCTTATTTGTTGCAAAACGGTGTTCGCCTGTGCTTTTGTATCAAAAGCTGCAAATACCGAAGCACCTGTACCACTCATGCAGGCTTTTGAATATTTATCTAATATATCAATGGCTTGCGAAACTTCAGGGTAATTTTTAACCACCACTTCCGTGCATACATTCCGCCATTCATGCCGCGAAAGGTCGCACATTTTGATGGTTGCGCAATCCCTTGTCAATTGCGGATTCAAAAAGATTTCTTTGGTCGATATATGCACCGGTGGAATAAGCACCAAATACCAGTTTTCAGGTGGTGTAATTGGGCTTAGTTTATCACCTACCCCTTCGGCAAAAGCAGCAAATCCACGTACAAAAACCGGAACATCGGCACCCAGCCTCAAACCCATATCGGCAAGCTCATTCAAACTAAATTGCATCTGCCAAAAATAATTAAGCGCAATGAGTGTGGTTGCTGCATCCGAACTGCCGCCACCCAAGCCCGCGCCCATGGGAATATTTTTGGTTAAGGTGATTTCAACACCGAACTGTTTTTCCTGTTCTGGATGTTTAATTAGATAATGCTGACGGAGCAATAAAGCAGCACGGATGATAATGTCTTCATCTTCAGGTATTTGAAATGCTTCACTGTGACGAAGGATGCAATTATCTTCTCTAATTTTAAATTGTAAAGTATCCGCAAAATCAATAAATTGAAACACCGTCTGCAATTCATGGTAGCCATCTTCACGCTGCCCGGTAATATGCAACATAAGGTTTARTTTAGCTGGYGCWGGCCAGAGTTGATTATTCATATTTTAATTATCGACTATCACAGTCGTTTTATAATCGCCATTTCGACMATCTTGTCATCTCGACCAAAGGGAGAGATCTTATACTGCGGCATTTTAGATTTTCCCCTCTGGTCGAAAAACAACATTAATTATCAATCAACCATCGCCTAATAACTAGCCGCATATCAAGTTCCACTTCACCCTCACGGCTTAAATAAATTTTATGAGGCATGGGTATTTGATTGCCTGCATACCGTGCCATCTCTACGTGCCAACCCGCTTGATCGACTTGATTAAGCTGGCCTTTTTCATCCCAGCTAATGTGCTCTATGGATAATGTTTTACTGGGTATGCCACGTATCCAGTCTTTRACTGCACTGACGGGCAAATCTATTTCRAGCATAGATGAAAAAACRTCATCGATATTGTTAATGRTTTTTGTTGAGCCATTAGGAAAACGTATTGTTGCCTCACTCTTATCACCCTGAACCAGATAACTACCGGCACCAAGAGGTGCGATCAAACGGATAGAGAAGTTTTCGCCATCGTTTTTCCAGATGATATCCATACTGCCGCCGGTTAGCTCGGCTTGCACACCAAGGCGCCCGCGTACYTCCCAGCTACTGACCTGTTGACGCTTAATCTGCTCAGCAGCCCAGGTCGCCGGTTCAGTTTTTACCTGCTCTTTAATGGTGGCACAAGAGACTAACGCAAGACAGACAAAAACAATCGTTGCTGGAAACGAGAAAAAACGAATCATAGTTTTTCAGAAATAATAAGTAGAAGTAATACTGGTTATTGTAATTACTGTTTTAAATAAAAACAAATTCAAAGAGAGCTTTTAGCCGGTATGACGAACTTCACGCACAACAACAATTAACATTTCTTTGCGCTTCTACGTCTCTACGATTAAATTTTTTTTAACTAAGGCTTAATACGTTCCAGTGTTTCAATCAATACCGGATTATCTGCATTTTGCTTTTTACCTTTATCCCAGATTTTTCGGGCTTTATCTTTCTGGTTGTTATGCCATAACACTTCACCATAATGCGCAGCAATCTCGGCATCTTCCAGTTTTTCGAAGGCTTTCGATAACCACTTTATTGCGTCATCCATATTACCCARWCGATAGCTAACCCAACCKAAACTATCGAGTATCGCCGGATCATCAGGCACCAGTTCTGCTGCACGTTTAATATATTTTAATGCTTCTTTATATCGCACAGTACGGTCTGCCAGGGTATATCCTAATGCATTCAGTGCATTTGCATTGTCTGGTTCTTTAGATATYACTTTTAATAAATCGGCTTCAGTCATATCCAGYCGATCTACTTTTTCAGCCATTAAACCMCGTGCATAGAGTAAGGTGGTGTCCTCGTGATTTTGTTGCAAGGCTCGRCTATACAGCTCAACACCTTCTGTATAACGGTGTTGTTTGCGCAAAATTTCACCCTGTGCAAGATACGCTTTYACCTTTAGCTCCCAGCTAGTTTGCTTTTCAGCCAGGGCGTCGAGTTTAGCCAGACCTTCATCCGGCCTACCCAAAACAGACAGTAARACGCCAATGCGAAGCTGYGMATCAAARCGGTARKCAYCMCCGTTRACACGYAGGTAATAGGCAATAGCCTGTTTTTCATCACCCTGATTCTGYGCRATTCTGCCCAGATAATAATTCGCGACAAATACTTTTTTATCGATATCGATTAAATGCTGCAATGCTGCGCTTGCTTCATCCAGATTTTTTGTTTCGATATTCAATAACGCCAGGCTTAAAATTATTTCACCATCATCCGGTGATTTTTCACTTAATATCGAATACTGCTCGGCTGCCGCAGGCAAATCACGTTGCTCGACTAACATACGTGCGTACTGCAGACGCAGTGCATTATTATCTGGCAACTCTGCCAGCACCTGTTTTATCAAAACGGTGGCTTCATCGCGCCTACCTTGCGTCGATAGAATTCTGGCTTTAATAATGAGCACTTCATGCAGGGAAGGATCGATTATTAATACTTCATCAAGCAAGGYCAGTGACTCATCGTATTTTTTTAGTTGAGCGGCATAACGCGACTGCAACACCATAAGGTGTTTGTTTTTTTGTTCTCGATTGAGCGCCTGCAAAACGATATAAGCATCGGCTACCGTCGCCTCTTTCTCCAACATCTGTTTCACCGCCATGGCTTTATCCCTTGACTCGCCACGCGAACTGGAAATCGTGGCTTTGATATAGGGCACCGCCTTTTCGGGTTGTCCAAGCTTCAGATAGGTAACCGCATACATACGCGGCAGCTCTGTTGAATCTGGCGCCAGCTCCTGCCAACGATCCAGAGCAACCAGTGCNTTCTYCGKRTKYYYCGCYWKWWMRTNGSMWTKTRAGMSSTNSRTRCWRMARWYCNRMTAYYWTSARKTGTTTTCGAAGCCTGGCGATAATATTGCAGTGAGGCATCGATATCACCTCTGTTACCGGCAAACTCAGCAGCCAGCAAATTAAACAATGAGTCACTGTCCAGATTGACGGGTTTCTTGGCTGGTTTGGATACAGGCTCTTCCGTTTCAGCCACGGTTGGAATAATCGACTCGGTATCAACAACAGTCTTATTTTCCGCAGCTTCACCTTCAAAGGCGCTGTCGGCTACTGGCGTCGTACTACAGGCTGTTAGTGTGACGGTGAATGCCAGCAACAGACCGCTCAAAGGTCTGACAGCTATCGTCATCTCGTTGTTTTTCTCTGGTCTAACAAATCGCCCCAGTGAGTACACTAAACGACTGACATTAAAACTAAATTGATGAGTAATATTTTGCATTTCTACCTATTAATTAAACAACTGCCATACGCTAAATATAACGCATTTTGGGGTGTATATTACGATATTGAACGGTAATTCATTGTATATTACAAAATATTTAGGGGTATTTTTCGTATTCAGCTTGAGTTACGCTCAGCCTTCCCTCAAAATTGCCTGTTTTCCCTGCAGAACCCTCGGAACAATACGATTTATTAACCGCCTATGTCTTTGATTACACTCGGTATCAATCACAAAACCGCACCGCTGGATTTGCGCGAACGGCTGGCGTTTACGCCACAATCGATACCGGAGGCTTTAGCGAGCCTTAAAAAGCTGAGCCATATCGATGAGGCCAGTATTTTATCGACCTGCAATCGCACCGAAATATATTGCGTCACCTCCGCAGATAACGACCAGGCAATCGTGCAATGGTTCAGCCAGTTTCACGGACTGGATGAAAAACTCATTAAAGAACATCTGTACCTGTACGCCCATGAAGAAACGGTACGCCATGCCATGGAAGTAGCCTGCGGTTTAGACTCGATGGWTTTAGGCGAACCCCAGATTGCTGGGCAGATGAAAGATGCCTATGCCGTCGCAAATGAGAACGGCACAATTGGACACTTACTCGGCAAACTATTTCAGCGTGCGTTTGCGGTTTCAAAACAAGTTCGCACCGATACCGATATTGGMTCCAGCCCTGTYTCTGTCGCCTTTGCAGCGGTCAGCCTGGCTAAACAAATTTTTGGAGACCTRGAATCCACCACCGTCTTACTGGTGGGCGCGGGTGAAACGATTGAGTTAACCACGCGACACYTGCATTCAAAAGGCGTAAATAAAATCATCATCGCCAACCGCAGTCTGGAACGTGCACAAAAGCTGGCCAGTGAATTTGGCGCTGAAGCCATTGGTTTACAACACATTGCCGACCATTTATATCGCAGTGATATCGTTATTTCATCCACCGCTAGTCCATTACCGATTATTGGCAAAGGCACGGTCGAACGCGCACTTAAACAACGCAAACATGAACCTATTTTTATGGTCGACCTCGCCGTACCCCGCGACATCGAACCCGAAGTCGGTGAACTGGATGATATTTATTTATATAGCGTGGACGATTTGCAGTCAGTGATAAATGAAAACATGGAAACGCGTCTGCAAGCTGCCGAACAGGCACACGAAATAATTGATGTTCAAGTTGGCCAGTTCTTAAACTGGCAACGCTCACTGGGCGCAGTTGATGTTATCGCTCAAATTAGACAACACACACAAGCGCTGAGTGATGAAGTATTAACCAAAGCGAAAAAACAACTGGCTGCTGGCCAGGACGCTGAACAGGTTCTGGATTTTTTAGCAAAGACATTAACCAACAAATTCTTACACCAACCTAGCACACAACTTCGCCAGGCCAGTCAGGACAACCGTGATCATATTTTAGATATCGCGCAGAACTTATTTCTGGAAAAAGATGATAATGACAACAATAAGCAATCATAAAAATTTAAATAGTATATATTTAAAACAATCATGAAAGATTCCATACTCAACAAATTGCATAACCTGGTCGATCGGCAGGAAGAAGTGGCTGGTTTAATGGCCGACCCTGATGTTATTGGTAATCAAAATCAATTCCGTGAACTGTCACAGGAATACGCGCAACTTGAGCCCGTGGTCAAATGCTTTCAAGACTATAATGTCGCTACTGAAGATTTAAGTGCCGCAGAAGAAATGCTGAAAGATGACGATGCCGATGTTCGTGAAATGGCGAGTGAAGAAAAAAAAGAAACCAACAAAATCATCGAGTCACTGGAACTTAATTTACAAAAATTATTATTACCCAAAGACCCCAATGACGACAGCAATATTTTTCTGGAGATTCGCGCTGGCACTGGCGGCGATGAAGCGGCTATTTTTGCGGGCGACTTATTTCGCATGTACACCCGTTATGTAGAATTAAAGCGCTGGCAGATTGAAATCATTAATCAAAATCTGGGCGAACACGGTGGTTATAAAGAAGTGATTGCGCGTATTATCGGCAGCGGTGCTTATTCACAACTTAAGTTTGAATCAGGTGCGCATCGTGTTCAACGTGTCCCCGAAACAGAATCACAAGGACGCGTTCATACCTCTGCTGCCACCGTAGCCGTATTACCTGAAGTAGCCGAAATAGCACAGATTGAAATTAATTCTTCAGATTTACGTATTGACACTTATCGCGCCTCCGGCTCGGGTGGTCAGCACGTAAACAAAACAGACTCGGCCGTTCGCCTTACCCACCTGCCGACCGGTACCGTGGTGGAATGCCAGGACGAGCGTTCGCAACATAAAAACAAAGCGCGCGCGATGTCATTATTGCAGTCACGCATCATGAACGCAAAAATTGAAAAACAACAGGCAGAACAGGCACTAGCAAGAAAAAGTTTAGTCGGCAGTGGTGATCGATCTGAACGCATTCGGACTTACAACTTTCCACAGGGGCGTGTGACCGATCATCGTATCAATCTCACACTATATAAGTTAGATGAAATTATTCATGGCGAACTACAACAAGTAATTGAGCCATTGATAAACGAATACCAGGCTGAACAACTGGCTTCACTGTCAGAAGAATAAGTCATCTCATTACATCTCTGACAAAAGATTCCGATGAATATCCAGCAAGCTCTTGAGCAAGCCGATTATGACCTGAGCGATGCCAGCCCAAGCGCAACACTTGATGCACAAGTATTGCTAACACATGTTCTACATTGCAATACAGCTCACTTATTGGCATGGCCCGAAAAACAACTCAATAAAGAACAGACTACAAACTTTCTACGCCTTGTTAAACAACGCCAATCAGGAAAACCTGTAGCGCATCTAACTGGCTTACGTGAATTCTGGTCACTGGATTTTTTTGTCAATGACAGCACGTTAATCCCCCGCCCCGATACGGAAACATTAATCGAATTTGTATTAAATAAATTTAACAGCGACCAACCATACAAACTCATCGACATGGGTACGGGTACGGGCGCCATTGCAATTAGCATCGCCAAAGAAAAACCTGACTGGAGCATTACTGCCAGTGATGTGTCATTTGATGCACTAGACCTGGCAAAAAAAAACAGCAAACACCATCATACGGATAATATTAGTTTTACCCAAAGCAACTGGTTTGAAAATATAAACGCAAACGATTTTGATATCATCATCAGCAATCCTCCCTATATCGCGGAAAACGATCCACACCTTCAACAAGGCGATGTACGCTTCGAACCACAAAGTGCGTTGACTTCCGGCGTGGTAGGAATGGATGATATTATTCATCTATGCCAACATGCCAAAAATTATCTCACGTCAGGCGGCTACTTAATTGTTGAACACGGCTACAATCAAAACCAACTGGTACTTGACTGTTTTACAAATAATGGCTTTACACTGATTGAGCAGTCGAGAGATTTGTCGGGGCATATTAGAATGACGGCGGGGAAGGTATAAAAAAGTTATAAGTTAAAAGAAGAAATTAACCAGCTCTACTCCTTATACTTAAAACTGATAACTATCTATATCTAAACATGAAAAAAGACGAAATAACATTCAGTGACGAGCAACTTTTACACTACAGCCGTCAAATTATGCTGCCCCATTTCGGAATAGAAGGTCAGCAACAATTACAATACGCCCATATTCTTATCATGGGTTTGGGTGGATTAGGCAGCCCAGCCGCTATGTATCTTGCTGCAGCAGGTGTCGGCGCATTAACTCTGGTAGATTTTGATACGGTTGATGAAAGTAACCTGCAACGTCAAATCATCCACCACACAACTAGTATCGGTGAAAGCAAAGTCAGCTCGGCCAAAAGCACACTGCTGAAAATCAATCCTGAAACCACCATTCATTGCATCGATAAAAAACTGACTCTTGATGAATTAAAACCGTTATTGAAAAACATCAGTTGTGTCATCGATGCGACTGATAACTTTGACACGCGCTTTCTAATCAACCGTGCTTGCGTATCAGAAAAAACCGCATTAATTTCCGCCGCTGCCATCCAATTTGAAGGTCAAATCAATGTCTTCGATTTGCGCCAGCAAGACAGTCCCTGTTATGCCTGCCTTTATGCTGAAGGCGGTGAAGAAAATACCAACTGCAGTGATAACGGCATCCTTGCGCCAGTCGTGGGAATACTTGGTAGCATGCAGGCACTGGAAGCCATCAAATTAATTTGTGGCATCGGTGATACATTGCAAAATCGTCTGTTGATATTTGACGCACTGGCATTACAATGGCGAACCATGAAACTTAATAAAGACCCAAACTGCGAGATTTGCAAATAATAGTTGAAAGTTATAAGTTGGCAGTTGAAAGTGAAAAAATCCAACTGCCACAGCCCTTAAAAAATGCAAACATAATATTTAAAAATTGCAATTTATAACTCCACTTAAGCCACGACATGTCCTTAACTAAAAAACCACAATCTTTATCCCTGCCTCGCCCGCTAGTTAATAAAATTCTTAACCATGCTCAAATCAATCCCGATGTGGAAATTTGCGGCCTCATTGGTAACAGTGATTTACAAAATAAAAGCTACTACCCCATCGACAATGTTTCCAACAATCCCAGCTGCCGTTTTCTGATGGATGCGCCACAACAAATTACAGCCATGAAAAAAATGCGTGAAAATGATCAGCAGTTATTTGCCATCATCCACTCACATCCAACCGCTGCGGCCTTACCTTCCCAGCGCGACATCGATGAAAATGCTTATAAGGATGTTTTTTACCTTATTATTTCACTCAACACAGTCGGTGTTCTGGAGATGCGAGCCTATATCCAGCAACAGGAGAACATGCAGGAAGTCGAGCTGGTACTTGAGGATACATAAACTAACTACTGTAAATTCATTTACACCATGGCACAAACATATACACAAAAGAACATCGGCACAAACTGTCATCCTCGAATGCTTCTATCGGGGATCCAGCGTTTAAAAAGTTATAGGTTCCCGACAAAAACATTCGAGAATAACAAAAAGAAGAGGCCCAAATCAAACCCTACTGATTATACTTTCGACCACGGTAAATCTGATTCATCGGCATACGAACAAATTCACGTATTTTGCCATTTGGCTGCATCGTCAATAAATGATTACCGGCAAGTTTATATTTAAAACGCATCAATTTATTATCGTAGCCATCAACATTGGCAAGTAGATATTCATTCTGTATCTTTAACTGCCCGGTCAAATAACGTGAGTTATTATCACTCCATAAATATCGATGATTTTTAACCCCGAGCATCTCACCATTTTGCGCCACCCATAAACCATTCAACGTTGGTTTTTTCAAACCACAGAATTCTGTCACACAGGGTTTTTGATTCAGTTGTTTGCGTAATGGCGATGGTTTTTTCTGTTTGCTCGTCTGTTTCGTATTTTGCTGTCTGTTATTACGATTTAGCGCAGCGGCAGGTTGAGCTAACTTAGCTAATGGCGAACGCTGTTGCCTTGAAGGTCGCACTTGAGAAGTTGGTGGTGTCGGTGATACTTGATTTGACGTATTCGCTGGCACGTTGTAATTAAAATTTTGCACCAGTGGCACGGTTTGCTGAAGCGGGGCATTTTGCGCTTGCTTGAAAGACTCATTGACCGGCATTTTCGCCTCGGGATTCCAAACCGATGAATCCCAGGGCTCATTAACCCAAACATCCAAATCAGTTGATGACCCGACCGATGCATAACCCGGTTGCTCATAGCCCGAGTTATAATTTCGGGTATAACTGTCAATCGGCAACACACCCCAGCCAGGATTGCCCCACGCAGARTCGGCWACRGGGTTAGAAGGAAAGCCCTGCATTGCCATKGCACGAGAATACGGATTCGACATACGTGACCAGGGMGAGTTTGAYCCGTACCCGCCATAAGCACCGTTCGACGGCAATCGATCRAGAATACCCATGGCTACCATCATATTTAACATCATCTGCACGAARGGCAGCTTACCGTCATATTGATAAACCTTGGTCTGCGCGTGTACCGTCTGACCACAAAAAACAATCAGTAGTAAAGCGGTWAACAGTGTTTTTTGAAGGGCWTTCAACATATGATTATTATGCACAMAATGTGCCGACKTTTCACGTAATATCATGATATATTTAGTCTAAGGAGCCTCTGATTAATTCGTGAAATCGTATCTTGCACATAGAAACATCCATCTCCTGCGTGATGAAACTTCGCAATAACCAGCTATTACGCGCGTTTCATGCCTTGAATATGAATGTTTCTATACACAATCTACTTCATTCAGAATTAGTCAGAGGCTCCATAAATGAAATAGATTAAATTTAACAATGTCAGTTATTCAGATTGCCAACACGATTACCGGATGGCCAGGACGAAAACTCATCCGTCACGTATTATACGTCATCAATTTGATGACGTTCAGTACACTCGCCTTACGTGACTGGTTCAGTAAAAATAAAATATTTGAGTCACGTAGTTATTCCACCACGGTCGCACAAATTATTTTTACCGGTGTCGATGCACTACCTATAATAAGCTTTTTGGCACTGGCAACCGGTTTCACCTTCACCTTTCGACTCATTTCTATCTCTAGCACCTTTGGCGGTACTGACGACATCACTAATCTGCTAATTTCGGTCATTTGCTTAAGTGCCGGGCCCTTCCTCGCCGCCATCATTATTATCAGTCGAACCGGTTCAGCTATTGTTGTCGATCTTGGCAACATGAAACTACACGGCGAAATTGAAGCACTGGAAAATTTGGGCGTCAATATCAACAATTATCTGGTCGCGCCAAGAATTATTAGTACCGCTATCTCGCAATTGGCCATCACCGTTTACTTCACCGCTATTGCTCTACTCAGTGGCATCATGCTAAGCGCTATATTTATCAACCCGTCATACTTTAATTTTATCCTCAAGATCAGTAACTCCTTCACACCTTATCTGATTAGTATTTTCGTTATTAAAAACATTATTTTTGGCTTCGTCATTGCTACGATCGCATGTTACAACGGCTTGCGCGTACAAAACTCAGCAACAGAAGTACCCCAGAGAACCACCGCTTCTATTGTACAAAGCCTCAGCTTTGTCTTTATTATTGATGCTTTACTCACAGTGGCCATTTTTATCTAATATGACACATCACCCCATCATACAATGTGAAAATTTAATCCCCCGGAACCTGCCCTTCGACTATTCGGGTGACGCGCTAAACTTTAAAATGGACAAAGGTGAAGTCACCTGCATTATCGGTCCAAATTATTCGGGGAAAGGCGTATGGATAAGAGCGCTGTGTGGATTAGAAGATCAGCAGTCTGGAAAGCTAAGCCTCAATGGTATTGACACTCAAAATCTCAGCGCAGAACAATGGAGCGACTCACGGATGAAAGTAGCCTATTTGCATGAAGACACCGCTTTGCTGTCCGCTGCAAATGGTCTAAGCAATGTATTAGCACCCGCACTCTACCATCAGCTTGATAAAACATTAAAGAAARCTTTACTTGTAGAAAAAGCGCTGGAATTACTGGAAGAAATAGATCCTGATATTAATTTAGATGAGCTGCCTGCTTATATAACAAAAGATCATCGTTATAAAATTGCTGTTGCGCGCGCCTTACTGCTTGAACCTGAAATACTCGTATTAAACAATCCATTTGTGCATTTTAATAGTGACAGCAAACATAAATTTCAGGCATTTTTAAAAAGCCAGATTGAGAAGGGGCTTTCGATACTCTTTGTCACACATGATGTACACTATGCAGTCAGCATCTCAGACAAAATTATTTTTGCGAGCAAGGAAACCCTGCTGCAATTTGATTCGAAACAGGCACTCTTACAATGCAATACAGCTATCGTCCGTGAGTTTATGACTCGCTCGGAAAATCAGGCCGCCACATAATGCCACACAATAATCTAAACGATAAAACAGATAACCGTAGTCACGCCCACTACATTCACCGCTTGAGTTATTCATCTCAGGAAAAGCTAGCGGGCACATTTGTATTGGTTGCCATTGGTTTACTGGTATGGTTGCTAATCAGCTCACAGAAAACACAAAACTTGTTTGAAGAAGAAATAACCTTATATGGAACAATGAACTCGGTACAGGCGATTAATGAAGACACCGATATTATTATTTCAGGTCTCGTTATTGGACGCGTTACTGAAGTTAACATTGATGACAGCAACCATGTTGTCGTCAGCATGTCGATATTAAAGAAATATCAAAAATTAATAAGAACCGATTCCATTGCCGAACTTTTAAATTTTAAATTCGCATTACTGGGAAAATCAGTTATTGAAATATCTATAGGCTCACCGCAACTACCCATCATAAAAGATGGCGACAGCCTAATAATCAAAGAATCACTCAATTTGATCAAACTGATTGCCAAGTTCGAACCGGTGCTAGGCGCACTACAAGACTCGATTAAACGTATGAATGAAATTTTGCAGGCAATTGAACCCGATCAAGTTGGCACGAATATCGACAACCTTGAAAGCATCAGTAACAACTTAAAAGAGATAACTGATAAAATAGCGAAAGGTAAAGGATTTGTCGGCAATATTATTAACGACAAAAATACACAGGAAGACTTAACTGGCACTATAAGTAACGTAAAAAATATTACAGACCAAATTCAGGGTGGCCAGGGTGTTGCTGGTAATGCCATTTATAACCAACAGATGCAACAAGATATCTTAACTTCAGTAAGCAACCTGAAGATCATTACCGAGCAAACCAACAAATTATTAGTCAGCATCCAGCAACAAGTCGATGAACTGCCCGAGCTAACAGACAAAGTAAAGCCATTACTCGAGGAAGCCGACAAAACCATCAAAGCCACACAACAGATATGGCCACTTTCCAGCAGCATACCAAAAGATAATAAGCAGACACTCACCTCTCCGGAAGCGTCAGAGTAACAATAGATGAAACGCTACCAGAAATATTTAATTCTTTGTCTATTGCCACTAACAACCCTTGCCTGCTCCAGCGGACCAGCAGAAAAGCCATTACCTGCTTCAATCACCTCACCAGATAACATACTCAGCCAGGGCGTTTTACAACATAATAATAACGACTACCCCAGAGCCATACATTCATTCAAAAAAGCTCTCACACAATATCGTAGTATCGACAATCAATCCGGTATCGCCATGAGCTGTATGAATATTGCAAAGTCACAGATGGCGAATAATCACAATGATGCAGCCCAGAAATATCTCGACAAAGCGCGTTCAATCATAACTCGGGCTTCGCTTAAACAATTAGAAGACCATCTGAATTTACTCGAATCATCATTAGCCATAAAAAACAAATCATACACTCAAGCATTACAATTATTAAAAACACCCCTGATTAGCAACAACGACAACATAAAACTTGCCGCGTTAAAAAACCGGACTCTCATTTCATTTAATCAAAAAGACGAAAATAGACAATCGTGGTTAAACGAATACAAAACACTACAAAGTAAAAATTCACAGAATACCGATTCACATCTCGCACGTATTCTTCGATTTGAAGCCGAACTTACTGATAATGAGAGAGAAAAATTTGAGCTGCTTACACAATCACTGGCAATATCAAGGCAATTAGCCAACAGAACCGCCATCGCTGCCAATCTAACACAATGGGCTAATTTCGATATTCAGAAAAAAGCATTAAAAGAAGCTGAAGATAAGCTATTACGCGCACTGTTTATTCGACATCAATTAGGCGACAAAAAAAACAGTCTGGCATTATTGAAACAGTTAAATAAAATCTACATTGAAACAGACAATAACAAGCAAACTCATGCAAAAACGTGGATTGAGAAACTCACACAGAACCAACTCATTGAATGGGACCAACTTTTTTCCGTATTTGATACCTACCCATAATTTTCGTAATCCATTCCAGATTGCAACACTCCCCACGCTGTCATCTCGACCATAGGGAAAGATCTGATACAGCGGCCTTTAAGATTTCTCCCTATGGTCGAAATGACAATATAATCTTCGTGACAACATAGTTTTCATAACGATATAGGCATGCAAAGTAATGAGCATTTATTTCATGATAAAATAACACCCATGGAYCTCCCTCAGATTGACGACTACCGCTCATTACTGCTAAACGACATACCTATGTTAGATGTACGTGCRCCMRTAGAATTTAATCARGGTGCTTTTCCCTTTGCAAAAAAYCACCCACTAATCAACAACGATGAACGCGAAGAGATAGGYAYTCGCTACAAAAAATCAGGCCAGGATGAAGCCATAGAACTGGGGCACGAATTAGTACAAGGTAAGGTTAAATTAGAACGCGTCAAACAATGGCAACATTTTATTGAGAAAAACCCCCACGGTGTGCTGTATTGCTTTCGAGGTGGCTTGCGTTCTCAAATTTCACAACAATGGATCTTTGAACAAACAGGTATTGCTTACCCTAGAATAAAAGGTGGCTACAAAGCCATGCGACGCTTTCTCATCGATGAACTCGACGTATCAACACAAGCACTTAACCCAATATTACTTGGCGGACGAACCGGTATTGGCAAAACTGTACTACTTAAAARAATAAATCAACAGATTGATTTGGAAGGCATCTACCATCATCGCGGTTCAGTATTTGGTAACCACGTAACAGGTCAACCTTCTCAAATTGACATTGAAAATAAATTATCAATCGAATTATTAAAATGCAGAAATAAACATTACACACACATCGTACTCGAAGATGAAGGCAATAACATCGGTTCAAGAGCTATCCCTGATGTTCTTACTAAACAGATGAGAGCGTCGCCAATCATTTTACTGGAAACCAGTGTCGAAGAAAGAGTCGATATCACTTTCCAGGAGTACATAACTGAATCATTAGCCGAACACCAGACACACCATGKCGAACAATACGGGTTTGATAGTTGGTCAGATCAGCTACTAACCGCTATCGATAAAATTCAACGTCGTCTGGGTGGCGTTCGCTATAAAGAACTTAAGTCATTATTAACTTATGCCATCGATAAACAGCAATCATCGGGCGAAACTGAACACCATAAAAAATGGATAAAGGCTTTACTGGTCGATTATTATGACCCAATGTACGATTTTCAAATAACAAAAAAATCTGACCGCGTAATATTTAAAGGCGAGCAAGAGGATGTGCTTCATTATCTAAACAGCCAGTATCATATTTCTTAGTGATATCTAAATACAACGGCTGAAATAACTTTCTAAATGAACCTGAATATCTTGTTTCAATTCAGACTGGACTTCCCAGACCATATAAAAACACTAAACAAAAATTATTCTTTTAAAGCCATTGAATGATAGGCAATATGTTCGCCAATAAATGTAGATACAAAATGATAACTATGGTCGTAACCTTCCTGCATTCTTAATGTTAGCTTTTGACCATTTGAGGCACAAACTTTTTGAAAAGCTTCTGGTAATAGTTGGCCTTCATCATAAAACTCATCGGCAACACCCTGGTCGATAAAAATATCGCCAACTTTCGCTCCTGCATCAACCAATAAAGTTGCATCATACTCTTGCCAGCTTTGACTATCGTCTCCCAGATAAGCAGTAAAACAGCCTTTGCCCCAATCACACTCCGTGGGATGGCAGATGGGAGAAAAGGCAGAGACGGAACGATAACCATCTGGATTTTTTAGCGCACAAATCAAGGCGCCATGCCCACCCATTGAATGACCGGATATGGCTTTAACATTGGGCAACAACGGTAAATTCGCCTCAACCAGCTCGGGGAGTTCCTGTGTAACATAATCATACATCTGAAAATGTTTACTCCAGGGGGACTGGGTAGCGTTGACGTAAAAACCTGCTCCCTGCCCTAAATCATAACGATCAATTTCATCAGGCACATTTTCGCCGCGCGGACTGGTATCCGGAAACACTAAAGCAATGCCATATTCAGCGGCATATCGTTGCATACCTGCCTTGGTGCGCGCATTATCATCCGTACAGGTAAGCCCTGACAACCAGTACAAAACAGGCACCTTACCCGTTGTTGCCTGAGGAGGAAGATAAACAGAAAAAGTCATCTTGCATGAACAACCGTTTGATTCGTGTTCATAACGATTCAAATAACCACCAAACTCTTTTATGGACTCTATTTGTTTCATAACACTAAAAGATAATAACTGAGCGAATACTTTTACCGCTATGCATCAAATCAAATGCGGTATTAATGTCTTCTAATGGCATCGTATGGGTAACCAGCGAATCCAGCTCAATACTACCGTTCATGTAGCGGTCAACATAACCCGGTAGTTCGGTTCTACCTTTCACACCACCAAAAGCCGTGCCTTTCCAGGTACGACCCACGACCAAATTAAAAGGACGGGTCTCAATGGTTTGACCACCACCTGCTACGCCGATAACCGTTGAAACACCCCATCCCATGTGCGTGCATTCAAGTGCATCACGCATAACATGCGTATTACCTATACATTCAAAAGAATAATCCGGACCACCATTAAATGTGTCTTGCATGTATTCAACAAAAGAGCCGTCGATATCTTTTGGGTTAACAAAATCGGTTGCTCCCAACTGTTTGGCAAATTCAAACTTATCGGAATTAATATCGATAGCGATAATTCGCTCGGCATTCGCCATTACCGCCCCTTGAATACAGGACAGGCCAATACCCCCCAGACCAAATACCGCAACGGTTGAACCGGCTTCCACTTTAGCCGTGTTAAGTACAGCACCAATACCCGTAGTAACACCACAGCCCAGCAGGCAAACCTTATCCAGTGGCGCGGCTTTGTTTATTTTAGCCAGTGCAATTTCGGGTACCACGGTATATTCAGAAAATGTCGAACATCCCATGTAATGAAAAATATCTTTACCGTTTTTGGAAAAGCGACGCGTGCCATCAGGCATATAGCCTGTCCAAACAGTACCGGCTATCGACTGACACAGATTAGTTTTGGGCGACTTGCAATAGTCACATTCGCCACACTCAGCAATATATAAAGGAATAACGTGATCACCCACTTCCAGGCTTTTCACCCCGGCACCCAACTCAACCACCTCACAACCGCCTTCATGTCCTAGCACACAGGGGAAAGAACTTTCCGGGTCATCACCTGACAGAGTAAAGGCATCGGTATGGCAGACACCAGAAGCAATGGTCTTCAGTAAAACCTCGCCTTCTCGTGGACCCATGACTTCAATTTCTTCGATAGAAAGTGGTTTTTTAGCTTCCCAGGCAACAGCGGCTCTCGCTTTCATAAAATTTACGCCCTTAGTTAAATGTTTTTTAAACAAAATTTATGTGGTAGGTAGTTTACTCGATACCCATTGCACTTAAAAGAGACTTAGGGCGTATCAAAAGTCAGTTATAGCCTGCTTTCTACGAACGTAATTTAAATGACCAGGTGAATTCAAACCGTGCGACTTCATCACCATCAATATTTCTACCCACTGTGGTTGCAGTCACTTCTGCCATATCACCCACTTGTTTCAGCTGCGAAATAGCTTGATGAAACAACTGATAATCTTCACACACAAATGTGATCTTAGTCATTGCCTTTTTTACAAACTCCGCTTTGAGATCGACAATTATCAACACGACATCAGCATCCGTGCCTTTCAATGCCAATAGCGCTGGCGCACCTGTTGATAACTCCGCCGCCATGCTTAGTACAGCAAAATACATCGATCTAAAAGGATTCTTATTTCGCCATCGGTACGGGACTTCCGCAATGGATTGTTCTTCATCCAGGCGAGTTAATTTAATGCCACTGATTAGCGCCATCGGCAAATTTTTAAAATAAAAGAGTCTTTGCTTAAACGGCGACGAAAAGTTATCTCTAAATTTTATTTGTTTATGAGATAGCATTTTCGTTAACGACTAAACTTTCTTTAAAGTATTCTCATCGGTGTGATGGAAGATAGCCTGATTGATGGGAATCCATAGCTGCGTATCCTGCTTATAGCTGAATGTACCATCATCATGAATCGTTATATCCACAGAATAATTTTTAGTTTTATAAGTATCATCCAAAAATTTATTCGACATAATGCCGTAGGTTTCTGAACCACACTCCGCTTCCAGACGGAAGCTCTTACTGTCTTCCTCAACGCAGCCGCCCGCATTAACCGTAACACCTCGTGGCACCATCAATGTTTTTAAGACCTGGCCATGCTCTTTATCCCATAACCAGTATCCTAACTCTTCATGAAAAGCATCATCACTGCCGAGCGGCCATGCTGTCATCGAGTAACGCAAACCAAATAACTTTTGCGGGCCATTATTAACCGGGCCTACGGGTTCAAATATTGCTTTTTCGCGAAACTTGGTTACAGTTTCTTTACTTTTAATTCTTGATGTATCAACACCCTGATCACTTTCCCATGTTCCCACCAGTGGTGCTAATGGACCTAAATTCTTTATTATTTCATCTGACATCTTGACTCTCCTATTTTTTATGGCATTAATAATGCTACTTTTTCACCCGCCTGCTCAGTTGCCAGGCGCGACAACATTTCATACAGCTCTTCATTGTTTCCGTTATCGCATATCCACTGCTGATTATTTTCATCAAAATTAAAATGGAAACCACCTGATATCGCGGCCATCCAGAGTTGATTCATCGCACCTTGTTTACTGAAAATAATTTTACTGCCATTTTCAAACTCTAGCGTTAACACCCCGCCGATTTCATCGTAATCGATATCGGCATCAATGTTATCGATAGCATCCTGTATATCTTCGATTGTTTGTTCAGCAATTTCCTGGAATTCAGATTCGTTCATTATTTTAAACCTTAAGATATTTCGTTTCCATGCTCTGCGTGGTAATGCATGGGGTAATGTAGAAAAATATTACTGCCTGGAGTGTAAAACTTGTGCATCCTCTCTGTGGTTCAATTTTCCTACAATCACATCTTACTGCGAATTAATTCATTTACCTGCGCGGGATTTGCTTTGCCTTTTGACATTTTCATTACCTGACCAACAAAGAACCCCATCATTTTATCCTTACCACCTTTCAATTCTTCAAACTGCGTAGGATTATTGGCAATCACTTCATCGACAAAGGCTTCAATTGCGCCCGTATCAGTAATTTGCTTTAGGCCTTTGCTTTCGATTATATCATCTGCACTGCCTTCGCCATTCCACATCGCGTCCAATACGTCTTTTGCGATCTTACCTGAAATAGTATTGTCTTTGATTCGAATTAACAGTAGCGCAAAATCTTCTGCATCAACAGGAACGTTATCAATTTCAACCTCTTCACGGTTTAATCTTGCCGACATCTCTCCGGTAATCCAGTTAGCCGACAATTTTGCATCAGCGGTTTTTTCGGCCACTACATCAAAGTAGTTGGATAAGGATAGTGATGCAGTAATCACTCCTGCATCGTAGGGTGATAAATTTAATTCATCAATATAACGCTGCTGCTTCTGCTCAGGCAATTCAGGTAATTCGGCACGCACCTGCTGACGAAATTCTTCSGTTATCACCACCGGTAATAAATCGGGATCGGGGAAGTAGCGATAATCGTTAGCTTCTTCCTTRCTACGCATTGAACGGGTTTCATTTTTATCAGAATCGTAAAGACGTGTTTCCTGTACTACCTTACCACCATCTTCAATTAGATCAATTTGGCGTTCAACTTCGATATTAATTGCACGTTCGACAAAACGAAATGAGTTAATGTTTTTTAGCTCGGCACGTGTGCCGTATTCTTGCTGACCTTTTGGTCGCACTGAAACGTTTGCATCACAGCGAAAAGAACCTTCCTGCATATTGCCATCACAAATCTCAATGTATTGCACCAGCGTATGAATTTTTTTCATATAAGCAACCGCTTCTTTTGCGCTACGCATATCAGGCTCGGAAACAATTTCCAGTAACGGTGTACCCGCACGGTTTAAATCAATACCGGTCATACCGGCATAATCYTCATGCAATGATTTACCCGCATCTTCTTCTAAATGGGCACGTGTTACACCAATCGTTTTTTTCTCACCGTTTTCCAGTTCGATATCGATTGAACCCAAACCCACAATGGGCAAATCAAATTGAGAAATTTGATAGCCTTTGGGTAAGTCCGGATAAAAATAATTTTTGCGATCGAACACAGATCGGTCTGCCACTTCCGCGCCGATTGCCATGCCAAACTTTACCGCCATGTGTACGGCTTCTTTATTTAAAACAGGCAGCACACCCGGCAGCGCAATATCAACCACGCTGGTCTGCGTATTCGGCTCGGCACCATAAGCGGTACTGGCACCCGAAAATATTTTTGATTTGGTCGCTAACTGGGCGTGAATTTCTAGCCCGATGACGACTTCCCAGTTTCCCCATTCAGAATTTGTGGCATTGGTCATTATTTAAACTCCTCAGGCACTTGCGTATGCCAGTCGGTTTGCTGCTGATATTGATGCGCAACATTTAATAGTTTGGCTTCTTCAAAATAATTACCCATAATCTGCATTCCTACAGGCATACCGTTAGCGAATCCCACGGGGATAGACATTGCTGGAATACCCGCAAGATTAACTGCAATAGTGAATATATCTGAGAGATACATCGAAATGGGATCATCGGTTTTTTCGCCGATATTAAATGCCGTACCCGGTGTTGTCGGTGCCATAATGACATCGACTTTTTCGTAGGCTTTTTTGAAGTCATCACTAATTAGATGGCGTAACTGTTGTGCCTTTAAATAATACGCATCGTAATACCCGGAAGATAAGGCGTAAGCGCCAACCATAATACGACGCTGTACTTCTGGGCCAAAAGCTTCACCGCGTGACCGTGTATATAAGTCATTTAGATCTTTAGGATCTTCACAACGGTAGCCATAACGCACCCCATCAAAACGCGATAAGTTTGCGGAACATTCCGCTGGCGCAACCACATAATAAACGGGTACTGATAAGTTGCTGTTTGGCAGTTCAACTTCGATTAACTCTGCGCCCATTGCTTTGTACTGTTCAAGCGCCGTTTTTACTGCCGCTTCAACACCGGCATCCATGCCGCCTTCAGCCACATCAAAATATTCTTTTGGTAAACCAATTTTCAAACCATCTAATGGTTTTTCCAGATCAGCTGAATAGTCCGGTACCTGTTTTTCAATACTGGTTGAATCTTTTTCATCAAAACCCGCCATCGCATTTAATAACAATGCGCAGTCACTGGCACTCTGCCCCATCGGACCTGCCTGATCCAGACTGGAAGCAAAAGCGATCATGCCGAAACGGGAGACCCGCCCGTAAGTCGGTTTCAAACCGGTAATACCACAGAATGCGGCAGGCTGACGAATAGAGCCACCGGTATCAGTTCCGGTGGATGCCGGTGCTAACCTTGCCGCTACCGCTGATGCAGAGCCACCTGATGAACCACCGGGTACCGTTTTTAAATTCCATGGATTTTTAACCGAGCCGTAATAGCTGGTTTCATTTGATGAACCCATGGCAAATTCATCCATATTGGTTTTACCCAACATGACTACACCCGCATTTCGCATGTTGGTTATCACGGTTGCATCATAAGGTGAGATAAAATTATCCAGCATCTTAGAACCACAACTGGTTTTAACACCCTCTGTGCAAAAAATATCTTTATGTGCGATGGGCACACCGGTTAATGCGGGTGCATTACCGGCTTTTAATTTTTCATCAGACTCTTTCGCCTGCGCTAATGCCTGCTCTTCACAAACGGTGATGAAACTATTTAATTTGTCATCGCTGTTTTTTATGCGATCTAGAAAGTATTGGGTTAATTCAACACTGCTGACTTCTCCTGCCTGTAACATGGCGGAAAGTTCGGTCACGGNTTTTGTATGGTACATACTCATAATGCTTGGCTCATAGTGCTTGACTCATAATTCTTGGCTCATAAGAACTGACTCATAAAAACCTGGCTCTTTATAATTYAGCTCAATAATTTGTTCATCAAGTTTGCTCTTCTCGTCATCCCTAATGCTTGTTTCCCTCATCATCCTTGAAGTTTACTCTCCTCGTAATCCCCGAAGCTTACTCTTCTTGTCATCCCCGAAGTTCACTCCCCTGTCATCCCCGAATGTTTCTGTCGGGGATCCATTTTTTATAAACGGCTGGATTCCCGACAGAAACATTCGGGAATGACTGATAATTATAAAAGCATTCGCTAATGACAGTAATCTTAGTCGCGTACTGTTTAATCAAGCACCTTGGGAACAAGATACAGACCGTCTTCCGTCTTCGGCGCAATTGCCTGAAATGCTTCACGACGATTGGATTCGGTAACCACATCTTCACGAAGGCGTTGAACCACATCAAACGGATGCGACATGGGTGTCACACCGGTGGTATCAACCATTTCCATTTGCGCCACCAAATCTAGAATATTGGATAAATTAGTCGCATAGCTCTGTATATCAGCCTCATCAATATTTAAACATGCCAGCTTGGCTATCTTTTTAACTTCATCAACATCGATCGACATGAGTCACTCCAGAAATAAAATACGGTCTGCACCCGTTATAACTTTCGATTATAAGAACCGGTAAATTGAGGCGGAAAAATAGCACATTATAGGCTTTTGCTCTACTCAAACACCTCAAAAAGGCAGGATTATTCTGTTTTCATTAAATTTTGTTGAAAATTGGTATCTCAAAGCGGCGCAGAAGATAATAAGCCTTGCTCAAAAGCAGCCTGATTGCTACAGTACGCGCCTATTGAGACGGTCAATTTACGCTGTAATCGTGGCAATCTCGCTAAAAAACCCTATTATCAGTCAATAATAACAAAACAACAATAAATGAAGGGCTCTCAAATAGACAGATTCTCCTGGTCGACGCAGGTTAGGTCGGACTCTATAGAAAGCACCTTAAGAACACTTTAAAGGTCTACAATCACATGTTTTTGAATCGTTTCCGGGGAATGTTTTCCAACGATTTATCAATCGATCTTGGTACTGCCAATACATTGATATACGCTCGCGGTCGAGGCATTGTTCTCGACGAACCTTCCGTTGTTGCTATCCGCCAGGATCGCGGTCCCGGCGGCCCTAAGACTATCGAAGCGTTTGGTAAATCAGCCAAAGGCATGCTCGGCCGTACCCCACAGAACATCACCGCTATCCGCCCAATGCGTGATGGTGTGATTGCCGATTTCAATATTACTGAAAAAATGCTGCAGCACTTTATTMRCWMAGTGCATGAAARYAAATTTWTACGYCCYAGYCCGCGTGTWTTARTCTGYGTWCCCTGCGGYKCRACRCAAGTWGARCGTCGTGCGATTCGTGAATCGGCTGCTGGCGCTGGTGCCCGTAAAGTATTTTTAATCGACGAACCGATGGCTGCGGCGATTGGTGCCGGCATGCCGGTCGATGAACCACGCGGTTCGATGGTGCTGGATATTGGTGGTGGCACATCGGAAGTGGCCGTTATTTCATTAAACGGTATTGTCTATTCTGCGTCTGTCCGTGTCGGTGGTGATAAATTTGACGACGCTATCACCAATTACGTTCGCCGCAATTATGGTATTTTAATCGGCGAAGCCACAGCTGAAAGAATTAAACATGAAATCGGCACTGCTTACCCGGGCAAAGATTTGCTGGAGATTGAGGTCAAAGGTCGTAACTTATCTGAAGGTATCCCTCGCAGTTTTTCACTCAACAGTAACGAAATTCTTGAATCCCTGCAGGAACCTCTGCACGGCATTGTCAGCGCAGTTAAAACRGCATTAGAACAAACCCCACCTGAACTCGGCGCCGACGTGGCAGAACGAGGTATCGTATTAACCGGTGGCGGTTCMTTATTACGCGATCTGGATCGCCTAATTATGGAAGAAACCGGCCTGCCAGTCATAATGGCTGAAGACCCACTAACCTGTGTTGCTCGTGGTGGYGGCCGYGTACTCGAACTAATCGACCAGCACGGAGGCGACTTCCTCGCTGTCGAATAATGTTAAGAGCTTGTCCGAAAATAGGGAACCTGCCCACCGATTACCCTTTGCTTTAAGACTTAAAGTATGCAACCGCTATTCGCACGTGGCCCGTCAGCAACCTTTCGCATGATTGTACTCGTGGTGGCGTCACTCGCMTTRATGACARCAGACCATCGCTGGAAATCATTAGAATTTGTACGCAGCGCTCTTTCCAAYGTTATCTATCCTTTGCAGTACACCATCGATTTACCCATTCAGCTTTTTTACTGGACCGACGAAGTTTTCAGTAGCCGRCAGGTATTACTGGAAAAAAATCGGGAGTTCGAAGCTCGTCATCTGGAAAACCGTGTCCAGTTACAAAAACTGGGTATCATCGAAAAAGAAAACGAACGCTTGCGTGAACTACTAAGCGCAACACCAAAAACCACAGAACGTCTGCTCATCGCAGAAATCATTAATGTTGATGTTGACCCGTACAAACAATTAATCGTACTTAACAAAGGCAGCAGCAGTGGGGTTTATCTTGGACAACCCATTATTGATGCCAAAGGCATTATGGGACAAATTATCCACGTTGGTCCATTGTCATCAACAGCGATATTAATCACCGATGCCAGNCRCGCNSKRCCWGKMSAWATCGATCGTACAGGCTTACGTGCTAATGCAGTCGGCACTGGTAAAATTGGTCAGCTCAATGTACGTTACCTGACACATAATATTGATATCCAGGTCGGTGATACACTCATCACCTCTGGTTTGGGTGGGTCTTTCCCACCCAACTACCCCGTTGCACGTATCACAAAAGTTGAACACCCTGCTGGTGAACCGTTTGCTTATGTCGAAGCGACCCCTATCGCTCAGCTGGATCAGACTCGTGAAGTATTGTTAGTGTGGCGAAATGTAGCCGAAGAAAAACCCACTGACACAAAACCAGAATCAAAAGAAAAGCCCAGCGATACAACAACGCCAACAACCAGCACGATAGAAAATAAACAAGAAATAGAACCAACCGGAGACAGTGATGAATAAAACACTGCGCCTCGGTATACTCACTATTATCGCTGCGTTCATGCTCGCCATCATGCCATTACCTGACTGGGCCGTTGAGTTCAGACCGGATTGGGTAACACTGGTTCTAATCTATTGGGCAATGGCGGCACCTTCAAAAATCGGTGTCACTGTGGCGTGGATAGCCGGTCTTTTACYGGACGTCAGTTATGGTACTTTRATGGGTCAACATGCGGTTGGGCTGGTATTTGTTATCTATATCATTCACATTCAGCACCAGCGTTTGCGTATGGCATCACTGCTGCAACAGGCGATTGTTATCTTCTTCTTAATGTTATTCAAACAACTACTCACGCTATGGGTTGACGGCATGCTTGGTCGAGCACCTGATAGCTGGTTGTATTTTATGCCCACCATTACCAGCACACTGTTATGGCCGTGGACTTATCTGATACTAAGAGATCTGAGACGTAAATATAGTATTAATAAACAGTATAATTTTTAATCAGAGCTGCCTTAAGGGCAGCATAAGCATTTTGTATAACTTTTCAATTCAATTTGCATTTCATTGTTGAATTGGCTTTTTACAAAAAAATACAGGGTTTAAATTAATTGACAGGCCACACATAAAAGTACACTGAAACAAAATGACAGACGCTACCTAGTAGTACAAATATATGAAAGATGGCATGGTTAAATTTGATCCTTTCAATGCTGTATAAAATGGCACCCATAGTATAGGACACGCCACCCGCAACCAACCAGAACAATCCTTCATAAGGCAGTGTTTCTATTAAGGGCTGAATTGCAAAAAGGATAATCCAGCCCATGAACACATACATGAAAGTTGAAATTCGATCATACTTTCCCGTAAAAAATAATTTCAACACGATGCCAATCGTCGCCATCGTCCATGACACGGCAAAAATTATCCAACCTGTCCAACCACCTAATACGACTAACGTAAAGGGTGTGTAAGTGCCAGCGATAAGAATATAAATAGCAGCATGATCAACAATTCTCATTCGATTTCTTAACACAGGAGCCTGCACACTGTGATAAAAAGTGGAAGCCGCGTACAGCACAATCAAACTAATTCCAAACACACTAAAACTAATGAAATACATCAAATCGCCGATTTCACTGGCCCGTATAACCAAAAGTATCAAAGCAATAACACTAAACAATAAGCCTATCGCATGAGAGGATATATTTAATCTCTCTTCTACCAATGAATATTCATTCTCTCCTTCAAAATTAACACTGTCACCCATTCTCTTTCTTAACTCACTGGTAAAAAATATTGCACCGGAGGCGGCTTATTTAATGTAAGTGACAACTATATCCTAAAAACTCAACGACTATGGACTGAAAGTCCATAGGTTGCTTCATAACGATTAAAATCGTTATTTACTAATAAAAGTTACAGTCTTTTCAAAACCAGTGACATTATGTATATCGCTGTCATCCTGAACGCTAGTGAAGGATCTTATACACTGGTATTTAAGATCCTTCACTAGCGTTCAAGATGACAGACCTTTACTAAAGTCTTGCACTGAAAGTGTATCGTTTTTACTAGCGATCTGGGACAATAAATCTAAGCTGAATCGACTATTTCTACGATGCCAATATTGTACTTCGTCGTTTCGACATGGCAATGCATCTTAGATAGGTATTAATGTCTCTTTATGACCGGCATTATTGCTATGTGAACCCTGTAGGTGTGAATTTATTCGCACAATGAGCGCATACGCTGGCAGCTGCGTGCGAATAAATTCACACCTACATAAGGCTTAACACCATTAAGTGTTTTTTCAGTGAGCTTTGTGGTGAAATTTTTGACTTTGTTTCAAACACCTGTACAGGTCTACATCAAGCAGCCCAATATACCCTATTTGGGATTCTTGCTTTATCGGGTTTAAGGTATTAATATAAACCTAATTAATAATGCGAACGATTCTCTTTAGCATATATGTCAAACCCTACACTCACAACTAGTCTGCTCAAACTCAAAAATGGCCGCAGCGGGCGCATTGCCTCTATCGAAGGCGGCAAACAGATGGTCAGACGTATGCTCTCCCTGGGCTTGCGCGTTGGCACAGTGGTCAACATGCTCAACCATCGCGGTAAAAGCGTGGTTATTCAGAACAAGGGCACGCGCGTCGCTTTAGGGCCTGGTATTGCTGAAAAACTACTAGTTGAACCGTTAGAAAATTAAATCGTTATGGCTTGCTGTGATGATACAAATCCCCCCGGCTCTACCAAGGCGAGCACATCAAAAACCAGCGCGCTGACGCTGGCAATAGCAGGCAACCCCAATTGCGGTAAATCTGCACTGTTTAATGCCTTTACTGGCATTCGACAGAAAACAGGGAATTGGCCCGGTGTGACGGTCGATCGCAAACAGGGATTCTTTGATCTAGAAAACCATCAGGTCACGATTTTCGATCTTCCTGGAATTTATTCTTTAGATGCCAGTTCCATTGACGAAAAAGTCACCCGGGATTATCTATTATCACGCGATGCCAACCTGATAATCAATGTTGTTGATGCCGCTAATCTCGAACGTAATCTCTATCTCACCACACAATTACTCGAGATGGGCGTGCCTATCGTACTGGTTTTAAATATGATGGATGTCGCACGTAAACGCGGCATCGAAATTGATATTAAAAAATTATCACAGGAACTGGGCTGCCCGGTCGTGCCTATCGTCGCAATCAGTGGCGAAGGTATGGATACACTCAAGCTAGCCATTCTGGCCATCACCTCAGGCGAACGCAGCGGTGGATTCCGCCTGGCACATGATGAGATCGTCGAACAGGCGATTACCGATTTAATGCCACGACTGGAAAAATGCAGTACCGCCTCATCCGATAATCTACACTGGCTTGCGCTTAAATTACTGGAAAGTGATGACAATGCAAAAGAACAATGCGGTGCGTCTGTCTTAGATACCGTTACAAAATGGAAAGCCGCGATTGAAGAACGTGCTGGCGAAGAAGCCGATATTCATATTGCTGACAGCCGATATAGTCATGCACACACTCTGGCGCAAAGTGTCGTTCAAGAAAAAGGAAAGATCGGCAAAACCTTAACCGATAAAATTGATACCGTGGTGTTAAGCCCTATTTTTGGCATCCCGATATTCCTGCTTGTCATGTATTTAATGTTTATGTTCACCATTAATATTGGCGGCGCATTCATCGATTTCTTCGATGGCCTGGCCGGTGCTATTTTTGTTGATGGCTTTTCTGAAGTATTAGGCAGCATCGGCATTCCTGATTTTTTCCGTATTGTTTTAGCAAACGGCCTTGGCGGTGGCATTCAAGTTGTCGCGACTTTCATCCCCATCATCACCGCTCTTTATTTATTTTTATCTGCCGTTGAAGACAGTGGTTATATGGCTCGCGCTGCTTTCGTCATGGATCGCTTTATGCGCAGTATTGGATTGCCAGGAAAAGCGTTTGTRCCATTGATAGTGGGGTTCGGTTGTAACGTRCCMGGCATCATGGCAACACGRACYTTGGAAAAYGAACGTGAACGCAAGCTCACTATATTAATGAACCCGTTTATGTCCTGTGGTGCCAGATTACCGGTAWACGCATTATTCGTTGCTGCGTTTTTCCCAACCAATGGACAAAATCTGGTTTTTGCACTCTACTTAATCGGTATCATCGTCGCCGTGTTAACCGGTTTTTTAATGAAGCGCACCATACTTTCTGGCGAGAGCAGCGGCTTTATGATGGAGCTGCCGCCTTATCACATGCCGACACTTAAAGGCATCTTGTTGCGCACCTGGGATCGTGTTCGTTTATTTATCAAAGATGCGGGCAAGATTATCGTAATCATGGTTCTAATTATTAACGTGCTTAGCTCCATCGGCACTGACGGTTCAATTTCACATGACAATACCAGTACATCCGTACTAGCCGCAGTTAGTAAAGCTGCCACCCCCATATTTGCACCGATGGGAATTAAAGAAGATAACTGGCCCGCTGTATTAGGTATTATCTCAGGCATACTGGCAAAAGAAGTCGTGGTTGGCACATTAGACACATTGTATACACAACTCGCTCAAGAGGATGCAGATTATATAGCCGAAGAAGAACCATTCGATTTCTGGCAGGCAATTAACGATGCCGCTGCCACCGTTCCTGAAAATCTGGCCGCTGTCACTGATATGCTGGGGGATCCACTGCAGATGAATATCGGCGATATTCAATCACTCGAAGCGGCGGCTGAAGCCCAGGAAGTGAATAACGCCACATTCGGTGCCATGACAAAACGCTTCGATGGTCAGGTTGGTGCTTTCTCTTATCTATTATTTGTACTGTTATACTTTCCTTGCGTAGCCGTGATTGGTGCTATTCGCCGTGAAGCAGGTACCGCATGGGCCGTATTTGTCGCCAGCTGGACCACTACTATCGCGTATATAACCGCCACCAGCTTTTATCAAATTGGCACATTTTCGCAACACCCCCTGTTTTCCAGTTTATGGTTAGCGGGTGTCGTGATAGTGTTTATTATATTGATATACGGTTTGAGACAATGGGGTTTAAGGGAAACAAGCGACCAGCCTGAAACATCGGAACAAAGTATCTAAACAAAATTATGATTTTATCTGAAATACGTGATTATCTGAAACAACGAGGCCAATGCACACTCAGTGATATAGCCCTGCACTTTGATACCGATGCTGATGCCGTTCGTGGCATGCTTGATGTGTGGATACGAAAAGGTAAGGTAGAAAAACGCTCAGCTACGGCTTCCTGTGGCACAAGCTGCCAATCATGTGATCCTGCTGCGACAGAAGTCTATTTGTGGGTTGAACGGGTAAAAAAAGATATTAACGTGACCCTGCCTGGCAATTGCCAGCATCAATAAAACAACCTGACTACAAACAAGAAACACCGGCATACCAGACCAGCAGGGACATGGGAACGAGAATTGATGCCTTAATCAATCTCGATAATAGGGTCTTGCAGTGTTTGCGCTTTYAACTGCATAAACCTTAACGGCCTACCTAATAAAAAACCTTGCAACTGATCACAACCGGCTTCGCGCATAAACCAATATTGCTCATTGGTCTCAACACCTTCAGCAACTGACTGCATACCCAGATCTTTTATCATTCGGATTAAGCCAACGATAATGGTTTCACTTTGATCAGAGTTACCAATTTCATGAACAAATTGTTGACTAATTTTTACTGTTGAAACAGGAAGCTTTTGCAGATTTAACAGTGATGACTGTCGCGTTCCAAAATCATCCAGACAGAAAGTTGCGCCATAATTTTTTAATGTCTCACAAAATGCAATCACTTTACGTACATCATGTGCACGTGTTGCTTCTGTGATTTCGAATTCAAAATCCAGTAATGAAACGTTATGCCTCTCACTAATCTCAATAATTTTCTGAGCGTAATAGATACTCTCACAGGTTAATACCGAAATATTAACAGCAATTTTTACATTCGGATTAATGTTCTGCTGAAACTGCAATAAATCTTTACAACACTGCTCAAAAACCCAGAGATCCAGTGAAAAGATCAGCCCGTTTTCTTCAGCAGGCGAAATAAACACTTCCGGATAAAACAAACCAACACCGGGTTCATACCATCGGACAAGCGCTTCCAGAACATCCGCCTTGCCCGTTACGGCATCAAAACGAGGTTGATAATGAAGACTTAACTCATTATTTTTGATTCCATTTTGCAACTTGGATATAAGCTGATTCTGCTGTTCGACGGAGTTAATCCGCTCACTTGATACAGTGCGTCCTTTCGTTGAAAAACGATCATTTTTCATAAATAGCCTAAATTCACTGTTTGTACTATACATAATGCATGTTAAGTCGATTTAGAGCAACTCTAATAACGCTGAAAATGCTTAATGACACCTCTATTAATTAGGACTGTAGTATGGCCACTCTGTGCTTTATTTATGTTCAAAGTTAGAAGATTTATTGTAAAACCCATAAATATCGACTATAAAACAACGACCTCATACACATTTATTTATTGAATTTTCAACACCTTATAAACTAAAATCTAGAGATAATCATTTCAAGCGAAACCATGAAAATCAAAGCCACTCTTGATGATAATAAAACCAGCAGYATTCCTGATATAMATTCTGATTTATTGCGTACTGTTTACTCATCTCTAACGATTACTTTGATGGCTGTGTTGGTAAACAGCACAATGATCAGTTTCATATTGTGGGATGTCATTTCACACAACTACATATTATTTTGGTTTCTTGCGGTAAATGCCTTTTCTGTTGTACGTTTCGTCATCTACAAAAAATTTAATGCGCTTGACACAGAACAAGAGATACCCGATATCTGGTACACCATCACACTCGTAACCAGTATTATTTCTGGTTTATTATGGGGTAGTACTGCCCTATTCTTATTTCCCGTTGATGATATTGCACACCAGGTTTTCCTGGCATTCGTGATTGCTGGTATGTGTGCGGGGGCTGTAACGACACTATCTGCTTTCAAATCTTCATCGTATRCATTTATCTTGCTTGCGACAGTACCTTTGGTTATTCGTTTCTTTCTCGAAAACTCAGAAATCGTTTTATCYATGGCGATAATGACAACACTGTTCACAGGGATGTTAATCATCACATCGAAAAAATTAAATCACACCATCAGAGAGTCACTAACAATACGGTATCAGCGTCTCATCGATGAAAAAATCATTCATTACCAGGCTAACTATGACATGCTAACTGATCTACCTAATCGACGTTTGTTGAACGAACGATTAGCGCATGAGATAAAACGTGCTGATCGTTATAATCATTTCGGTGCGGTTTTATTTTTAGATCTCGATCATTTCAARMMSRTWAATGAYKYRCWWGGSCATGCAGTGGGTGACGCGTTATTAAAACGCGTGGCTCAACGGATTAAAAATCGTGTTCGAGATGAGGACACGGTTGCACGACTCGGTGGTGATGAATTCATCATTCTATTATCGGAAGCGGGCAATGAAGTGAGTACTGCAACGGATAATGCGGAAAACTTTGCTAGTGAAATACTGCAATTATTTCAGCGTGAATTTAATATTGATGAACACATCATCCATACAACAGTCAGTATCGGCATTGCTCTATTCCCATTTACCAATACAGATTCTGACGCCATCATCCAAAAAGCTGATGTCGCATTATATGAAGCAAAAGAAGCGGGTCGAAATACAGCCCGGTTGTTTCTCACTAAAATGCAACAAGCCGTTAATAATCAACGTGCCATCGAAAAAGATTTACACCAGGCAATACTTAATAAGGAATTCGAATTAAATTACCAACCTCAGGTTGACCATAACAAAGACATCATTGGCTACGAAGCGCTACTACGATGGAATCATCCCGATAAAGGTAATATCACACCTGACGCATTCATCGATATCGCTGAAAAATGCGGTCTAATTGTCCCTATCGGAGAATGGGTATTAAGAACAGCATGCCAGCAATTTTCAAATATTATTGATGCCGATAAAAACTTAAAAATATGTATCAATGTCAGCCCACGACAATTCAGCGACCCTTTATTTATTGAAAAAATACAAACTGTCATTTCCGAAACCGGAATAAATTCAAATAATATTCAGCTAGAAATTACGGAAGGGATGGTATTAAAAGATATTGATGAAACCATTGAAAAAATGAAATCACTAAAATCAATTGGCCTAAGTTTTGCTATCGATGATTTCGGCACTGGGTATTCATCACTGACTTATCTAAAAAATCTGCCTATCGACATCCTGAAAATAGATAAATCGTTCGTATTAGAATCAGTTCACAACGTCAATGATGCGGCAATTGTAAAAACCATTATTGCCATGGCACATAACATGAGCATTGATGTGCTCGCAGAAGGCGTTGAAACACAAGCAATCATGGATTTTTTAACCCAACTTGAATGCCAGAAGTTCCAGGGGTATTTATTTGGAAAACCTGTAAGAATAGATCAGATCATTGCTTTTCATCACCCGCGTAAACAAAAAAACCTTCGCTAAAGAAGGTTTTACTAAAAATTAAATCACTGTAGAAACAAGTTTAATCTTGTCTCTACAGCTTAGCGATAAGTGCGCAAATTATAGTTGGCGTTTACGACCATCAACTTTCATTTCAATGCGATAATTAAGGGCACCTCTATTAATTGCTTGTGCCCTCTGGCTTTACGACCAGTTCAGAATCAAGGCGTGCTTTTGAAGCCATGCTTAGTGCCTGTCGAAAAAGTGCAACGCAGAGTCTGGGCTGGTCGTAAAGCCGCGCAGAGGACATAAGCAATTAATAGAGGTGCCCTTAAGAAAGTTTTATATACCATTTCACTACTATCCCGTTAATGATATGCATGTCACCTTGGTCGTAACCGGTAAAATATAAATCAACCTAGCAAAGCTTTTAACCCATCAAGATGTGCTTTACCTTTGCCCTGCGTTGTTTTCTCTTTTGACGCCTTGCCGCCTAACCATTCAATCTCATCCTCTGGCAACTCTTCAAGAAAACGACTGGGCTCACATATAATTTTTTCACCGTAGCGTTTTCTCGTTCTTGCCATAGTCATGGTTAAACTTTTTTCAGCACGTGTTATACCTACATAAGCGAGCCGCCGTTCTTCTTCAATATTATCTTCTTGAATACTGGTTGCATGCGGGATAAGTTCTTCTTCAAAACCCACTAAAAAAACATGAGGAAATTCCAGTCCTTTTGCGGCATGCAAGGTCATTAATTGCACAGCATCAATATCCTGGTCGTTTTCATTTCGTTGCAGTATATCCATTAGTGAGAGCTGGGCCATTAACTCGGCAACACTGGCATCAGCGTCTTTTTTCTGTAGACGAGTTAACCAGTCCATCAATTCGATAACATTTTTCCAGCGCCGTTCAGCGGTTTCAATATCTTTACTCTGTTCACGCAACCAACTTTCATAATTAATATCATCAAGAAGTTGCTGAGTAATAACGGTTGCCGTTTCGTCTTCAGCACAATGAGCAAGCCGTAGCAACCAATCGGTAAAAATGGTCAGGTTTTTATAAGCGCTTTTTGAGACTTTTGATTCCAGACCAACTTCGCTACAGGCCGTTAACATACTAACTTCACGCTTAGTTGCATACTTACCCAATTTTTCCAGTGTTGCGGCACCGATACTACGRCGYGGGGTATTAATAACACGAAGAAAAGCRGCGTCATCATCTGGATTAACCAGTAAACGCAAATATGCCACAATGTCTTTTATTTCAGTTCGTTCGAAGAACGARATRCCRCCRCTAACAACGTAAGGRATATGTAAGCCTCGAAGATACGTCTCGAATACGCGCGCCTGAAAATTACCACGATATAAAATGGCRTAATCTTTATACTTTGTCAGATTATGRATYTTGTGYGATTGCAGYTCCATGCAAACGCGTTCGCCTTCGTCTTCTTCACTATGACATTGAATAACGCGWACGCTGTCACCCATACCAAGRTCACTCCAYAATTTTTTTTCATAAACATGTGGATTATTCTTTATCAAYTCATTTGCTARYTTYAAAATACGACGTGTCGAGCGATARTTTTGYTCTAATTTGATGACTTTTAAATCTGGAAAATCTTTTTCTAACTGAACCAAATTTTCRGGTTTTGCACCACGCCATGCATAGATGGATTGATCATCATCACCTACTGCGGTTAAACACTGGCGTTTCTCAGCTAACATTTTAACCATTTCATACTGCATAGCATTCGTGTCTTGATATTCGTCGACTAACAGATAATGAATTTTATTTTGCCACCGTTCTAAAATATCTTTATGCGTTTTAAATAAATGGGCTGTCTGTAATATCAAATCATCCAGGTCAAAGGCATTATATGCGTGCAGTTGGCGTTGGTACTGAGCATATAATTTAGCAATGCCCAACTGCCTGTCATCTTCAGCAACCTGGTGTGCCTGATCAGGCATAACACCGTCATTTTTCCACTGCGAAATTTGCCAGTGTGCTGACTCAGCCGCATCCAGGCCTCGCTCGCCCGTGACTTTTAATAATTCAGATAAAACGGTTATGCAATCGCCCGTTGCAAACACTGAAAAGCCGGATTTATAATCGAGTGCAGCATACTCCTTTTGCAAAATATTCAACGCAAGACGATGAAACGTAGATACCCGTAAGCCACGACTGGCTTTTCCACCAGTCAGTTTTTTAACTCGACTTTTCATTTCCTGAGCAGACTTATTGGTAAAGGTGACCGCAGCAATACGCGAAGGCGAGATACCGCATTCACCGATAAGATAGGCTATTTTTTCTGTGATAACGCGTGTTTTACCACTTCCGGCACCGGCGAGCACCAACATCGGACCGGTTATGGTTCGTGCTGCCTGTTGTTGCTGAGGGTTTAATCCGGGTTTATTTTTTGCGGTGTGTTGTGAATGCATCGTTGTGAAGCCATGTAACTGGCCACGTATTCTACGCGATAGTTTTTGTGTTTTGTTCACTAAACAAAATATTTTTAAAAAGTAACGGATACTCCAACATCCCTGGTTTGAGGGAGTACCAGGAAGTGTGACACATTAAAAATGATATAAATGATTGATATATTCTGTAACAGATTGTTTCCAGGTAATGAGACTGGAATTTATACTTCTACACCATTAACATACGCACCATTCTCATACTAATCGTTCAATCAACGGATAAAATACATGACCCTTTACACGATCAGGTTAGCCTTAATTTTTTTCACACTATCACTTATAAGTTGTGCGGAGTTAGTCAAACATGCTGATACAATCAAACCGACTGCTAAAATCACTGGCACACGCCTCGCCAATATTTCCTTTGAACAAGTTGATCTGGTCTTTGATCTCGTCGTCGAAAATAAAAACCCCGTTACTCTGAAACTGACAGGTCTGGACTACCAGCTAAATGTCGAAAATCAATCTCTGATTAGTGGCACAACAACAAAATCAATAAAAATCAAAGCAAATTCTACTAGCCCTGTTCAACTCCCTATCACACTAAAATTTACTGATCTAAAAAATTTACCGGGTGAATTATGGGATAAAGACATCATTAAGTACCAACTACTATCAAAATTTAATATCAATTTACCGGTAATTGGAAATTATGCTATTCCTGTTGAATATAAAGGTGAACTACCCATTCCCAAGATACCTGATATTTCAATCACAGATGTTAATGTTAAAAATATCAGTTTTTTATCTGCTGAACTGGTCGCACGGATAGCAATAAATAACCCTAATAATTTTAATATGGCTGTGAGTGATTTAATCTATCAGTTAAATATAAATCAAAAAAATTGGGGGCAAGGAAACATCAAAAACACCATCAATATACCAAAGAAAGGCAAAGCCATCGTTGAAATCCCGCTGAAATTGAATTTACTCAGTGCCGGTAAGTCTGCATACGATATTGTGGTTAATAAAAAACCCGTTGAATATCAATTAAAAGGCAATGCCACAGTTAATTCATCTTTGAAATTACTTAAAAAATATGACATGCCGTTAGATATTTCGGGCACAGCTTTATTACGTTAAAAACACCTTTCAGCTATGCGAGCAATCCAGAATATTAAATTTATCGAAATGGCCCATTCCACAGTTATAATAAATCCATGCAGATAAATATAACAACCGGTTTATTAAACGAAAGCCAGCAGTGCCCATCTCCCAATAAGGACGAACGGCCAGAGATGGCGACGATTGACTTGGTCGTGGTGCACTCTATCAGTCTGCCACCAGGGCAATACGGCGGCGATGAAATTGAACAGTTTTTTCAAAATAAGTTAGATAAAAATGCTCACCCCTATTTTGAGGAAATACATGCGCTTCAGGTTTCATCACATGCACTAATCAAACGCAGTGGTAAAATTGTACAATTTGTTCCCTTTCATGAACGCGCCTGGCATGCAGGTCAATCGAATTATTGCGGACGTGAAACTTGCAATGATTTTTCAATAGGCATCGAACTGGAAGGCACCGACACGGATCCTTTTGAAGATGAACAATACCAGCAACTGTCTCGCCTTATAACCGCTTTAAAAATCGCCTACCCCGCAATCGCAGACAATATTACAGGGCACAGCGATATTTCGCCGGGTAGAAAGAAAGACCCGGGTACAGGATTCGACTGGGACCGACTAAAAAATCAGCTTTAAAAACCCCCTGTGTCACCCGTAAAAARGGCATTTCAACGATAAACAGCTATAGTTAACCCATTAGGATAAAAACAAAAAGCTATGGCACTAATCTCAATTATTCTCGGGCTATTTCTTGATCGTACGTTCTGTCAYTTTCACGATCTGCGAGACATGACGTGGTTTGAATTTTACACGCAGTCAGTACTTCGATTTACTGGCAAACGTGTGCCACCATTACARTTTATTCTTATCCTTTCATTACCTATTTTATTTCTACTGAGCATCCAGATATTTCTATACGATTTTCTATTTAACTTACCCGGTTTTATCTTTGGCATCGCTGTTTTTATCTACTGCTTAGGACCCGCCTGTTTAAGCTCAGACATAGAATCTTATATTCACGCCAGAACGCTGGGCGATGACGACGAAGCTCTACACTATGCTGGAACCATTACCAACACAGCCGCATCAACATCACCAGACCAACAAACCAGTGATGTCACACGTGCAATTTTATCTATTGCCAATGAGCGTATTTTTTCTGTCATCTTCTGGTTCGTTATTCTGGGGCCATTTGGTGCCATGCTATATCGACTGATATCCGAGCTGAGCAAACAAATTGAATACGATGATCTGGCTGAATTTTCTGAATTTATTCATTCTTTAATGGCATGGATTCCGGCACGTATGCTCGCTTCAGGTTATGCACTCACCGGTAATTTTGACGGCGCATATCATGCCTATAAAGATCGCGCCATCAGTTCGGATTTCTCACATAGTAACCATGAAGTATTAGTTTCAACCGGTTTAGGTGCAATACGAAACATGGAAGAAAAAAATGAACTCGCAAGCATTTATGCCGCACAGGCACTTGTCATGCGTGCAGTTATTGTCTGGATAAGTATACTTGCGGTAATGACACTGGGCGGTATCTTTAACTAATGACAACCTATATCGATGTGATTAGGCACGGTGAACCCGTTGGCGGCAGACGCTATCGAGGCTACAGCATTGATGACCCACTCACTGAAAAGGGCTGGACGCAAATGCGCTCCGCCGTTCCTGAAGCACCTAAATGGCAACACATTATTTCTTCACCATTAAAACGGTGCCTGGAATTCAGTGAAGAGCTGGCGAATGATCTACAAATTCCGTTGACTATTGAAGACAATATCAAAGAAATTGGATTTGGTGAATGGGAAGGAAAAACACCTGAAGACATTCTCGCGCAAGATAGCGAAGCCCTCAATCATTTTTATCAAGACCCTGTCAACAACCGTCCCTACGGTGCTGAGCCACTCGATACATTTTCTGAGCGTGTGTGGAATGCTTATCTCGACATATTGAATACCCACAATGGCAAACATGTGCTTATCGTTGCGCATGCTGGCGTCGCGCGCGCAGTCACAGCTAATATTTTAAAAATGTCATTAGATGATGTTTATAGTCGTCTAAAAATCGAATACGGCGCAATCATTCATAGTGCAATAGATGAAGGCTTACCACCAAAACTACTTATCCAGGGGTCTAAGTAAATAATTATATCGGGCAAAAGCAGACCTTTGTAAAACACTATTTTTCCGCGAATGAACGTAACTCAACGACTATGGACTAAAAGTCCATAGGTTGCTTCAGAACGATTAAAATCGTTTTTACTATAAAAAGCTGACATCACTTTTAAAAAACAGCAAACTTATTTAAATCGCTGTCATCCTGAACGATAGTGAAGGATCTTATACACTGGCATTTAAGATCCTTCACTATCGTTCAGGATGACAAAATTAATAACTAAAGTCTTGCACTGAAAGTGCATCGTTTTTACTAGCGTCCTGGGACAATAAAAGCACTTACTTTTTATCTTGACCAGCATGCCGCGCTCCTGCGTGCGAACGAGACAAATAATTGTGAAAGTAATCAGCGCTCATAGCAGCCAACCTAAGTTTATTGTTATCCCTGGCTCCTTGTGGCATACCGTCCATCCCTGGGCATAGCCACATCGCCATCCCTGGCTCCTTGTGGCATACCGTCCATCCCTGGGCATATTCGCACCGCCTTCCCTGGCTCTTTGCGATATACCGCCCATCCCTGGGCATATTCGCACCGCCTTCCCTGGCTCTTTGCGATATACCGCCCATCCCTGGGCATAAAAAAAGGCAGAACCGTTAGGTTCTGCCTTTTTCGCTCAACGCTGTAAGGCGTGAGACTGAAGTAACTGTTTAAAATTAAACGGCTACGATGTTCTCAGCTTGAGGGCCTTTCTGACCTTGAGTAATTGTAAACTCAACTTTTTGACCTTCAGTCAGTGTTTTGAAACCTGAACCAGTAATAGCACTAAAGTGTGCAAAAACATCTGGACCAGATTCTTGCTCGATAAAACCAAAACCTTTAGATTCGTTGAACCATTTAACAGTGCCTGTAGTAGTAGACATATTTATATATTCCTAATTTATTAATGAGTAATTTAACTCTTGTTACAGAGTTGTTTGGCTAGAAGTTTTCTATTACTTACAAAGATCAGGACGGTGCATTTAAGATAAATCTAAAGCAAAAACATCGAAATGGTATTACATAAATATAAGTCGTACTTTCAAGCTATCTGAATTATATACATTTTTTGATAGTAGTCAACGAATCGTTCCTTTTAATTAAAGTATATAACTCCTTGAATCAATAGTAATTCGCATGCCAAATCTTGCTCATTAGGCAATATCTCCAGCATAGTCGCGTGTATGAACGTCCACACTTAAGAATACTTGTTTAAAAAGCTATCTAGATGATTTGCAAAGGCTTTTCGGTCACCCTGGTTTAATGCCGGTGGCCCGCCCGTATCCACCCCGCTAGAACGTAGTGATTCCATGAAATCGCGCATATTCAGCCTAGCTCGAATATTATCTGTGGTATACAATTCACCACGTGGGCTCAGCGCAACACCGCCTTTTTCGATGACATCTGCGGCTAATGGAATATCACTGGTTATCACCAAATCGCCGACATCCAACCGTTTAACGATTTCGTTATCAGCAACATCAAACCCCTGAGATACTTGTATCGACTGGATAAATCTTGATTTTGGAATCGTCATCGGTTGATTGGCAACCAGCGTCAACTGAATTTGAGTGCGCTCAGCAGCACGATATAAAATATCTTTTATCACCACCGGGCAGGCGTCGGCATCAATCCAGATTTGCATACACTATTCTCTTTATTAGTAATCGATATTAGTAATCGATATCAATTTTAAAGGTTTTACTGACTTTTTCGTTTATTTACTCACTTCATGATTTCCAGAAAACAGCCGCTGTTAAAAAAAGAAAACAACAATCAGACGAAGTAATCGACAAACACCAATGGAAGCGATGATGAAAAGTACGGCTAGCAGTATCGGTAGTCAGTCAGGTCATAAAGTATAGTGGCCAAGTAAATTGTATAAGTGTTAAATAATCCCCTTTTCCCTGTCATCCTCGAATGCTTTTATCGGGGATCCAGTATTAACCGTACCTTAAAGCTTCTGGATTCCCGATAAAAACATTCGGGAATGACAACCACTTTTAACCACATACTTTTAACACAGAGCATGGAAATGCGCTCCAATGTAAGTCTGGCTAACATCGCCTGGAGCGATTTAAACAGTAGCCCCGCAGGGGAGATAGTGCCGAATAGTTTATTCGCACAACAAGCGCATACACTAGCACCTGCGTGCGAATATATTCACACCTGCACCGGATAAACATCCTACTCAATCAGCTAACCACTAAAGCTCCGCAATCCTCTGTAATTCAACCAACTCTAACCCCTTATCCGCTGCCAAATTCAATGCCCGCTGCAACCGCCCAGGCGCACTGCGCCCCATACACATATGCTCACGGTCGCCATTAAATGCTTCAACCATGYCATCGATCAACRCTGCRTTATCCAGTGACTGAGCCGTTAAACTTTCCTGCAAACGAATCACCTCACYTGCTACATCACGAGCCAGCTGATTATGTTTATCCCATAACTGCCCCACATTYCCCCCTGTTTCCAGTCCGGCAATATTCGTCGTTAGAATATAAACATTCTTCAGCACCAATTCATGTAACAACGCGGCTTCATCATCCAGYACTCTAGCGGCGMTATCAATCTCAGCCAAGGCATCGGCTACTTGTTGTGCATGCTTACCAAAAATCGGCGATGGAATAATARCCCTGGAATCTTGCCCTTTCTTTTTCTCGAACCAGACAGAAATCACCGTCGGATCAAGCGAATATTGCTGCCAGTCTCTGGGTAATAATTCATTTTGAAGCAAAACCAATTTATCTTTCCAGGCATCGGGCACAAGTTTCAATTGTTCGTGCAGATCAGCCTCACCAACAGCAATTAACACCAGCTCAGGGTCGGGTAATTCTTCAGCAACGGACGACATCGCCACCTCTCGCACAACCGGGTGAACAGAATACCCCGAACGTAAAAAACCACGAGCAAACACACTACCCATTTCCCCCAAACCAACTACTACAACGGATTTATTCATACTCTTAGCTTCATAGGTTACAATATAAGGGCAACTGAGAAGGATTCTCATGAATTCTTCTCAGCTGCCCTCAATTATACAATAACCATAAGAGCCGTATTCCGTGGATCGTCTTTCTCAACTTCAACAATGGCTAGAAAGCCTTGCTGAAAATACTTACACCAACCTGCAACCCGCCTCAGCTGATGCCAGCTTCAGGCAATATTTTCGGGTAACGGATAAAAACGATAACAAGACCTATATCGTCATGGATGCGCCACCGGAAAAAGAAGATAGCCGACCCTTTATGCTGGTAACTGACCTTATACGTCGAGCAAAGGTCAACGCACCCAATATCATTGCTGTTGATGCTAAACAGGGTTTTCTGTTACTGGATGATCTCGGTACCCGACCCTATCTCGATGAATTAAATGACGATACGGCAGAAAAATTATACATTGATGCTATCGAAGCGTTATTAAAACTGCAAAACATCGACGGCATGTTACCAGCCTATAATGCTAAATTATTACTGGCTGAAATGGATTTATTCGAAACCTGGTATTTAAATCGTCACCTAAATATCGAACTCGGTAAAACACAAAAAGCGGTACTCAATAATGTATTCAAATTTTTAATCAAAAACGCAGAAGAACAACCACAAGTATTTGTTCATCGCGATTATCACTCACGCAACTTAATGATAACGGATGAAAATAATCCCGGCGTTATCGATTATCAGGATGCGGTATTCGGTCCTATCACCTACGATTTAGTTTCACTACTTAAAGATTGTTATATCGAATGGCCCAGAGAAAAAATAGAACACTGGTTAGATCATTATCTGGCACGTTTAACGCCCCATCGTTTTATCGAAAAACACACACTGGTTCGCTGGTTTGACCTTATGGGGGTGCAACGTCACTTAAAAATTCTCGGCATCTTTGCTCGATTAAATTATCGTGACGGTAAACCTCAATACCTTAATGATTTACCTTTAACACTAAAGTACATTATCGATGCCTGTGAACGTTACGACGAATTAAAACCGCTTAAACAATTACTCGACGACCCTATTTTACAATCAAAAAACAGTCGTGCCATCGCATGAAAGCGATGATACTCGCCGCCGGTCGTGGTGAACGCCTACGACCACTAACCGACACCACACCTAAACCTTTAATTAAAGTGGCCGGAAAATCATTAATTGAATATCACATATACAATCTTGCCAAAGCAGGCATAAATGAAATCATCATCAATACTGCATGGCTTGCAGATAAAATTCACCGCGAATTAGGTGATGGCTCAAAATATAACGTTAGCATTCAATACTCAGATGAAGGCGAAGCGCTTGAAACGGCTGGTGGTATCATTAAAGCATTACCATTGTTAGGCAATGAGCCTTTTTTAGTCGTTAATGGTGATATTTGGTGTGATTATGATTTCTCAAAACTTCCAGAACTGGAAGAAGATAAACAAGCACATCTTATTCTCGTAGACAATCCTGAGCATAACTTGAAAGGTGATTTTGCATTACAAGATGGTTTGATAAAAAACAATGCAAATACTATGTACACATTCAGTGGTATAGGCCTTTATGAAAAAAAAATATTTTCTGATAACAAACAAAGTATCGCCCCCCTCGCCCCCATTATCAGAAATAAATGTAAACACCATTTAGTTTCGGGTGAGGTTTATCGTGGACACTGGACAGATGTCGGCACGGTAGACAGAYKAYAKRMASWKKAMAWRMASTKRRMMWAMWSWWWRYCWWWWCRAKAKCWTWASRSYACYTMTATTWATCTTTGCATCGATAGACCMTTSTTAAAGAGCTCTACCCCCAATGTYGCTTYAACCATTCAATTCCCCCCTTATTTTCATTCATTTATAGCCAACATTTAACTTTTCRGTCGCCACRCTGAGCCTTTGAGTGGTATTTAARTAATCGCTTCGGCCAGGCATTCAATCAAAAACTTAYCCGYTTGTGCAATTTAATGCCATTTATTGCAAATTATGCTTGATTTTATATTATTTGGGATTATAATCCCAAATATGGAAGWWAAAAGAGASTTAATGGACTAAAAGCCGNTTTTCAAYTTACTAAAWWTTTCTGTTTGCACTTGTCTGCGTAAWACAACGACACCRCYGCAAAYAATTAACATGACAACAGGAGATATNYTCATGAAGTTAACAAAATTAAGCAGCGCGATAATTTGCGCATTAAGTATTACTGGACTTGCCGCATGCAGCAGTGACAGTGAATCAGATAAGYCAGCAGGCAGCACTGTYGTCGGYACCATTACCGGTTTTGGCAGTATCATTATGGATAACGGCGTCGAATATGACACAGATAATGTTTCMGGCTGTGAAATAGATGACCTTAATTCAACAGGTAAATGTGACGACAATCTGAATGTAGGTATGCGTGTTCGTTTAGARACAGATRATAACRRTGCCGTCTTATCAYTGCGATATGATGATGAACTGGAAGGACCCGCTACAAATGTAAYAGGTAGCAATGGTAACTTCGAATTTGAAATATTCGGCGTCACTGTCACAACCACCAGCCCAGAAACCCAATGGGACGATTTCGGCGCAAATCCGCCCATATTAGCAGCCGATTTAGAAGGTAAAATTGTTGAGATTAGTGGTGAATGGCAAGGCAATTCACTTATTGCCASTTATGTRGAAAAACAGGACGATAATGATACWGAGTTTGAAGTAAAAGGNRCMGNSGRTANTCKMRMYYYTKGTGGTTTCACCTTAACGATGAGAAATGGMGYCRCTATTRATGTCGTTGCCAGYGAAAATCCWGYAGACGGTTTATTCGTAGAAATCAAAGGCACMTTTTTGAATGGTACATTTACCGCAACGGAAATCGAAATCGAAGATGAAGATSATTTTGAYGAKGAATCTGAWGTTGAGATTACCGGCATGTTAATGGCYAAAGTTCCKGGYCCCGGTTATTCAATCGGAATTACCGATGTTGATATCAGTAATGCTGCGAGCTGCACCRATCAGGTTGGTCAGATAGTTGAAGCCGAAGGTGTTTATGATCCTGCTACAGGCGTACTAATCGTTGAAGAATGTGAAAACGAARATGAAGATCTGRAGATGGAATGTGATGTAAGTAGTGTATCAGCAATCGATCCAGCCAATCCCAAGGTCGGCACCGTAGAGTGTGTATTCCCTAATACAACAGGTAACGGTAGCGTCACAATCGAATTCCAGGGCACACCRAACCTGGCTATGTTTRCGGGTGAYCACACCWKCAACACWTTTGATCTGAGAGATGTCAACCCGGGTGATTGCGTTGAGATCAAAGCTAGTATTGATGCTTCATCAGGAACAACCCAATACATTGCCGGTTTAATTGAACATGAAGGTACTGGCGCATGTGGTGAGTACGAACTGGAAGGTCCGGTTGAGGCAATCAGYGCTAAYAGTATTTCTGTGATTGGCGTTACCTAYGTGATTAATGGTTCTACATATTTAYCCAATAACACTCTGCCAAATGTTGGTGATATCGTTGAAATTGAAGATAACAATGGAAATGGTATTGCTGATTCAATAGAGATAGATGACTAATCAGTCACCATCTAAAATACACTTCTAAGTGAATGGGGGGGAGGATTCAACCTCCCCCCTTTTAATCAAATCAGTCTTTGTGCATTTCAGTCTAACTACTATCGTTAGGTTTGATTGAGACCACCTTCTTTTTGCTTTTTCCCGGTTAATCCTAAAGAAACAATATGATGATATTCTTTGAGCTAACACATTAGCTCTTCGTCTTCCAAACCTGACGTATCATACTGTTGTATCCATAATTCCCGAATAGGCAACACCAGAAAGTAATGCCATTTCACGGTGCCATGTAGCCAGATCATTTTTATTTAGCTTGCTTAAATCATCGTGCCCACATGCACGGGCCATCACTTGCATCAGCTCGACAGAAGCATTGAAAAAGTTATGTAATTGTTTTGATGACTTTTCGATATTTAATTTTTTACGCAACTCTTCCTTTTGTGTGGCAATACCTGCCGGGCAATTATTTGTATTACACATTCTAGCTGCCACGCAACCAATAGCTTGCATAGCACTAGTTGAGACTGCAATTCCGTCAGCACCCAATGCTAGTGCTTTAACGAAATCAATCGGTACACGTAACCCACCGGTGATAATCAGTGTTACCCGGCCACTCGCGCCTTGTTCATCAAGATAACGGCGGGCACGCGCAAGTGCAGGAATGGTAGGCACACTAATATGATCTCTGAACATTTCAGGTGCCGCACCCGTACCCCCACCACGACCATCCAATATAATGTAATCAGCACTGGCATCCAGCGCGAACTGAATATCTTTTTCTATATGGTTAGCGCTTAGTTTAAAACCAATCGGAATGCCGCCGGTAATATCTCTAACGCGATTTGCAAAATCTTTAAATTCAGCAGCTGAGTTTAGGTTTTTAAATGTAGGCGGTGAGATCGCAGGCTGACCTTCTGGAATATTCCTTACCTGTGATATTTTCCCTCTATTTTTATCTCCTGGCAGGTGTCCGCCTGTTCCTGTTTTTGCACCTTGCCCACCCTTAAAGTGAAATGCCTGTACCTGGCTTAATAATTCTTCTTTATAGCCAAAACCCGCACTGGCATATTCGTAAAAATATCGGCTGTTTGCTTGTTGCTCTTCAGGTAACATTCCACCCTCACCAGAGCATATCCCAGTGCCGGCTAATTCGGCTCCCATGGCTAATGAAATTTTGGCTTCTTCAGAYAGYGCRCCAAAACTCATATCAGAAACAAATAAAGGCATTTTYAGCTTCARTGGTTTTTTAGTTTCRGGGCCAATAACMAGTTCGGTGCCCACACTTTCATCTTCCATCAAAGGTTTGGTCGCCATTTGTGCGGCCATAATTTGCAAATCATCCCAGTGTGGTAGCGYATGRCGTGGCACGCCCATYGATGTCATTTGACCATGATGCCCGAGTATAGATAGCCCTTCTCTGGCAAGTTGATGGATATATTCTACSGTTGGTTCTTCGRGCGTGGAKAYWRCKRTTGGCATMTCAGACGATTTTTGCRTTWGCCCCGGYCCTTCTTTGCCGATATCATCTTTACCRAATTGCTTGTGYGMTCCRTCGCAGTAAGGCGCATTGCCAGTATGCTTACAAGCACACAGATAAGCTGCCTCATTAYCCGTGTCAGAAACAATGACRCTGGGAGTAAAAGAGGTGCCRACATGAGAACCATCRCAAAAGGGCTGRCTCTTTGATCTACCGCAAGTACAGAAATGATACTCCTGACCTTTTGAAAGACTTACCTTAACCGGTTTGTTATCTGCAACGATTGGATTGCTCATATATTCCTCTTTAAGATGTATAACGACCTGGGTAACCAGCCAACAAAAGCATTTACCCGCTTGTTAGGTGCATTGTGCCACAAAAACTAAATTGCACTCACGTATTTTCTTTTTGTTTTGTCTTAAATTCTGAAGGCGTAATACCAGAAATTTTTTTAGAGACTTTTATGAAGTTGCTAGCATCAGAATACCCTGGATCATTGCTAATTTCCTCAATACTAATTTTCCCCTGCTCCATAGATTGTTTAGCTTTCTCTACTTTCATTCGGCAGTAACAATATCTCCCTGATCAACTACCATCTTTCTTCCATTAACATGCTTTATATTTGGAAAGCTATCTGATAAACGCCGACATAACCTCCTGTGTGTTGTTACTTGTTTGCCATCGAAGTAGCCTCTTTGCTACTCGTGCAATCGAATTTGATGAATCTACAATCTCAGGAAAAACGGTTCATAAAATGGCTTTAGCCAAATTAGCTCTAAATATTCTAAATCTTACCAACAAAGTTAATAAACACACCCTGACTATTAAAATCAAGATCAGTTAAATCATCTGAGAAATCGGTAAAGTTATAACCGACTCCGACTTTTATGTTGTTACCGATGTGTCGATACATTGCAACTAGTGCACCGGAACGTTGGTCTTCAGCATCAGGCAGGTCGAGTAAGCGGGCTTCTATTAAGGCATCCCAGCGATGTGTAAAGTGCCAGTCGGCACGTAAGATGTAGAGGCTAGCTCTACTCTTGAAGAAGTCTTGCTCTACTCTATCTTGTGCAATTTCGCCTAGACGGTATGCATATTTCCCACCGATGCTCCAGCGTTGTGTTAGATCGTAGATGGCATCGAACGATAGTATGTGACTCTTCTGAATAAAGTCTATCGGGTTATTACTGCCTACTACCTGCCCGGTTAATGGATCGACTGCACTTAGATCGCCGAATGGCAGATTAAAGAAATAGGTGTATTTAAACAGGGTATTCAATCGATCATTATCAATTGGGCGGTAACCATAACCAGCAACCAGCTCGGTGAAATCGCCGTCAAACAATGAACCTAGTGAACTTGTGCTCCTGGAGAAGTTGGCTTTTGCGAGGAAGCGCCAATCGGAATCAATCTGATATTTCAGATTATTTTTCATTAGCCAGGTCTTACGTTCAGATGTTGTTGCATCCGGRCTTTGGCTATCATCAACGCGGTATTCTAAAGCGGACGATAAGACGATYGCGCCAAAGTTATAACCTGCRTTTAAACCAAYGGCTAAACGATCCGTTTCAGCRCTGGTTTTTTTATCGACTAAAGTTCCCGCTTCRAAGCTACCGCCAAAATTCCAATGTTCACCWGGAATATAATCGACACCAAAGGCATGGGTCAAACCGGTTGGTACRTCTCCATGRGTGTATCGCTCTTCACCGTAGACACTAATGGTATCGGTATAGCGTGAACGCATGCCGGTATTCCAGTTGCCGCGTTGAGCACGCAAACCATTATCGGTACGTTCGGTTTCAAAAGTATAGGCGCTATATACATTGGTGCGATCAGATATTAGATAATCAGTACCGGCYGTGATACCGGTACCTTGATCACCCACTGATAATTCACCATCAAGGGTTAAGCGATTGGTGGGCCGAATACTACCGCCTGCACCAACTCGATTATTGTCTTCACGATTRCCACTGGTTGCGGCTGTGCCTTGTGCAAAACCGTAAGCTGTCCAGTTTGATTTAGAATCATAGGCGGCTTCTACTGCTAAATCTAAACGTTCACCTTCTTTTTGTGTCGCCACTACGGTTGTAGAATTATCGTCACGGTTATCAAAGCGACCGCCACCACTAATACGCCAGCGTTCTGACACCTGGTAGTTTGTTGAAACATCCAGTGCTTCGGTTTTTAATGAATTGTCCTGATCGCGCGAATCCAGTTTTACATCTAAATCCAGACGTTTGGTTAATGCCGTGTTGTAGCGACCACCAAATAAAGTTAAATCATTTGTAGTTAACTGACCCGGTGCAGAAAAACCTTCTTCAGTTTGTTGTGCATAGAATGTTGCTGTGCCTTTGCCACCGGATACAACTTCATCGATTAATATACTGCCTTCGATACGGTAGGCATTACTTTTTGCATCAGGATCCAGTCCGCTGCCAAGGTCCTCAAAACTGAAACCGCCGTCATTTGAATTTAATGTACCGGCGCCAGCGCCTTCACTGCTCGCGGCTTCGATGCGTACCCAGGTACCGACACCTTTGCGTAAGGTTAAATCGATACCRTTTAATTTACTGTCTTCGGTRTCCTGTTCCTGCGAACTGAYTGTARCGCCCAGTTTYACATGGTCGTTRAACCAGTAATGTGCGCGACCACCTAAAGTCAGTGTCTCTATTTCAGTGAACCCCGGTGTGTATTCATAACGTGATACCAGGAAGACCGGATTACCACTTAAAGAACTGTCTGAAACCAGTAGACCATCTGTTGCCAATGATGACAATGGCTGACTCAATAAGATGCGACCCTGTATATAATCAAGATCGTAGTCGATGACCGGCACAAGATTCTTAACACCGATCACCACACCAGAATCCTTATCGCGTACTTCTATGCGTACGCGGTCTGAACCGATTAAAACATCCTGACGTCGTAAGAAGTAAAGCGATCCGCCGGTGCCTCTAAATTCATCCCGACCAGCGATGGTGCCCGGTTCAGCGGCATAACCAYCAATCAGGAATTTCTGCTCACCAAATGAGGTGACTTCTTTCGTTTCAAAGTGACCGGTTACACCATAGAGTCCACGATCAAGCTGCATTAAGGTGGTATCAAGATAGCCAATGGTAAAGTTACCTAAGATGCCGTAATTATTATGGCGCTGTAGYCTTAAATATAATTTACCGGATGTGGGTGCGCGCTCTTCCAGTGTTGARTCATCACCAAATGTMGGGTARAACAAATCGGGATCAAGACGTCTTATTAATGCCCGCGGATTTTTTTCCAGGAAGTTAGTAAATAATTCATCAATCGGTGCTTCCTGYGTATCAGCACTACTGGTCAACTGCCAGTCATCACCAAAGTTACCTTCAACATAATAGGCGAATCGTCCGAGGATATTAAGATCGTTATTAAACTCATCTTCATCCTGCGTGACCAGTCTTGCTGGCCCTTTGTTATTGGTATTAGAAAGCGATGCAGTGATATCACCCAAACCAACATAGAACCAGTCATTCCTGGCAAATTCCATATCGCGCAAGAACAATTCACCGTTACCTTCTTTATCTAACACGGCGACTTCGATGGTATGTAAACCACGAGGGAATAATTCTTCATTAACAAATTCACCGTTTTCATTAACCGGTATTTTCCTGCCAGCCAACCAGACTTCATGACCTTTTGGAATCTTGTCACCATTAATAGTAACGGTACCGCCATCGATATTAATACGCTGTCGCTGTATATGGTTCTCACCAAAGCCAGCCATTAATTGTTTGCTTATTTCATCGTTTTCATCAAACGTGACTTTTGTACTGGCTTCAGCAGTTTCATCAAGTTCATTGACTATCCACAGTGGTAGCGCGATGGTTTCGTCATACTCGCCCTCTATGCCATAAACGCGCAAGATATARACCATTCTCTTTGTGGTCGCGCCTACATCATTAAATTCTGCTAGCCAGCTTGCACGATTATTTTCATCAAGTGGAATAATGGCAACCGGTTCTGAACGGTTAGACTGTTTGATATTAAACAGGCGTACTTCTGCACGTTCAATAAAGTTACGGTAGTTGTTGTACATTTTGAAATGCACTTTATTATCTGCAACTTGCGTATCAGGATTATCCAGAGAGCGAATAGTATTGGGCCATGCGGTGATATTTAATCTTGGTTTTCTTTGCAGATTATTAAATCTAAACTGAATATTAGCGGCTTCCAGCGCAACATCGGTACAACGCTGTATATCTTCTGAACTCTTATATGGGTCATATAACGGTTCACCATCAACTGTAATACGCATCAAGTTTAAGGCATAAGGATTTTGCGCAACGGCTTCTCGATTAATTCTTTCGATTTCCAGATTATCCTGATCGTCGAGTAATGCCAGTTCATCGTATAAGATTTTTATTTCTACACGTGAACCATCAAACTGAATAAACCCGGTACTGACCACATCTTCTGAATGAACAAAACCATGGCCTACAAAGTCAACTTGCTTGTCTGATAGATTCATTTCTTTTTGAATCAACTCCATGGCACGACGAGCACGCGAGGCGGATAAACCAATATCATCACCATAAACCATGGCAGTACGACGATCCAGACGTTCATTACTGGTATAACCAATAAATTGCAGGCGCACATTAACTCTGTCTTTTTCCTGTGCTTCTTTGAATGTACGTGACAGTCGTTCGCTATAACCTTTAGGTATAACGGGGTCGCCCTCTTTATAACGAATAGCTTTAATCGGTCCACTTGGTGGATCGTAAGTCAGAGTTATAATTTCGGATCCTGCTGATTCTGGACAAGCTTGAGCATTTTCGGTGAACTGTTCGAATGGATCATCGTACCAGAACTCGACTTCGACACGACGGTTAAATGAACGTCCTTTTTCTGTACCGTTGGAAGCAATGGGGTATTTAAGACCTTTACCGGCGCTGCTAACTGCGGCATTCGGTAATGATAATCGATTCTGTATTTCAAGCATGGCATAACGGGCACGGGCAGAAGAAAGATTGTCATGGTTGCCATAAATGCGTTTTTCTGCTTCACCCAGTTGAATGTTATCGGTATGCCCGACAAAACGAACAACCAGATTACCTTTACCACTGAGGTTATTTAATGCTTCACTAATTTGCCTTACAAATTCCGCAGGTACGCCAGCCTGCCCTACTTCAGTCCGCATTGGTTTAACCAGATTTTGCAATCGTGCCCGGCGCGCGTTGCCTTTTTTATAACTGAGCTTACAGACCGTTTCTTTACGACAGACTTTTAATCGATTTAATCTTTTCGCCGGAATAATAATTTCTTTTTCTACTGCAACCTCGGTAATTTCGTCATACCACACCTGCACTTCTACGCGACGATTTCGCTGTTTACCTGCCGCTGTATTATTTGACGCGATAGGTTGCGCTGACCCGACACCATCAAATGACACCGCATCAGGTGGCAGGTCTAATTCACGCTGGAAATATTCTGCTGTAGTTTGCGCACGGTATTTCGACAAGCCAATATTATTAATGTATTTAGCGCGCAGACCAGGGCCTAATTTATCGGTATCACTATGTCCAATAAAATGCAGACGCACATTACTGCGGTTTTTCATTTCGCTTAGTACGACCCGTAATTTTTCTACATAACTATCGGGAATATCAATGGTGCCGGATTTAAAGCCAATGGCTGGTACGGCATTGTCTAACTTAAAAGTCTCGACTTCTTTTTCTAAAACTTTCTTAAGCTCTATTCTGTCTGCTTCAACCGGTTTAAATAATGTTTCATCCTGTACCCACAGATTAAATACCTGATTTGGCGGATAATGTCTTTCTGTATTATTACCTAAAGGATAATCTTCCAGCTGATATGGTGGGCTGGCTGTTTTTCCTGCTGGGTTATCGCTGAGGCTTAGCCACTCTTCTGCGTAAACAAAACTGCTTGTGCTTAACAAAACGACAGCACTCACTGTTATTGTTATTTTCTTCAAGCTTTCCAGACCAGGTCGGTTTCTGTTATTAGCGAATGTTTTTATCGGTAATTCAGTTTCTTTTGTGGGCGTGGATCCCCGATAGAAACATTCGAGGATGACAGTTTCGTGGATATTTTCGTCATTGCGAGCGGAGCGTGGCAATCTTATGCATGGGATTGCTGTGATTCGCTCGCTATGACGTAGCATTTTAAAATATCGAATTTTCTGCAAGAAGTTAATCATTCAAACACCTTTCTGTCTGAAGGATTGCCCTTACGCCAGAACACTTCTTTTTCGATGGTTAATTTATAACAACAATCTAATTCTTGCCAGCGATCACTAATGTGTTCTTCAATCGCATCGAGTCGATCATCTACTTCGCCTTCGGTTTCGTTTTCACCTAGATAGGACAGACGCAGTATCGATGCGCTCTTCTGTAATTCGATGATTAACAATTCTATCCGTGATGTCCATTGTGGGCGCAATGTCGTTGAATCTTTTTCGAAGACGCCATCAGCTAAGTCTAAACGCACGATACGATGAATGGTTGCACCAAAGTTAAACTTCATCATTTTACCGCGAGTCGCACGTTGCACTCTTGGGTTCTCGGTTGTGACACGGTAACCAGAAGGCAGTGAACGGTCATCCAGTTTCATAATAAAGCTGGAACCACGTATTTCGTTCGGTACGATGGCGCAGGTAATATGGAAACGACCATGTGCATCCGTGGTTACACGCAAGCCTCTAGCGGTAGCGATCTGAACACCCGGCAACCCTTTTTCACCTTGATCCTGATAGGTATTATTGTTTGCATCATCATAAACTTTACCAATGATGTCGGTACAGTCGAAGGTCGGATCAGGAATAACCAGAACCGTTGCAGTCGACAGACCGGAGAAAGGTTCGCCGGTAAACGCATTAAAGATTTGAGCCGTATTGACATACTCACCTTCACCGACACCGGAACCAACAATTAATAACATCTTAATCACACGGCTCTCATTGACTTCAACACTGAGATTAGTCCATGTCAACTGACGACCATTAACCAATGGCTCTTGCTCGACACCGTCTATACGAGATGAACCTTCAACGTATTTAAAACCTGCCGGGAAGTTATCGACAACATTCAAATCTGAAATACGAACATTCAACGTATTACTTAATGTAATGGTATAAGGCACTAACTGGCTGCGTGTTACATTTAATATTCCCGCAACTTTCGAAATCGATACTGCCTGATCTAATTCAGGGTCAACCGGAATATGGTTATTAAATATTTGATCGGTTGCCGGTACATTATTAAACAGGAATTTGAGTGCGTAGTTAGTACCGCTTGTTCTTGGTAATACAGAATCCGGTGCCGGGAATTCACTCGCACTGTTTTCACAATGGATTGCCGTTGCAGGCACTAAGTCAGCCGCCGTACCCGGGCAGTTTGGTACATCTTGCGCTGCACCGGTAACAGGCGTAACCGGAGGAATAATGACTGAAGTTGTTCCGACAAAACCATTAGCCGGTGGCTGAACTTGTATTTCATATTCATCATTTTCTGCACAACGTGTTATGTCACTGAAGTTCAGATCAAATTTATAATAACCTTCTGTCAGAGTGACCTGATTCTGCTGATTAGGATCATCGAAACAGGTATCTGGTACCACTTGATTACTGCGTGTCTGGTTAACCATAGTCAACTGCGCACCGGCTACCGAAACACGTTGCACAGAATCATAAACGATACCGTTTGGTTGACGTGGCGAATTCAAATTTTGTACCACGCTACCCGAAGTGGTAAAGATATCCGTAATACGTTGCGGCCCATCCGTAAAGGCTGAATTGGTCACACCTAAAGCGGCAGTTGTGGCGGTTGCACCCGGACTGAAATAACGTAACTCATACGAGATGCCACCCGGTGGGTTAGGTATCAGGCCGCTAAACTGGAAGCCACCATTGCTATCTGTCAGCGTGTCACCGAGTAGCGTATTGTTTAGATAAATTTCAACCGTCCAGTTTGCTAATAATATTTCACTGGTATCGATGACATTATCAAAATTACTATCATGCCAGACGTTACCGGTTAAATTTGCCGTACCCGGTGTACCGCCGATGTCGATATCGGCGGTTGCTGAAACGGTCTCGGCCGGAACATTCCAACTCACGTCTGCGGTATTACTGACGGTTTGACCAATACTTAAACCACTGCTTAAATCAACACGGAAGCGTAATTCGGTAATGCTGGCTACCGGTAAAACGCCGATATTAATTGTTAGTACTGAACCAACAAGATTATCCGCTATCACTAAACCGTCTAATAGATTGGAACCTGAAACCAGTGTTACCTCACCGGCCGTTCCAGTCAGCAGATCCAGATCATCTGTGATAACAACATTATTCGCATCAATGGAACCGATATTAGATACACGTACAATATATTCAAGTTGGCCGCCCGCTAATGCTGTGCCACCACCGACAACTAGAACTTGTTTGGTAATTGCCAGCTGCTGCACATTACCCACTACAACAACGGTTGGTTGATCGCCATTGGCATCGATACCATCTGCATCGGAAGGTTCTACCGGCACTTCATTACTGCTAACAAAACCCTGGTTACTAATCAGTGTGCCCGGTATAGCCGCACCGCTGACCAGTACATCAAAAGTTACCACCGAAGATTCACCTGCAGTTAATGTACCCGCCCCTGCACCCGGTAGCGGTGGTGTTAAATCACTGGAACTAATATCAATACCCGCAATTAATGGCGACACACCCGCATCAGGTTGCCCTACCGGAAGCGTATCGAGCCTAACGGAATCGGCAACATAAGTTGTATTCGCAGGCACGGCATCAGTCAGTACTACACCGGTTGCGGGTATCGCACCAATATTCGACGTGGTGATGGTATAACGTAAGGTATCACCCGCATCAACAACACCTGCTGTGCCGTTATCAATTTGTATGGCAACAGTTTTTAATACATCGATGACTGGCACATTACCCACGATATCCAGTGTTGCATCATCCGGTAGTGGCGTTGCCGGATCATCCGATGGTTGTTGCGGGAAGACGCCGCTACCGGCACCATTGCCGTTGATGAAACCTTGATTAGAAATGACCGTACCGTCAACAACCGTCAGACTGATAACCACATCAAAGGTAATCGTCGCAACATTATTGGCTGCAGGATTGGTATCGGCTCGTAAGAAACCCGCGGTGATATTCTCTGGCGCATTAACCAGCATACCCGCTGCCAAAGCTGATATGCCTGCAGCCGGATCGACAACGGCAACATCGTTCAATGTTGTACTGTTTGCTACATAACTGGTGTTGGCAGGAATCGCATCACTCAACAATACGTTAACCGCATTTTCCTGACCGATGTTTTTAACAGTAAGGGTGTAACGTAATGTATCGCCTGCTTCCAGCGCACTCAGATCACCGGTCATATCCTGCGATGTTTTTTGAACCTGAAATGCGGGCGCCGAGGTGATGGTGGTTAAGGTTGGATCAGCCGGACCAGCAATATTCGGATCGTCACTCAGTTGAATGCCCGTTGACGGTGAAGTAATCGACGCTTGATTACTAATAGCAGTACCACTGGTGATAACGGGGTTAAGCAACACATCAAAGGTTACCGTTGCGGTTTGACCAATCGTTATCATGCCGTTGCCCACACCCGGGAACGGCGGGGTTAAATCAGATGAGCTAACATCAATACCGGCGATTAGCGGTGATACACCCGCATCAGGTTGCGCTACAGGTAAACCATTTAATGTCACACTGTTTGCGACATAGCTTGCGTTGACTGGAATGGCATCGGTAACGGTGACACCTGCTGCATCGACAGTACCGCCATTATTAATAGCGATGGTGTAGCGCAATACATCACCTGGTGAGGCATCAAAACCTGGATCTTGTCCTGTTGTTACATTGATAACGGTCTTTTGAATATCGAGCGTTGCAGCCTCAACAGTTACCGGACCGGAGGCATCTTCATGGTCGATTAGTGCTATGGTTCCATCGGTTATGACTCTTATGTATTCTCTGGTTTCACCTGTCGCACCTGCACCTGCCGTATCCAGACTGAACCATCTTGTTGCGCCTGCGACGTTTGTTAGTTGCGCACCACTTTGGCTGGCGACATCCAGAGTTACTAGATAAGAAGCAATAAATTTTTCGCCCGCTTCGATACGCGCCGCATCGGTTAACGCGGTTATTTCCAATTCACAAGTCGGCGCGGCTGTATGCACAGCGGTATAATCCACCCCTTCGACTAAGGCACGAACTACCGTAACTTCATCTGCAGCAGTGGTAATGCGAACGTTGAAATTAACAGGCGGCGCATCACAGGTACCACCGGTTAACGGTGGATTATCTGGCGTGTTCGGTAGCTGATCGATAATAGTCGTATCAAACGCCGGGCCCGTACCTACGTTTTCAACAACCAATGTATATGCAATAGGCGTAGCAAAATTAACCAGACCACCCGGCCCACGTTTATCCATGGTAAGTTCAGGTTCGACCACTCGCATATCAACAGTCGTAGAACCCGGACCGATTGATACCGGCAACCCGCTGTTATCAACAGCGTTAAACAGATAACTTGCTGTGTTACTAAAGGGTAACGGTGTCACATTAGGCGGGTTGGCGTCTCTTAATGTTACGGTTACATCAATTATTATTCGCTCATTGGCAGGAATATCGATACCGATTGTTTCATCAGCAATAATTAAATTGTCAGTAATGGTGCCAATATTTGCTGGCACCCATGGTTCACTACCCTGCACTTTGGTAACGCTAACAAATTGAAGGTTTGCCGCAGAGGCTGTTAGGTCATCAAGGATACGAACATCATAGAGTGCTGTAGATTGAAGCACTTCAGGCACCGTGATTCGATAGGTAAAGGTCTCACCGATTGAGGCATCAAGAACAGCAGGATTCTCTTTTAATAAAGCACTCGCTGGTAGAGTAGTAAGGACAACTTGCGCGGTATTACTTGGACCATAAATTTCACGGACACCGGTTACGGCAGCGGCGGTTGGTACATCATTATTATCAAACGAATAGTAGAGCTGAACTTGCGCCTGATTGGTCAGGGTCGCGCCGGAACCTAGTCCAGCATCCGCTTGAATAATATAAATAATCTGTAAAGTATCACCCGCTGGAATGTTGTACTGATCGGCTACACCTGAATCAAAATCCCAGTTGGTCGCACCGGTAAGTACATTAAACGTTGGCGTCACATTCGGTAATATCGTTCCCGCTACCAGTAGCTGCGTGCCGTCTACGAGTGGTAATGTGATACCCGCCTGACGCAAACCTAATGGAATCACATCACTCAGCTCAACATCATAAGCTGGCGCTGTACCGTTATTGGTAATCTCTATCGTGTAAGTTATTACCTCACCGGCATCGATAATGGTATCGCCATTAGCGGGGGCGGCTACTTTTGTTACTGAAAGATTCGGTTGTTGTAAATCGAGTATTTCATTATCTGTTTTCGTTGGTGCTGCACCGAGGGCACTATCGTAATCAACATTGACCGTATTCGGTAAAGCGATATTGTTAACCTGAGGATGCACCAGATTTAAAACCCGTGCGCGATAGACAATAACAAAATCATTGTTAGCTAGATTATCGCCGGGGTTAACCAGATCAGCGACAGACCAGGTTACGGTTGTGGGTCCGGTCGTTGGGTCACCGACTACAACAGGTGCAACAATGGTTGAATAGGTAAACGGTGCAACAGCAGCAAAGGGCGCGGCAATACCATTTATAGAAACGGTTTCTTCGAACACCATTCCCGGTGGCAGATTATCTTCTACAGCAAAATTAGTATGGCTGCCTTCCTGTACATTGACACGGACTTCATAATCGACAATATCACCGACGCGTACGATATTGTCTCCAAGTAATGGAATCGATGGTTCGAAGGTATCGATTAAACGCAATTTGGCAACCGCATTATTATCTGCGGTTGTGATTACTGTGGTAACAGGAGCCGCATTAAAATAATCATTCAATGCGGGCACACCGGACCCATCGCGTTGATTAACGTCAGGACCATCACGACTATGCCATTGCACATTGACTGTACTGGTTAAATCCTGCAATGCCAGTATTTCATCAAGCACTAAGGCTTCATAAGTAACAGTAACAACTGTACCTTCAATCACATCRATATCGGCATTAGCATCTGCCAATGACCAGTCCARTGTTTGYGCGGTGACAAGRCCATCACCGACAATAATTGGCGCATTGATTGTATTACCCACGCCGTCTACRGTTAGCGCACCATTAAACACCTGRCCCAAACTCAAACTATCGGYAAGGCTTARRTCAAATGCATCCGARAATAAATCAGCAGCGATGCCGCCGGATGCAGTAAAGGTTAAGGTATAAAGTAAARYRTCACCGGCATCAGGATCAAGACCCGGGCTGGTTAAATTCGCCACTGTTTTTGCRACAGCGATGACCGGTTCGAYRAGGGTTAAMGTACTRGTCGTATTATCGCTGCCACCATTGATTGGTACGCCAGCCGGWGCATTKGCAAAGGTGTAACTCGCCRCATTATTAAATGCCACACCGGCATTTGCATTTACATTATTATCGACACGTACACGTAGTTCGATAATGGCTTGCTCACCRGCAAGTATYTGYGGAATAAYTAAATTAACCGCACCCGGCAAAACSGTATTATCGGTAAGCACAAAGGCACTGGGGCCGATATCACTAGCACTAAGGTAGACCAAACTACTGTCCAGCACATCGGTTACGGTTACATCAAACATGACTGCACCAACCGGTGTGGCAGGGATTCTTATTTCATAAATTATTTCATCACCGATGGTAGCAATCGGTGTTGCCGGTAACGGTTGTGTCATAATTTTATCGGGTGGCGGGAAGGCACCGATATTGTTATTCATATTAAATAAGACTGGGCCAATCGCTGGATACAGTTGCGCATTAGCAGGCGGGAATGAGTAGTACTCATCAACCGTTACCGTATTACTCCATGACTGGTTAGCCGGGAAATCGGTGTAGAACCCCATATCAAATTCGATATCAACACAGGCGCCGGGATTAATTTCGGTATTAAAGAAGAACACCATGTCACCGCCACGAATAGCTGGTGGCGTATAAACATAATCATTGGCAGCACCTTCAGTAGCCAGYACACCATTAATGAATACGTCCGGCAATAAAGCACCGTTATTGGCTCCGACCAGTGAAGTTTCATTTAATTGTGTTGGCAAATTATCGGTAATTAATAAACCGTAAGATGGAGCTAAACCTGTGGTGTTACAGGTTTGCAGACGGAAGTTCATGGTATCGGCGGCAACATTAATGGTATCACCACTAACCGGTACGCCATCACGATCAACTTTAGTGAGTGCGTCCATYAYTGGCTGCAACACAGTCAGGTCACTGCTGTCTCTTAATCGTGGYGYAGCAATCGGATCGGATGCTGCGCCATTGCCGTCAATATAATTTAAGTCTGAGCTGTTGGTTAATGTCGTCGTTGGCTGTYGCACAAGACCGGCATCTTCTGTTACTCGYGCRCGGTATTCGATAACAATAATATCGGTTGTKGCGTCACCCGCTGCATCATTAACAACGTCACCAAAGGTCCAGGTGATAATACCGGTGGCACCGGCTATCGGGARACTACCTGCGGTCAACGTTGCATAAGAAAAATTCGAACCCGCACCTGCRCCCGGTGGATCATAATCAGCGRTTRCGTCACCATTGATGCTAAGTATGTCAACRAAGGTCATRCCSGTWGGCATGGTATCCACKACATTCACGGTGCGCGTTGTGCCTTCCTGAATAGCCACGTCTAAACGATAAGTTACGGTATCGCCGATACGTACAATGCTATCTAGTGCGGTACTTAAACCCGTATCATAAGTATCCAGAATGATGGTTTTTGTAATATTGTTATCATCGATGGTGGTTATCTGAGCCAGCTGTGGGCCAAGACAATAATCATCTGGATCAACCGTCACCGGACAGCCTGCACCATCACGTTCAAACGGCGTACTCGGATCAATATCATCCAGTGACGTCCAGTCTACTGTTATCGTTGTATCCAGGTTGGTATTCGGTTCGGTTACGTTCTGTACCGCGGCGCGATAAGTTAATACTAAGGAATCACCAGCTGGAATATCGAGCGTATTATCTGCATTGTCTCGACCCCAAATTAATGGGCCAGCTGGTGATGCCGCAGGCAATGTGGTAAATCCGGTCACAGCAACACCACCAATTAGCGCCGTTGGCACGGGTAGTGCTGTATCAAATAATAATTGCGTGGGCAGCGTGCTTAGCACATTGACATCAAAGGCTTCTGCCGTACCGGTATTTTCTATGGTGATTTGATACTCGAGAATATCACCTGAATCCGGTTGTATACCGGGTGAGGTTAAATTGGTAATGGTGATGGCAGGATTAAATACCAGTAAAGGTTCAACCACTGTTTGCACAGCGGTAGTATCATTTAATGTTTCCGTGACGGTCGAATCTTCACCATTATCGTAAGTTACCGTGGCTGAGTTTTGCAGCGTATCGCCATCGTCGGTTACCAGGTCATTATTCACCCGCGCGAAATAGGTAATGGTGATAGACGGATTAATGACATTAACAGTAGAGTCGTCTTCCTCACTGGTAACGACTGTACCAATATTCCATTCGATAATACCGCTATCATTATCAATCGGTAAGGTGCCTAAACCTTGTCCGGTGAATGCGGATTCATCGGGTACCGCGCCATTGATCGTCGCAATGCCGTTGAATGTGTAGGACACATCAAAACTGAGGTTACGTGAAAGCGCGTAACTTAAYCCACTAAAGTTAAGATTATCTACTACCACCAAATTATTGGTTGTGCCTTCYGGTAGCGCRATAACAATCTCAAAGTTTTTATGCGCACCGATGGCAGGAATAAGTGCTRCGTTTAAATCATTTTTATTTAATGTTAAAGGCAATACAGARGTTGCAGCGGTTGCTGTGGTTTCATAATTATTTAAMGCACCMSYAGCATTCGGTAACACACCATTTCTTAAACCCGTYGCACTACCATCAGCACCGATWANSSCYGCTNGCATTTAACGCAGTCGTCTGCCCCGGCAACGAATCCCACTTGCCTTCAATCGTATTATCAAGAATTTCTAATGGCTGTGCGGTGGTRTCCACTCTTACCAGGAAGGTAAATGTTTTTGCATTGCCRGCACCGGTTAAGATTTCATAATCAGGATTAGCGGGCAACCAGCTGAAAGTGGGTTGCTTGGAATCGGCAATGACGCCATCATCATCAGGCGCATCGGCACCGACCATGCTGTCGTTAATGTAGGTCAGGTCACTGGTTAACAGATTGTCCAGAATTTGCAGATTATAAGCAGAAGCCGTACCMKTATTGGTTGCTGTRACAGTMACCGTTAAAATATCACCGGCRTCACTRTTAACCACGGGGGCAAATGATTTYGTCAAKGCAATCACGGGTTCWCGCACCACCACATCGACAGAATCAAAATCGAGCTGGACAGTGGTTGTCGCTTCGTTAACATAGGTTGCGGTCACGTCGGTACCACCCGCACCTGCCCCACCGCCGTTGGTCATAACCAGGCCTTCCTGATTGGCAGCGGTGTTTTGCACTCGGGCAACAAAATCGATAATAAAATCAAATCTTGTTGCACCACCTGCCATGGTTAATTCCTGGTCACCAAACGTCCAGACCATTTCGTCACCAGAAGGACTACATACTGGTGTGATTACACCACCGGGATTAAATCCAGCCGCAGCGTGTGGGCCTAATGGGCCCAGATCCACATCCGGTCCATTTTCCACACAGATTTGCCCAACCGGTAAACGGTCGCGAATTTCAAACTGACGCAGATTTGCAACCGGCAACTGCGTGGTTAACTCATACCGTATCTCTTCACCAATAACCACATTCTGCGGCGCACCGCCGAGTCCCGAGTTGGAAACAGCAATGATCGCTTTTGGCTGAGCAACAAGTGGAATCATCTGTACATCGGCAATCTGTGTAATTGATGTATAGACACGTGCGCTACCTGCCGTACCCACATTGGTATTCGTTACCTGCGGTATACTTTGATTACCAAAAGCATCGTCCAGACTATCAAAAGACAGGCTCACGTTATTTGTCAGTGTCTGTAACGGGGCAATCGCATCATCCGGATCGACACGATAATAAAAGGTAACCGCATTAACCGGGCCGGGATCAATTTGCACAAAGGGTGCGCCAAAGCTTTCATTCAGTGTGATAACAGCTGGAATGGCATTATTGATAATATTATCGGAGATAGCAGCAAACATAGCCGCCTCACCCGGATCACCATTTACAGAAGAACCATCTCCATTATTATCCAGATTATCAGTCGCAAAATCGACGACAAACATTAGATCTGAACTATCCAGAGTATCAGTGGCAATAACATTAAAAGCCGGTGAACGCACAGGCACAGATGTTTCATTTTCTATAGTAATTCGATAGACATAATCATCATTGGTGTCACCATTATTAATACTATCGGCGAAAGGGGTACAGGCGGCACCTATCCCGGTACCACTTAATGTCTCATTACAAACCTGTTTAGTTACAATCAGGTYAGGTTCAACTTCTGTTAAATCTACCCTACGTATCACTTCTGCTGGATAGCCAGGTGGCACAATGTAACCTGGAGGATTATTGACTGTATCACTTACATTAATTTCAATCTCTGGCTGTGGAAAGCCACCGATAGGGTCTGACTGGAACACTGCGGTAAATGATGTGGCTGCAATATTCGTACTGGTATTACCATGCAGGTTCGGTGCAAAACCACCCGGCACCGGATAAGCCAGATCGACCGAATCATTTAATAAGCGTGTTTTAAAATCAACACGGAAAAATTCATCCGCTATTCCGATACCACTACCAGTCGCATTAAAATTCCATACGATATCGATTTCATTAAGTGGTGTGGAGCCGGCGCCACCATCAACGCCCGTCAGTGTAATGCCTGCAGTACTGGTAAAATTAAACGCACTGCCACCAAAAGCAATAAAACCCTGACCGTCCGGTAAGTCATCCGTCACCGTAACATCCCGTACTTCAATCAATGTAAAACCCGGTGTAACAAAACCAAACCAACCRCCCGATTCAACACGGTAAACACAATCYTCACCCATCTGAGAATTTAGATTACCCGTCAAAATGGGTGTGTTCGGCGGCGCCGCTGCCGGTGATAATACATTCRCAGGTACTGCAGGTTGTGCCAGRCCATCTTCTGCACAATACCAGGCATTCTTCACCAGATTAAAACCGAGCACCCGGGAACGGATTGCATCGAATGAATAGTTGTTTGCCAACTGYGCAATAGTAGGGGTGGTATCCGGGATAACGACCGGTGCAGGAAAAGTCAGTGGTAGTGGTGTACCCGGTGTACTGTTGAATAAATGRATTTCACCGAAGACATCTGCGCGGAAGGTTAAATCATCAATCGGYGGGGCATTTGTCTTTATCACAGTAAAGGTAAAGGTTTCCGTTGCACCGGGMGCGATCACACCTCGGTCACAGGTGAAAACTGCAGCAGYRSCTGGAATWGCSGCWGGGTCATCCCAATGGGGTTGAAGTGGCGGATTAGCCCCCGGYCCTGAACAACCTGCAGGYAARGGTAGTTGCACRGTCATTGCCTGRCCTAAAGTGATGTAGGCTGTGTAATCGTCGGCATCGTGACCACCATTATTAGTAACCAGTACGTTTAAATCGAGTGGTGTTCCCGGATCATTCGTCAGAATAAATAATGCATCTGAAATGGAAACATCCAGATCTTCCGGGTTTGAACTGTAGGTAAAGGCTGGAGGATTAAGGGTCTGGTTTTGCACTCCAACCGGATCGACTGCATCAAAATTAACAGTAACATTATTGCTTAGTGCCACTGCATTTGTCGGATCGGTGCCACCCGCCGTTATTTCTGGCGCAAGATCAAGATCAGCGACCAAATCAAACCGTGTCGCTTCAACCATGACGATACCAAAAGTGAAAGAAACCTGATCATCGTTTCTTAACATATCCTGCTGTTGAGGCAGATCGACAACAACGACCGGGGGACTACTGGTCAGGGTAAAGGTTGGATTGGTATCATCCAGTGGGTCAGGTGTAAGCAGCTCAGGATCATCACGGGTAAAGGTATCAATAAAACCAGGGTAGTTAACACCAAATGCCGGTGTTAAAACAAAGGTAGGCTGACCCGTACCGACTCCATTCAGATCACCATAGGTATYATCCATAACGTAACCGACGGGCAATGTGGCATCAACCGTAATATTTTGAATCGAGCCCCCGGACTGGTTATTCAGGGTAATCGTCATCAACCCTTTTGTGCCTAATGGTTGCGCCGGATTACTGCCAGTCACGATTTGCGTTACCAGCAGATTAGCGGGTGTAACAATGGTRTTTAAATTCGAATTACCATTTAGATCTGTACCCGGCGTACCACCACCAACAGAAGCCGGCACAGTAATCAATCCGCCACCGGGTGAAGTCACTTCACAGCCGTAGGAAATATCAGCATTATTAATTTCGTTTGTATGTGTGTTGAGTATTCGTCCAACAAAATAGATATACGCATTGATTGAACTCTGCGCRACATCATCCGGAYCGGCTGCATTACCAAAAGGATCATCGACATCAAACGGTGCAATATAGGGCACACAACCGGCTGCCCCGGCACCATTGGCTATCGCCGTCGCATTCGCACTGGCCTCTGTCGGACAGATAAAATTGATACTGAAATTACCACTTATGGTATCAACGATACGCAAGGCTTCCATATCTGCCARCCCTGGATTRTCGATATCAACRCGCCAGATAACRTCATCATCTTCACTACCAAATACGGGTTCAGCATAACCTGTTTGACCGGCATCAAAATTTCGTCCATTTTTAGCTGTRGTAGGTARTGGCTGRCGAATRGGTAATTCAAATTGTCCTGAGTTAACCGATTGTGTCGCTGCAAGACACGACATATCAAATGTCGCTGTAGCAAGAAGATTTCTATTTGGRTCRGCCAGTATKRAYGCTTCRSTATAAGTRCTTACMYYAAAYGCAATKWCGAYKGTTGCACCYGCYGCCAAACTAGCCAGTGCRCCAATTTCTGCAGAGGTCCATGTCAGTATTGTTCCGCCACCAGAAATAACAGGGTTGGCAGCACCACCAATAGTTGATGTGGTTGAACCATTGATAAAAGTTAAACCCAACAACTGCAAATTTTCGACCAGTGTGATGTTTGTCATCGCTGCGGTGGTCGGATTAGTGATGGTGATATGCACTTCACCGGTATCACAAAATTCACAGAAGCTGGTCGCCGTTACATGTGAAATAACATTAGAGCCAAGGCCACTGGTAAACTCAAAGTCATATTCAATACTGGGTGCGGCATCACTACCATTAAACGTAGCACTATCTTCACTCACGCTTGCACTGTTTTGAATAACCGGACAGTCGTTGGTGCCGTTAACTGTCGCACGAATATTTAATGTCGCTGACTGACCGGCAATCATACTCGGAATAGTGAATTGAGCAGCGCCTGTTTGACTGCCACCAAGAGGCGCATTTTGAAAAATCAGATTATTCAGATCAATGCCCAGACCATCATCGATAACGACATTAGTGAGGTCACCGGGTCCAGTGTTAGTTACATCGATATTATAGAAAATGAAACTACCTTCAGGCGCGGGCTGAACGGTAGCGGGAGCAATGCTTTTGGTTACCTGTAAATCGGCTAGAGCACTTCCTGACGAACACAGAAAAACACCGCTCGCAAATAACAAATTTGCGAGAAAACGACTACAACTTGTTGGCTTCCCGTCGTCAAACACTAGATAAACACTTCTTAATAACTTTAGTGAGTAAATAATTGATTACATTTAATTGCTTTACATGTTGACGATAAAAAATTCTCAGCGATTTGCTGTGACTTTCCGCACAAAAACATGTAATAGAGTATAGACGCTATGATGGGTTAAACACGGCATTATGTCATTTTCCTGACACATAATTTTACACCCAGCCCAAAGAATAAATCGTATAAAATTATTTAGCAATCAATGACTTAATTTGAATAAACCCTGAATCGCTCTAAGTGGCGGGCAAGAAATCGATAGGATATAAAATGGTGATAGTCGGAACGCCGTCTTTGGCGCCAAAATTGAATTTTTTCACCCTGGCAGCAATCTTTTTATCCAGCGTTGGCGCATCCATATCGCTGGAATCAACTAAACATGCTGAGACTTTTCCGCTCGGCTCAATAGTCAAACGCAGTACCATTTTACCCTGTAAGGTCGGGTTCTTACGTAATTCACGGTTGTATATTCGATAAAGCGCAGCTTTATATTTATCGAACACAATCTGAATTTCTTCATCGGTACGTGACGGCCCAGGTCCATCACTAAGCGGGCGCTCTTCACCAGCAAAATCGGTACCGATTGAACTTTCAACCCGCGAGAACGCTACATCGCCAATATTCTCACCCGCACCACCCACATTTCGACTCAATGCTGCCGTATTAATACCACTACTGGTGGTACCAACATTAGAAGTAACCAGTGAACGCGTAGTCTTTCTGGCTTTACTGCCTTTGCCACTAATCTTGGCTTTAGCGCCCAGTTTTGCCACTGGAACATTGTCTATCAAATCAGCAAAGTCATCTTTAAATGCCATCAAACCTGCACTCTCTGCTTTTTTGCGTGCTTTTTTCGCTTTTTCAGGCTGCGGCTTTTTGTCTTTTTTCGGCTTTTCCTTCTCTAGTTTTTTCTCTTCTTTCTTTTGAACTTTTGGCGGTGGCGGTTCTTTTTTAAGCACAATCAACTGCGCTAAACGTTCTGGCACCTTCACCACTTCGATACGGTCGGGTATCGGGATCTGCCACATAGGAATAAGAATGCCCAGCAGGACAGTAAAGCATAAAACAATGACCAGAACTTTTCTAAACTGTTTCTGATCTTCATCGTCACCATTCCATGGCATCTGCATAGGACGAAACGGCACATCATCCATCTCGCGTTCGATAATAAATTCTTCTGCAAGCGCGTCTTCACGCGCTTGCAGATTCATTGTTTCTTCATTCAGAAGGTTAATTTTAGCGGTAAGACTTTCAACTGAATCTTCGCGTGTTAACTGATCATCATGTAACTCTGTGACACGAGAGTCATAATTAATAACTAAATCACGAACATTTTTCTGATGTTCTCGCGCAGCATTACGGTCATGGCCATCACCCCAAAAAAGATTTTCACCACCCAGTTTTTCCAGTTTTTCTAACTGGTCACTTATTTCGCTCAATACTGCAAAACGCTGGCGCTGGGTATTTAATTCATTTAATTCTCCACTAATACCAGACTCTGCATTCTCCAGTTCATTCAGACGATCGTAGGCTTCACCAATCTTACGATTGACTTCTTCCTGCTGTTTTTTAATTTCGTCTATCACGGAGGATGTCAACTCTTACTTTTAGCTTTTTGAATGACAGCAAGTGAGATTTTTGAATAGCCAGCGCTGGTACAACTTGCCATCACTTTTTTCATTAAATGAAAAGGTACGGTTCGGTGCGCCAACACCGTCACTTCTCTACTTTGTGCTACGGTTTGCGTGTTTAATCCAATGATTTTTTTCTGCTGCAATAGAAGCCTCTGTTTAACTTCTTCGATGACAGATGTTTTACTATCAATGGCGTCTTGCGTCGAAATGACTGGCTCACCCTGAACCAGGATTTCCTGTGGCGTAATCATTACAATAACCGTCTCGCGCGGTTTTGTTTCAACCACAGAATCAGGTAGTTTAATATTTTTGGGCGGCTCCATTACATCACTGGATGCGGAGTTAACCAGTAAGAAAAATACCAGAATGGTGAATACATCCATTAATGAAACCAGATTTAAACCCGCACTAGTCACGCCGCTACGATTGCGCGACATGCGTTTCATCCGCCGATTATCGTTCATGGTGCGTCACCTATTGAGATATCGGGAAATAAAACAACCTGCTGTAGTACATCCGCCTCACCTTCTTCTCCTTTCTGTCGGACGAAAGAGGAGCGAACAGAATCCATAATTTTAATTAAAACCCGATATTCTATATCCGGTTCCATCAACACCAGTGCATCTGTTTTTTCTGGGTATTTTGATTTTATTTTCAGCAGAAAATCGGCAAGCAACTCAACATCATATAACTGGGTTACATCAATATTACCTTCATTATCCGCAACCACTCCCGCATCTTCTTTTTTCAACAATGGAAATCTGGCTAACACCTGYTTACCGTTACTGATTTCCAATCCTTTTTGACGGACGATRACTTCTATCGACACCTGCGGTTTGTTACTATCGTTGTTTCCATCGGCCGCAGGAAGACTCAACTCCATAATGGTKATRCGAGAGAATACCGCCGTAATTAGCAAAAACGGTACCAGCACAACCATTAGATTTAAGAAGGTTGTTATGTTTAATTCAGGCGGCTCTTTCTTCGGCCGCTTATAGTGGTGTCTTCTAGCCATTTTTTGCAGCCAGTGCCGCTTGACGTTTTGAGAAATCCGCAATTAAGTTTAATGTCTTAACGGATGCCATTTCCAGACTATCRATTATYTCACCTGTTTTAGAAGATATCATCGCATGRGCAATCAGTAAKGGTATCGCAGCCATCAAACCAAATGCTGTGGTGTTCATCGCAACTGAAATACTGGCTGATAACAAATCGGCTTTTTCAGCAGGATCYGCATTAGCAACAGCGGTAAACGCTTCGATCAAGCCCATGATGGTTCCGAGCAGTCCAAGCAAGGTACAGATATTTGCAAACAGCGCAATGTATGGTGTGCGTTTTTCAAGTGTGGGTATGATTTCCATCATACTTTCTTCCATCGCAATTTCGATATCATCACGACGACGTACCGAGCCTTGTCTAGCCAGACCCATATTCAATAAACTGGCTATGGCAGAGTCATCGTCTGTTATCGAATCACGTGCAGTATCAAAATCACCTTCATTAAGTAAAGGATACACCTTATCCCAGACTTTTTTATTCGCACTGCCGATGCCCGATAATTTAATGTATCGTTCTATACAGATAGCCACACCAAAAGCAAAAATGATTAAAATTGGGTACATGAAGGTACCACCGGTTTGAAAAAATTGCGCAATACTCTGGATAGTATCCATCATGTACTCCTCATTATATAAATCGCGAATTGAATCACGCTTGACTTATTATTTAATCTGATTACTTATGATTAATAATTTATGGTTAATTGTTTTGGTTAATTACTTATGCTGCCCATGGCTTAATTCAAAAAAATCAAGCTCTCGCAAAAACACTTCTTTATCCAGTGGACGCATACTATCGTCCAGTAAGCCTGAACTTAGACTGGTCGCAACGCCCACTTCGGAGTTTTGCCATGGCACAATGTAAAGTGACTTTGGCGCTTCTTTGTTACCGATAATTGAAATACCTGACAGCTCTTTCACTTCACTATCAACTTTTTTTCCCTCGGCAATCGCCCATGACTGCAATAGCAGCCAGAATAGAATTGTAGTGAGTATAACTTTAATTTTCATAATGTCATTAGTTAATGCGTTTTATAAAGTATAGGGCATCTTTATTAATTGCTCTCGTCCTATAGATAATTAATCACTAAAACAGAACCTATTGTTTGCCTAATCGGCGTTTAACATCTGCTACCCAGATTGCTACCGTTTTATCATCAGGTTTTAATTCCAAATAATCTTCAAATTGCTCTAACGCACAATCGAAGTCATGCAGATACAAATCACATAACACACCCAGGTTTCGTTTCGCTGGCAAATAATCGGGGTGATCATTTATTGCATTTTGGTATGCCGTACGTGCAGCATTAAACTTTCCTAGCTTACGATAAAGTAATCCTAGTTCATTATTTGCAACAGGATGCCCAATATCCAGCTTCAAAGCTTTAATGAGATTGGCTTCAGCTGCTTTTTTATCTTGTATTTTATTATATGCAATCGCTATATTGACATAGGGCGCCGGCAGTCTCTGTTCTCGCTTAATAACTGTTTTCAGCACTTCAATAGCCTGTGCATTTTTTTCCTGTTTCAATAATGTTATTGCATTATTAAAATCCAGCTCGACATCAGAGTCAACAACAACATAACTTGTCGGTGCTTTAATTGTTGTTACATCTGCCTGCTCTTTTATGCCGCCCCCTGCGCAAGCAAACAGAAAAATATAGGAAAGGCTAATAGCATATTTTTTCAACGCGCCTTCAGACAACAGAGCCATAAGCTTAGCAGTCTGAATGGAATTTAATATTAGTCCGTTAATCATTCTATTCACCTGCTGCCGGTTCTTTTACCGTTGTATTATTTATTTCAAGATTATCTTTTAAGCGATTCGTTTTTTCAGCTGTTATTTCAGGCTTTAATTTTTCCATACGATCAGGTTGTATCAATGTGATAACAACACTGCTCTGCTCTGTCTTTGCGTAACGTGCAGGTAATAGAGCAGATAATTTCTCGATACTCTTGTCGATCCACACATTATAGATACCGACATCCAGTAACTCCATATTTTTTTCATGAACACTGATGGCTTTTTCTTCAAACGGATAAGCCTGATCTTCTATGACCAGTTCATACTCTTCCATTTCTTCGTCATTTAAATTTGTTGGCCTTTCTGATTCAAGTAAAGCAATATTAAATTCAAAGTATATTTCTGCAATATAAAATGTTGCAGCCGCTGTCACCTCACCCACCTGATAATCTACCAATTTAGTATATTCATCAATTGCAGCTCGCATCTGGACTTTTTTCTTCCTGAGGTTTTTCCTGAAAGGTTTAACCAATGCCACTTTTTTAAACGCTGCAAGTTTTGGCTCAGCCAATATCAATGCAGCCTTTGCCGCCAGGAATTTAGTACGATCCGTTCTGTCTTTACCACCTTTGGCGTCGGTAACAACAATTTTCTTTAGTTGAGCGATATATTTCTTATCTTGCCCCTGTGTTTTATATATCTCAGACATTTTAGAACGCGCTTCAATCGCGTCTTCAATTGGCTCCGGGAAAGAATCCACTAATTTGATGTAAACAAATAAGGCTTTATCCTGAGCTTCAGCTTTTTCATATAATTCAGCCGCTTGCGATAGTGCTTCACGTCTTAACGCATCATCATCAGGATTTTCTTTTTCGATACGCTCGAACTCTTCAGCAGATTTAATTAATTTACCGTCTTCTTTATAAACAACTGCCAGCTTTTTCGTAATGTCTTTTTGCAACTTATGTTCAGGGTATAATTTTCTAAACCCTTCCAGCACACCTGCGACCTGACCCCATTGTTTCAATAAAATCAATGAAGCGGCTGCATCATATTCGGCAGTAGGTCGTATTTTTGACTTAGGAGCCACTTTTGCCACACGCAAAAAATGTTCAGCGGCTGTTTTATGATCACCTAATATTCTTGCCTGTTCCCCTTGTTTGTATACGGAGGCTGCCAAATTCTCGGTAAGAGCAGTATGACTTTTATCTTTTTTATCCGTTAAAGATAACGTCTCAGTGTAGGCAACTTCGGCATCCTTATAATTAGCAATATCAAATGAAGCGTGGGCTACAACCAGCCAGGATGATCGAATTAGCTTTTTATCTGCGTTAGGATAAACAGTAATAACACGGCGGCCATATTTAATCGCTTGCTCATAATCTTCCAGGCTATATAAATCATCTACCGCAGCCACCAATACAATAGCTGCATGTTTATGCGTAGGGAAATAGTCAGAAAATTTAAGTGATGTACGAATAATTTCGCGCTTAATCACATTTCTTCGCGACTGGTTTGCAACCTTTAGATACTCACGATAAGCATACACCGCTGCATAACCGGCACTGGATGAATCTTCATGCGTAGGATAATTGTATGCCGTACGTTCATACTCGGTCGCTGCATCCAGAAAATCTTTATGCTCGAGCAATAAACCTGCTAACTGATTATTGAGTTTGGGCGATTCTTTTTCTTCAGAAAATGACGTTAAAAATTCACGATACCAATAGATCGCTTCTTTATAATTTTCTTCTTTTTGTTTACGTAGTCGCTTATCTTGATATAACGCATGATAGTGGTTTGCTAAATCAATAAGATTTGATTTTAAAAATGCCAACACGGTTGGGTTATCGTTAATATCAAAGAAAGTCCAGTAATTAGAATTTAACCTATATGTTTTTGAAAACTCTTTTTTTGCATCAACAACTAAACGAGGGAATCCCCCTTTTTTATAAATTTCGATAATCCGAATATTAAAGTAAGGCGATTCTTTTGAGATCGGATTACGATCCATATAAGCCTGATAAGATTGTGCCGCATCAAAATAGCGGCGCTTGATTAAATAGTACTCACCCAAATGGCTATAGATGCTTGCCTCGTAAAAGCGATGACCATGTTTATCAAAAAATTCAACTATGGATTCTGCACCACCCAGATAAGAAAAACTTAAACTAATAACTCGGTAGGTATCATCAATTCGTTTTTTCTCGATTTTATTATCAATATTTTCAAGATCATATCCATTGTCAATTTTGTAATCCAGCATTTTTATATAGTTTTTCAGTGCTTCTTCATACAGTTCCTGCTTGAAATAGGCCCAACCTTGTTTATAGAGAGCAAGCTCATAAAATCCGGAGCCTTCCCCCTCTACAATAACGGCTTGATATGAATCTTCCGCATCTAAAAACTTCTTTCGCGTAAAGAAATATTCTGCGCGACGAAACTGTGCTTCATCAATATGACGAGATTGCGGGTATTTTTCTATCAATTGCTCTAGCGCGGTCATTGCAATATCAATTTGCCCGGTTTCTTCATAGGCGCGTGACAATTGATATAACACCTGATCATTTCGCTCAAATAAAGGATATTTTTTGAGCAGCCCCTTGTACAGTTCAATGGCTTCCTTAGCGCCAGCGGCCTGTAAATCATCCGCTTCTTCTACTATTTCACCAGGTGGTATAATTTTCTTTTTCTTTGATCGACCTAGTTCAATCTTTTTACCGGCCCGATCACTGAATGCTTTTTCGCTTTCACTTATGTCTGCTATCGGCCCGCCATCAGTAGCGATGCTCTGCTTTTTCTTACCCGAAACAACAGGAACAAAACCTGTTTCAGGTGTCTGAATGTCGGTGGCTTGTGAAGCGCTATCAGCAACCGGTTTTATATTATCTGTAATCGAATCCGCTAGCACCCCTTTTTCAGATTCGGCTGATTGTTGCGCTTCTTGTTGCTGCCATGCATCCTCTTCGGCCTCATACTCTTTTTGTATTTTTAGATCAGCCAATCGGCGTAGAGCCTCAGGTGTCATGGCAGTTTCTGGTGTTTCTTTCAAAAACTCTTCATAACTCGCCATCGCCTTATCAAGGCTATCACTGACTTTTTCTTCTTTTACTTCAAATTTGACATCATTCAAACTGGCCAGTGTGCCTTCATTATTATTTGTGGCACACGCCGATAACATCAGCACCAAAGATGCCTGGGTCACAATAAGTGTCAGTCTTGTCTGGTTATTTATCTTCATAAATCACCGGCGCAACAACTTATCTTTAAATGTGGAATTTTTTACTGGTGGCGTTTCATCTTCAAACAATGGTTTTATTTCTGGTTCCAGCCTGGCTTTTTCTTCTGCCGCTTTTTTAGCCAAACCGCCCTGATGTTGTTGCTCCTGCGTTCTTTGAGCCTCAAGTTGTTTTTTAATTTCTGCATCCATCGAAGACTTGGTGGCACGGTCATAACTTTCCGCTAACGCAAATCGGGCTTTTATCTGATACTCTTCCAGTCGCTTGCGTCTTATATCCAGTTCATTGATTGCCATGGTTTCGAGTAGCCGTCCCTGCTTAGCCATCACCCCTTTTAGTTTGCGTTGTGCGGTGAACAGCCGTGTTCTTAATTGCCTGATCGGGATGAGATATCCTTCGTAACTTTGTGTCGCTGCCTGCCGTGTACGCACGAAAGAGTTGTAACGCAATTTTAATTCTTTAATTATTTTATCTAAYGAGACTAAATTATTGTAAGCATCMGTYAATCGCTGGTCATATTCACTATTRACTTGCCATGACACWGCACCRCGCAAYCTTTTAACTCGTCGWACRAYATCYTCMGAYACYAGCTCCGGYGTGGTAATTATAATTTCTTGTAGCGCGTTTAGGGTATCCATCGCCTGACGCTCAGTTGCCGTTGCCAGATAATCCGGACGTGGTGCTATCAGCATGTTTTTTAATTTGGTCGCCAGATTTTCTCTCTGCTCCAGTCTTAAGGTAATTCGTGCATCCAGCTTTTTAAATTCTTTTTCCACCACGGGCAATATTGGCTCCTGATAGGCGCGCCGAATATCAATCATTTCTTCATACACACGAAGATCAGCCAACCACTTATCAAGATGCTGACGAAGACCAGCAAGWTCTTTATAGTTTTTGTAAGACTCCTGAAAATCATGTGAAGCCATCAGGTCAAGGATGTATCTCGTTTCAGGCGCATCGGGTAACTCACGTAAATTCACCACCCAGTTCACGTCTTTTCTTGCTTTTTCGTCTAATAAAGCGCTAAGAAATTTACCTTTACGGATGGTTTTAATTGAATCATCTAAACTCTCGATTTCATCAGCAAAGACRTCCATCGCATGATTGTATAAATTGGCCGCTTTACCGTGTGCGTTTAGTTTTCCATAGGCATATGGCACAGCCATCAATACTTCCTGTACCGAATAATTCGTTTTTTCACGCTCATGCAAAATTGACCAGGGAACCAGAGCGCGGTCAAATCGACCCAATGAGACGGCCACCCAACCCGCACCTAATAATGCTTTATTGGAATATGGCCCATCTAAGCGTACTCGCTCAAAACGTCTTTGCGCTTCTCTCGCATTACCCTGATCAAGATAACGATAGGCAAGTTTTAAATTCGTTTTATCTTTAAGTGCAAGCAAACCGTCATCACTTAACTCTAACTGACCCAACTCATCCAGCACTTCCAGCCCCTTCAGTTCGTCTCCACTCTGTATCAAGGCTATGCCAAGATTATATAAAACAAAACCTTTTAAATTTTTCTCATTTCTTAGCAACTGAAGATTCTTAGCCGCTTCGGTGAACTGACCGATATCAATATTGGCGAGCGCACGAAGATAAGCCACATCCGTCCTGAATGTTTCCGGCTCTTTGCCACGCAATACATCGAGTGAATATTTAGCTTCGTAACGTGATTTTTTAGGGTCTTCGCGAATTAACTGCAGTGCGTATAGCGTACTTTGCGGATCATTCTTTTTGTAAAAAACATTTGCCAGTGCCAGTGCCGCCTGATTGCGTATTGCTAAATCGATGCCCTCACCCAGCACCGCCTGTATCGCACGACCGGCACGCTGGTTCATACGATATTGAAGTTCTATATCGCCAACAGAAAATTCAGCCTGGGTCAGGTGTTTGTGAAACGAATCCAGTTCAGATTCATCAAGTTTATAGTATTGTGATAATTCAGCATCGAGTCTAGCTAGCGCATCAAAATGTAAATCTTGATAAGCATAATAAAGCACCTCGCCAAAATACAGATCTCGTAGCTCAACATCTTTTAAGCCACTGCCTGCATATACTGGCAAGCTGCATAAAAAAGCAGACAGTAATGTAATAAAACGAAGCAACATGTTTTACCAGTGTTTAAATGATACCGTTTGATCRGATGCACTCGACCCNGRTAWYNTGTATCTCKACAAATTTAGGCCCGACTGCTTTCGTTACAGTGATTTTTTCACTGCGCTGATACTCGTTTCCAGATTKGGTACGGCCGATAAAACTSGCCACCAAAGCATGATCGCCGGTTTTGATATTTCCCGTATAAATACGTTGCACACCGCCAGCACGTAATGCTTCAATCTCTTTAAAGGTATAAAGATGCTGGGCTACCACTTTATTATCAAGTTTGATTTGCATCGAATCAAGTACAAAATCTYTATCGCCTTGAAGGGAAACAAATAGTGAAACCTGTGTATTGGATGGGAATAATAACTYCTCTTCGAGACGAGTAAGTTCAGACGTTAGATCTAGTACGTCCTGTTTAATATCCTGAACTTGCTCATCCAGTCCTTTAATCTGCTCTTTTGTTACTTCCGCTGCCTGCGCAGGCATAAGCATTACACTAAAGGCTAAAGTTGATGATATAAGAATATTATTAAAATATCTTTTAAGCATAATGCTCACTCAGCTAGCTATTTATTTTATTATGGCGAGTTCACACACATATTAATTATGTGTCATCGCGTTTGTTCTGACTTAAGGAACCTCTGATTAATTATGAATAAAGGTGATTGTCAGCTGAATGATTCAGGCTCAAGGCATAAAACGCACGTAATAGCGGACTATTGCGAAGTTTTACAACGCCGAAAATGGATTATTCAGCTTGCAAGATATGATTTCACTAATTGATCAGAGGTTCCTTAGTATATTAATATAGCAATAAGTCTGCAAAAAACATTAATTAACCAAAATTAACTTATAAGAGAGCTTCGCACGAAGCCTCTTTTCCGTCATGGCAGCGTTAAAAATGGTCTCAAAATGCGGGGACACGTAGTGTCAAACGCCGTGTAACCTAGGTTTTTTCGACAATTTTCGTCTTTACCCTGACGAAAAAGAGGCTTCGTGCAAAGCTCTCTTATTAATCGAAATACTCAATTCTGCTATCGAAGCAGTCGTTGATCGACTCGGAGATGAGATACATCCATTATCGGGCCGCGCCAAAGATATGGGCTCAGCAGCCGTTTTTCTGGCTTTTGTCATAACCGGCCTTATCTGGTTCTCGGTTCTTTATAAGTAATTCATTCATTAAAAAAACGGTTAATCCGTTCACACCTGCAATTTCTATCTATACTAATATTTACACCAAATACGACAAAATAAATCCACAGACAAACTTCTATTAGCGAATTATTATGAAACTAAAACAACTTGCATGTCTTGCAGTACTCACCACACCATTTACTGCTAACGCTGACTTTTTATCTGTCACTGCGGGTGGCGGCGTGTGGAATACATCACCTGATGGCAACTTTCAAACGACTAGCGACCCCATTGCCGTTGATATCAAAGATAACTTATTCTGGGATGATGAATCACAGGGTTATCTTTTTGTCACCTTTGAGCACTTTGTTCCACTCATACCCAACGTTAAAATAATACACACTAGTATTGATCAGGATGGGTCAGGTAACACAACGTTTGAATTTAATGGCCAACCCTTTAATGGCGATATCAGTAATAAATTCGCCATCGATACAACGGATTTGATCCTGTACTACGAAGTATTAGATAATGTCGTGAGCCTGGATATTGGTTTAAATATTAGAAATTTAAAAGTCGATTACATCATTACCAACTCTGATACTAACACCACAGAAGAAGATTCATTCAATGAGACCGTACCCATGTTATATGCATTAGTCGGCGTCACACCCTGGCCGGATGTCATTATCAGCGGTGAAATGAGTTACATCGCTTTTGATGGCAGCAGTATTTCTGACATTACCGCAAAAATTGCGTACACCACTGACTTCTTCGTTGGCTTTGAGGCCGGCTATCGTATGCAGGAATATGAGTTTGATGACATTTCAGATACCGATGCAGACCTTTCTTTTGATGGCATTTTTGCTGGTGCCTATTTGAAGTTTTAACTACACCAGGAGCTTGCCCGATTCACGCTCTCATGCTCTAGAACCATGCCGTCATTTTCTATAAATGATTACATGGTTTTTTTCGCTGTGCATTGTGGGCTATGTCTAAATATTCCGTTAAGCGCTACAATACTGCCCCATGTTACAAGCGATTAATTTAGGCATCCGACGCGGAACAAAACTCCTTTTTGAAGGTGCTAATTTTCAAATTCATCCTGGCCAAAAGGTAGGTTTGACCGGTGCAAATGGCACTGGGAAATCCAGTCTTTTCTCATTAATACTGAACCAGCTTCATGCTGATTCCGGCGATTGCATCTACCCTGCCAACTGGGTTATTGCACATGTGGCACAGGAACTACCGCACAACCAGCAAGCAGCCATTGAGTTTGTGCTTGATGGCGATATCGAATTACGCGAAATACAACAAGCCATGGCTGTTGCTGAAAGTAATGATGACGGCATCCTACTAGCAACCTTGCACACCAAACTCGATAACATCGATGGTTACACGGCTAATTCACGTGCCAGCCAATTACTAGCGGGTTTAGGGTTTAAAGTCAGCGATGAACCGCGCGTGCTTAACACTTTTTCTGGTGGCTGGCAGATGCGACTTAATTTAGCYAAAGCACTGATGTGTCGCTCCGACCTTTTATTGCTCGATGAACCGACCAATCACCTCGATCTGGACACTATTATCTGGCTGGAATCCTGGTTGAATGCGTATCGCGGTACTTTGTTATTAATCTCACATGACCGTGACTTTTTGAATAATATCTGCACACACATCGCATACCTCGAACATCAGRACATCCAGCTCTATACTGGTAACTATTCAGCATTTGAACATATTCGCGCGGAACGTTTAGCCAATCAGCAATCCCAATACGTTAAACAACAACGTAATATTGCTCACATCGAATCATACATAACACGGTTTCGAGCCAAAGCCACTAAAGCAAAACAGGCGCAGAGCAGGCTTAAAGCACTGGAACGCATGCAGATTATTGCGCCTGCACATGTTGACTCGCCTTTTCACTTTTCATTATTCGAGCCCGAAAAAATTCCAAATAGCTTATTACACATGGAAAAAATAGACGCGGGTTATGGTAATAGCTGCATATTAAAAAATATCGATTTTCAGTTATTACCCGGCGACCGTATTGGCTTACTTGGTCCTAATGGCGCTGGTAAATCGACTTTTATAAAAGTACTTGCCAATCAGCTTAAAACCAGCAAAGGCGAATACCATTTAGCCAAAGAAACTAAAATTGGCTATTTCGCACAACATCAAGTGGAACAATTACAGGACGAACACTCCCCCATCGAACACTTGCAACAATTAGATAAAAAAGCACGTGAAGCTGACTTAAGAAATTATTTAGGCCGCTTTGGTTTTTCCAATGACATGGCATTATCAAAAATACAAAATTTTTCTGGCGGCGAGAAATCACGACTTGTACTGGCAATAATTATCTATCAAAAACCTAATTTATTATTACTCGATGAACCGACCAATCATCTCGATTTAGAAATGCGTGAAGCGCTAGCAGAAGCACTACAGGAATTTTCGGGTGCCATGGTTATTGTTTCGCATGATAGGCATCTACTCAACTCAACGTGTGACCAGTTACTTTTAGTCAATCAACAATCCGTCAGCGAATTTCCACTTAGCCTGGATGAATACCCTAAATGGTTAAGCGAACACAATAACTCTCTGGCAAACAATGATAAGTCAGGTGTTTCACTCAAACCTGACAACCTTTCAAATAAAGATAGAAAACGTCTGCAAGCAGCACAGAGACAAAAAACGCAACCGCTTAGAAATAAAATTAAAAAACTCGAAGAAGAGATGAAAAACACATCCGATAAACAGGCTGAGATAAACCAACAATTATCTGACAATGATATTTATTCGGAAAAAAACAAACATAGACTTCAGCAATTACTGACTGATCAAGCAATCTTGGAAAAATCACACAATGCAGCCGAAACAAGCTGGTTTGAAATTAACGAAGAACTCGAAGCTGTCGATAAACAATCCCAGGTTATTTAATTTCTACATTATTTTACCTACCAACAATTTTAAGGCCACCTCTATTAAGGGCACCTCTATTAATTCATTAAAACAAATAGTATCCACAGCTGATTAGTCTAAACTCGTTTAATGGGTGAAGAAATTCAATACAGTCACTTCAACAAATCCGATTACCAGCAGTTTACTTCTCGCCTTAAAGAAGAAACAGATTGGGTAAAAGGCTGGTTTRAAAACAACACATTTTCCAGTTCAAATCTCGTTGCTGGTTATGAGCTTGAAGCATGGTTAATAGATAAATTAGCAAAACCGGCCGCCATCAATGAACACTTTCTCAAACAGGCAAATAACCCATTACTAAGCCCCGAACTGGCTAAATTTAATATCGAGTTGAATGTCGACCCGCAAAAATTATCAAATAAAGTATTATCATCATTCGAAACTGAACTGGATAAACTTTGGCAGCAATGCGCCGCCACTGCACAATCACTCGATAGCAAGATACTCGGAATCGGGATTCTACCGACACTACAGGATAGCGACCTRACACTTGATAATATTTCTTTACTCGATCGTTACAAGGCATTAAATGAACAGGTTTTACGCCATCGTAATGGATTAGAGATTGATCTAAACATCAATGGTCAGGAACATCTCCAGGTCAGTCATAAAGATGTCATGCTGGAAGCTGCAGCCACTTCATTACAAATYCATATTCAGGTACCACCGGATGTGGCAGCACGTTATTACAATGCTTCAGTSTTATTATCCGCRCCCATGGTCGCCGTTAGYGCCAATTCGCCCTGTTTGTTCGGCAAACGTTTATGGCAGGAAACCCGTATTCCTGTTTTCGAGCAGGCTGTTCCAACAGGTGGTTATGGTGGTGCAGCATCTGGRCCGATACACCGTGTGAGYTTTGGTTCAGACTATGTTCGCGATTCTCTGTTTGAATGTTTTCAGGAAAACCTTGATCACTTCCCAATAYTGCTGCCTGTACACTATCARAGCGAATTRAACGATGTACRACATTTGCGYTTACATAACGGTACAATCTGGCGCTGGAACAGACCCTTAATYGGCTTTGATAAYRACAAAACGCCMCATTTAAGAATTGAACACCGCGTCTGCGCCGCCGCCCCGACGACTATCGATAATATTGCCAACATCGCTTTTTATTATGGRCTGGTCCACTATTATGCCAGCATWGATGAACCGCCTGAATATRCCATTCCGTTTCCTGATGCCAAAGATAATTTTTACCGCAGTGCGCAGGTTGGTCTCAAACACAAGACTCGCTGGTTCAGTAAAAAAACGRATACACTACAAAAGATTATTCTKGATAAACTAGTGATTGAAGCTGAAACCGGTCTATACAAACTAGGAATTGATCAACAGGATTGCAAACGTTACCTCTCYATTATAGAGCAACGTGTTGCACACAATARAACRGGRAGYCAGTGGCAAATTCAGTTTCTTAATAGACATCACAATAATCGAACTCAACTCACTTTAAACTATCTAAAAAATCAGCAGACAGGCATCCCGGTTCATGAATGGGATTTTCAAACTACATAATGAGATATTTAGATGCTAAATGAAATGAGYCATATTCCCGAGGMATTTTTCAACGCACARGTTGAYGAACTGCAAGACYTACTCGGYGCACCRACRCTTTTTCATCTKGACGGTATTAACAAACAACCTTTATTCATTTGTACATTACTGCATGGTAAYGAAACYACCGGGTTTTATGCCRTCCARCGTCTTTTACARCAATACAAAAACAAGGCATTRCCACGCGCCATTTCCATTTTTATCGGTAACGTTGCCGCTGCRAAAGAGAAYCAGCGRCATCTTGATGCACARGATGACTTTAAYCGGATATGGCCCGGCAGTCACCATAAYGATTCAGCCGAAAAAGACATGATGCAGGCCGTCACCCGTATCATGATGAAAAARAARCCCTTTGCYAGTATYGAYATTCATAAYAATACGGGCAAAAACCCACACTATGCCTGTATTAATATTCTCAACCCACACGGACTCGTGCTGGCATCAAAATTTAGCGACATCGCCGTTTACTTTACCGACCCGAAGGGTGTGCAGTCATCTGCYTTTTCTGATTTTTGCCCTGCAGTAGTATTAGAGTGCGGACAAGCAAGTGATCGAAAGGGTGAAGAGCACGCACTACAATATCTAAATACGATATTAAATTTAAAAGATTTATCCTCACATAATAGCAATGCTCTGTCGCTGTATCATACAATCGCACGCGTCATTATTCCTAAAACAGTGTCTATCGGTGACGGAAACAAAGATGTGAGTTTAAATATAGAACTGGAAAATAAAAACTTTCACGCTCTACACCCCGGTACAGAATTTGCGTGCATTAATTCCTCGAAAGACAAAACCATTATTGTCAATAATGAAAGCCATGAAGACGTTACAGAGGAATATATTGAAAGAAAAGACGATAAACTTCTGCTAAAAAAAACCATCACCCTGGCAATGTTTACCACCAATGAGAGAGCGATACGACAGGACTGTATTTGCTACTTTATGGAAGAGCTACATATCGGTTGATAACCKACAACCGACTCTAATCTTTTAAAGGTTATAAGATTRAACCACGGAGAGCGCAGAGTTTTTATATCTTATATCACTGCTGAYCCTAATGCCGCTTACCATTCATGTCGCGAATACCATTTAAACAYATTGAGAGCTTTGCACGATGTCACTCAGTCTTGCTTAACAGCCAGACGTCCACTGCCTAGAAACACAATAGACAAAGCCGACAACAAATAAAACATTTGTAGYTCCAGCGCCCAACCACCATGCTCAGTCAGACTAAAGAAATCGCCAGTGTGTGCTAAAAATATTGCAAATAACATATTCACCACGAGTATCAGACCACCTAATCTCGCCTGATAACCCACAATAATCATCAATGGAGCGAGCACCTCGCCGATATAAACACCATAAGCCAAAAGACCCGGTAAGTTATTACTGTTCAACATACCGCTAATAAAGTCCAGCGAGGCAGGATGCATTATTTTTGCCACACCATGAAACAACATCATTCCGCCCACACTAAGYCTAAGTATAAGACGCCCGACATCTGAATTTAAAGAAGATAACATTAGTMTTTCCTCATTTGTTTTTGCCGTCCAGTTTYAARCAACTAYTTTAGATAACCACTATAAATCCGTAATAATGCAATTACAAGTTTATCTTTTGCTCAATGTAAGCTATGCTTTTATTTCGAAACATAAAATAATAAAAATAATGATGAATAACCTCTCTCTATTACTTCCAAAAAATCGCCGTCCTGTATTACCGGCTAATTTCAATTCGATTGATGGCGAACTGGATAATGAATTATCCAGACTAATTGATATCCCGCTATTAGGTATCATTACTGCCGGTAAGCCCATCGAGCGAGTTGAACAAAGTGAGCAGGTAAAAGTACCTGCGAATATGGTTCGAAAAGACACCTATGCACTGAAGGTATCGGGGCATTCAATGATCGACGATAATATTCAAGATGGTGATATCGTCATTATCGAAAAACGGCAATCTGCTGAAAATGGTCAATCTGTGGTCGCGCTCATTAACAATGAACAAGTGACGCTAAAAAAGTTTTACATCGAAGCGGATGGTATCCGCTTGCAACCCGCCAATCCAGATATGGCAGCGATACTTTTAAAGAATGAAGAAGTTGAAGTACTGGGTGTCGTTACCGGTGTCATTCGACAATTTGAGTAACAATAATTTTGGAAATTTCTGATTAATTCGAAAAAAAAGCAGCTTTTCAGCTGCTTTTTTTATTCACTCTGTCCCGTTACCTTTAACGCGACTAGCTGAAATGCTGCTCATATAGAGATACGTCAATAACCATGGTACTCGCGACTTGAATTGCAAGCGGTTCATAGTTTCAGGGTTAACGAAACAGCAGTATCATTTATTATGAATAATACTATGACTTACTTGCCATATCCTGACCACAACACAAAGGTGATTTCACCATACCATGACCATCAGGGCATTTCGAAACATGAACTGATTCACCCTCATCGGTCGTTATCGTATCATGAACCAGCTCCTTGCCACACTCGCCACAGGTCATCGTACCAATACTCATACCACATACATCACATTTATAAGCCATTTTTTCACCTTTTAAACTTTTATGATTAAATTACCTGCATTCAATTTTATTTGAATATTGTATTTTATTAACAATAGAATAGCTATGGTTAATCTCGCCGCACTCAGTTAGCAGGAATGGGCATGCTGAAAGAAAAAACAAGCACTTCAGTACCTGGGTTTAAACTTGAAATACCGCCATTTGATAAATGAAATAGTGCAACACCCGCTCGATATTTATTGTAAAACTGATACGAAAATTCAATCCCTGATCTAAATTCCAGGTCATTACCTAAATTAATATCTTTACTCTCCTTAAAAACCCCTAAACCGAAACTCGGTATCAGTAACCACTGCTCACTTAAATATATATCATGCTTAAAATCAAGGTATATAAAGTGTGCACCATTATCCGCAATTGCAGCGCCAACTGCAGGAACGATATCAAAACCATAGGGGGAAATAATCGACTTAAACCGGTATTCGATACCGTACCGTTGAGAGCCATCAATACTGTCAAGTATGCCGACCTGTCCGATTGAGAGGTTTATCATGTCATAACCCTCCTGGTGACCTGCAATCGCAACGCCATCTTCCATTACACTCGTTATAACCAGCAAAAGCACGGCTATTAAACCAAAATAGGTAAGCTTCGATTTACCAGTGTAGAAACGCTCTGCGATGTTTTTTTTCACTAACATGAAAGCCYGCTCATATAGCCAATAGTGAATTGTTAGACGATTGTATGACTTTTTTGTTCAAAAATTTAACTGTCTATTGCGTCATACCAAAAAGTTTTTAGACGGCATCAACTGTATAGCGCCGTATTCAGCCAGAAACCTTTTGCACTAGAAGATGCTAATGGAGGTGAATTTGGTATTCATTGGGCGATGTCCTGTGCAAATGATGATATTGAAGTCGCTGCCCCCTCAGTTCGTGTACCAGCTGCATCATGGTTATTTAATTCAGGCTTATTAGAACTTGTTGGGATTACTAGAAAACGCCATAGAGTTTAATGCGCATACACGTGTAATCAAAACAGACACTATAAATTATATTTCAGTTTTTTATGCCCTGAGTAGATGCTTTATACTGACTCATCACTGTAACGACGTTAGTATCTTCCAAATAATCTTCTGCCCATTTCATCGCCATAGAACCTTCAGTCGTTATCTGATCCTGGTGCAGCAACCCATCTCGATACAATATATTTAATAGCATCGCGGATGCTTTTACTTCATCCCAATCTTCTTCCAGCTCATTCATTCTGCGCCAGATAAATAATACCAAATCTAATTGACCATCAGGCACTTGTACGCCTTCAGTAAAATTACCCATTACCTCTAAAAGTTGTTGCCTCATGTCACTCACATAGTTACCGTATATTCATTAAATAAACTATATTAGATTCTATATAAGATTTATATCTTGACCGCTTGCGCCATACTTTTGACTCAAAGGCTATCAACTAANTAAAWATATTATGAAARATWCGTCTATCTTCCATGGTAATAATTAATAKGGAGTAGCATAATTAASAGTCRTTARTGYAGTTAGCAATATTATNAAAAGGTCTRAAGATATGGAAGAAGTAATYATTACCAGTGATGCCCTTGATGTGCCAACGGACAATTATGAGGAATTTGATCAAGAAATCGACCCATCTAAACTGGGAAGTAAGCTCACACAAATAGACAGACTCAAAGGCACATGTAGAGAGTATCAACGTTATGCAAATAATTATATTTTATTAAACTTTTTAGAAAAGAAAAATACGGCAAAAAAAAGCTATCGACTCAATCTTGCATGGCTTTCTTCAGAACCCACGCACAATAAAGTTATAGTATGGCAATGGTTGATTCTTGCAATATTGACCGCCCTATTAACAGCGGTCAGTTTTTATGCAATGACTGAAAAATTATTTAAKCCTGACTATTGTTTAATAGCAGGCATCATTACATTAGCCGCCACATTAATTTTTCTCTTAATWTTYGTAAATTGCATGCGCGATGAATACATTTTTAATAGCTATTTCGGTGACGCCAAACTTTTTTTAATTGAAAATAAAAAACCAGATCAGCAATCATTCGATAGCTTTTTTATTACTCTACAGCGAACGATAGAACAAACACAATCTGCTCTATCAATTTCCGAAAGACTAATAGGTGAACTAAAAATGTGCCGACGCCTAAGAGATGAAGGCATCATTAACGACGAAGCTTACACGATAGCTAGAACGACAATMTTCAAACACAAACAATACAAAGCGTAAGACAAAAACATTATGAGAATGGCTGCATTAACTCAAACTTGATCTGGCAGTTTAAAAAATACCGCCAAAACTACCTACCGGGTTATCATTTTTTAATTGCTCAAACAAAACCTCAAAATCTATACCCCAGATTTCAGTTAAAGACACAATTTGAGATTTTATTGTCGCACTTGAATAAATTTCAGCATGATTATTAAAAGCAAAAATAACAACATTCTTATGATTGGGCACTGTTAAACACAGTGTTTTTCGTTTGAATACTTTTCGTATGGTAATTAAGATCTGATGAAACGACTGCGCATCATTCACTAATAAATTCATCACCAATACGCCCTGCTCAGACAATTGATTTTTTAGTTGCAACAACATCGCTTCACTAGTCAGCCATGCGGGCGTTAATTGATCCTGAGCAATATCAGCAAGAATATAATCATAACAACTTCCTTGCCACTGACGAATATTATCAATATTAATTTTCCATTTCTTATCTGGAAAATCAAAATACTGCTTAGCTATCACACTGATCGTTTTATTAATTTCTACCGCATCGCCTTCTATAGCTGGATTGATATGATGTATATAACGAGCAAAGGCGCCCGCACCCATACCCGCTAATAAAATCTTTTCAGGCATGTCTATAAACAACACTGCTGCTAGAAAAGCATGATGTAATGGTGAGACCAACAGTTCAGGTTGATTTATATTTATACCGCTTTGTACAACTGCATCAATATTTAACCAACGATGGTTGCCTTGTTGCCAAACCTCAACCAACCCTCCCGTTGTTTCTTGTTGAAACAATAATTGCTCTTGATTCAACATATTAAATAATTATGAACTCACCTTTTTCATAAGATGGTTTTCACTCTTACTCTTAAAAATGCCCAGATTATTTTTCTGGCTACTGTTTTTATATGCAATCCACTCTGCGCACACTTGTTCTTTAAAATCGCTGTATCGCCAGTCTGATTTTGGGGTGAACTGACAAACTTCTCTGGTATCTTCATTGAGATAATCAAAATACTCATAATGCTCAAAGTCTAATTTACTGTACTTATAACACTGGATTGTCGCGCACATATTACCCACAATATTATGATTGTATAACTGATGCGTCTGAAACTGCCCAGGATCCAGCCAGGTAACCTGACCCGAACTTAAGACAGCCTGTTGATAAGGTTTGTTTTCTTCAAACTGAAGCGATTTAAACCATCGACAACTCAAACTACCGTGTAGAACTTTTATGATGGCATGACATTCAGCATGGCGATGAACAGGTGAATAGTGCTGACCGGGCCAAATCTCAAGAACGTATGGCGCACCCGGTGAGTCACCCAAATTTTCTCCGATAGTTATCCGCAGGTAACACTGCTTTTTACGGTCGTCACTTAAACTAACGGATTTTTCCAATAAACGTGTATGACAGACCGCGCCTTCCGTCATGATGCTCCAGTTAATCGCATCGGAAAAGTCAGGAAAATCGGGGGTATTCAATGTCAGGTTTCTACCTGCCACATTATTATAAAGATGCGCGCACTCTGTACTTAGGTTATTAACGACCGTTGCATCATTGCTATCAATCAAGCCAAGATTAATTTGATCATTATCAACTATGATAGGTGGCGCACTAGTGGTAACGGGTAGTCGATTGTACAGAGGACTAATCTTCTCTAGCTCTTCTTCATTAAAATTGCCGGCAATAGAGAAGCTCTCCAGTAAAGAAACCCACCCCATCTTGCCCTCTTCCAGCAGATGGGCATAATCAAATTCCAGCTCACACAACTCGGCGACCATCTCGCCTTTACCAAATCGTATGAGGTTATTGTTTTTATCAATACTTAACCAATATATTTGCTCCCGATCACTGTTCAGAAAAGGGTCGGTATCGACATCACCTTTTACAACCTCGTACAACATTTCATCAATTTTGCCTTGAGTGATGACTCGCAAGCTGGTTCGCGTCTCACCAATATCAACCATCAAACAGCTGCAACCTGTCCGAAATAAAATACGAAATCGTTTTTTTGCGTGTAATAAAAAACCGACGGTAGCCTGCCCTTTGACTTCAAGCTTTTTGCGTACATGATGTACGGATAAAATAATTTCACGTGGACTGGTGTGAACTTGCTTTATCGTTGGTCGTAACTCGTGAACAGCATTCTTTTTTATCATTTTCATAAACAGCTCCGTGAATGGAAGGGTTACGCGTCTGAGTAGTATTAAATCAATAAAGGCATCAAATTGATCTCTATACCCATTCTGAAAGCATCTCCCCACAAGAGATATATCTGTTTACAAAACTTTACAATTTATTTTATTTAAAATCGAACTTTATAAGCTGATGCCAACTACTGCAAATCGAATCAAGCACCTTTGATTCATATTGATGTTGARATGAGAAAATCTTGCCCCTAAATAGGATAAGAGCGGAATGGTATTTACTTAAAGACTCAACGACTATGGACTGAAAGTCCATAGGTTGCTTCAGAACGATTAAAATCGTCATTTACTAATAAGGGTTAAGTCTTTTCAAAACCAGTGACATTATATATCGCTGTCATCCTGAACACTAGTGAAGGATCTTAAATGCCAGTGTATAAGATCCTTCACTAGTGTTCAGGATGACAGACCTTTACTAAAGTCTTGCACTGAAAGTGCATAGTTTTTACTAGCGATCTGGGGCAATAAATTGCCAGAATGACGGTGATTTTACTTAAGGGCATCTCTATTAATTGCCATTCAGATAAGTGCATTGCTCTATCGAGACGCCATCACCTGGCTGATCATGGAATCAAGCTCGTCGATATTATAAGGTTTACTAAGGGCACCTTTAAAGCCATAGTCAGCAAATCGTGCCATCACTGAGTCATTAGAATAGCCACTGCAGACAATGACTTTTGCATCATCATCGATGGAGAGTACACCCTGGACGGCTTCTTCACCACCCATGCCTCCGGGTATCGTCAAATCCATAATAACGACGTCGATTGGCTCGCTCCCAACAGCTCTTTCTTTATATTTTTCTATTGCTTCAGTACCGTCTAACGCATGCACTGTTTGATAACCTAATTCTTCTAACATCGCTTCGGCTACCTCATGCAACATTTCCTGATCGTCCATTATCATCACACGTCCTTTAACGTGTGTTTGATTAATATTAACAACATTATCCGGCGCGGCGACTGGCATAGAGTCAGAAGCTGGCAGATAGAGGCTGAAGCAGGTTCCCACTCCCTCTTCTGAATCAGCAATCAAAAACCCATCGTGTTTTTTAACGATAGAAAATGATGATGCCATACCTAAACCACTACCGCTCGATTTAGTCGTAAAATAGGGATCAAAAATTTTATCGATAATATCAGCCGGAATACCTGGCCCGGTATCACGAATTTCAATCTTGTAATATCGACTGGCACTGGCAGACACTTCACTAATGCCAGGCACTGTCTCGACATGACTAAAGGCAACATTTATTGAGCCTTCATCACTCATCGCCTGACGTGCATTAATAATGATGTTTTGAATAACCTGACTGATCTGCCCATTATCAATATCAGCGACCAGCACATCCTTACCCTCACTCGAACAATCAAAGCTTAGTGCTACCCCTGTACCATGCAGTACAAATTCTGCTGACTCACGAACCACTTCAACAATATCACTGAGTTTTTTAACCGGGTCGCCACCTTTTGCAAATGTAAGTAACTGCTGCGTCAACTCAGCCGCACGTTTAGATGCTTTTGATGCAGCGGCAATATAGGTAGATGCTTTACTATCTCGATCAAGCATGCGATTAGACATCTCAAGATTACCGATGACGACTCCCAGTAAGTTATTGAAATCATGTGCTATACCGCCTGCTAACACACCAATGGATTCTAACTTTTCTGCACGAAGTGTTTCTTTTTCCCACAACGACTTTTGCTCCAGATATTTTTCTTTCTGCAACAAAACGCTCGCGACAGAAGCGCAGGTGTCTAATAATTTACGCTGGAAATTTGTCGCATCACGGACTTCAAAACTGGATAACGCAAAGGTGCCAAAAATTTCATTTGATTCATTATAAAAAGGGATAGACCAGCAAGCTGAAATTTTGAACATTTCAGCAAATGTTCGTGTTTCACACCAGCGATTATCTTTTAATGTGTTGCTGACATACATTGCTTCATCATGGTACACCGCGTTTCCGCATGAACCACAACCCACTTGTAAACCATTAAGTGCATCGATGGCTTCCTGTGGAATACTGGGGGCCGTATGAACGTATAATCTACCTACATTTTTTTCGTATAACATGATACTGGCRACRGACTCAGGCGTTAAYTGTTCTGCCATAAGACAGAGTTTAACCAGTAACTCTTTACAATTATCATTACTGACWGAGACACCCAGAATACTATTTTGCAGCTCCAGTAATTCATCAAACTCAGATTGAACGATAGGCGAWAAATCTTTTYCTGTTTCTTTGAATAAGCTTCTTTCAGTCATAACACTACTCACACCTAAAAGGGACARTTTTGTAGAAAKGCAGTCAACAGATGRCCGCTTTWATACTAAYAAGCGTAGCACCTTTRTGGACAATTATTAGCCAATGATAATTTGTCTGACATTTGTTTACAAAACTTTACACCTATCAGTCAGCCTTTTGTAAGTGAAAATTTTGGACGCACTAGGCTTTACTATATAACTCACTACCCTGTTTTTTAAATTCTTCGGCCTTTTCCTGCATGCCTTTATCAATCGCTATTTCTATATTCCCGATACCTTCTTTTGCTGCGTAGTCACGCACATCCTGTGAAATTTTCATAGAACAGAATTTTGGTCCGCACATCGAGCAAAAGTGCGCCACTTTATGCGCATCTTTCGGCATGGTTTCATCGTGATACTCACGAGCACGCTCGGGATCCAGTGCCAGATGAAACTGGTCTTGCCATCTAAATTCAAAACGGGCTTTTGACATAGCGTTATCACGAATCTGGGCACCGGGATGACCTTTCGCCAAATCAGCCGCGTGAGCAGAAATTTTATAAGTGATGATACCAATACGCACGTCTTCTTTATTTGGCAACCCTAAATGTTCTTTCGGTGTCACGTAACACAGCATGGCACAACCGTACCAACCAATCTGCGCGGCACCAATACCCGATGTAATATGGTCATAACCCGGTGCGATGTCTGTAGTCAGCGGACCTAATGTATAGAAGGGCGCTTCGAAACAATCTTCCAGCTCTTTATCCATATTTTCTTTAATCATCTGCATCGGCACGTGTCCAGGGCCTTCAATCATGACCTGAACATCGTGTTTCCAGGCAATCTGAGTTAACTCACCCAGTGTTTCCAGTTCACCAAATTGTGCCTCGTCGTTGGCATCAGCAAGCGAGCCTGGACGCAGACCATCACCTAATGAGAATGACACGTCATAGGCTTTCATAATTTCACATATCTCTTCAAAATGCGTATACAGAAAACTTTCTTCATGATGCGCTAGACACCATTTCGCCATGATTGATCCACCGCGCGAAACAATACCAGTGACACGTTTGGCGGTCATGGGCACATATTTAAGACGCACACCGGCATGGATAGTAAAGTAATCCACACCCTGCTCGGCTTGTTCGATTAACGTRTCTTTAAAAATTTYCCAGGTCAGGTCTTCTGCCACCCCGCCCACTTTTTCTAATGCCTGATAGATTGGCACGGTACCGATAGGAACCGGTGAGTTACGCAAAATCCATTCACGGGTCTCATGAATATTTTTACCGGTAGACAGATCCATAATGGTATCTGAACCCCAACGGATGCCCCACACCATTTTTTCGACTTCTTCAGTAATGCTCGATGTCACTGCTGAATTACCCAGATTGCCATTTATTTTAACCAGGAAGTTACGACCGATAATCATCGGTTCAACTTCAGGGTGATTAATGTTTGCCGGAATAATTGCCCGACCGCTTGCTACTTCTTCGCGTACGAATTCAGGCGTAATTTCTTCTGGCAAATTAGCCCCGAAGGATTGCCCCGGATGCTGCATCATTACTTTTCGATATTCCGGATCATTACGCAATGCTTGTAGTTTCATGCCTTCACGGATTGCAATGTATTCCATTTCAGGCGTAATGATGCCCTGCTTTGCATAATGCATYTGCGAGACGTTATTGCCCGCTTTYGCGCGGCGGGGRGTGCGAATATGTTCGAATCGCAAATTGGCCAGTTCCGGATCATTCTGCCGCTGTTGACCGAAATCAGAAGTCGGGCCAGCCAGATTTTCAGTGTCAGCACGCTCTTCAATCCAGGTGCTACGTACATCACCTAAACCTTTTAACAAATCAATTTGCACATCGGGGTCGGTATAAGGGCCGGATGTATCGTACACAGGAATCGGTGGATTTCTTTCCGCACCAAAACTTGAACCGGTATCTTCCAGATGAATCTCACGCATCGGCACCTGTATATCCGGGCGCGAGCCTTCGACATATATTTTCTTCGAACCATCAAGCGGTTTTATTGAATCGGAAGACAGCTGGGCTGCGCGATCAAGGAATTCTTGTGGGATTGCACTCATAAAATTAGTCCGGAAATTAGCTTATACAAATAAACCACCATGATACCCGATTTAAAAGTTATAAGTTGCAAGTAAAAACCACAGCTTTCCTAAGCTTTTTCTTATAACATATAACTTATAACTATTAACTTCCAACACCCTTTCCAGGTGAAAAACTACCCTCTCTAGCCATCTCAGGGTAGAATGCGCATCTCTGACAATTTATAGATAGTTAAAGGCAGTAGTCATGGACTTTGAAAAAGCGCGATTTAACATGGTTGAACAACAGGTACGCCCCTGGGATGTACTCAATCCTCGTGTTCTTGATGTGATCAGCGAGGTTCCCCGTGAACAATTTGCGCCAGAAGCGTTTAAGAACCTGGCTTATGTGGACACTCGCATTCCTCTGGGTCGCTTCGAAGACAAACCATGCACCATGGCAAACCCCATTATTGACGGTCGCATTTTGCAGGAACTGGACATTCAGGACGATGATCTGATTCTGGAAATCGGCACGGGCAGCGGCTATCTCACCGCTTGCCTGGCAAAACTGGGACGCCATGTCGATACCGTGGATATCAACGAAGAACTCACTGCCATGGCAGAAAAAAAYCTGCRGTCGCTGAAYATTACTAATGTCAATTTARCCACCGGYGACGCCAGCAAAAACTGGGATCAGAAACGCAATTACGATGTCATTGCGATTACTGCTGCAATGAAAACTATTCCAGAAAATTATAAAAAATTACTTAAACCGAATGGAAGATTATTTGTGGTAACCGGTGAAGCACCCGCAATGACTGCCTACCGCATTACCCGTACTGGCGACAACACCTGGAAAACAGAAGAGTTGTTTGAAACAAACATCGAACCGATGATTCAGCCAGTTAAACAAACTTTTACTTTCTAAAATGCGTGAACTCAATGCGCAGCAATTAAAAGCGCACCTTGAAACCTGCCAGAACGAAACAGRCAAGCAASCGCCGTTATTACTCGATGTTCGRCAACCCTGGGAATACGACGTCTGCAACATTGGTAACAGTCTATTGGTTCCCATGTCGCAAATACCTGCTAAAGTAGAATCACTTGATCCTGCTCATGAGACGATTGTAATATGCCACCACGGCATCCGTAGTCGCAGCGTAGGTCGCTATCTCGAACAGAAGGGTTTCAACAATATTATTAACCTGTCAGGTGGCGTTGATCAATGGGCAAAAACAGTCGATCATAAAATGGCGACTTATTAAGTATATGGCTAAAGAAAACAGACAAAATGAGAGCTTTGCACGAAGCATCTTTTCCGTCATGGCAGCGTTAAAAATGGTCTCAAAATGCGGGGACACGCAGTGTCAAACTCTGTGTAAGCTGCGCTTTTTCGACAATTTTCGCCTTGCCCTGACGAAAAATCTACATCGTGCAAAGCTCTCAAAATAATAAGTATTCTGAAAAACAGTGAAAGAAATAATGAAAAGAATCTCCAAGAATATAATCAGCTTATTCCTTCTCAGCAGCGCAGGCACTGCTTCGGCGCTTGATTTCAGTGAAGCTATATCACTAGCACAACAATACGATACGACTTTTCAGGCAGCCTACGCGACTTATTTCGCCACCATAGAAACCTCATCACAAGCCACATCGGCAGTGTTACCACAAATCGGCTTTAATGCTTTTATACAGGAAGGACGCACTGAGATTGACAGAGTGGGTTCACCATTAACAAAATCTGATAATAACAATGATGGTTACTCCATTAATCTGAATCAGGTTATCTTTGATAAATCTATATTTGAAGAACTAGCTCGTGGCAATGCGATTGAAGCCAAAGCCGTAGCCGATTTAGAAGCGGCCAAACAAGACACCATCGTCCGTGTTGCAACGGCTTACTTCAATGTACTCACTGCCATCGATTCACTAGAAACGGCCACTGCAGAAAAAAAAGCCATCGGTAAACAATTAGAGCAGAGTAAAGAACGTTTTAATGTTGGTTTATCTGCTATCACCGATGTAAAAGAACAACAGGCAAGTTATGACATTTCTGTCGCTGATGAAATTATCGCTATCAATAGCCTGTCAAACAACCGAGAAGCACTGCGCGTAATCATCAACACCTACCCTGATGAATTAAAAATTGCACGCGAAGATATCCCGTTAGTGGTACCGGAACCGATGGATATCGACGCCTGGCAGGATAAAGCTTTACAAAATAATTTTACCCTGTTATCGACTAAGTACGATGTCGAAGCGGCGCAGAGCGCCTACAATGGTAGCAAAGGCGGGCATTACCCCACTCTGTCACTTAATGCATCCTATGGTGTAACCAACTCAGACCCTCGTGAATCGAGCTTTGGCCCTATCCCTGGAATTGAGAGTACGGATAGCAAAATTCTTCTATCACTGGACATCCCTATCTACAGCGGCGGTTTCACCAGTTCGACAGTGCGTCAAAAATTATCTGAGTTAAATTTGGCAAAAGCATTGCAAGAACAGGAAAAACGCCGCACCATTGCATTAGCACGTAGCGCGTATCTAACACTGGAAGCCGATATCGCGACAGTCAAAGCAAGAAAACAAGCGGTAGTTTCGACACAATCCTCTTTGGATGCGACCATGGCTGGTTATGATGCAGGCACGCGAACAAGCGTTGACGTACTGCTATCACAACGCCTGTTATACAGCAGTCAACGTGACTACTCCGTGGCACGTTACGCCTACATAACCAATAGCCTCAAACTGAAACAAATTGCCGGCATACTTGGCGCAAATGATGTAATAGAAATAAACAAATGGCTTATTTCGAGAACAGCTAAACAGCCATAAGACTAAGTTAAATAGTGGGTGAATAAAGAAGGTGAGCCAGGAAATAGATAAATCACTGCGACTTTCATCCTATCTGGCACCAAAACATTGGCCATTATGGTTTGCGATTGGACTGCTGCGTTTATCTACTTTTCTGCCTACCCGTGTTACCTCAAAGCTAGGAAACGCTTTAGGTCGGTTGTTGTATTACGCCATGCCTTCCAGAAGACGCGCTGCCCGCATTAATATTCGACAGGCGTATCCTGATTTTTCAAAAGACGAAATCACGGCACTTAATAAAAAATCATTCGAAAGTCTTGGCATATCCATTTTTGAAATGGGCGTAGCGTGGTATGAAAAAGACAGTGTATTAAAGAAAAAATGCCAGGTTGAAGGCAAAGAACATCTTGATCATGCAATAACAAACAACGACGCTATCATTTTATTAACCGGTCACTTCACCACCTTAGAAACAGGAGGACGGTTGATAGGACTTTACTGCGATAAATACAATGCTGTTTTTAAAAAAGCACGCAGCCCATTATTTAACGCCATCATGGTGCACCATCGCTCAAAATTTTTTAACGAATTAATCGACAACAAAAATGTTCGTGGAATTATTCGTGGTCTAAAAAAAGGCAATGCCACCTGGTTCGCACCTGATCAGGATTTCAGACACCAGGACATTGTCTTTACTCCTTTTCTTGGTGGCATTGCAAGCACATTAACCGCCACCGCAAAAATGGCAAAAATGACTAAAGCTGCTGTGGTGCCGTTTTATCAGGTTAGACTAAAAAATAACAAAGGTTTTAAACTTATTATATTACCAGCACTGGAAAATTTTCCGTCAGGCGATATTCTGGACGACAGTGCCCGAGTCAATAAAGCCATTGAGGACATGGTGTATGCCAATCCGGAACAATATCTCTGGTTACACAAACGTTTCAAAACTCAACCAGACAAAAGCACGAAGATGTACCCCTCATAAAGACGATGCTGCTCTATCGCTTACTGACTATTATTCTCAGCCCTATTATTTTTGGGCATATAATCGGGTTATCAATAAAAAATAAGCAGATTAAATATTTCTGGCAACGGCTCGGCTTTAACAGCTCACATTTACCAAAAAATTGTTTATGGTTTCATTGTGCATCGGTAGGTGAAGTTAACACCTTAATGCCACTGCTGAAAAATATTCACAAAAAAGACGGGGAATTAAAATTTATTATCACAACGAATACCATTACTGGCGAAAAAATTATCGCGCAGAAAAACCTGCACTATCTTTATCATTGCTACCTGCCCTTTGACTGGAGGCACAGCATCAATCGATTTCTGACGGTAACAGAACCCAGCGCTATCTACATTATGGAAACTGAAATATGGCCGAATTTGTTTACTGCCTGCAACCATAAAAACATACCCATAAGTATAATCAATGCGCGCTTATCAAAGAAAACAACGTCAGCGAACCGCTGGATAAAAACACTGCTCAAAAATAGCCTGCAAAAAGTGAATAAAATCTATGCTCGTTCAGAAGAAAATGCACAGGCATTCCTGCAACTGGGCGCACCAAAAAATATCATCAAAACGGTGGGGAATCTGAAATTTACCACCGCCATGAATAGCAGTCAGTTTTCACAACAGAATTCACCTGACATAAAAAAAGAGTATGTATTACTCGCATCAACACATAACGATGAGGAATTACAATTTTTTAATCTCTGGAAAAAACTAAAYCGACGYGAACTRTTGATTATCGTGCCGCGCCACCCWGAGCGCGGACCMTCTATTGCAAAACAGCTAGATTGCCAACAACTCGCCATGAAAAGCAGAGGTGACGAACTAACCCGTCAAACAGACGTTTTYATTCTTGATACTATTGGTGAATTAAAAAATTATTTYAGTAAAGCCAAAGTTGTAATAATGGGGGGATCATTTACRCCGATAGGCGGGCATAAYATACTWGAACCTGCAGCRTTCAATAAAGCCATTATCACTGGCCCRYACATGGAAAACTTCAAAGATGAGCTAAATYTAATGTTAAAGCAAGATGCCATCATCCAGGTAACCACCTTCACTGATTTAGAAAARCARCTGATTGAACTTTTAGACAACCTTGAAGCACGGTCWGCCCTGCAAGATAAYACCGCTACTTTAAGCCATAATGTAGAGCAGATTCTATCTGACTACACAAAACTAATACTTGAACAATAGATACCTAAGTTAAGGGCACCTCTATTAATTGCTTATGACCTCTGCGCGACCTGAAGCGTGTAGCTGCAAGGCGTGAGCCGCAGTAGAATGGTTATTCCATTGTCAAGGCTCACAACGCAGCAGATATATGCTTCAGGTCGCGCCCTACGGGGCTTTACGACCCGCCCAGACTCTGCGTTGTACTTTTTCGACAGGCAATAAGCTTGGCTTCAAAAGCACGTCTTGATTCTGAGCGGGTCGTAAAGCCAGAGGGCACAAGCAATTAATAGAGGTGCCCTTAAGCGTTATATCCTGCCTTCAATGCAAGCCAACTTTCTTCATCAAAATTAAAACCCGTCGTATTCTTTTTAAATTTCAATAAAGAACGCTTTAACCGCGCTAAGTTAGCGAACTTCCAGGCGTTTGATGCAGCGCGTACTCGACTGTTATCAAAATCGATTAGGTAGACTTCACCCTCTTCTGAGAGAAGAATGTTTCTAGCATTTAAATCGGCATGGTAGACATCATGATTATGAAACGCTTTAATACAACGACCGACACCAGCCCAATAATCTACGTTCATCATCTTGTCAGATAGCAGTTCGGCTAGTGTTCGAACATTTTTAACTTCCTCAGTAATCAAGTCCGCACGGAAATAAAAAGGCCCTTTCTCGACACGTGCCGCTATAGCATTCGGTACCGGCAAACCCAGATTTTTCATCTCACCTAATAATCGAAACTCTTTAAAAGCACGTGTTTTTTCGATATCAAAACCAACATACCGATCCTTTACGACTGAAGCCATCAAGCCTCCACGGTAGTAATGCTTCAACACCATAGACAAGTCTTCTTGCTGAAAATAAACAACCCGAGCTCGACCTATACCTGCGGTAGAACGCCCCTGTTGAGATGAATTACTTTGCTGATTTTCTCGATTAGTGTGATAATTACGCTGAAAATCGTGATCAAATAATTGTAAAGTTGGCGTAGCTATAAGGTCGGCATCATATAAGATATACGATGTCTCTTGTTTAATGATTTTTAACTGATTAACCAATGAGCTTTTCTCACTTGCGTATTTAAGACTGTAAAACAGGGCTGTGTCATAGCACCACAACACTATAAAATTATTTAGAATGTAATATACCAAATAGAATGATTGAAGATTGAAAAATATGGAAAATACCTGCGTAAATAACCAGAACAAACATCATGACTACTGAAATCGTTGGCTGTATCCCTGCCCGATATGCTTCATCACGCCTACCGGGTARAYYWWWATKYSMKMYYRMARSMARMMMWAKKWYMSTKYAWKTKGYWSAAAAAGCAAAAARATGTAMRAGCCTGTCTRATGTTATYGTTTTAACCGATGACCAACGTATTTTCGATGCTGTAAATGATGCGGGTCACCATGCTTGCATGACCTCTGAAAGCTGCGCATCAGGAACTGATCGTCTTGCAGAATATATGCAACAATCAGATGCAGACGTATTCGTTAACATACAAGGTGATGAAGTCACGCTTAATCCAGACCACATCGATCAACTGGTCAGTGARTTCAACAAYCARCAAARYCCWCARATGGGYACACTGTCRCACTGGTGYACSGATAAARAACTAKTAGCCGCACCATCCAATGTAAAAGTTGTTACCTCAACRACAGGCAAAGCACTGTATTTTTCYCGCAACGCWATCCCGGTWAYRCAGAATGGTRAAATAGCCGATAGYGCTCAGATTCACATCGGYGTCTATATCTATACTCGTGAAACATTAAACAAACTAATGCAACTKCAACAAACCCCTCTGGAACAAATAGAAAAACTRGAACAGCTCCGAGCACTGGAAAATAAYATCGCTATTTTTGTCACCCAACTGGATAATTATCAGGGACTWGCCGTCGATACACCTRAAGATCTGGAAAAAGCCAGAGAATTATTTAAATAACACTTGCCTGACATGTCTCCAGCATTGAACCCATCASCACCWAAATCGCTCTGYATCCTAAGGCTMTCCGCGATAGGTGAYGTCACCCATATACTACCGATAGTTCGCACATTACAAAGCCACTGGCCAGACACCAAAYTAACATGGATTATCGGMAAAGCCGAAGCGGCTCTAGTAAGCGATATAGAAGGCATAGAGTTTATTGTTTTTAATAAAAACGAAGGCAGACGAGCTTATAGTCAATTACGAAAAACACTTTCTGGCCGACGTTTTGATATTTTACTGCATATGCAGGCTGCRCTACGTGCCAGTATTATCAGCTTRATGATACSTGCGGAYACCAAAGTCGGTTTTGATAAACCACGCGCACGTGATTTTCAGCACTGGTTCAGCAATGTAAAAATTGCCGGCCCGCCCCGCGTTCACGTCATTGATACTTTCTTCCAGTTTTTACAGGCCATCGATATCAACGAACGTATCATGAAGTGGGACATACCTGTCTCAGAAGAAGATACGGCTTTCGCTCAGAAAATATTCAATGGCAAACCAACACTGGTTATCAATCCCTGCACCAGCGTGCGCGCCAATAACTGGCGTAACTGGGATATAAAACGTTATGCTGAGGTTATCGATTATGCCGCTATAACCTATGGTTTAAATACGATATTAACAGGTGGGCCAGCAACTGAAGAACGTGAATTTGGTGAAGCCATTGCTGCTCTGACGAATAACCCAGTAACCAATATGATTGGTAAAAGCACATTAAAACAGCTACAAGCCATACTAGCTGCAGCAAAACTGGTCATCGCGCCTGACACTGGCCCAGCACACATGGCTGCAGCAACAGGCGTGCCTGTTATTGGACTATACGCAAGCAGTAACCCCCAACGCACAGGTCCATACAGCTCTTTAAAATGGACTATAGATAAATACCCAGAAGCATTGCAACAATTTAATCAGCAGCGCATAAAAGACGCCGCATGGGGAAAACGTGTACGCGCCACTGATGTTATGGACACAATAAAAGTAATAGATGTAACGACGATGTTAGATGAAGTTATGCAAATTACCCCGTAAAATAAGCATTCAACCAGATAAATAGCATTACATTGGTTAACGGTAAATAAACAATGACAAAACGAATAATCACATACGGGACTTTTGATATGTTCCATATAGGACATCTAAAATTACTGCAACGTTTAGCCGCAYTAGGTGATGAACTTATTGTTGCAGTCTCAACCGATAAATTTAATGAAACTAAAGATAAGACCGTCCTTATCCCATATGCGCAAAGAGCTGAAATTGTCGAAAATATAAAGTGTGTTGATATGGTGATACCAGAAGACAACTGGGATCAGAAAGTTTCTGATATTAAAGAATACGACATCTCTCTTTTTGCCATGGGCGATGATTGGGAAGGCAAATTCGATTTTCTAAAAGAACACTGCGAAGTAACTTATCTGAGCAGRACTAAAAATATATCAACCACACARTTGAAACGCTCTTTGACTAATTTTCTATCTATTTCTAAAGAAGATATCACTGGTGTCTTTAAAGTTATCGAAGCATTAAAAAATGACTTTGATTAAATAGTCAGCTATCAWTCAGGCTGTCCTGAYAGGATAGCTTTAATGGTATTACTGGTTGATAGACCTTCGTAATAATCCAGCACAACCACTTCACCACCATTAGCTGTAACACAATCATAGCCTGCAATATCCTCTACTTGATAATCACCGCCCTTTACTAGTCTGTCTGGTAATACAGCACAGATAAGACGTTCAGGTGTGTCTTCAGTGAATGGCACCACCCAATCAACCATTTCCAACGCTGCCAACAATTGCATTCGGTTATCTAGTGTATTAACCGGCCTGTCTTCGCCTTTAAGCCTTTTTACAGAGCCATCATCATTTACCGCAATAATTAACTTATCACCCATATTTCTAGCCTGTTGCAGATAACGGACATGCCCGGCATGCAAAATATCAAAGCAGCCATTGGTCATTACGATACGTTCACTACGTGCTTTTGCATCGCCAACCAATGCCACTAGTTGAGCTTCAGTTATCACCTTCGATTCGGTATGCACWACTCCTGGTCTCATTTGCATTGCCCGACTAAGTTCGTCATAGCTAACACTGGCTGCRCCTAGCTTACCTACAACRATACCTGCTGCAACATTAGCTGCACGGGCAGAAGTTTCYAGRTCATTACCCTGCGCCAGCATGGCTGCCAACACAGCAATCACTGTGTCACCCGCACCGGTAACATCAAAAACATCACGCACCTGCGCTGGCAAGTGCATCACCGTGTCTGCATCRCGTATCAGTGACATACCTTTTTCTGAGCGCGTGACTAACATGGCATGAAGATCACATGCTTTAATTACTTCCGCTGCCTTTTYATTAAGCATCTCATCGTCATCACACTTGCCWACAGCCGCCTCAAATTCGGACATATTTGGTGTTAGTAATGTTGCGCCTGCATACATCGAGAAGTCGGAYGTTTTAGGATCGACCARTACAGGAACCTGATGTTTTTTAGCAAGTTGAATTAGAGGCTGCAATATAGAACTGATAGTCCCTTTATTGTAATCAGATARAATCATAACGGCTGCATCTGGTAACTTCTGATCAACTTTTTCCAATAATGTCCCGTGGTCAAATGAGGCAAAGCCGTCTTCTTCATCTAACCGTATCAACTGCTGGTGCCGACTAATCACACGAGACTTAGAGATAGTCACCGCATCGTCCAGTCCGATTAGTCCATCATCTATTCCGGCATCTGACATACTTTTGCGTAATAAGATGGCAGACTCGTCATTACCGACCAGACCGACAACACTGCTGTTAATTCCTAAAGCGGTGACATTAAGTGCAACATTAGCAGCACCGCCAGGCTTATACTCAGTTTTGTTCAGATGCACCACTGGAACGGGGGCTTCGGGTGATACACGTGATGTGTTACCGTAAAGATAACGATCAAGCATTACATCGCCAACTATTAGGATATTTAAGTTTTTCATACTGCTTTCCTGTTCAATCATATACACATTGTATCAAGGTTATTTGTATAATGTAGGAACCCTCTCTCTTGATCATTAAACATTATTGTTGAACTGACACACCAGTGCTACATGAATCACCAATCATACTGAATCCATGCAAAAATCAATTTATTTTCATGTCGAACATATATATTACCTACCTCAATTCACCCCGGTATTAGAGGAACTAAAAAATAGAAACTACCATTGCGTTTGCCTGTTTAATAATACAATCCCAAACCACATCATAAAGAGCGCGACAAAAAATAACGCTTTTAACTATGAAATATACCGTTCAGATGAGGATGCATTAACACTGTATCAAGAGAAAAAACCAACCTGGATAATATTTGGAAATAATTTTAAACATATTGAACAGCTCGATTCGCAAACAAAAACAGCCATGCTTTACCATGGAATCGGGGTAAAAGATTGTTACTACGATGTAAAGTTAAACCAGATGGATGTGAGATTTGTTGAAGGGCCCTACCGCGCCAAAGAAATACTTAAACGCACTCCTAACGCAAACATCATCACCACTGGCTTTGCAAAACTCGACCCAGTCTTTAATAATGAGACAAAGAATACACTGCCTGAACAGTTAGATGCTGAGAAAAAAACCATTCTCTATGCACCGACTTTTTATCCCAGCACCATTGAAAATATCCCTGCTAACTGGCCAGCTGACTTTAGAGATTTCAATCTCATCATCAAACCACATGAATTCAGCCTAACCAATGACAGATACATCAAGCAAAGAAAGCGCATAGATGAATGGAAAAAATTTAGTAATGTATATATCGCCAGCGCTGATGAATATTCACTGCTACCCTTTATGCAGCAAGCCGATTTATTAATCAGTGAAGCATCGTCTTCACTGTTTGAATTTGCCGCACTGGACAAACCCATCATCTGGTGTGATTTTATCAAATTAAGGTGGAGATACCGGGGCATATTTACCTATCGCTACAAGAGACGCATGGATATGAATATAATGAAATACAGTCATGTAGCCGCGCATGCACCTACTTATAAAGACATGCTTACAATAGTAAAAAATGAGCTTAACCATCCGGAAACACATGCAGCAGAAAGATCAACCGTTTCAAACGAATTACTCGGCAACATTGATGGCAAAGCCGCTCAGCGTGTCGTTGATTATCTTGTCTCTATGGAGTGATTATCGACAAATGTGCTCCATTCCTTTACCGGCACACTATTGTCGTAATTCATCCCTTTTTTATCTAAAATATTAGTCTTTGGCAACAAAACCATTGCAATCTCAGCGCAATCCTTTGCCTAAATCTTCTACCACCCCAACCAAAAAACGAGCGTKCACANYKMYWSCTWKWTCATCNAYSAWTAAAATATTGGCSWGAAGAAYCAYTARTCATTWACACTRGCCRTTTTCATCGCACTKGTTGCAAGAGTAACAAAATATARRAGGTAGATTGATAWAGGTGCTGAACGTAAARTCCAGGACTCCGTCAARCCAAAAAYAGCAAAMGCTATCAACACCACYATTCCGCTTACACTTGYAGCATTCAAATTTTCTCGACATATATTATAAAAYAATCGAAAMGGCATTATGAATAGCGCCAGRCACARAATRACGAACCCAATAGTACCCGTGGTCACTAATGCCTGAAAAAAAATAYTATGTGTACTCGAAAATAATGGAAGYTTTTYATACAAGCCCTGTTCTTGACTCTCTTTAATYTCCAAACTGAARCCACCTGGCCCGACRCCAACGACTGGGGCTTTTTTCCACGAATYCATCGCGATGTKCCACATKGCCARTCTCGCTCCAACAGAAGTACCACTATCCCCTTCAGCTTGAAAAACTTCAACTTCATGCACCGCTAGTTKCACCCGGTCGATAAGAATGTTTTTAGCAGGACTGGCYACCAATAAGCCACTCAGGATAAYAAACATGATGACTATGGTATGYATTTTCACCTTTCCATGATAAACGGCAAAGGGCAATAAGAATAATAAGCAGAAGGGTAGTGCTAACCATGCACCTCTTGACTGGGATAAAATTGATGCATATAACAAACATATAATTGAAATCACTAAAGCCATTTTCATCTTCTTACTGATTTTTGCAAACACAAGAACAGTCGCCATGAATAAAGAATTCAGCATCGCCATATTGCCAAAAATAATGTGGTGATACCCTCCCTTCGCATTAATGCCTGCGTCATCTGCCAGGCTCAGATAGGCAATACTCAAATATAACGGACCCGATACAAGTGCACCTGCCAAAAGATATCTAAATAACTTTAAGTCTGTTTTTGAAAGYAACAAATAAATAGGAATGATTAGAACAAAACGGAAATATCTCTCTATATGCTTAAAGTATTCGTATTCATCATTAACATTATAATAYGAGAGAAGGGCAGATAAAAAATACAGACTAAAACACAATATCACCAAACGCTCAGTGGAACTAAGCTGATGGTACAACATTGACCAACTTCGCACATAGGCAAATGCAATAATCAATAAAATAACCAGAGATGTACTGGCAACGTGCATCACAGCGCCACCACCAGAAGCAGTTGCAAAAATAGCCAAACCGATGACCAATTCTAGCGGCCTAGAATAAACATCCAAATACCACTCCTTAATAGATAGCATCATAAGTATATACCGCGCACATTGAGCAAAATATCATTTTACTAAATTATCAGAGGTAAGTTCACCTTTAAATTTAAAATAATCTAAATTAGCAATGCGTCTATTATTACGTTTATAAACTTGCTATATTATTGATGCTTGTGACCTAATCTATGCCTTAGGTATGATTTTCCTACAAAACCACACAATGCTCTTTTAACATTACCCACTCTAGATTTGACTTTAATAATAAATGAATCCTTATACCAGGCTCTTAATGTCACTAAAAAAAGACCTGTACTTAGTATTAGGGAAACGCTTCTTTATTAAAAAAGTGTCTAAACTGCTATACCTTATTGATATAAAAAATCGCGTCGATAGAAGAATCGACACTTTCTCTGAATACGAACAAACACAGATAAACTTTTTTTTCTCACGGCTAAAAAAAGACGGCTGCTCCTGCTTTATTGACATTGGAGCTCACTGGGGACATTACAGCATGCTGTTCGCAAGTGAGGATTACTTTGATCAAGCAGCGATACACACTTTCGAGCCAGACAAAATCAATAGGTATCAGTTGTATGCTAACTTGTTTCTGAATAAGCTACATAACAGAATATCTGTTTACGACTGCGCCATATCCAGTGCTGAAGGCGAATTAAAATTTCACCATTTTGATGAAAAAAACAGGGGTAAAAGTCACATATCAGATAACGGTGAAATAACAGTAAAAACAAAAAAAATAGACTCACTAATAAAGCTCAAAAACAATATGATCGGTATAAAAATTGACGTCGAAGGCCATGAGCTTGACGTCATTTACGGCATGAGTGAACTCTTGAATAATAATAAGTGCGTACTGCAGATAGAATCGTTCGAAGAAATACTGCCTACCCTGATTACGAAGATGACAGATTTAGGCTACACCAGGATTAATAGTATACAATCAGRCCATTATTTCAGYAATTAAYRCTCCTCACAAAACGCTGACAACCAGGATGATGAATTATCAATAATTGCCTGTATCAGGTTACTGGTAGACAAACCTTCGTGGCAATCAAGTACCACAACTTCGCCACCTAAATACATGACAGGACAAACACAATCAGCTAAGATAAGTTCACGCACCGTCTAATATGCGACTGCATTTTTCATCAAATGAAACAAAAAAAATACCTGTTCTACATCTCACAAAACTACTCATTCGCTATATTACGTCCATTACAAAATGCCATTACAAAACGTGGCGGTAGTGTGGCCTGGTTTCTGACCGGGAAAGAGATTAATGAAAATTATTTACACGAAGACGAATTTCGCTTAACCACTATAAAACAAGTAAAGGACTATTCGCCACGTGCTGTGTTCGTYACCGGGAATGTTGTACCTGATTTTTTCCCCGGTATCAAAGTCACCGTTTTCCATGGTTTTGATGCACGCAAACGAGCGAACGACGATCATTATTTTATCCGGAATTATTTTGATCTCTACTGCACACAAGGACCTGACACCACAGTTAAGTATCAAAAACTTGCTACATCGCATGGTAATTTCAGAACAGTTGAAACTGGCTGGACAAAACTCGACCCTTTCTTCGATTCGAATACTGAAACTAACATAAATAAAAAACCCGTTGTTCTGTACTCTTCCTCATTTACAAAAAAACTGTCATCGGCACCATACTTACTGAAAACAATCAAAAAACTTTCTAGTAGTAAAAAATATCAATGGCTAGTTACCTTCCATCCTAAAATGGACAAGTCTATTATTGATGACTATAAGCGTATTCAAAATAAAAACCTGACCTTCATAGAAACCGATAATGTCATACCACTATTATTAAAGGCCGATGTCATGTTGTGTGATACTTCATCCATTTTGCAGGAATTTCTGATTTTGAATAAACCTGTAGTCACCTTCARAAATAGGCTACCAGATGAATGCATGATAAATGTAACCTCACCTGAAGAAATTTTGCCCGCACTGGATCTTGCCTTATCAAAACCTACAGAGCTCATGAAAAAAATACAGCTTTATRGTAAAAAACTACACCCCTACCGCGATGGAAAATCAAGTGAACGCGTGCTTGACGCAGTCGACTGGTATATTGAAGAAGGCCACAAAGGTCTGAAGCGACGATCACTCGACCTGATTAGAAAATTTAAGATCAGAAAAAAACTGGGGYACTACTGGYTTTAACAATATTTARTTGCCAGRCTTATTAGATTCTCGGTGAAGCGTCCATAGCGCAGCATATTTATTAAAGGCACCCTGACTRTAATTTACAGCGATTAAAAATCCCACGCTACCATCCAGAAACCCACCACGTAAAATATATATCTGTAAAAAAACAAGAATTGCACGGATAGAGGCCCCCCATAAMCCMCCMCCTGTCACACCCTTCTCGTATCGTTTTTTACCGCCTAASCAGGCATACAAACTACTTTTATTCAGCAAGTGCTCATAATCTCKAATCGAGTAATGCAATAAGCGATTCTTCAGCTTGCTAACCTTACCTTGTTGAAATATTACTTTTTCGTGAACRATGTCATCACTGAATCTAGCACCTTCACGTTTGAACAACCTCGTAACATAACGTGCGCTRCGYCCATGATTCAATTGTTTACCAAATRCAACAACKGCCCATTGCATTTTAAAWGCAGTTTCTTCTTGCTCACTTTTAATAACCGCCTGGATYTCATCTGCCAACCCAGGCGTTAAACGCTCATCTGCATCAATAGATAACACCCACTTGCCACTCGCTTTCTCTAAAGCACGCTGTTTTTGTTTACCGTAACCAGGCCAGTCAGTTTCAAAAATTTTATCTGTAAACTGCCTACAAATTTCAATCGTATTATCCGTACTACCGCTATCAAAAATAATGATTTCATCTGCGATATCTACTACAGAAGACAAACAATCAGCTATCCTGGCTTCTTCATCTTTAACGATTACGATAACTGAAAGATTCATTCTCGAGTCAACTCCTCAAAATCAATCGATAAGTATATATTCAGCACCGCAATAAGGACACCTGGCACTGCCTGTTTCTTCTACGGGTATATACACTCGCGGATGCGAATCCCATAAAGACGAGCCTGTTAGTGGACAATGTACAGGCAACACATCGCGTGTCACTTCGATGCGAGCATCCTGGTTTGGTACATCCAGGCCATCTTCTGTTGCTGTATTTGGGTTTGGCATATTTACTCCCGCTTAGGTATAAGATAACCAATCTGAATGCACATCCAGACGGCCGTGCACCAGATCAAAGTACATGGTTTGTAATTTTTCAGTAATTTCACCACACGATCCATTGCCGATTGCATTATCATCAATCTCACGTATCGGGGTAACTTCAGCA
>NVWZ01000037.1 GCA_002746365.1 Thiotrichaceae bacterium
CTTCATTTCCTGAATTAAAGAATAATTATGCGAATGATAAACGCAAGCATCTGCAGCGTATGCAATTTTATAACCCGCGTTTAACATTTTTGCAGCCACGTACATATCTTCACCAAATATCACATTTTCTGGAAAACCACCCACCTCGTTTAATACTGAAACACGATATGCCGCGAAAGAATTTGATATGAAGGCTGTTTTTAAGCCAAAGTCACCGACATCATTGATAGATTTAACGTTTGACTGCAGGGAGTAATTATAAAGCCGGGCATGTTTCTCAATAGAAGCGGCTTTTTTTCTCGGTAGCTGCCTACCACATACTGCCGCTACTCGGCTATCGTTAAAAGGTTTCAGGATATTACTTAACGAGTCTACATCAAAAAGGATTGCATCCTGAGTAAGAAATATGACGTAATCAAACGGTTCATTCCTATCCACCGCCTTTTGTCGTGTGCCACCATGGTTAAACTGGTGCCTGTCTATCACATCTACAATAAAACCTGATTTTTTCGCTATGTCAACGAAACCATCATCAGAGGCAGAGTCAATTATAAGCGCTGTTGCAGGTTTTTCCTTCTGATCATTAAATGCCTTTAGCCAGTCATTGAACACATCACCAGGATTAAACGTTGGACAAACGAGCAGCGTTTTTTCTAGTTTTGACATAAATAAATTTCTTCATACTTAATAATTCGAACTTTCACCAACCTTATGATGCGAGCAAACAAAACCCTAAGTATGTGTACTCTCATCCTGAACATCAAAACATCACCTACGAGATAGCCCTACTAAACATAATGCTGATCAAGTAACACCCACTCATAACCAAGCTCTGAAACGCCTAAATACTCTGTAAGCAAACCTTGAAAGAACTCTACTTATTGTCAGCTGACGTTCCATCCAAAATGTCCACTCATCATTGTCAACAAAAAATGACTGGGATAATTCCATAGGCTTTAGACGATCACAAGCCAACTCATCAAGAGTCTGTTGAAGACGCTCCCCAGTATGAAATTTTTTGTATTGTAAACGGCCTAAGCGACCTGCTTTTTCGAGATCGGCCGGGGTGACTGCTGCGCAATAATTCAATAATTCATCTGGAAAGCGCCAACTAAAAACCTCGGGATAAGCCAGATCAATTCCACTCAGAACACGAGAAAAAAGATGTCTATGCAAAGCTACAGGAACGCCTGCGCCCATTGCTTCAATCAGTGTTAAACCACCACCATATGGGAACGAGGCAACATACAAATCAACTCTGTAATCATGCAGAGCCTTCCAGACACTTGGAACCCATGGCGTATAAATGAATTGATCAGGATGAACATTATAACGCTTCATTCCTCGTCTAATCTTGAAAAGCGCCCAGGGGGTCAATCGACCGATATGAATGTGCCTTCCTCCTGTAGTTTGCAATAGCTTAGGCACTAACTCTAGATAGCTGACAAAATAAGGGATTTCGACTTTATTTGACTTAGCTGCAGTACAGGTTGTCAGTTTTCCATCATTAAGAAATGGCCAATCAGCTGGGCGATCGCCTTTATCTCCAGCAGTAAGTGGAATATAGGTATTGTCGATTCCCAGATTATCTCGGCAATTGTGGTACCCCATTGGATGGAAATCAATATGCTCCAGATGTGACAAATAAACACCCAAACAAAGATGGTGGTCGCCATGATGATAAAAACTGGCATCAAGTTTCATTTCTGGTTGAATGGCGGCAACTGCGACGCTGTCCTGGTGGTGATTGAACAGGTAAACTTTTTTCGGTTGAATTTTTAAAAGACACTCTTGCAACCATGTTAGCTTTTTTTGATAACGTCCCTTTGGTGCTTGTTCAAAATTTATGTTCGATTGCTGGTCCAACATATTTTTTAAATATTCAACATCTGACTCTCCATCCAGCTCTGTCGATAAAATAATATGCTGAGCATCAGGTTGTGCCCTGATAAAATCCTCTATAACTCGGGTATGCCCCCCTGATTTTTGTAGCCTGGTAACAATATACAAAAACATTGGCTGTTGGCTGATAACTGAATCTGTAATTTCTTGCCTAATAGTACTAAGATTATTTTTCCCAATACGCTGGCATAAACTATCCAGTTCTTTAGAACCATAAATCTGCGCAGTACATAATGGCTCGGTAATAATTCTTTCTACATAATCATGAGTTAAGCGTAAAGCCAGATCAATATCACCTTTATCTATGAGATGTGATACTGCTTTTTTCAAAGATAGACTAGATTTAAATTTACTATTACCCACTTTTTTCCCAAAGACAAGATTGATAAAATTGGACTGGAGAGAATTTGTCAATTAAATATAATGATCAAAGTATTGAAGCACGCTTATTAAGATGCCCTAACCAGTGTAGTTCCCTGTTTTAGTGCCGCAGTTATATCTTCTGGTGAATTCCACATCATCACATCTAATATTGAAAGATGAGGTTCAAAATCATATGAGGGAGTAGAATATCCATATACAGAGAATTCAGAAAAATACAATGTTATGCCCCGTTGCTGGAACACTGACACATCAAACAAATCCTTGCCGCCTACAGGATTTACATATTCTGATGCTCCGATAGTTTGGCAAATATGTGGCGCCCAATCTCCCGCCCCTAAATTTGATGGATAGTTTAACGCAAGTTTTGAGCATATTTGGTATGAGAATGGAATTTCCAGATAATCACAAACAGCACTTAATGCACTAACATTCAAGCTAACAAGAGAGTCATCTGGAGTGTCATCAAAAACCTGCTGAACTAACCTGTTTACTTTGTAAAAAAATGGCGCATTCTTTTTATAATGAGACAACTTACCAACAACTGATTTCCTTGTTTCATCTAAATTTAACACCCTGGCTTGTGAAGTATTAATAGAGTTAGAGGAATTTGCAAGCGGCACTGTCACATACTGCCAACCGGTCTTCGGATGCAGTATACGGTTACGATTCATCCATGTCTTGGGGGTGTATTGTGTAACATCAAATACAATCCACTTATCCACACAAGCAATTAACGAAAAATGCCCTAAATATGGGAAAAAATAAGGTTGCATAATGCCCATTCTCATTATTCACAATCCGCAATAAATGTTTTTAGCAAATGCGAGCTATGATGGCTTTTATCAATGATTTCACAAATCAAATCAACAATATCACTATCAACCATCGCACCAATAGGTAGTTGCATACATGATTCACAAAGATTGTCTGTAACCGGCAAATTATCCACATACTTTGGATCGCTATTAATATACCCAATACTGCGATGCGTTCCCGGATAAAAGTAACGCCTGGCATTGACATTCTCTGCGTTAAGAACTGAAATCAATAAATCTCGAGACAAACCAAATAGTTTTTCATCAATCTCACAAACCAGATATTGGTAATTTGAGAATGTAACCCCTGCGGGCTTTACTAATTTGATTCCAGGAATATGTTGTAGCCTCTCTCTGTAATTACAAAATAGCATTTCGTTATTTTGTTGATTCTGTGGAAAATCATCTAAGCTCATCAGAGCTATTGCCGCCTGAGCTTCAGACATCCTGGCATTTGCTACTTTTTTAATATTAACTGACTCAGCATCGTTATAACTAGGGCGGATACTTCTTATACGAGCAGCAATTTCGTCATCATTGGTACAGACACAGCCTCCTTCGGTTGCACTTAAAATCTTTGTTGCATGAAAAGAAAAAACTTCAAGGCTTCCAAAATTCGCGATTCTAGTGTTTTCAACAACACAGCCAAAGGCATGAGCCGAATCGAAATATAGCTTAACGCCCTGTGCCTGAGCATAATGCTCAAGCGCAACAGGATCACACGCACCACCCCACAAATTCACACCTAAGATGGCACTAACCCGATCATCAATTAACGAATCTAATTTATCAATTGCTATTTGATGCGTCATCGGATCAACATCACAAAAAACAGGCTCAATACCAGACCAACTTAGCGATTGCGCTGATGCGATAAATGTAAAAGATGGCATAATAACTTTCCCAGAAAGATTCATAGCGTCTACAGCCATCATGAGACCAAAAGTCGCATTGCTCACACAAATTGCGTGCTTGACTCCTAAGAACTGCTGTAATTTACTTTCAAGTTCAGTGAGTAACGGGCCATTATTTGTATAATATTGACGATCAAAAATACCCCGAAATGATTTCTCATAGCGATCCCACGAAGGGAAATATAGTTGCCCAACAGGAATTGCCTTATCAAACTTCGGCTTATTACCCAAGATCGCGAAATAGTTTTTATCTACACTCATCATTTATCAACTTTATGCAAATGCTCAACAATTTTCTTTGCCTTTACAGAAATAAATTTTAAATAATCAACTATTAGTGCAATATCATCATTATTTACTAATTGTCCGCACGGAAGATTTAGAAATCTTTCTGATAAAATATCTGTTATTGGCAAATTCGCAGATATATGGGGGTACTCCGTCGGTTTAATATGTAATGGTGGATAATAATATGCTCGCGCGAGGATGTTTTCAGCATTCAGAATTTTTATAGTATCTTCACGACTCAATGGCCACTCATCAAGCAACTCCACGACTATATTCTTATAAGCTGTCTGATATCTCTCATCGAACTTAATTAAGCTTAGTCCAGGGACTGAATCAAGCAGCAATTTGTATTGATAATAATGCTCTCTATTTCGGGTAATCTGATCATCCAGATCATCCAGACTAGCCATAGCCATAGCCGCATGCATTTCATTCAATTTTGCATTCAGACCACCAGTCACACCGACATAATCCACGTCTGTAAAACCAAAGCTTCGGACTGAAGCTAGTTCTTTTGCCAGGTATTGGCTATTAGTTGTGAGATATCCCCCGCCAAATCCATTGAGTAATTTACATGCGTGCAATGAAAAACACTCAGCTTCACCAAAGCCACCTACTTTTCCTGCAGCTGTTGATTCATAAACAGACTCAACAGAATCGAACAATATGGGGATGTTATTTTCTCTCGCTAACTCAACTAACCCTTCTGTATCACAGCAATTTACAATTGGATGAACTCCAAGAATTAGTGCGGTATTTTCATTAATGCAGGAGTCCACTGCTACTACGCTCATCGCTAGAGATTCTGGCTCAACCTCACAATAATGTGGTTTAAGATTCACCCATGCAGCTATATCAGCCATCCGACGATACGTCAGTGATGGCATTATAATTTCAGTCTTCCCTTTTGTAGCCAGTAACCTAATTGCCAATGCCAATGCCCAGAAGCCGCTTGAAAAAGTAACACAATATTTTACCTGGTGAAACCTTGCCAGTCTCTCCTCAAGAAATGTGACATTAGGACCATTATTTGTGTAACGTTTTTCCTCAAAAAAGATCTTTGAATAGCCTAAATATTTTTCGATATCAGGCTGTAATAAATTTGATGTGGATTTAGGAATTGCAAATAGTTTTCCACCGCCAAGAATTGCCAACTCATTAATGCTGTCATTTTTAATCATCAGATAAGACTATGTAGTGTAAAAAAATTTCATGATCGTGTTTACAGGAATTGTTCCAGGTTAGTACCTTTTATCTCATTTAAACATGCAGATATAATGGATGGATCAAGCATAGTTAACCAATTTTTATTCACCACTGGTTCTTTAAATACTGAGCGTTTATTTGCATCATGCTTACTATGCGAAAGATCAATGAAATCATCAGTCTGTTTTTCGTAGATTATATTGAGATATTCAAATATTTCTTTTGTACATTTCCTAGTGTCCTGCACGAGATTTTCATAACGTAGGATTTTAAATCTATCAGGATAAAGCTCTGCAAGCTGTAAAGCTTGAGCATTAACTTTCTTCCAGTCATCAAACCCCCAAAACTCACCGGGGCCCGTTTTTCTGCAAAGCCCAGTTCTCCACTCAGTTATACAATCCGCATCATGAGGGAACTCATGAGGATTAGCTAACCAGGAGTAAATAGTTGCACAGGGATGACGGACAATATGTATAAAGCGAATCTGATCATCTAAACGCAGCACATAAGGAATCAAATGATGAAATCTAGTTGATTTTAAAACAAGGTTATGTGGGTTTTCTTTTTTACTTATGAACGTTGGCACTAAACCCTGGTTACGCAGGTAGTCTTGATCGAGATATTCTGAATTCGTCTGATAAACCTCTAAAAAAAATTTACTCCAATCTTCTGCAGTGCTATTTTCGTCCAAAACATCCTTGAATTCATATGAAAACAACGGGCAAAACTTTAACCTGACATCCGGCGAGGAGGCAAAAATCTGTGAAAGCCAGGTAGTTCCAGAACGTGGCATACCAGATATCCAAGTAACCTGTATTTCTTTTCCCCTATTACTCATCTTGTTAAGATAACATCGTATCGATAGTAAGCGGCATAATATTGATCAGACATTTTATGAATAGCCGCCCGCCAACCACAATCCTTAGCTAGTAAAATAAATTCTTCTTGTGTACGCCAAATTCCAATTGGAGAGTCTGGTTCATTTTCAATGCCAGGCTCAATTAGCTGCTCGCCATAAAAATCCGCTAACAAATTCTTATCTGGGCAGTTTCCAATAAAAATGCGCTCTAAATTATGAAATTCACTTTTCAACAAACAAAGTAAAGATTTTGCCCTTTCTTTTTCAATATAGGAAAAAGACCCATAACAAACCATTTTAGTAAATTTATTAGCCATTATCGGACATTCACAAAACTCCACAACATCCTGAAGAATAAATTTTTTATTTTGAGAATCAGAAAAATTTTTGTTAGCAATAGAGATAAGATATTCTGAAAAATCCACACCCAAGCCACCACTACAGTATTCAAAAAACAATGCACTTAAAGCACCATTACCGCAGCATAAGTCCAGAAGCATATCTTCCCTGTTAAGCTTTAACTCATTTGTGACAGCACTAACGATAAAATCAATTTGATCTTGTGAAACAGGGACACCATTAACTGTACGCTTCACTTGTCCCCAGAAATCGTCTTTGTTACAAGTTTTTGGGTGGTCTTTATAAAACCTAAATTTTTCTTTAGTCATTTATAGGGCCTGGAACTAATTTTTTTATTATACTCGATTGACTTCGTAGCTTTTGCAAGTGAAGAATCAACTTATATTTAACAGGTGTTGCGCGGCGCAACTTTTCTTCCAGTACATTATTCATTTCAGCTTGCTCCTTTTTGGATTTACTTGTCCATACACCACGACCGGTAACTCGATAACAACTCATTACTTCGGGTATATTATTTAGCTTCCCGCCCTTACCGAGCATCATATGCGCTAATATGACATCCCCTGAAGCAAAATTTTTTTTAAACGCGGGAGGAAGAAAAGAACCACGTTTCTTATAAATATTCCTCCAAATTATACTGGTTGTATGCACGTAAAATGCGTATTTATGCTTCAGCAATATTAAGTCTAAAAGGTTCCAGGTATTTCGACTTGGCTGAATAATACTTTCCTCACCAGAAGTTTCGTTTTTCATTACCGTATTACAACTGCAGCCAACAAAATCAGGATGAGTATCAAGAAAAGCGATCTGCTTGGCTAGTTTATCCCGAGTGGTCCAGTAATCATCACCTGCAAGCAAGCACCAATATTTTCCTTTTACAGGAGGTTGATGATATAAAAAAGATTTTTTCCCTGAACCTAGATTACTAGGGCTTGTAAATACTTTTATCCTATCCGGGTATCTTTTTTCGTAAGCATCCAATATTTCTCCACTTCTGTCAGTAGATGCATCATTCAAACAATATATCATGCTTTTATAAGGCATCTCTTGCATCAATGCACTTTCAAGCGCCTCAGAAACTGTCGTTTCATGGTTGTAGACAGCCATTACTATACTAATATCTTCTGGCTCAGATGGCTGTTTAACAATCGTCATTACACAACATATATGCTTTTTAAATATGCAAAAAATCTTGGAACGCGTTCACCACATATTGAACTTCATCCTCATTTATGGTCGGTGACATTGGAATACTCAGCACCTCATCTGCCAGCATGTCTGCCATAGGTAAGTTATATTTTTCAGAGCCTTGATAACAGGCTTGCCGATGTGGGGGGATAGGATAGTGAGTGACCGTTGACACCCCTTTTTGTTCCAGGTGGACCTTTAATGCTTCACGTTTTTTACTACGAATAACGTAAAGATGCCACACAGGTTCTGCAAACGCTGGAACATGAGGCAATATGATATCTGCGTCTTCTAGCAATCTCGTGTATTGATCTGCAACTTCTCTACGACATGCATTCCATTCATCAAGCACCGCTAATTTGACACGCAAAAAAGCAGCCTGCATTTCATCCAGTCGACTGTTATACCCAATGATCTCATGCTGATATTTTACTTTTGAGCCGTAGTTGCGAAGCTGCATAATCTTTTCTGCGATGGCATCATCGTTAGTAAGTACCGCGCCACCATCACCAAGGGCACCTAAATTTTTACCCGGATAAAAACTTGTGGCAGCAGCATGACCTAATGAACCGGTACGCCGCCCTTTGTAACGCGCGCCTTGTGCCTGAGCGGCATCTTCTATAACAACAAGACCGTGTTTAACGGCCAGCGCATTTATCGGATCCATGTCGGCTGGTTGACCGTACAAGTGAACAGGCATAATCGCACGAGTACGCTCAGTAATAGCATTAGAAATCAACGTTGGATCTATGTTGTGTGTGTCGATGTTCGGTTCAACAGGGACCGGAGTTGCTCCACACTCAGTAACGGCAAGCCAGGTAGCAATAAAAGTATTTGAAGGTACGATGACTTCATCACCTGGACCAATATCATAAGCTCGAAGTAATAGATGAAGTGCCTCGAGACCATTACCCACACCTATACAATGCTTCACTTCGCAATATTGTGCAAATTCACTCTCAAAAGCTTCCAGCTCTGATCCCATGACAAACCACCCCGAATCAATCACCCTTCGGTAGGCTGCGTCAAGTGGTTCACGGATTGGTTGATGTAGACGGCCAAGATCAAGGAATGGTACTAATTTCATTTGATCATTCTCTGGGCATCACTAATAAACTGGCCGTAGTCACGATAGTAATCCAATTCATCGTAATACTCTGAGGCCAGCACCATGCATACTGCTCCTGATGAAAAGTTGTCAATTTCTCGCCAAATCATTGGGCAGACATAAAGCCCGTAGTAACTACGATCCATATGCATAGTCTTTTTTGAGTGACCGTCATCTAGATGTATATCAAATGACCCGGCCATGGCGATGATCAACTGGTGCAGATCTTTATGCGCATGCCCGCCTCGCTCTGCGCCGCCAGGAACATCATATAAATAATAAACACGCTTAATATCAAAAGGCACATGCCTCTCGCCTTCAATAAATGTCAAATTTCCACGCGGATCATTAATTTTAGGCAAGTCTATTCGTTGACATCGTTCAATCATTGTTTACTCTTACGCCAATATAAGCTTTGCTTTTCACTGTCATTCCTCATCAGAATCCTCAAATTTCTTTTTCCATTCTTCAACTATCGAATCCGGATAGCCACGATGAAAATGCCTTATCCAGGGGTAGGCAGACTCATCAGAACCATCACGTCTGGTTATCGACTTTGCTTCACCCATAATACGAGCAGGAATGCCAGCAACGACCATATGGTCAGGCACGTCTTCACCCACACAAGCCTTTGCTGCAACCAGCGAATGCCGACCAATTCTAACACCAGGCAACACGACTGACGATGCGGCAATACTGGCAAAGTCCTCAATTATACAGCCTAACAGCTGATTACTTGGCGGCGTTGGGTCATTAGTTAGTACCACATACGGAAAAATCCAGACAAAGCTTCCAATAACTGTCTTTTTTCCTACAAAAACATTCGATTGAAATCTTACATAATCCCCTATCTGGCAATCACCCTGTATCTCACTCATTGTACCTATTTGAAAATTTTTACCCGCTGAGGTATTTTCCCTGACGTTTACGTTATGACCAGTTACAAGACCATCACCAAATATTGATGACTCGTAAAAAATAGAGTGGGAACGTATAAGAGAGTCTTTTGAAATTTTTAATGGCGAACCATCAGCAAGCGGCGTAGATATGCCTAGCTCGCAATGACTGCCAACTTTTGTCCTGTCCCCAATAACCACGTTTTCATGGATGATCGTGAACGCACCTACTTCGACATCTGAACCGATTTTTGCACCAGGATCAATGTGAGCAGTTTGATGTATTTTAGACATAATTATACCGCATCAACTGCTGCGATAATATCTTTCGGATCAACAGTAAAATCGCCATGAATACCAAGACTTTTAGATTTTATTATATTACCCAGCACATACGTTGCGTGGCACTTAACCGCGCATGCAATATTCTGCCAGTACCAATAAGGCATATGGTTATGTTGAGCCATTAAAATAATAATTCTTGTGTGTGGCTTACAAAACATCAGATTCACCAGTGCCGCGCCGGTAGCACCGACTACAATATCTGCTTGTGAAAACACTCGTACCTGTTCACGAAAATCTAATTTTTCAGGCTCTATGATAACAAACCCTCTATCAACAAGTAGATTCTCAATATCGCTATAATTAGTTAATGACCTGACACCCGTATTTCTGCGTATTAATATTTTTTTAAATGATAATTTATCGTTGCGGCCAACATGATCTTGCATTTTCATAGCAAGGTTTGTAAGAGCATACTGGCTAAACACTCCATGAGGATTATCTAGACTTTTTCTAGATCGTACGCCAAACGGCACATAACCTGTAGGAGAGACAACATACAGGTGATCAATCTCCAAACATCTACCTTCCGGCAAGGCTATTATATCTCTCTTTTCACCCGTTACGATATAGAGTGATTCCAATATATTGGGGTGAAGCCCCTCATTAATTATGATTGGAACATCAACGAAGCGCTCATCTTCACAAAACAGCAAAATACGAGGCAAAACCTCAGTGAGCCAATGTGAATAGTTTCCAGCACAGGCATCTAAGAACGTAGCCGCTTTTTCAAAACGTATTGGTGACTTATCATTAATCAGCCAATATGCATTTTTCGAACGTAATTTAATTATTACTCGGCCATGTAATTCCTCACTGGTTTTATCGCGATCAAAATCATACAACCCATGATGTAAGATAACATTCTCTTTCAATATAAAATTAGTACCACCTCCTACGACTGCAGAATTTAGAACTGTGAGAAATATTTCTGGAAAATCATATTTTTTATTCGTCAATCCAAAACACGGAGCTGCATCAACTGGGAACACCTTGGGCAATGGCACATTAACTACTTGCATTTTTTTATATAAATGTTTGTCTGTAAGCATCTGATTTATATATTTTGAATAATCAGTTAAAGAACAACTCTCGAACCAACCTTTTTTAACAACTTCCATGTAATAAGAAAGCTTATTAATCAGTGGGTAGCCGCACTCCCACATCCAACGAGTGACCATACGTATATAACGGTATCTTTTAAAATACCCTATATAACACTTACCAAAAAATGAACCTTTAAGTCTGTAGATGACGCTTTTACCCGATCCATCAGATGGCTCTATGTGGTGAATGGTTGGGATATGTAAGTTATGCTGTGACACTGAATGGTTTCTTTAAATAATAGTCGCTGTATTTAAACTGTGCATATAATGAAAAATAAAATACTTTAACAGCTCCATGTTTCATGCAAGAACTCAGAAAACTCATCATAATTTTCAACGACATTTTTTACATCAGGAATCACTATAGAAAAACTCGACTCCTCGATCTCTTTATCTTCAACCTTTAAAAAATCGAAGATAGCGGTGTGAAACCTTTTTCGGTCAGATAGAAAATCTTCGTAGCTAACATATAATGATTCAATCTCAGAAAACTCTATCATGCTTTTCTGCACATTCACCTCTGACATCTCTACACTCACCAGAAATTTAAATTCGTTTAAGTCTACGGAAAAAGATTTATTATCAGGAATGTAGTTTCTCTGATTATATACCTTGCGCTTATTTGCTATTACTCCAGATAGAACTTGCTTGACCACATTTTTTCTTTCGAGGTAGATGACTTTATAATCCAGTTCTTTTAAGACTGCTAGAAAGGCAGGTAGATTTAGCACCTGATGACCCAACAACTTAAACCCTACAGCTTGATTACCCAAATCAAAAGCATGATTCTCCATCTCCTGCAGATACGTCTTCATTATTTTTGAAATTGTTAAAAGCTTACCTTTATAGAAATAAACATCTTTTGAAAACAACTTAAACGTTTTGGTTTGCTTTAACCAAAGATCGAAAGTGGGGAACCAGTCTTGTAGCCCATAACGGTCAAAATCGACACCAAAATTATCATATAACTCTTTCAACATCGGGTCACTATCAAGGTTTATAAAAAGCTCTTGCCAACACACCACGTCTTCATGTTTATTAATTTCATCAATTATTGCTGTCGACCCAGTTCTCCCTCTGGTCAAAACCACGAATTTTGTAGCATCTATCTCATTCATCTTTAATATTTAAAACAACTTTCCTTAACGATTATTATTTGAAGGAATTTTGATAAGAAAGCAACACATCATCAACGCCGCCAGTTTTATTTTCGCCTTGATTATCTACCCAGATAACTCGGTCGCAAAGTTCTTTTAGCGTGCTTTCATCATGAGAAACAATAACCACTGTTTTGTCCGAACTTATCTTATCTCTCATCGCTGCATTTGATTTTTTCCTGAACTCAGCATCACCGACACCTAACACCTCATCGACCAAAATCACATCTGGATTGATTTGAATCGAAACAGAAAAACCTAATCTTGCGCGCATACCAGTCGAATATGCACGAACAGGCTCATCRATAAATTCTCCAAGCCCGGAAAACTCTATGATTTCAGGCATCGCTTTTTCGATGTCAACCCTATGTATCCCGAGCAGCATACCACTCAAAATTGCGTTTTCCCTGCCCGTTAAGTGGGGAATAAAACCAACCTGAAGACTGAGCAAAGACACACTGCAGTCATTTCGAACAATAACACCTTTATCTGGTGAAATTATRCCCGCCATCACCTGCAGCAGCGTRCTTTTACCGACACCATTTCGGCCAATAACACCCAGCGTTTCACCTCTGAACAGTTCAAATGARATATCATTTAACGCCCAGAAYCKACTCCACCGCAGTAYRCCTGCACGYCTACGATAWGAAACACCTACATTCTGCAGGCTCATGATTGGYGAAGCAYTATACATAKACNTTTTTATACTAAAATTTTTGGATARATACGRTCATAATGTTTAAAGATACGGTAGACGAACCATAAACCTACACATGAACCTAAGAATACCAGGCTCAACCCCATAGCATTTGGCCATAAGCCATCAATCAATACTGCACGATAACTTTCTATAAGCACTGCCATAGGGTTTAATAAAAGATAAAATTTCACATCTTCCGGAGCAACACTGATATCAAAAAATATGCCCGACAAAAAGAACAGCAGCATCAGAACATTATCCAATATCAATTTGATATCAGGGACTAACGGCACGATGGAAGCAACCAGCCCTGCTATAAATGCAATAAACAAAAACTGAACCAGGATTATAACCGGCAGACTGAGCCAGGACGCAGAAGGCTCTACCCCGTAGATCAATAGGAACAGTACGAGCAAACCAAAGATGATTATAAATTTTATCGAGCTATTCAATAAAATTATCATAGGGAACAGATATTTTGGCAAATAGACCTGACTCATAAGGCCTGAGTTTGACGGAATCGAATTCGCACAGAAGGCGACGGCACTACCAAACCATTTCCAGACCACAAGACCACACAATAAAAAGGGTACGAAGTCACTACCACCTCTTTGAAACACTATTGCAAACACTATATAGAACGCGACCATATATAGGATAGGCTCAAAAACCCACCAAAAAAAACCGAGGTAGGCTCTGGCAGCTTCAGCCCTTAGCTCAGCTATCGCGTTATACCAAATTAGTTCTAAATAATACCAATTCACATTGACCACATAATATTGTAGAAATTAAAATTTCAGCGCAGACTTTCTAAAAGACTGACGTTGTTTGCAACAAACATATTCAAGGAATCGTCCCATGCAGGAAGCTCCAGATCAAAACTATCCTTTATCTTCCTGGTATCCAGTCGAGAGTTCATCGGGCGTTGAGCTTTCATTTTAAACTCTTCACTCGCGATCGGATTGATTTCCAAATTATCAAACAACACTAACCCAGCATGTTCCCTATATAGCTTAACTATGCATCTGGTAAACCCATACCACGATGTCGACCCTTGAGATGTCAGATGAAACAATCCTGACTCAAAGTCAGTGGAATCAAYATAGGCTTTTAAGATGTCAGCCGTTTTATCTGCTATTACTGATGCYAGAGTTGGTGAACCAATCTGATCGTCCACCACATTTAAAACGTCTCTACTTAGTGCAAGACGTAATATACTTTTTAAAAAATTATTACCTCTCGCCGAGTAAACCCAGGATGCTCTAAAGATGTAAAATTTACAACCAGATGAACGGATAGCCTGTTCACCAGCTAGCTTTGTTCGTCCATAGGCATTAATCGGATTAGGCTCATCGGTTTCCACATAAGAAACATCTTTAAATCCATCAAATACGTAGTCCGTAGAATAATGCACCAGTAACGCTCCTACATTCAATGCCTCTTCTGCCAACACACCCACTGCCTGAGTATTTATTTTTGCAGCTAGCTCTTCYTCATTTTCCGCTCTATCAACATCTGTATATGCCACAGCATTTACGATAATATCCGGCTGCTCATTGCATACTATTTTACGCAGGCATTCAGGATTGGAGAAATCAGCGTCTACTCTGGCCAAGGCAACAATTTCACCAGCCGGCTTCAGTGATCGCCGCAACTCCCATCCAACCTGRCCATTACCGAATAATAAAATTTTCACTCGAACACATCAGCTTGTTTAAATGTAAGCCCTTGTGCGTCTTTATCAGACACCAGAGGATATCCATTATAATGCCAATCAATAGCGAGGTCTTCATCATTCCAACATATGCAACGCTCATATGTCGGAGCGTAATAATCTGTTGCCTTATACAGGAACTCCGCTGATTCTGACAAGGTGACAAACCCATGCGCAAACCCTTTAGGTATCCACAATTGGCGATTATTGTCTACAGACAGAATCGTTCCAACCCACTGTCCAAATGTTGAAGATGTTTTTCTCAGATCAACTGCAATATCATAAACTTCACCATTGATAACACGCACTAGCTTACCTTGAGGTTGTTTTATTTGATAATGTAATCCGCGTAATACGCCTTTTGTGGATTTTGAGTGGTTGTCCTGTACAAAATCAGCTTTCATTCCTGTTAAATTTTCAAAAACTTTTTTATTAAAACTTTCAAAAAAAAAGCCACGATCATCACCATATACTTTAGGCTCAATCATTAATACTTCAGGGATTTTTGTCGGGATTATCTTCATTAGAAAAATTTTAACTTTTTAACTTTTTAACAGATTATAGTCTGTAGCGTCTTCATTAGCTCTACGAATAAGATACTGGCCATATTGATTTTTTAATAAAGGTTGAGCTAGCTCGATTAATTTTTCTCTACTTATATAGCCCATCTCATATGCTATCTCTTCAATACAGGCCACTTTTAAACCTTGACGGTTTTCAATGGTTTGAATATAGTTAGATGCTTCTAATAAGCTTTCATGTGTTCCCGTATCCAACCAGGCATAACCACGCCCCATCAACTCAACTTTAAGATCACCCTGCTCCAGATATTTTTGATTGACTGTTGTAATTTCAAGCTCACCGCGAGCAGAAGGCTTTATCTGTTTCGCAATTTCTACTACATTGTTCGGGTAATAATACAAACCGACTACCGCATAATGACTTTTAGGAGCATTCGGCTTTTCTTCGACACTCAAAACATTTCCAGCTGAATCAAACTCTGCCACGCCATATCGCTCAGGATCTTTTACATAATAACCAAAGACCGTAGCCTTATTTTCATTACTAACGTTGGAAATCGCTTTATTCAGCATGGGTATCAACCCATGCCCATAGAAAATGTTATCACCCAAAATCAGACAAACATCGTCATCACCAATAAATTCCTCACCGAGTGTAAAAGCCTGAGCCAGCCCATCGGGTGATGGTTGTTCTTTATAGGAAAGAGACATCCCTATATTCCTTCCATCACCTAACAAAGTTTTAAACTGCGGTAGATCATGTGGTGTAGATATTATTAATATTTCCGTTATACCCGACAACATTAACACCGATAATGGATAGTAAATCATCGGTTTATCATAGATAGGCATTAACTGCTTACTAACGCCCTGTGTAATGGGATACAAACGCGTCCCCGAACCACCTGCCAATATTATTCCTTTCATAATAAAAAAAAGTTTGCAGTTTGCAGTTTGCAGTTTGCAGCAACAAAAACGCTAGTTATTAGATTGTAGTTAGCCGTCATTAGTAAATCCATGGTTATTAGTTTTCGATTTTCAGTCATAGGTGAGTATTAGTTAAAAAAATAGCTATTAGTACCAGTCATTAGTAAAACCGTTTTTAACTACAAACTGACGACTGATAACTATGCTTTCGCCCCTAACCGCTCTCTCTGGTATGAACCATCTTGTACATGTTGGCACCACTCACTATTATCCAGGTACCAGTTTATCGTTTTTTCGATACCTGACTCAAATGTTTCAGCCGGTGTCCAGCCTAGTTCAGCTGCGATCTTATCTGCGTCAATCGCATAACGTAGATCGTGACCGGGGCGGTCGGTGACATAAGTTATTAACGATTCATGCGGTATATATGGCGAGCTTGGGACTAATTTATCTAACAATTCACAGATCGTTTTCACCACTTCAATATTGGTTTTTTCATTGTGGCCTCCGATGTTATAAGTTTCACCATTTTTTCCTGTTTCCAGCACTAATCTTAATGCGCGTGCATGATCGTCAACATGTAACCAGTCACGTATTTGATTGCCTTTTCCGTAGATAGGTAACGGCTTTCCTTCTAATGCATTTAAAGTCACRAGGGGTATTAATTTCTCAGGAAACTGGTAACCACCRTAATTATTCGAGCAGTTAGTGATAACAATAGGAAAACCGTATGTCCGGTGCCAGGCGCGAACTAAATGGTCCGATGABGCTTTGCTRGCMGAATAMGGTGARCTYGGCTCATAACTGGTYTCYTCAGTGAAATAMCCKGTYTCATCAAGRTCKCCRTAMACTTCATCCGTKGAGACATGATGRAATCTRAACGTTGCTTTTTTGTCYTCGCYYARCSYATCCCAGTATTTTTTTGCCACATCGAGYAAATTRTAWGTYCCWAYKATATTCGTTTGAATRAATTCTGCAGGCCCATCTATTGAACGATCAACGTGAGATTCYGCAGCAAGATGCATAACCGCATCCGGCTGATGATGTTGAAAAACTCGCTCTAAYTCTTTRATGTCACAGATATTTACATGCTCAAAGTTATATTGCTCACTTTGTTCAACTTCTACCAGTGATTCTAAATTACCTGCATAGGTCAAGGCATCTAGATTGACAACATCATGAGATGTTTCATTTATGTACTGCCTGATGACAGCAGAGCCGATAAATCCAGCGCCGCCGGTTACGATGACTTTCATTTTTTTCCTTCAAAAATGGTGGAGCTATGCGGGATCGAACCGCAGACCTCAACACTGCCAGTGTTGCGCTCTCCCAGCTGAGCTATAGCCCCGAAATTGAGGACGAATCTTATATTGAATGGGGTTTTTAGTAAAGAACACATCTAGCRTRAATTAAATKCARATRAGCTRTTTACAAGCRRSCACWAAATTGGTTACTATTTRGYCAAYCAGGGAACGCATCAACAATCAGGATGATTGAACATGGAATCAGGCAAGRCCCGATGGARTGGGYAYACCTTCTCATTTTTCGTCTTAAATTCTACTGGCGCTTTAAAACGCCTGTTTCTGCTGTCCACGCCCCTATCAAATTCAAAACACTGCGTTTTGACGCGCAATTCTGCGCATTTTTTAACGACAAGGAGTATTAAAAATGGAAAAATCTAGAAATTTATCACTGGCATTACTCACACTTGCAAGCTGCACCGTTTACGGTAGTCATGCMTCTATTGTCATCAATGAGTTTGATTATGATCAGGCCGGCTCTGATACAGCTGAATTCATTGAGTTGTTTAATTCAGGTGGYTCTACCCTTTCTCTTGATAATGTTTCAATTGATTTAATTAATGGTGCAAATTTATCGGTTTATCGCTCAATTGACCTGAGCGGATTTAGCATTAATACCAATGATTATTTTGTGATTTGCGGTGATGCYAGTCTTGTTTCCAATTGCGACTATAGCTTCACTTCAATAAGTGGCTGGATTCARAATGGRGCACCCGATGCCATTGGGCTTTATGATGACGGAAATTTGCTGGACTTTGTWGCGTATGAAGGTGCGATACTGCCTTATACAGATGACAATACTTTAGCCGTCAAAGATAAYAATAGTGRTACCGTTAGCATTTCCAGGTTCTTCGACAACGGCAACGCGCTTGATTATGAYCTCGGTTGTATTACRCCWGGRTCACAAAATATYGCTGGGTCTGACAGGACTTGCCAGAAGGAAGTAAAAGAAAGCTTTAAGTTGGCAGTTGGCGACTGTCCACTTAAAGCTTGTTATTAATGTAACCCATCGCCTGCTCCAGACGTTTTAGTGTTTTTTCTTTACCCAGCAACTCCAATGTCACATCAATTGAAGGCGATTTACCATGGCCGGTAACAGCCAATCGCAAAGGCTGCCCTACTTTACCAAAACCAACTTCCAGCGTATTAACTGTTTCTTCCACAACATGATGAATGGCATCCGCAGACCAATCTTGCAACTCACTGTATTGCTGTTTTAATGATTCAAGAACCGRCAAGCTMGYTTCTTTAAATTGTTTCTTTGCCTGTTTGGCATTGTATTCATCAAAATCTTCATACAGAAAGCGAATATCATCTRCCAGCTCCACCAGCGTATTACAACGCTCCTGAAACACTGCCAATACTTTGATTAAATCGGGYCCRTCCTCTAAAGAATAACCTGCAGACGAAATGTATTGCTGTAATARTTCAGCTAGYGCTTCGGGTGATTTNKTTTTTATATAGTGTTGATTTAACCACAGTAATTTTTCTGTATTAAARGCKGAGGCAGACGTATTGATATCAAYYGCATCAAACAAATCAATCATTTCTTCGCGACTRAAAATTTCCTGATCGCCATGTGACCAGCTCAACCTGACAAGATAATTAATCAAGGCTTCAGGTAAAAAYCCATCTTCTTTATATTGCATAACACTAACAGCACCRTGGCGYTTAGACAGACGCTTGCCATCGTCCCCYAAAATCATCGGCACGTGYGCATAAAGCGGTAATGGTGCGCCTAATGCTTTTAATATATTAATCTGACGAGGCGTGTTATTTAAATGATCGTCACCGCGTATGACATGGGTCATTTTCATATCCCAATCATCAACCACCACTGTCAAATTATAAGTGGGTGTACCGTCAGTACGAGCAAGAATCAGATCATCCAGTTCACGGTTATTAATAACCACTCGCCCTTTCACCATATCTTCAATAACCACATCGCCTTCAGGCGGGTTCTTGAATCGAACCACTGTATTCTCTGCTGCAGTGAGGTTTTTTTCACGACAGCAACCATCATAACGAGGCTTCTCCTTATTCGCCATCTGCTGCTCACGCAATTTTGTTAAGCGCTCTTTTGTACAATCGCAATGGTATGCATCACCACTATTGAGCAACTGTTGAATCACTTCTTTGTAACGCTCAAATTGATGCGTCTGATAAAAAGGGCCTTCATCATAATCAAGACCTAACCATTCCATGCCATCTAAAATAGCTTGTACTGAGGCTTCGGTTGAACGTTCACGATCGGTATCTTCGATACGCAAAATAAACTTGCCGCCCATTTTTTTGGCATATAACCAGGAAAAAAGGGCGGTACGGGCACCGCCGACATGTAGATAACCTGTGGGGCTTGGGGCAAAACGAGTACGAACTTTCATAAAATTCAAATATTTCTGTTTTTTTGTTGGCACAGCATTCTAGTATATAAAGGCATTAGTTGGCAGTAGGTAGTAGGTAGTTTTCAGAAAAAAATCAAAAACAATAACTGAATAATCAATAAATTTGCTATTTTTTAAGCTTTTTCTGCCAACTGATAACTATCTCATAATACTGCCAACTTCACAGACCATTAATATAAAATAACCACCATGTCTGATACACAAAGCAATATAGATTACACCCGCCTTCTACAGCAAATAACAAAATGGTCTGAAGATCTCGGCTTCCAGCAACTGGGGGTATCTGATATTGACTTAACAAAACATGAAGCCCATCTCAATGACTGGCTGCAAGCAGGGTTTCACGGCGAAATGGATTACATGCAAAAACATGGCTCTAAACGTAGCCATCCAGAGCAGCTGGTCGAAAAAACCTGTCGAGTCATTTCTGTTCGTATGGATTACATGCCGCCTGACTGCGCGTTATCCGATGCCGTTCTCGCTAACCCCGAAATGGGGTTTATCTCACGATACGCACTCGGCCGTGATTACCACAAGGTGATGCGTAAACGCCTGCAAAAACTGGCTGACAAGATTAAAAATTACATAGGTGAATTTGGCTACCGAGCCTTTGTTGACAGTGCGCCCGTACTGGAAAAAGCCCTGGCTGAAAAATCCGGATTAGGCTGGATTGGCAAACACAGTAACCTGATAAACCAAAAAGCGGGGTCATGGTTTTTTCTAGGCGAAATTTACACCGACCTACCTTTACCCGTTTCTCTCGAAGCGACGCAAGAAACCACACAGGATCATTGCGGCAGCTGCACAGCATGCATTGATATATGCCCAACCCAGGCCATTATTGCTCCCTATAAAGTTGATGCCAGGCGTTGCATTTCATATTTAACCATTGAATTACACGGCAGCATCCCAATCGAATTTCGAAAAGACATGGGAAATCGAATTTATGGTTGTGATGACTGCCAGTTATGCTGTCCGTGGAACCGGTTTTCGCAACCCACTACTGAACAAGATTTTTTTACTCGTCACCCRYTAGAYGCRCCTRACTTAATAGAGCTATTCAACTGGAGTGAAGCCACTTTTTTAAAAAACACCGAAGGTTCTGCCATCCGGCGAATAGGCTATCAACGATGGTTGCGAAATATTGCAGTAGCGATGGGCAATGCACCCACATCGAAGGATATGATTAAAGCATTAGAGCAGCGAAAGTTAGAYGCGACTGAAATGGTTRYGGAACATATTGACTGGGCRCTTGAGCAACATACATAAYAAGTYACCSTCCCCAATGCCGCTTACTTAAGGGCACCTCTATTAATTACTTATGTCCTCTGCGTGTTTTTTTGCTAACCAATCCTGGTATGAATAACTTGTCATGTAGGTTGGTGCTGAGACACGAAGAACCAACTTTTACTGCTGCCTCAGAGTTAACGGAACAGTGATAAATAGTATGAGAGCTTTGCACGAAGCATCTTTTCCGTCATGGCAGCGTTAAAAATGGTCTCAAAATGCGGGGACACGTAGTGTCAAACTCTGTGTAAGCTGCGCTTTTTCGACAATTTTCGCCTTGCCCTGACGAAAAATCTACATCGTGCAAAGCTCTCAAAATAATAAGTATTCTGAAAAACAGTGAAAGAAATAATGAAAAGAATCTCCAAGAATATAATCAGCTTATTCCTTCTCAGCAGCGCAGGCACTGCTTCGGCGCTTGATTTCAGTGAAGCTATATCACTAGCACAACAATACGATACGACTTTTCAGGCAGCCTACGCGACTTATTTCGCTACCATCGAAACCTCATCACAAACTACGTCGGCAGTATTACCACAAATCGGCTTTAATGCTTTTATACAGGAAGGACGCACTGAGATTGACAGAGTGGGTTCACCATTAACAAAATCTGATAATAACAATGATGGTTACTCCATTAATCTGAATCAGGTTATCTTTGATAAATCTATATTTGAAGAACTAGCTCGTGGCAATGCGATTGAAGCCAAAGCCGTAGCCGATTTAGAAGCGGCCAAACAAGACACCATCGTCCGTGTTGCAACGGCTTACTTCAATGTACTCACTGCCATCGATTCACTAGAAACGGCCACTGCAGAAAAAAAAGCCATCGGTAAACAATTAGAGCAGAGTAAAGAACGTTTTAATGTTGGTTTATCTGCTATCACCGATGTAAAAGAACAACAGGCAAGTTATGACATTTCTGTCGCTGATGAAATTATCGCTATCAATAGCCTGTCAAACAACCGGGAAGCACTGCGCGTAA
>NVWZ01000038.1 GCA_002746365.1 Thiotrichaceae bacterium
AATCTCACGTATCGGGGTAACTTCAGCCGCCGAGCCGGTAAAAAACACTTCATCTGCATCGTATAGCTGTTCAATCTTTATCGTCGTCTCTACCACATCGTAACCGGATTCTTTTGCCAGCGTCATAATGGTATTTCGCGTAATACCATTCAGTGAAGCCGTTAACTCAGGCGTATACAACACACCATCATTAATCATGAAAATATTTTCACCGCTGCCCTCGGCGACGTTACCTTTGCTGTCTAATAACAGGGCTTCATCGTAACCTTTACTCATGGCTTCATCGAGCGCCAGCATGGAGTTTATGTAATTGCCATTCGCTTTAGCCAGATACATACTCGGGTGCGAGTCATTTTTTACAAAGCTTGATTTGCGAATACGAATACCATTATCAAGTGCTTCCTGGCCCAGGTAGGCTCCCCATTCCCATGCCGCAATCATGACATGCACTCGCAAGTTATCCGCGCGCAAGCCCATGCCTTCCGAACCGTAAAAACACATAGGACGGATATATGCCGACTCCAGGTTATTCTCTCTAACCGCCGACATTTGTGCTACGTTAAGCGTCTCCTTATCAAAAGGAATACTCATATTCATGTGGGCAGCCGATTCAAACAAGCGATCGGTATGCGCCTGTAAACGAAATACGGCGGTACCCTGCTCGGCTTTATAAGCGCGCAAACCTTCGAATACGCCCATACCATAATGTAATGTATGCGTTAAAACGTGGATTTTGGCATCACGCCAATCAACCATTTCACCGTCAAACCAGATTACGCCATCTCTATCGGCCATGGTTTGCATAAACTTCTCCTCAAAATATAAAAACAATTACAAGTTATAAGTCTCACGTTGTAAGAAAAATCAGACACTTGAAACTGATAACTTATAACTTTCTTTTAACTTTCGTTCTCAGGCATTAATCGCTGCCAAACGGCAGTCACATTATCCCGATGCACAGACACTTCACTCTCATCAGATTCACATTCAAGATTCTGCCAATTTTTCAATTTCCTGAAATACCGGTACGCACTGGCAACGGCATCTGATTCTCCAGTCTTAAACCAACCTACGTTAGTCAGCTCTTTAATCAATTCCAGGGTAGCGGTATGCTGGAGCAGGCCATTACCCTGTTTTTCGGCATGAATTAACACACCAGCCTGTGTCATAAATTCAATATCGACCAGCCCGCCCTTATCCTGCTTAACATCAAATTCAGATGATTTATTTGCCAGATGCTCACGCATTTTTTCGCGCATCACCACCACTTCCTGTAACAACGGAGCCGGTTCTCGTTTCTGAGTTAGAACTGAATCGCGAATTCTAGCAAATTCCTGCTCTAACAGGTTATTTCCAGGTAAATTATCCGTCACAAATCGAGCACGAATTAAAGCTTGATGTTCCCATGTCCAGGCTTTGTCATATTGATAATTTTCAAATGCTGAGATACTACTAACCATCAAACCCGCCTGCCCATCAGGACGCAGCCGTGTGTCCACCTCATACAGAATGCCTGAATAGGTCTGAGTATTTAAAAAGTGGATAATATATTGTGCAACACGAACAAAAAAATGTTGGTTGTCGATGCTTTTTTCGCCTGAGGTAACTTGTTTATCACCCTGGCTATTATGTAGAAAAATAATATCCAGATCCGAGCCGTAACCCAGTTCATTACCGCCCATTTTTCCATAAGCGACGATGCACATTGACGGCTTAAATAACTCACCCTTTTTCACACAAGTGGGATTACCGTATTTTTTAACCATAGCCTGCCAGGCTAAAGCCAGCACTTTCTCCAGCAACGCATTGGCAAGCTCAGTCAGTCTGTCGGAAACAGACTCGACCGGTTCCTCATAAAACACATCTAACATGGCAATGGTAAATACTACTTGCCGCTTAAATTGTCGCAGGCGATCCATCTGCTGCTCCAGATCATCACCTGCGCCATCCGGTAATGGCTCAATCCGGTTCATTTCAAGTGACAGTAGATGATGAACATCATACTGTTTCCGGAAGGCTTCGACAGTACTAAATAAACTATCTAACAAGATAGGATGTTTCTCCATACGCTCGGTAAACCATTCACTGGCAGCACACAATGTCAGCATCTGTAATTGAATAACCGGGTATTCACTTAATAAACTAACGTAGACTTTTCGCCCGGCTAAAGCTTTCAGTATTCGGCTCACCCTATCGAGCAAGGTCATCTGTTCAGGATAATCAGCCATTTTACTAATCAAGGAATCTATCAGCTGTGTCAGCTTACGCTGACTTTCCCCGGCAAGGTGCTTAAACTGCGGGGCATCTCGCAGCTGGGAAAGATAATTAACCACACTTTCACTGTCGCTATAACCTGACTCATGCAGATAGTCTAAAAATGCCTCACGCGCACTTTCACGGGCATCTTCACTGACTTCATGTCTTTCCCAAAACAGTACGAAGGGGGAAATTTCTATTTTCTTACTCTCATTTTCAGGTGCCACCAAACYTTGAAATACAGCATCAACATTATTTTGATGATGAGCCAAATCGTTCAGTAATACAGGCCAGTCTKTYACCCCCATCGCCAGGCATATACGCGCCTGTGATGTTTCATCAGCAGGCAAAGTATGCGTCTGCTGATCATTTAACATTTGTAATCTATTTTCCAATTTTCGCAAAAACCAGTATGCCTGTATCAACTGCTTTACGTTCGYATSTTGTAGATAATYTTTATCTGCCAGCAAAYTCAATACTTTTATAATACTGCGYTCSCGCAGTTCCGGCTCRCGACCCGCGCGAATTAGCTGAAGCGTTTGCCCRATAAATTCAATTTCACGGATACCACCYGGACCCAGCTTRATATTATTGACCATGCGTTTTCTTTTCATCTGCGCATTTATCATYGCTTTCATCTCRCGAATYGATTCRAGCATATTAAAATCAAGATARCGCCTATATATAAAGGGTTTTAACATCGAGTACAAATACTGTCTGTCACTATCACTGCCACTAATCAACTTTGCTTTGATCATGGCATAACGYTCCCAGTCTCGRCCTTGTGACTGATAATACTGCTCCATGCCAGCAAAACTCATCGCCAGCGGGCCACTGTCACCAAAAGGCCTCAGCCTGATATCAACACGATAAACGAAACCATCMGCGGTCACTTCATCCAGAACCTTTATAAGCTTATGTATAACCGCCAAATAAAATTCATAATGCGAAGTCTTACGCCGACCCGTGGTCTCRCCTCCTTTAGAGAAGGCAAAAATTAAATCGATGTCAGATGAAAAATTGAGTTCACGCCCGCCCATTTTYCCCATCGCAAAAACCAGTAACGATTGCGCTTTYCCCGMYTCRTCCARTGGCATACCAAAAATTTCCGCACGTTCCTGCTCAAGGTATTGCAGCACGACAAAAACAACGGCTTGAGAAAAATCGCTGAGTTCAAACAGAATAGTCTCGGTATCAGCCAGCGAATTTATATCACGCCATGCGATTCGTATCATTTCTTGCTGTCGCAATATTCGCAATGCCGACATCAATTGTTCCACATCACCCGAGTTATTCACAACTTGTTCAACTAAACCCTGATAGTTTTCCAAGCTACGCACAGAACCCACGCCATCCGCCATTAGTTTATAAATAATTTCGGGGTATCGAATACAGTTCCGCGCAACAAAATCACTGCACGCCCAGACCTTGCCTAATTGAGCAAGCGGTAAGCTGGGGTGGGAGGGAATATTTTTAGTCTGGCACGCAGCCAGCCAGTCAGACCAGTGGTTTTCAACAACTGGATACAGAGATTGTGGAACCAGGGATAACAGTTCACCAGGAACTGAATGTATATCACGCATCGACTCGGTCAATTAATTAAGAAGCAGAGTGGGCATATTGACACACCCACTCTGCTAATCAAACCAATTAACTGAAGATACCTTTGAGGGTAAAGAAGAACAATATTGATAAGATCGCGCCTGCTGGCAAAGTAACAATCCAGGACAAAAATATATTACGAATCACGGTCATATTTAATGCCGCCATACCACGCGCAAGCCCGACACCCAAAATAGCACCAACCAGAGTATGCGTGGTTGAAATWGGCAACCCGGTACCMGAAGCAAACACCACTGTTGTAGCAGCCGCTAGCGTAGCCGCAAAACCACGACTKGGCGTCAGYTCTGTGATTTGACTGCCCACGGTRGCAATGACTCTTTTACCGTACGTCACCAAACCGAKAACGATACCCACACCRCCCAGTACYAACACCCACAAAGGCAATGCAGAYTTAGAYGCGACTTCACCGCCACTTTGTACAATACCAACRACAGCAGCAACCGGCCCAATGGCRTTTGCCACATCGTTGGAACCATGGGCAAATGCCATCGCACACGCTGTCAAAATCATTAATACGCCAAATACACGCTCAACGTTAGTAAAGTGGAAATGTTTATCGGCTTTCGGGTCATGCACAATTTTACTAATAAACCATTTACCAACCAKCATTACGGCTATTCCGAAAATAACGGCGTAACCATAYTGTTCAGCAGTSGAAAGATGAAGRCCGACATGYTTTAAACCTTTCACCAGTGTCACCAATGAAATAATAAAACCGACCATAAACATATAATACGGAACATATTTTTTCGCATTATCAAATGGATTGTCAGTATCCAGAATCAGTTTCAATACGCTACGAAATAACATAAAGGCRATAAAACCGGAAAGCACCGGTGACACCACCCAGCTCATAACGATAAAACCAACCTTATCCCAATGCACCGCATCCATGCCAATGCCCACCATGGCAAAACCTACAATCGCACCCACAATAGAATGCGTTGTAGAAACCGGCCAGCCATTTTTCGAAGCAATTAATAGCCAGACACCTGCCGCCAGTAACGATGCAAGCATGCCATAGAGCAACAATTCTGGATTAGCTGATAACTGATCTGCATCAACAATGCCTTTACGAATAGTTTTAGTAACCTGACCACCTGCCAAAATCGCACCGGCAAACTCGAAAATAGCGGCAATAATCACTGCCTGTTTAATGGTTAACGCTTTAGAGCCTACCGATGTTGCCATCGCATTGGCGACGTCATTCGCACCAATGCCCCAGGCCATAAACAAACCAAAAACAGCCGCAAGAATTAAAAAGACCGTACCGTACTGAGCAATAATATCCATCGTCGACCCCTATCTTGCCAGCATCAGCTGTAATCGACTTCCCACACCCTGGGATTTGTCTGCAATCTCACCGGTCGCTTCGATTATTTTGTAAAGAAACATTGCTTCAATTGGAGGCAAATCGTTTTCTATTTCAAAAATTTGCAGACGAATGCCCGATTGCAAATTATCCGTATCACTTTCGATACTATCTAACTTGGTTATCATTTCAGTAACAATATGAATCTCCTGCCCACTAAAACCAGTAGCCACTAATTCATCCAGTTCATTGACCGCTTTTCTAGCCTGCTTACACGCCGCCACGCAGCGCTCAACAAATCGGATGTAATCTTCGTGGATGATGTCAGGTAATACCATTTGTCGTCCGACGATTGTACCGGCTATATCCTTTGCTTTATTTGCAATACTATCCTGCATTAGCAGCACTTCTAACAAATCCTGTCTGGATACGGGCATGAATAAGCCTTTCGGCAGATTTAGCCTAAGTTCTTTTTTGAGTATATCTGCGTCTTTTTCCAGATCGGAAATCTTTTTCTGAAGTCGAGCAACTTCATCCCAATCTTCATTGATCACAGCATTAAACAGGGGAATTAATTCGGATGCACATCTAAAAACTATCTTCATGTGTGCTTGCAAAGGGCTGACTGGCGAATTGCCAAATATGCCGCCCATATAACCACCTACGGTCATCTTCTTTCTCCTCCGGCACTATTGCTCGGAATAAAGGCTTATTGATATTTTTTGCGCATTGTAATCATTTCGTAACAAAAATGAAGCATTTTTTTGCTTTATTTTTAAAATAGTTTTAACGTATTGATATGACTACATATAAACACGACAAATTACCCGATATAAAATCGCTAATAAACCAACTTTTAAGCACACCTTCAATTAGCTGCACTTCTACCCTGTTAGATCAGAGTAATCTGCCGGTAATCCATTTACTGGCTAACTGGTTCGAGTCACTGGGTTTTCAGTGTGAAATTCAAATTTTGGCGCACGATAAAAACAAAGCCAATTTAATTGCAACGCTAGGCAGCGGTAATAACGGGCTGGTATTAGCCRGCCATACCGACACCGTACCTTTAGATGAAGCACTCTGGAATATCGATCCATTTAAAGCCACAGAAAAAAATGATCGTTTATACGGCCTTGGCAGTTGTGACATGAAATCCTTTTTCGCGGTCATTATAGAAGCATTAAAATYATTCGATTTAAAYAAAATAAAACAGCCYTTAATCATCCTTGCTACCGCAGATGAAGAAACCAGCATGTCTGGTGCAAAARCCATCGCAAACAATGCCAAACAATTAGGCTTGCAYCATGCACGCGCTGCCATCATCGGTGAACCCACCAACATGAAACCCATACGYATGCATAAAGGCATGCTGATGGAATCCATTCAACTCACCGGTCATGCCGGTCATTCCAGTGATCCGTCATTAGGCAAAAATGCATTAGAAGCCATGCACAAAGTAATGGGTGAATTACTCCGCTGGCGAGATGAATTACAAAATAAACACAACAATCCATTATTTGAAATTCCTGTACCAACAATGAATTTCGGCCATATACACGGTGGCGACAACCCCAATCGAATCTGCGGAAGTTGCGAACTGCAGATAGATATTCGACCGCTCCCCGGCATGAAACTCAACGAATTACGCGCTGAAATGAAGCAACGCTTAAAACAGGTTTTACAGGAAACCGGCATTCAATTTAAAACCGTACCATTAACCGATGGCTTTGACGCCATGGAAACCGATAAGAATGCCGAGATAGTCAAACTTGCCGAAGAAATGACAAGCTCCGAATCTCAGATTGTTGCCTTTGGTACAGAGGCACCGCACTACAATGCAATAGGTTTAGAAACCATCGTATTGGGACCGGGTAGTATTAATCAGGCACACCAGCCCGATGAATATATCGAAATAAAATCACTTAATCCAGCGGTTGATATTATCCGACAGTTTATTGCACATTATTGTTTTTAAAACGTCTAAAGATTATTAAATATGGGCCGACTTAGTCAGTGCCGCAGGGCATTATGTGGTTTCGACTCGCGCAATTTAATAAATTTACAGGTGAAAATCATGGCTGAAAATGCTTCAAATATTCCAGAAAACGATGCTCACATTCGTCGATTGTTTCAGGAAGTTGAACACAGCATCAAAATGATTAATCGCGAAAGAATCAGCGCAATCACCGGAAATGTTTCTAAAAAAGCGTTTAATGAAGTCGCCAGCACGACAGCAAGACTGCGCGCACGTTATCTTGCCAAAGTAATTGAGCTCCAGGCAAGCGATGATATTAAACCCAGCGAAATATCTGCTCTGCGTGGCTCCCGAATAATGTATGAAGAAGCACTCGAAGGTTTCAGCGCACTACAACATGCATTGAGTAGAGGGTACTTTGATTTATCCGATAACTAATAAAGCTACAATATTGCCTGACAGTCGATGCCTGACTCTTAGCGGACATCTAAAAAATTAAAAACGGTTAGTCCGCGAATAACGCGAAAAAAGCAAAAGAAACAATATTTTATTTGCGGTTTTTTTTGCGTTCTTTGCGTTATTCGCGGACAAGATTTTTTCTTTTAAAAGTCCGYTCATGGCCGAAAAACCCCAYTCAAAATACTTACTTAATAATTTTATAACAGGGAGTATATTTTGTTCCCGGCAAYTTCATCCTATGTTGTTCGACAAAAGCAGTCAACAAAGCATCCATGGGTGCCATGATTTCCTTATCACCTTTCAACTCAAATAAGCCATGTTTTTCAATGGCACGAATACCTTCCGCTTTGACATTACCCGCGACCACACCCGAAAAGGCACGTCGAAGATTAGCTGCCAGCAAATGATTCTTCTGATTTTTTTGTAGTTCAAGCGCACGCATATTCTCATGCGTTGGATCAAAGGGTTGCTGGAACTGATCGTCAATAGTCAAGGTCCAGTTGTAATGGAAGGCATCACCTTCCTGCTCACGGTATTCACGCACTTGCTGCATACCCTTTTTCATCTCACGCGCAACATGGGCGGGGTCATCAATAATTATTTTATAGCGTTGCTGCGCTTCCAGTCCTAAGGTATCCACAATGAACTGATTAATYTGTTTAAAATAATTTTCTGAAGATTTTGGYCCGSTAAAAACTAGCGGAAAGGGTACAGAAGCATTATCAGGATGCAATAAAATACCTAATATATAAAGTATTTCCTCAGCCGTACCCGCGCCTCCAGGGAACACCACGATGCCATGGCCGGTACGCACAAAGGCTTCAAGGCGTTTTTCAATATCCGGCATGATGACTAATTTATTGACGATGGGATTAGGCGATTCTGCGGCAATAATGCCGGGTTCAGTCAAACCAAGGTAACGACCAATACCACTGCGTTGTTTAGCATGACCAATGGTTGCGCCTTTCATCGGCCCTTTCATTGCACCCGGCCCACAACCGGTGCATATATCAAGGTCTCGCAAACCCATCTCGTAACCGACTTCTTTGGTGTAGTCGTATTCTTCACGACCAATCGAGTGCCCACCCCAACAAACCACCAAATTCGGCTCTAAGCCGGGAATAAAAATATTCGCATTACGTAAAATATGAAAAACAGCATTGGTGACATCAACCGATTGGGCAAGATCGAAACGCGTTGAATTAACAACCTTGTTATGTACATAAATAACATCACGCAAAACGGTAAATAAATGTTCGTTAATACCCGTGATTAATTCACCATCTACAAAAGCGATAGCCGGTGCGTTGGTCAGTGATAATTTGATACCGCGTTGGCGCTGAATCACTTTGATAGAAAAGTCAGGATACCGCAGCAACAGCTCCTTACCATCATCAAGCGCACTACCACTATTYAAAACAGCCAGAGAACAATTTCTAAAAACCTGAGACAGCTCTCCCTGACTGGTGTTTAAGATTCGCCCCACTTCAAATTGCGAAAGCGTTTCAAGTTGGCCTTTGGGGGAAATGACGGCATCGACAACATCATATTTCATGCGGATTACTCATTGTATTATTATTTTAGTATTTATGAGTATAACGGATGAATTAGAAATTATACCTACTTGGATCGAGAACAAATCACTTCACATAAGTAACCGTCATCTCGAATGAATGTTTTTTATGAAGAGAGATCTTAAAACCCCGAAGAAACAAGATCTCTCAGATAAAACTTTCGAGATGACAACGGCTACAGGGCACCTCTATTAAAACTTATCCGTCACTGCACCTTCAGACGCTGAAGAAACCAGCCGCGCATATTTTGCCAATGTACCGCGATTTTCTTTTATTGGTGGTGCCTGCCATTTCGCCAGGCGCGCGTCTATTTCTTCTTGTGGAATATTTAAACTCAAAGTCTTATTCACGGCATCAATGGTAATGCCATCACCGTCTTCGATAATCGCAATGGGGCCACCGACAGCCGCTTCAGGTGTTACGTGACCGACCACGAAACCATGACTGCCGCCCGAAAAACGACCATCGGTAATCAGGGCAACCTCTTTGCCTAAGCCTTTACCCATAATCGCACCGGTTGGACTTAACATCTCACGCATACCCGGCCCACCAACAGGGCCTTCGTGACGAATCACAACGACATCATCTTTCACCACCGTATCATCTAAAACGGCAGCTAATGCCGCTTCTTCTGATTCGAAAACACGCGCATTCCCGGTAAAACTCAAGCCTTCTTTACCGGTGATTTTTGCCACCGAACCCCCGGTTGCAATATTCCCATAGAGCACGACGAGGTGACTGTCTTTTTTAATCGGATTATCCAGAGCGCGTATAACATCTTGCCCGGCTGGATAAGGTGGCACATCAGCCAGGTTTTCTGCCATGGTTTTTCCGGTAACCGTCATACAGTCACCGTGCAACAAATTAGCATCGAGCAACATTTTCATAAGGGGCCGAATACCACCGATGGCAATCAGTTCAGACATCAGGTATTTACCACTTGGACGCAAATCAGCCAGCAATGGAACGTGCTCACCAATGCGGGTAAAATCATCCAGTTCGAGCTCCACATCAGTAGCATGCGCCATCGCTAGCAAATGCAGTACCGCATTGGTCGAACCGCCTAAAGCAATAACCACGGTAATCGCATTTTCAAACGCTTTACGCGTCATGATATCGCGAGGTTTAATGCCTTTTTCGATCAGCGAAAATACGGCTTCGCCCGCACGAAAACAATCGTTTTTCTTATCGTCAGAAATCGCTTCTTGCGCCGAACTATTCGGCAAACTCATACCTAACGCTTCGATTGCTGAGGCCATGGTATTCGCCGTGTACATACCGCCGCAAGATCCAGGCCCCGGTATTGCAGTATCTTCGACCACTTTTAACTCTGCTTCGGATACCTTTCCAGCAGCAACACCACCCACCGCTTCAAAGACTGAAACGATATCAGTGTGCCCGGCGCCCGGTTTAATGGTACCGCCATAAACAAAAACAGAGGGGCGATTGAGCCGAGCCAACGCAATCATACAGCCCGGCATGTTTTTATCACAGCCGCCAATCGCAACCACACCATCGAAACCCTGCGCCGCGGTCACTGTCTCTATCGAATCGGCAATAACTTCACGCGAAACTAATGAGTAACGCATACCCGGTGTGCCCATTGAAATACCATCTGATACCGTAATAGTATTAAAAATAATACTTTTTGCACCCGCTTCATCAGCACCCTGCGCCGCATTTTCAGCCAGCTTATTGATGTGCATATTGCAAGGTGTCACCATGCTCCAGGTTGAAGCAATACCAATTTGCGGTTTTTTAAAATCATCATCGCCAAAACCGACTGCATGCAACATAGCACGACTGGGCGCCTGCGAGATGCCATCGACTATAATTGAAGAAAATTTACGTGTTTTATCATTTGCCATCAGGGTAACCTTCTATAATATACTTACTAAACTCTTACATCGATATGTTGAACTACTGCCGAATAAGACAAATACAGATTGAAGAGAAAACAGAATCGCGTATATTACTAGCTAAATAAAGACTTAAACAGTACTGAGATCAAATTGGTAGACAATAAAACCAAAAAACCGGGTGAAACTCGTAGTAATTCGAATAAGGAACACGTTGACTGGTTCAGGCAATCAGCCCCGTATATCCATTCGCACAGAGGTAAAACCTTTGTTATTCTGTTTGGCGGCGAAGCCGTCGAGCACGATGGCTTCGCCCATCTTATTCACGATATTGCACTACTAAATAGCCTGGGTGTCCGTATTGTACTGGTGCACGGTGCCCGCTCGCAGATTGAAAAACAACTTCATACACTGGGTATCAGCTCAAAATTTGCCGACGGATTACGCATTACCCTGAACGAAAACATGCCCGCCATCGAACAGGCCGTCGGTCAGGTTCGTTTACGCATTGAAGCCCAACTTTCCATGGGTCTACCCAACACTCCCATGGCCGATGCCTCTATTCGCGTGATATCGGGCAACTTTATTACCGCCCGGCCTCATGGCATTCACCATGGCACCGATTTCTGTCAGACCGGCAATGTCAGAAATGTGGATGCAAATACCATTAAACAACAGTTGGCAAACAATAATGTCACGCTGATTTCACCTATCGGTTACTCGCCAACAGGGGAAGTGTTCAACCTGCGCGCTGAAGATATTGCCACAGAAACTGCCATCGCCCTGAATGCAGATAAACTCATTTTCGTTATGGAAAATAACGGCGTTACCGATAAAACCGGTGGACTACTGCAACAACTTGACCTGCCTCACGCCGAGAACTGGCAAAAAAATCACGGCACAAATACCGACACTGACCTCGACACACAAACTCACCTGAGTAACGCTGCACATGCTTGCCGTGGTGGCGTACAGCGCGTGCATTTAATCAGTCGGCAAATCGATGGCGCGTTATTGTTAGAACTGTACACACGAGATGGCGTCGGCACCTTAGTTACCGCAGACAACTATGAAGATTTACGTACCGCATCCATTGATGACATTGGCGGAATACTGGAATTAATTTCGCCTCTGGAGAAGAGTGGCGTTTTAGTTAAGCGTTCACGTGAACAATTAGAGTTAGACATGAACAACTTTACCGTTATCGAACGTGACGGCATGATTATCGCCTGCGCCGCTATTTTCACTTTTCCAAAAGAAGAATCGGCAGAACTCGCTTGCCTGGCGGTACATCAGGACTACCAAACTCAAGGTCGCGGTGACGATCTAATGCAACACATAGAATGGCAGGCCAGAAAAAAACACTTGAAAAAAATATTCACCCTGACCACACAAACCATGCACTGGTTTGTCGAGCGTGGTTTTATTGAGTGTAATGCCGAAGAACTACCGATTGAAAAACAATCGCTATACAATTATCAGCGTAATTCAAAAGTTTTTTGCAAACAATTAAACTAAGCCAGTTAGCTATTTATGAATTTCTTACAGGTACCGCAAAGTATCATTGAAGAAAATGTCTTCAATGCACTAAAAGAAGATATTGGTGAAGGCGACATAACAGCCGAACTTATCCCTCGTGAGAATATTTCTCTTGCCACTGTCATTAGCCGGGAAGATTGTATATTCTGCGGTCTTGACTGGTTTGAAGAAACGCTCCGTCAGATTGACACTGAAATACTAATTGACTGGAGCGTTGATGATGGAGACGAGATTAAAGCTGATCAGATAATCTGTACCATTAGCGGCTCATCACAAAACATCGTTAGTGCTGAACGCACTGCCCTTAATTTTATTCAAACACTCTCAGCGACTGCAACACTGTCTCACCGTTATGCTAAAGCGGTTGCTGATACTAACACTAAAGTTCTGGATACAAGGAAAACCATTCCCGGTCTGCGCATGGCACAAAAATACGCGGTCACCTGCGGCGGCTGCAGCAATCATCGCATCGGATTGTTCGACGCATTTCTAATAAAAGAAAATCACATCATCGCCTGCGACGGCATTAACAATGCTGTTCAGGACGCCCGATTTCATAATCCGGATTTAAAGGTAGAAATTGAAGTTGAAAACATGGACGAGTTACAACAAGCTATTGATGCTGGCGCTGATCGAGTTTTACTGGACAATTTTGACATCGCCTCTTTAAAACAGGCTGTTGAAATATGCAAAGGAAAAATTATAACTGAAGCCTCCGGCAACATTACGATTAACACTATTCACGATGTAGCTAAAACAGGTGTCGATTTTATTTCTACAGGCGCATTAACCAAGGACATTAAAGCTATTGATTTATCGATGCGTTTTGACTAATCACTGAAGCAGATGCATACAAAACTAACACCCACCCTAGCTCTGTCATCTCGACCAAAGGGTGAGATCTTATACAGCGGGAGCAAAGCGCTCTCCCTTTGTGCATAATGACATTCATAAGAAAAATCATCCGGTCTGTATTACTGATCTTATGGCTTTTTATCGGCGTCATTCTCACTGTGTTATTTTTACGAAACAGCCGACCACCCCATGGTTTTTCTACCCATGTCGTTAGCACATGGCTCGGTGTTCTGTCGCGGATTTTTGGAGTACGAATACAAACCTATGGCACTGCCCTGCCTCAAAATACCTTATTTGTTTCTAATCATATTTCCTGGCTCGATATTCTTATTCTGGGCAAATTAGTACCCATACATTTTTTATCAAAATACGAAGTAAAAACCATGCCAGTTTTTGGCTGGCTGGCAACACGTGCCGGTACTTTATATATTAAACGTGGCAATAAAGATTCTGCTTCTGAAGCCTGCAGTGAGATTACTGCCGCTTTACGCAAACAACATAATAGTTTGGTGTTTGCCGAAGGCACAACCACAGACGGCCATATCAAAAAATTTCATAGTCGTATCATGCAGAGTGCGATTGATGCTAACGCTATGGTTCAACCCGTGGCTATTTTTTATCCTGTTCAGAACCCTGAAACAAATAAATGTGAAATCAATCCGGTTACTTTATTTCATGGCAATACAACCTTGAGCGAATCATTTAATCGGATTGCACGTGCAAAAAAAATAAATGTCGAGGTTCATTTTCTTGAACCCATAAACAGCACAGGTAAAACACGCGATGAAATTGCACAGCACGCTTATGAAGAAGTGGTTGATGCGATTAAGTCTATAAAAACTCGCTGACTATACAATCCTTAGAACCGCTTAGACGCAGGGGAAAACTAATTATCACTGATCTGTATAAACCTTGTCGTCATTCCRGCATGTTWTTGGCYGGAATYCATCTATCAGGYRAGCATCGATTTTAGTTGTAARTGCAGGCTAAAAATAAGCCGGCGATTTAATTATTCTCGCCAACAAAAAACCACTGGCAGCCATCACTACTATTGCCGGCCCTGCTGGTAAATCCCATAACAATGARCCCGTCAAACCGGCTATCACTGCCGCAACAGCAAAGCCAATTGCAACATATACCATCTGCACCGGCGACTTTGAAAATAGTCGCGCACTGGCCGCTGGGATTATTAATAACGCAGTAATCAACAGAATGCCGACAACTTTAATCGCAACCGCAATCACCATCGCAAGCAATAACATAAAAATAAATTTATCACGATTAACATTGACACCATCAATTCTCGCCAACTCTTCATTGACTGCAATCGATACCATCGCTGACCACAAGCGCGTAAACACCAGCATAATGACAACCACACCAACATACATCCAGATCAGCTCTTGTTGGTTTATGGCAAGAATATCACCAAACAAATAGGCCATCAGGTTAATCGACTGCCCTTGAGCCTGTAATAGCGAAACCATGATTAAACCCGCAGCGAGGGCACTATGCGAAAGAATACCTAAAAGTGTATCTGTCGATAAATCACGCTGCCTTTCTAACCAGTACAATAAGCTTGCTAACAAAATGCCAATTACCGTTACACCGATTACCGGCAAAACTTGCAAGGCTATCGATAACGACACACCTAATAAGGCAGCGTGAGCCAGTGTATCGCCAAAATAAGCCATGCGTCGCCACACCACAATACAACCCAGTGGCGCAGCAACCAATGCCAGAGCAATACCGGCTAACAATGCCATAAGAATAAAGCTATCCATTTTCGCAACTCGGCTTTAACGCTGCCTGCTTTAACTCGGTCTGTTTCAAATTGTCGTGCTCTAAAGCTACCTTTTTCAATACAACTTTWTCATGATTATAATTTTCATCATCATGATGACTGTGCTCACAATTCAAACAATGCTCTGATTCAATCACGTTACCATGCATATCATGCTCATGGTCGTGGTGGTGTGAGTACAATGCTAAACCGCTTAATGCTGAACCAAATAATTTCAAATACTCCGGATGCTCACTCACATCATCAGGGTGCCCGGTACAACACACATGTGTATTCAGACAAATAACACGGTCAGTGGCCGCCATAACCAAATGAAGATCATGCGACACCATCAATATTCCACACGCGTGCTGGTCACGGATATTTTTTATGGTGTCATATAACTTTTGTTGACCTATCACATCCATACCGGCAGCAGGCTCATCTAAAATTAATAATTGCGGTTTTTTTAACAGCGCCCGTGCCAATAAAACACGTTGCAACTCACCACCGGAGAGGCTTTGCATGGCTGTTTCAAATAAATTTTTTATCTCGAATTCTTCAAGCACTCCATGTATTCGTTCATCACTAATTTTATCGCTGCCCAATAACAACTTTGCTGACAAAACGAGAAAATCACGAACACGCAGTGGCATAACCTGCGGGATACTGATAGTCTGAGGCACGTAACCTATACGTAATTTTTCGAGTTTATTAATTTCCCCCGCATCTGCTTTTTGCAGACCCAGCAAAATTCGAATCAAACTTGTTTTACCTGCACCATTCGGACCGATGAGTGTTATTATTTCCTGTTGTTGAATTTTCAAACTGACGTCTTGCAAAATTATTTTTGAATCTTTGCTAAGACAAATGTTTTCGGCGCTAAGTAAAAAATCATTCATAACGCTTCCCCCACATACAGTGCGCCAAATTTAGAAGAACATTTTTTACACAAGCCTGTCACTTCAATCGAAGTATGCAGAACTTTAAACTGATAAGTATCTGACTTTTCCTGAATGGACTGAGTGATTCCACTAGTATGAATTTCCTGCGTATTCCCACAATGCTTACAGACTAAAAAAACAGCCTCATGATCCTGTTGCGGATGCGCACAGGCTAAATAGGTATTATTACTTGCCAGACGATGAATCAGCCCTTGCGCCATTAAAAAATCCAACGCTCGGTAGATAGTTGGCGGCGCGGCAGAACGTCTATCCTGTTGCAACAAGTCCAGTAACTGGTAAGCCCCAAGAGGCTGTTTTGCCTGACAAACTAAAGTTAATACACGCTTACGTAATATGGTAAAACGTTGTTGCCTCTGCTCACACAACTGCTCTGCTTGACTGACAAGCGATTTCACCTGCGATGATGAGGGCTTCAGGCAACTGGGTTTGCCTGCATGTTCGCATTGAGCTGATGGCATAGTGTATTTAGTTTTTATCAATAATGTTATATTATAACATAACATTAACAAAAACTTGCTTGCCCACATAAATGCACACATTCCTTCGCGCCCTAAGTTTTTTATTATTGCTGACGTCACAAGGCGCTGCCGCTAATAACGGGTTACCGCTTAACGTTGTCGTCACCATAAAACCCCTTCACTCTTTGGTTGCATCCTTAATGAATGGCGTCAAACAACCGCAGYTACTACTCACCACCTCACAATCAGTGCACCACACTAACCTTCGCCCTTCTGACCATCGAAAATTGGCGAGTGCCGATATAGTCTTTTGGGCAGGAGCCACATTAGAGAGTTTTATTCCTACGATAGAAAAAAACCAACSARGTYACACYCAATATATCTCACTAATAAAAACCSATGGTTTAACATTRCTGCCCATTCGCGGCAAACATGAACACRGCAGRCATGAAGGCAACAATCACSACAATCARCAYAGCRATCAYACTGACCCRCATTTYTGGTTATCCACTAACAATGCAAAAATAATKGTAAGTGCGATTACGCAATCACTTATTAACGCAGACGCTAGCAACGCATCACTTTATCAATACAATAAGAAACAAACACTCGCACGTATCGATTTRTTAACAGAACAACTAAAGCGGCAACTAGGTAAAGCCACAGCGCCATTCATCACTTATCATGATGCATACCAGTACTTCGAAAAGGAATTTTATCTCAACCGAATTACATCTATCACGCTAAGTGAAGAATCCACACCAGGCATCAAACAAATTTATTCAGTGAAAAAATTGATTGCACAGTATAAAGTCAACTGCCTCTTTTTTGACGCACCCACTCAGCCACCCATTATTAACACACTACTAAATAATACTCACGCGCAAGCGATTGCACTTGATGCCATTGGCATTAACCTTAATGCGGGGCCAGACTTATGGTTTGAATTACTTAATAACTTAAGCAAACAAATGGCAGGATGCCTGCAGCTATAAGAAAGCACGGGTTTACGTCAATGAACTTTACTTTTACTGTTACTGATTCTTCTTTGCCTCGTTAACTCGAAGATATCATCTCGACCAGCGGGAGAGATCTTGAATGCCGCTGCGTTATATTCCTCCCGCGAATTCAACCAATAAGCGCAATTATCTTCAAAACTAAATAACATCATTATTTAGTACTCAATTCCCAGCCTTTGATAGCTATGAGCACCATTTAAACTATTATCTGTTAGAAAATAAAAAGAAAACGATCACCCCGGAGAGGGACATGATTTACCAGCAAAAATTACGCTTTTCAACAAAAGGAAGAGGCACGTATAACATCAGCGACCAGATACAGGATTGCGTCAATAAATCAGAAGTTAAAGCGGGTATTTGCACGTTGTTTATTCAACACACCAGTGCATCAATCATAATGTGTGAGAACGCTGACAAAACCGTTCGTGAAGACATGGATACTTATATGGCAAAACTGGTAAAAGATGGTGACAGCATGTTCAAACACAAAGACGAGGGCCCTGATGACATGGCGGCGCATATGCGAACCATACTGACACAAGGCTCTTTATCCATTCCCATTTACAAAGGTAAATGTGACCTGGGAAGCTGGCAAGGTATTTTCTTATGGGAACACCGAACGAATTGCCACAAACGCAATATTTCCGTTACCATAATGGGTGAATAACTCATGATTAATAAAGTTATACAATCAACGGCGAATAAAAACGCCACTGAGTATGACAAAACTTTTTATATCTAATCGCTACACAATATTTCGCGACCGCCCCTGCAGGTAAGCAAGGATATTTTTAGCCAGTTCATTCACCATTAGAAAAAGATAAGCTTTATATCAGGCGCTTCATTACACACTAGAACTAACCGTAGCTAATCTTCAACCATTTCAAAATCAGATTTACCCGCGCCACATTCAGGGCATTCCCAATCTTCAGGCACATCTTCCCAACGCGTGCCTGGCTCAAGACCATGCTCAGCGTCACCTTTTTCTTCATCGTAAATGTAACCACACACTATGCAGGTTAAAACTTTATATGACATACTTGCCTCCTATTAATATTGGCAGCTATTGTACACATTCTTTAATGCGTTAGAATAGTCACGATTAACTTTTTATCTGATCAGTTCGGCGATAACCACAATGACAGCAATCAATCCCCCTGTTGTATTATGCTTTTCCGGTGCAGACCCCACAGGTGGTGCGGGTATTCAGGCAGACATAGAAACCTTGAGCAGCCATGGATGCATAGCTGCCTCCATCATCACCGCTGCCACCGTACAGGATACCGTTGATGTCAGCTCCTTTGCGCCCATGCCATCAGATCTGGTCATTGAGCAGGCTCGCGCTGTACTAGAAGATATGCCTATTGCTGCCATCAAAATAGGTGTTGTTGGTAGCGCTGAAATAGCCATGGCAATTCATTCAATTCTTACTGACTATCCCACTATCCCTGTCATCTATGATCCCGTTTTCAGCACCGAGACCGATGGCGCCTTGAGCACCGAAGACTTAGTCGATRYYGTCCGYACATTRTTGCTACCCGTTACCAAAGTACTCACACCYAATATACACGAAGTACATGCATTAGCGCCGGGRTCAGACACGCCAACTGCCGCCGCYATGGGYTTACTAGAGACCGATGTTGAATACATATTGTTAACCGGCACCCATGGYAAAACACCGGATGTGGTRCATACCTTATTTAGCAACCATCGKCAGCTGGAAACCTTTCWTAACGAGCGCCTGCCACATAAATATCATGGTTCGGGCTGTACACTTGCTTCCAGTATTGCCGCACAAATCGCACTGGGTCAGGAGGTGCTTGGCGCAGTCAGAAAAGGCCTGGAGTACACACACAAAACATTGGTCAACGCCAACCGAATYGGTATGGGGCAATACCACCCKAATCGTTTCTTCTGGGAYCAGAAGTGACCATACGAAGTGAMTATACGAAGTAAMCATGCAGACAAWTTAAAAGGYCTCTATGTCATCACCGATGAGAACCTGATCAGYGAAGAAAATTTCGAACATGCMGTCGARGCCGCTYTACTCGGTGGTGCCMGCATTATYCAGTATCGCGACAAATCAACCAACCAGAAAAAACGTCATCATCAGGCAGAAATAGTATGCCGATTGTGCAAGCACCATCAGGCACTCTGCATCATTAATGATGATATCCAGCTCRCCAAAGCAGTCGGTGCTCACGGYATTCATCTCGGTAAAAACGACGATTCAATRGCTAAAGCACGGGRAAYTCTCGGYGATAAAGCSATCATTGGTATCTCCTGTTACGATGACATTTCACTCGCAAAAACCGCGGAAAATAATTTAGCCGATTATGTCGCATTCGGTGCTATTTTTTCTTCGCCGACAAAACAGCATGCTAAMGTTRCAGGMACAGAATTACTTTYGAAAGCCAAACAACAGCTAACRCTRCCCCTRTGCGCAATCGGTGGYATCACCATTGACAACATYGAGCCAGTCATACATCACGGCGCGGATATGGCAGCGGTTATCAGCAGCGTTTTYACCTGCGAGAATATTCAACAATCCACAAAAAGRCTAAGCCATTACTTTCTGCTTTAAGCGAGCTACACTAGATAATCTACGTCTTGCAACAATCAAAAACCACCATGGCACACTTTAAGAAAATCTCATCAACACTATCTATAGCTGCGACCGTATTGCTGGAAGCATGCAGTAGTAGTGGTGGTGGTAGCTCTGCACCAGATGCTGAAGCCAATACCACCGCACCATTCCTGATAGGTAACTGGCAAACAGCCTGCACCATAACAACGCAAGGAACATCGACAACAACAACCGGTGCTTCCGGAAGTGGCGGCAGCAGTGTCACAGGTGGCAAAGCATTCATTGCCAATGCAAGTTTCACTCAAAATGGTCACGTTGACTTAAGTGCTGAATTTTTTTCATCTACTGATTGCAATACCAACACATCGAGTGGCACCAATAATTTCGAAGGTGTCTACTTTATCGGTAACGCGAGCCTTGCCAATGATGGCAGTGATGTCACCGGTATAGATTTAAGCGACACTGAATCAACAACCTTTTCAATATTCCAGATAGTTAACGGCGTCAGCCTGTTTCTTGGCATTGAAAGCGAAAGTTCAACAGGTAACAATGGCAGCAACCAATCCACTCGACATGATGGGCTAGGCGAAAGATACTCTAAAATGTAAGTGGTTATCACTCTACAATGCAGGTATCATTTAAAGTCTCAATAATTGATACATACTTAATGGGGGCTCATAACCATGAAACAATATTTCATATTATCTCTGGTCACATTACTATCGTCCTGCGCAGGTATGCACTCAACCGATCCTGACTCTATGTTCTTCAACATCCCTGAAGAATCAATACTCTCACTCAACCGTGCCATGACCATCCCACAAGGTGACACCCATGGTGTCATTCAAGCGGGTCAATCAATTAAAGACGAGGCTAAAAATGAATACGAAATAAATTGTCGACTCGACTTTAAAAAATTCGGACCACGCACCATTGAACCCGAAAAATTTACCATTACACGAGTTGAAGATGGCTCCAACTGGATTTCGCAACCATCAATATTACGCTTTTATACCGAGATATATTTAACATCAAACAAAGAAACGGATGTTATAAAAATGGTGTGCCAACAATACGGTGACCAAATAGACAGAAACTTTACTGTGGCAGAAATGCAAACGGCTTTAGGCACCTACATTACGTTTAACTATTCGACTAAGCCATAGACTACCGCCATTGTGTTTTGTTGCTATGGTAAATTCAGGCTAAGAACAAACCACGTCTAAAAGTAGAATAATGGACACCTGAAATTGTTTAATCTTTTCCTTCACTGCATTTTCTATCTCTTTTTTATCACTGCCTGCAGTGAGTCATCACCGCCGAAACCTAAGGTCGCAGCTGTAATTAACAATATTTAACAAATGGCAAAGCTTAGTATCAATCTTGAAGCGCACCACTACCCAAACCACTGTCAGAGCGGGCGGGCATAAATAATAACGAAGGACAAAACATGAAAATAATGAAAACAAAACGTCTGCTTTTATTAAGGGCACCTCTATTAATTGCTTGTGCCCTCTGGCTTTACGACCAGTTCAGAATCAAGACGTGCTTTTGAAGCCAGG
>NVWZ01000011.1 GCA_002746365.1 Thiotrichaceae bacterium
TTGAGGATCCGCTGTTCCATCAACATTATTTAAACCTCGTAACAGAAAATCTAAGGCGATATTACTGTTATTGGTAATAGTGAAGGCAGTTGCCTGCAAGATTCCACCTGGCGTTGCGTCACCGGTTACACCACTATCCGCTATGGTAAAGTTGATCACACGGTCTTCAATAAAGTCCGTATTACCACCTGCACCTATGCCTGGTGTTGAGTTACCCGCACCTGTGGCTGACTCGATAACTGTCTGGGCGACGGTACCTACGTCATAGCTTAAGGTCGCTCTATTCGATATCGTATCACCGGCATCAGCGAGCGCGTTTGATGCACCAAACAGACCACAACTGCCTGCCAGTGCCAAGCTTAATAGCTTGTTTCTTTTACTCGTTTTCATTATGTTTACCTCTTTTTAATCTCGATGAGATTATTAACGTTTTTATTTTTCCCTTTTTTCTAAAGACTCTCTTGTTAATGTTTTTAAGATCGCTTTAGCATTTTCTTTCTACCCAGCCACTCCATCGGCGGGCCTGTTGTTTTTGGCGGACCTGCACCACTGGTATCCTTTTCAGGTGGTCCGGTTCCGCCTGGCGGGCCAGTTTCATTTGGCGGCCCGTCACGCATATGGTAGATAAGAGGCCCGTCCCTGTTACCTGCCCTATAACAATTTTGGCGCACTATGTTTTTCATTTTYGCAGAAACGACAATAGACCCAGTCATTTTGGGTCTTGCTTGCACATCAAATTGTCGCGTCAAATTTTGCATAGTGTTTTAATTCATTATTTAATGGTTGTTTTATACGTAACTTTGCTTTTCTCACCAGGCTTTAATGCTTYTTTGTAAACCCAGCGAATGGCTGTGTAATCTTCGGGTTTTGCCTGCCAGCTTTTTCCTGTTTGGTCTTTTACTATTAATGCATCAGCTGCTGCATAAGTTTTGCCATCAACTGAAAATGTAATTTGTGTTGAATCACCTGCTGCTGAACCACCACGATARCTTGAGTTATTAGCAACAGGATTATTGATAACAATATTTGAAATCTCCTGCTGACTCACATTTTCAAATACGATTTCGTACAAAATCACATCTTTAGGTAGCACTAATTTTGGCTCAACATACGCATATGTAACTGAGCCGTCTGCGGCTTTAGTAATAACCTGTTTAAATGCATTATTACTAAAACGAATTGCACCCTCTTCCGCATAAGCATTCATTGATACCAGCACTGAAAATGCAAACAGTATTAAGATGAAAGTTAGTTTTTGTTTTTGGGTTCTCATTTTTATCCTCAATCTATAGTGACTTCAAAAWTAATTACATTGGTTATACCGGGTGCAACAGAAACGCTATTGTTCTGCCCCAGATCCACTTCAATACTTACAACCGGTAAMCTTAAAATATCTATCGCRCGTGAAAAGTCGACTGGGTCATCAATCACATCTGTTTGCACTGCGCCATTAAGYAATATTGATCCAGCGGTATACGTTGTATTTGCAGGRATRGGATCATTGATGATTAAATTATCAACCGCTACGTTTCCTGCGATATTCACATTCAACGTATAACGTAATGTTGCKCCAGGGTGTGGATCTGTTCCACCTARCGTATCGATAACAACAACGGATTTTGTAATAATGACTGGCGGTGTCACCTGATAAGCRCCTGCATCAGAGTGTTGTCCATTACCCACTGCATCCTGATTCAAGTYACTRGCAATATCTTCAGRGCTTGCACCYGCTGRATCATTAAAAACGGTTTCCATKGCAAGCGTATCGGGATYGTTACTWGCRGCGCCTGCTACAACATTAGTGGCASCATTACTGTAWACGCCGGCAGGRCTAACACGGTTATTATCATCMGCATTGATGGCAGCACCTTCAACACCAACACTACCGCCTTCMGCTACTTGTGCAATTAATGCTAAGGCTGCAACGTCATCGTTAACAATGGTTGGTAGGTCAGCAACCACATAWATAACACGTGGCAGGTTTGGCACAAGCTCATCAACAAACACAGCGGTATCCTGTGCAACTTGATACCCGGGAGTCGCACCACTCTCAACAAAAGTTTGAATGGTTCCMGCTARWGGATCAAAAGTRTCYGCKGGYAASCCGAAAGGGTTAGGCGAMGTATTGRCAGCRGTRATTAAAAAATCGAGCGTATCGTTACTGGTATTMGTRATTAAAAATTGCATGACCGMATTTGTCATATCGGTAATAACTGGAACAGCTGAACCACCATTAGACTCAACAACAACGAAGTTAATTATTCTATCTTCTGTAAACGATGATGAGGCATTGGTAACGGTGGGCACGCCACCGAGGTCATAATTGATTACAGCTGTATTGCTGATATTGTCACCCGCTGCTGCAAAAAGTTTTGTAGAAATAAATAGCGTTATGGTCAATAAAAATAAAAGTGAAATATTTTTTTGCACACAGGAAGGATTTAACATCGTGGTGATGTTAAATTTTTGAACAACGAAATTATTGTTAGAACGTTTCAAGTTTATTCCCGAACCTTCATCCTGATAAAAAATTTTTAATTGAACYYAANGMAWTSAGAACAATCATTAGCCTGTTAATTTTTTTATTTCATTTAATGCTTCAAGCTACGACAGAGCACTTCCATCTAGACGTAACTAAAACAGCAAACATTTACCGGGGGGGGAGGTACAATTATTATTTTTATTTGTAAACTTTTGTAATAGATATAATTTAGTCGCTAAGTCAGTGAATATCAAAGAAATATCGATAAATAATTGTTAATTATTTGTGTCATAAGTTGACACATTTGTCATTTACTCAACACAATAAAATTTAGTGATAATTTAATGTTAAAACCATCACAACTCAGGATCAATATTGTGAAAATTTATCGTATAAACGGTGTTTTTTGCCCAAAAACCCACTAACGACGGGGATTTTACTAGATTTTTTCCAGGCTCATATGTCATTTTTATAACAAATTATTTTGTAAAATCACCTTCATAATGGTTAAGTTTTAACCACAATTATAGATTTTTTTAGATTTGGCTATAAAAATTTGTAAATTTTAATTAAAGGTTTTCAATTTAAGGTCGATACAAGTGGTAAGGATTCGAGGGAATTTTCGATTTTTTACGCAGATTGATAAATTTTTCGATTGGATAATTAATTATTAACCTTATAGAAGCAGAAACTTTTTCCGCAATTTTCTTGTTTGCTTACTTTCGTTTGGATTTTTTATTCCCTGCGAATAAGATGTGTATTTTGTACTGTATTTTCTTTTTTCTTACTTAAGCTTGCGAGTTACTCTTTATAACAACCGGACTTCAATAGTTTGCTGAGGTGGGGGAAAAGTCAAAGTCGAAAACCATTTATTTGCTGGGCAGAGGAGTTTATTCTGTTAACCATCATTCTTTGTTGTCATCCTCGAATGTTTCTGTCGGGGATCCAGCGCTTTGGGGACATTTAAAACCTCTGGATCCCCGACAGAAGCATTCGGGAATGACAGGCACTTTGTTTTAAGTTTTGGTTTTGGTTTTGGTTTTGGTTTTTCTTTTGACTTATCCCCCCCCCTTCGTTTGCTGAGTTTGGCTGCATTGATAGCGCAAATATTATAGTGAGTGGCCCATGATATCTGCGCCCCTAAATGGCTTGCTTAAGTRGAAAGAAGGTCAAAATMAACAACGGTGTATTGATTKAACATAAGCGTTTATTCTGTAAACCATTACTCTTAGTTAGTTGTCATCCTCGAATGTTTCTGTCGGGGATCCAGCGCTTTGGGGATATTTAAAACCTCTGGATTCCCGACAGAAACATTCGGGAATGACAGGCACTTTGTTTTAAGTTTTGGCTTTGGCTTTGGCTTTGGTTTTTCTTTTGACTTATCCCCCTCCCCTTCGTTTGCTGAGTTTGGCTGCATTGGTAGTGCAAATACTATAGTGAGTGGCCTGTTAGTCTTGTGCGCCCGGACGGCGCATCAAGACGGGCGCGTAGGCAATGCTGCCAAATTCAGGCACCCGCAGGGCAAACGATGTTGGGAGGCCTTTTTTGGTTACTTTTTGGGGCTGTAGCCAAAAAGTAACTCGCCCGCGGTGCGAGTACCGCTAAGCTAAAGTAAATAAACCAATATAAATGTACTAAACATTCACCCCAATAGCTGGGATTATTAATAACCAACCAAAGGTAAAAAAACAAATACACCAGACAAAAAAATGACCCTAAAAAGGGTCATTAGCAGTTATCCGTGAGAGATTTATTATTATTGTTATCTTAATTAACTCACTGGAATCTTAAGCACCTGACCTGCCATCAGGTTATCAGCATACAACGCATTGCGTGCACGCAAATCTTTTTCATTAACCTGGTAATTATCTGCAATTGTTTTTAAATTATCACCAGAATCGACTGAATACTCGCCGTCTGACGATGCTAGCCAGGTTCCCGGAGGGGCTTTTCTTGCAAAGTATTTACCGACACCGCGTGTAATCGCTTTTGCGAGTTTTATTTGATAGGTGGCACTGCGTAAGTTTTTCTCTTCACGCGGATTCGAAATAAAAGCGGTTTCTAATAGGACAGAGGGTATGTTTGGTGCTTTTAATACGGCAAATCCAGCTTGTTGAACTTTCTTTTTATGAACACGGCTGACTGATTTAATCTGACCTAATATTTCACTGCCGATATCGAGACTGGATTCGATAGTGCCTGTTAGTGACAGATCAAACAATACTTCTTTTACCATCTGATCGTCGACAGCCAGGTTAACATCGCCGAATAATAAGTCGACTGCATTTTCTTTTTCTGCTAACAGACGTGCTGTTTCAGAGCTCGCCCCATTGACTGACAAAGCATAAATTGATGAGCCACGCGCGCGCGGATCAGGGAATGAATCAGCATGCAAAGAGATCATTAAATCGGCATGGTTGTCACGTGCTTTATGAATGCGTTCGCGCAATCGCATAAAGCGATCATTCTTACGGACAAGAATCGCTTTCATGCCTTTTTGTTTATTGATGTGTTTTTCCAGACGTTTAGCAATCTGTAATGTGACCGTTTTTTCATAGGTACCTGAACGGCCGATGGCACCGGGATCTCTACCACCGTGCCCCGCGTCAATCGCAATAACCACGTCACGTTTATTTAATTTTATGGTTCTAGCTGAGGGTCTTTTATTGTCATGCAGGTCGATAACCAGTCGATGTCCTGATTTACCTGATGGTGCTAATAAGAAACTGCGAGGTGTCACCGACTTACTTAAATCGAATACCACCCGTAAATCGTTATCATTACGTACACCACTGCGGATACTGCGAATCAAAGCATTAGCCTGAACCTGATCCACCATGCCATGTGGCATTTTTACTTTTTTAAGATCAAGAACAACGCGCTCAGGCCCGTGTAAGGTAAAAATTGAATGCTCGGCAATACCATCTAAATCAAATACTAAACGAAGGTAGCCACTATTCTTAGAAAGCCGAATATCCCGCACAGTGGCACCGGATGTTGCTCTAGCAGTCGCCAAATTAGGGACAGCAGAGGCAGCCAGACCGCTAAGCCCCGCTAAACTTTTTAGAAATTTTCGACGGTTATTTTCCATGCTTCTTATTCAAAACTTATCGGAAGTTTATTATTGCGCCTCTGTTTAAGATTAATATTACTACTTCTTCTCATGGCTATTGTGGCAAATTACAAAAATAATGCAAGTGATTTCTCATTATTTTTTAATAACATACGTCACATTGCTACAGTTAAAAATCAGAAAAGACCTGTAACATCAACTTATTACCTTTGTCTGACGCAGCGGTAATCGTTAAATTTCTACCTGATTCATGGTGTGAAAATTCACAAATCCAGTCTGCAGCGGGCAAATACCCCTCTGCTTTTTCAGGCCACTCCACCAGACAGACGTCTGTTTCATTGAAATAGTCACGCGCACCAATGAATTCCAGCTCTTCAGGATTAGCCAGGCGATACAAATCAAAGTGATAACAGGTACGATCATTATCAATGGGGTAAGGTTCCACCAATGTATAGGTTGGACTTTTTACAATGCCTGAAAAACCACTTGCGTGTACAAAGCCACGGGCGAAGGTTGTTTTACCGACACCTAAGTCACCTTTCAACAGTAGAATAAAGGATGTTTTAAGGTGTTGCGCTACTTTTTGAGCGAGTGCAATTTGCTGCGATTCATCAGCCAAAAAACAATCTTTTGTTGTTTCATTCATGTTCACTGCAGTACCTCAGGCAATGCATCAATAATATCCGACGCCAGTAAGCCACGCGTTTTTCCGCCCACAAGTTTATCGGCGACCGCCGAATGAAGACAAACGGCCAGTTCCACGGCGTCGCTGATATTGTTTAATTGAGCCATCAGTGCAATACATATTCCACTTAGAACATCYCCCATACCCGGTGCTGCCATTGCCGCATTACCCAGTGTACAAACTTTTAATGTTTGCCCGTCAAAGATGATTGAACCTGAACCCTTCAAAACCACCACGCCAGGTTGCTTATTRTYCAACAATTTATGTAATCGTTTTATCGCTTCAAACCGGTCTTGCTGTACATCAACAYCCCGTAGYAATCGTGCCGCCTCACCCGGATGCGGTGTAATGACAGTAGGCGAACTGATATGAAAATCATTTTTTGCCCATAAATTCAACGCATCCGCATCAAGTAACATGGGYTTTTTTAGCGCAATACAGTGTTCTAATACTGAGAGTGACCAACCATCCTGTGCTAAACCCATACCAACTGCTACATGCGTTATAGCCATAGAAAATKCATCTGTAAAKACATCTTYAACTTCATCTTCATCACAGGCTTTAATCATCGCTTCAGGAACAGCCGAACTGATTRCCTGTAAATTTTCAGAWACCGTCACAATAGTCAGCAACCCTGCCCCTGTTCTTAGCGCTGCTTTTGCTGCCAGTATAATGGCTCCCGGCATACTTTTATTTCCACCTGCAATCAACACATGGCCGAAACGTCCTTTGTGCGAAGCAGATTGCCTTTTGGGTAACAACTTATAATTAACCTGCTGAACGAGTTTGGCATCACATTCAACTTGCGAATAAACATCAGCGTCTAAGTCTAAATCATCAAACAAAATCTCACCGCAAACGTCTTTTGCCTGAGCAGTAAACATACCCAACTTTAAACCAATAAAACTCACTGTGTAATTTGCGTTTATGCAGTCACCGGCTATCACGCCCGTGTTTGCATATAAACCGGAAGGCACATCAACTGAAATAACTGGTTTTGATGACTGATTGATATAGCGAATCCACTCCTGATACTCTGGAGGAACCTCTCGCGTCAAACCCGTGCCTAATAATGCATCGACGATAAGATTAGATGAATCAATCATTGATAAGTCAGTATTCTGGTTTTCACCCAGACGTGACCAGTGCTGATATGCCAGTAGAGCTGCACCTTTCAAAGCAACGGGATCGATTAAGCTGATCACCGAAACATCTAGCCCGGCTTGTTTAGCCAGGCTAGCCACGACATAGCCATCACCGGCATTATTGCCCGCACCACATAAAATCAATATTTTCTTACATTCAGGAAATTTTAATTGAATAATATTGAAAACAGCTTTACCCGCTCGCTGCATTAACGCATAAGCTGGAATAGCAAATTGATTAATGGCGATTTGTTCGAGTTGAATAACCGAATCGACGGTATAGAGTTTATCTGGTAATTTTTTCATGTCCACGACACTATCTCGTTCCCATGCTCTGCGTGGGAACGCAGTAAAATACAACCTTATGTAGCAAGCTTTTCTAAACCACCCATATAGGGTTTTAACACTTCAGGAATCAATATGCTTCCGTCTGCTTGCTGATAATTTTCTAAAACAGCAACCAATGTCCGACCGATTGCCAAACCAGAACCGTTGACGGTATTCAATAATTCTGGTTTTCCGGTTGCAGGATTGCGCCAGCGTGCCTGCATTCTTCTTGCTTGAAAATCACCGAAACAACTGCACGATGAAATTTCACGATACGCCTGTTGACCCGGCAACCAGACTTCCAGATCATAGGTTTTAGCGGCTGAAAAACCCACATCACCGCTGCATAAAATCACCGTACGATAGGGTAAATTCAGTTTTTGCAGTATTGATTCTGCATGCAATGTTAATTCTTCTAGTGTCTCCCATGCTTTGTCTGCGCTCACCATCTGCACCATTTCGACCTTATCAAATTGATGCTGACGTATCATGCCGCGAGTATCTTTTCCGTATGAACCTGCCTCCGAACGAAAACAAGGCGTATGACTGGTCAGTTTCAAAGGTAGCTGTGACGCATCCAGTATGGCATCACGCACAATATTAGTTACCGGAACTTCTGCCGTTGGAATAAGATACTGACCGGCTTCTTTATCAACACAAAACAGATCTTCTTCAAACTTGGGTAGCTGCCCGGTACCCCTTAAACTTTCACTATTAACAATATAGGGCACATAAACTTCGGTATAACCGTGCTCATTGGTATGCACATCCAGCATAAATTGTATTAGTGCGCGATGCAGTTTTGCCATTTGCCCATGCATAACAACGTAACGCGAGCCGGTTAACTTGCTTGCTGTTTCAAAATCCAGCCAGTTATTTACCGCACCCAGATCAACATGATCTTTAACCTCAAAATCAAAAGATTTTGGCTTTCCCCATTTTCTAATCTCGACGTTATCACCTTCATCTTTGCCTACTGGAACAGAGTCATGTAATAAATTTGGRATCCCCATCAGAATCGTGTCCATTTGTTGCTGAACATGGCTTAGTTCTGCTTTAGCGGCATCGAGTTTTTCACCCAGACCTGCCACTTCCTCTAGCAATGGTTGAATATCTTCACCCGCGGCTTTTGCTTGACCAATCGATTTTGATTTTGTATTACGTTCACTCTGCAGGCTTTCTGTTTCAACCTGACAGGCTTTGCGTTTACTTTCCAAACTTTCTAAAGCGGTAACATCAAGCTCAAAATTACGTTTTTTAAGTTGCKCWGCAACGCTGTTTAAATCAGAACGAATWAGTTTTGGATCTAACATAATRGTTTATTTTTATARCNTNTTRTTATANRMKTYGTTWWRCNAARTNTNNGYYTAGCMAAAYANGCACMYANGCAAAGGACGACGCTTAATAAAACGTTGCTCATGGCTTTAAATAAATCGCCTTGCTCTAACAGGACGAGTGTTTCAATCGAAAATGCTGAGAAAGTGGTAAACGATCCCAACACACCAACCAAAATGGCAAGATGCCACTCGGCACTCAAGTTGAATTTTTCAACTAAAAAAATAGAGAACAAGCCCATTAAAAACGAGCCCGTCACATTCACAAACAATGTGCCCAATGGAAAACCACGACCAAAATATTCATGGATCATAGCCTGCGACAAAAAACGCATCATCGCACCAAACGCCCCGCCGACGGCAATAAACATTAAAGTTTTAATCATCATAGCAGCGTGATTTCCGTTAGCTTTTTTATGAAAGACTAACCTTCACCTGGTTTGCAACATCCTGATATTCTGGCAAAAGATGAAAATTCAAATAACGATAAATATCCGATGCCATCGGTTCAATACCTTTAACACCATCCATATATTCTTCTATTGAAGGCAGGTGACCCAATGTGGCTGCAACGGCACTTAATTCAGCTGATGCCAGATAAACATTAGCACCATCACCTAAACGATTCGGGAAGTTACGTGTTGATGTTGAAACCACTGTTGAGTTGTCAGCCACCCGTGCCTGATTGCCCATACACAAAGAACAACCTGGCACCTCAGTCCGTGCGCCGGCACGTCCGAAGACGCTATACAAGCCTTCTTCCATTAGCTGACGCTCGTCCATTTTTGTTGGCGGCACAATCCACATACGCGTGGGTAAACTGCTAACTTTTTCAAGTACGTTTCCTGCCGCACGATAATGTCCGATATTAGTCATACAGGAACCGATAAAGACTTCATCGATTTTAACGCCAGCGACATCAGACAAAATYTTGACATCATCAGGATCATTCGGACAAGCCAATATGGGCTCTTTTATTTCATTCAAATCTATTTCAATGACCTCAGCATACTCTGCATCGGCATCCGCTGAAATCAATTCTGGATTTTTCAACCAGTCTTGCATAGCGACAATGCGACGTTCCAGTGTACGTTTATCTTCGTAGCCGTTAGCGATCATCCATTTCAATAATGTAACATTCGAATTAAGGTACTCGATGATGGGTTCTTTATTCAAACGTACGGTACAACCATTTGCTGAACGTTCGGCAGACGCATCAGATAACTCAAAAGCCTGCTCAACTTTTAAGTCAGGCAAACCTTCTATTTCCAGTACACGACCATTGAAAACATTTTTCTTGCCTTTCTTCTCAACGGTTAATAATCCTTTTTGAATAGCCACGTAGGGAATGGCATTGACCAAATCACGAAGCGTGATACCGGGTTGCATTTCGCCTTTAAAACGAACTAGAACAGACTCTGGCATATCTAATGGCATCACACCTAGTGCTGCACCAAATGCCACTAAACCCGAACCGGCTGGAAAACTAATGCCCATTGGAAAACGCGTATGCGAGTCACCACCTGTACCAACTGTATCAGGTAAAATCATTCGATTTAACCAGGAATGAATAATGCCATCGCCAGGACGCAACGCAACACCTGATCGGGTTTCCATAAAGTCTGGCAATTCATGCTGCAATTTAACATCAACGGGTTTTGGATAGGCCGCTGTATGGCAAAAACTTTGCATGACTAAGTCCGCAGAAAAACCTAAACAAGCCAGTTCTTTTAATTCATCGCGCGTCATCGCACCCGTTGTATCTTGCGAACCGACCGTGGTCATTTTTGGTTCACAGTATGTTCCCGGGCGGATACCGTCAACACCACAAGCACGACCTACAATTTTTTGCGCCTGTGAAAAACCTTTACCGGTATCTTCTCCTTGCTGGGGTGTTAAAAAGACGTCAGACGGGCCTTCTTTTAAATAGCTGCGCGCACGATCCGTTAAACCGCGGCCAATAATGAGCGGAATACGGCCATTAGCACGAACTTCATCAGCCATGGTTGCAGGATTAAGGTTGAATTGGCATAGCTGTTCACCGGCTTCATTGTTAATGATTCCGTCTAGCGGGCGAATGTGAATCACATCACCGGTTTCCATTGCAGAGACATCACACTCTATGGGTAGTGCGCCTGAATCTTCAGCTGTATTAAAAAAGATAGGCGCAATCTTGTTACCTAAAATCACGCCACCTTCATGTTTATTTGGTACGTAAGGAATCTCGTTACCCATGTGCCAAAGCACTGAGTTAATTGCAGACTTACGAGAAGAGCCGGTGCCTACCACGTCACCAACATAAGCGATAGGATGACCTTTTTCTTTTAATGCAGCAATAGTGTCTAATGGCTTATCCATCGTATTAATCAACATGGATTTAGCATGTAATGGAATATCCGGACGACTCCACGCTTCTGTCGCAGGCGAAAGATCATCGGTATTGGTTTCACCGGGAACTTTATAAACCGTTACAGTCACTTCTTTCGCCAGTTCTGGTTTTGAGGTAAACCATTCAGCATCAGCCCATGAACGGACAACACGCGCAGCCGCTTTATTGTTTTTAGATTTGTCTGCGACATCATGAAATGCATCGTAAATTAGCAATGTATGCGACAACGCAGTTGCTGCTGCATCAGCCGTATTTTCATTATCAAGCAAATCGATTAGCGGTTGAATGTTGTAACCACCCAACATAGTACCGAGAATTTCCGTGGCGCGAACCGCACTAATCAATTCACACTGTGAGTGGCCTTTTGCCACATCGGATAAAAACGCAGCCTTCACATAAGCTGCCTGATCCACACCGGGTGGTACACGATTAACCAGCAAATCCATTAAAAAATCACCCTCACCCGCTGGTGGATTTTTAATTAATTCAACCAGCTCAGCTACCTGATTGGCATCAAGCGCGAGTGGCGGTAAATCTTCAGCTGCACGTTCAGCAACATGTTGACGATATGTCTCGAGCACAGGGAATCCTCAGTAAATAATAATGGCGCATATTATACCTTAATAGCGGTATTTTTTCCCGCCAAGCAGATGCAAGTTACTGTAATAAAACATTAGCCACAGAGGAACAGAGTAGAATTTTCATTACAGCTAATAGGTGTGGTAGCTAAAACCTTGCACTAAAATGCAGCATTTTTACTAGCGGACTGAGACAATAAATTCCCCAATAAAAAAGCCCAAAAATTCGGGCTTCAATTATATTAATAAAAAATAGATTTAAGCGTTTTTATTTCTATAATCATCAATCGCTGCATTAATTGCATCTTCCGCCAATACAGAACAATGAATTTTAACGGGTGGTAATGCCAGCTCTTCTGCTATATGGGTATTTTTAATGGCTTTCGCCTCATCCAAGGTTTTACCTTTTACCCACTCAGTCAATAATGAGCTTGATGCTATTGCACTACCACAGCCGTAGGTTTTAAATACCGCATCTTCAATGACACCTTCATCACTGACTTTTATCTGTAACTTCATCACATCGCCACAGGCCGGTGCTCCAACCATTCCCGTGCCGACATTATCTTCATTTTCAAAACTACCCACATTTCTGGGATTTTCGTAATGATCTAAAACTTTTTCACCGTATGCCATAACTAACCCACCTAAGCTTTTTCAGCTTGCTTGTTACTTACTAGTTTAAGATCGGTATTGAACCGACCCTGATTAATAGCGACAGCTTGTTTTTTTGCTAGAACAAAACGACCTATCATTTTATCTCGCTGCATTGATAACTCGGGTATTCCCGGACGCTCAACAAATTGAGCCAGAGTAATCCCAGATAAAAAATCATGCAAACGATCACTAAGATTTGTCCATAACTCATGTGTCAGGCATTTTGCACCATCGTTACAATTGCCCTCACCTTTACAACGYGTTACATCAACGGTCTCGTCGACTGCATGAATRATTTCAGCAATATTGATTTCTGAGGCAGGCTTTGCCAGTCGATAACCGCCACCCGGGCCTCTTACCCCTTTAACCAAACCGCCCTTACGCAGTCGTGAAAACAATTGCTCCAGGTAAGATAAAGAGATGCCCTGACACTGTGAAATATCGGCCAATGTCACCGGTCCTGCTTTATCGTGAATAGCAAGATCTAACATGGCGGTTACGCTGTAACGCCCCTTGGTGGATAAACGCATGGAAAGCCTCTAAATTCCTGACTAAAATAGTAGGTTAATTTTACTAATACCTAGTAAAACAGTCAAGTATTATCGAATCAGAAATAATACTAATAAGTTCAATTACTTACTAAACCTTCACTAAGGGACGCCTCTATTTATTGCTTGCGTCCTCTGGTTTTACCGGCAGCGCAGAATCAAAACGCGCTTTTAAAGATACAGCGAAGCGGCTGCTAATTCACGAGTATAATCATGTTTTGGATTATTAAACACCTCATCAACATCACCTTGCTCAACCACTTTACCCTGCCTCATAACAATGACACGATGCGACATAGCACGAACAACGCGTAAATCATGGCTGATAAATAAGTAACTAATATTTCTATTTACCTGCAATTCGGCGAGCAAACTTAATACCTGTTTTTGCACCGACACATCTAAAGCACTGGTTGGCTCGTCAAGCAATATAACATCCGGCTCAAGCACGACTGTCCGTGCAATAGCAATACGTTGTCGTTGACCACCAGAGAATTCATGGGGATAGCGCCAAAGAGAAGCCTCATCAAGTCCAACTTCCTGCAATATTTTATATATCTTTGTTAATCGTTGATCCGCAGTCAATTCAGGAAAATGTAATTTCAAACCTTCTTCGATAATTTGTTTGACTGTCATTCGCGGTGACAGCGATGAGAAAGGATCCTGAAATACAATTTGAAAATGTCGACGTAACGGTCGCATTTTCTTCTCGTTAAATTCGGTTACATTTTGACCCTTAAAATAAACCTGCCCCTGAGACGCTAATAAACGAAACAATGCCAGGCCCAGTGTGGTTTTGCCCGAGCCTGACTCACCTACAATACCTAATGTTTCACCAGAACACAGTGATAATGTAATATCATCAACCGCTTTAACCTCATCAACTTTACGTTTAAAAAAGCCTTTATATACTGGGAAATAACACTTCAGATTATCTGCACTCAGCACCACCTCCTCTCGAACACGTGAAGTAGCAATCTTTTGATTAGGTTCACTATCCAGTAAAAACCGGGTGTAGTCGTGCTGGGGTTCTGAAAACAGCATGTCGGTCACATTGCTTTCTACAATTCGACCGTCTTGCATAACACAAACCCGATCGGCGAAACGTCTGACCATGTTAAGATCATGCGTTATTAATAGTACAGACATCTGTGTTCGCTGCTGTATTTCGTGAAGCAATTCGAGTATTTGCTGCTGAATGGTCACATCCAGAGCCGTTGTTGGTTCATCAGCAATTAGCATGACAGGATCACATGCCAGTGCCATTGCAATCATTACGCGCTGGCGCTGGCCACCTGATAAGGTGTGAGGGAAAGCACTGACTTTTTGATGTGGCTGCCGAATTCCAACCTGATCAAGTAATTCAATAACACGTTTTTGTTTTTCAGATTGCGTTAGACTTTGGTGCAAATCCAGCACTTCTTCAATTTGCTGACCGATGGCATAAACAGGATTCAATGAAGTCATCGGTTCCTGAAAAATCATTGCAATATTTTTACCGCGTACATCTCGAATTTGTTCATCAGTAATTTTTAATAGATCTTTGCCTTGAAAATGGATACTGCCTGTATAGTTTGTATTAACTTCTTCATGCAAACGTAAAATAGATAATGCTGAGACAGACTTTCCCGAGCCTGATTCACCCACAATAGCTAGATTTTCGCCTGCGAACACATCAAAACTAACCTTATCAATAATATCAACAAGGCCACCTTGCGTATTAAACGAAACACAAAGATCTTTTACACTGAGTAATGGCTTTTCACTTTTCACTTTTTATTTTTCACTTTTTACTTTTTACTGAAAATTTTAATTTTTCCGTGTATCCAGAGCTTCTCGTAATGCTTCACCAATAAAAATCAATAACATTAATGTGCCAACTAGAACAACAAAGGCACTGAGCGATAACCACCACGCTTCAATATTTTCCTTACCCTGTGAAAGTAATTCACCCAGGCTGGGTGTCGTCGGCGGCACACCTAAACCCAAAAAATCCAGACTGGTGAGAGCCAGGATTGCACCACTAATCCTAAACGGTAAAAAAGTAATAACCGGCGTCAAACTGTTAGGCAAAAGATGTTGGCTCATTATAGAAAAATTAGTTAATCCCATAGCCCGYGCTGAYCTAACGTAATCCAGGTTACGTCCACGTAAAAATTCRGCTCGCACATAATCTGAYARCCCCATCCAGCCAAATAAAGAYAACAAAATAATAAGTAACCAGATGCTAGGCTGAAAAATTGATGCAAATATAATCAGTAGATACAACTCAGGCATAGAAGACCATACTTCGATTATGCGCTGCATAATCAAATCAGTTTTTCCAGAAAAATAGCCCTGTATCGCACCCATAACAATTCCAATTGAAACACCTATCACCATCAATGCCAGGGAAAACCAGACTGAAATTCGAAAACCATAAATAACACGAGCCAGAACATCTCGCCCTCTATCATCCGTTCCTAATAGATTTTGACTGGAGGGCGCTGCAGGATTAGGGAGATCACTGACGAAATTAATCGTGTTGTAACTATAAGGATTGAGTGGCTCAATCATCCAGTTACCATTGCGTGACAATTGAYTGCGAACAAATTTGTCAGTGTAATCTGCTTCGGTTTCAAAATCGCCACCAAAGGTTGTCTCAGCATAAACCTTAACAACGGGAAAATAGTAGCCTCCCTCATAGTTAACCACTAGCGGCTTATCATTCGACAATATTTCTGCAAAAAAACAGAGCACAAACAAAAAGCCAAATATCCAAAGGCTAATATAACCTCGACGATTAGATCGAAAGCGTAACCAGGCTCGGCTCCCTGGTGACAACCCGGTTACTCTGTTATTTGTTTTTTGGTTCATAATAAAACCACCCCGTTATTTATCAACCGAATCAAAATGAATTCGGGGGTCGATTAATACATAACTTATGTCAGCCAGTAATTTTGCAACCAGGCCCAGAATGGTAAAAAAGAATAAGGTGCCTAAAACAACAGGGTAATCTCGTTTTAATACGGATTCATACGCGAGCAAACCCAGACCATCTAGCGAAAAAATGGTTTCAATCAATAAACTTCCTGTAAAAAAAGCACCGATAAATGCAGCAGGAAATCCCGTTATTAAAGGGATAATCGCATTCCTAAAAACATGACGGTACAAAATAGCATTTTCAGACAAACCTTTTGCTCTTGCCGTTAATACATATTGCTTTCGTATTTCTTCAATAAAACTGTTTTTTGTTAACATCGTCATCACCGCAAAACTACCAATAACCGATGCAATAATGGGTAATACCATATGCCAAAGATAATCTGTAATTTGGCTATACCATGGCAAAGTGTCCCAATTATCAGAAACCAGACCACGTAATGGAAAGATATCTAAAAAACTGCCACCACCTAAAAACACCAGTAAGGTAATACCCAAAACAAAGCCCGGAATAGAGTATCCCACTAAAATTAATGTACTGGTTATGACATCAAAAGCGCTACCATCACGTACAGCTTTTGCAATACCCAGAGGAATACAAGTCGAATAAACAATTAAAAAACTCCACACGCCCAAACTTATTGAAACAGGAAGTTTGGATATAACCAGTTCCACTACCGACTCATTATGAAAATAACTTTCGCCGAAATTAAAGCTCATGTAATTTTTCATCATTAAGAAAAATCGCTCGTGAACCGGTTTGTCGAAGCCATACAGCTCTCGAATTTCTTCTATATACTCTTCATCAAGTCCTGTTGCTCCACGATATAAACCTTGTGTTCCACTGCTTGCTTCACCGACACCATGTTTGCCTTCAAGCTGACTGACTAATTGTTCAACCGGCCCACCCGGCACGAATTGTGTTACTGCAAAAGTAACAAGCATCACACCAAACAAGGTTGGTATCATGAGCAGTAGTCGTTTTACGATATATGAAAACATATGCGTTTATCTAAGGTTTAAATTTTTCATATTAATCTTTAATCCACCACGCCTTTATCAACCAGGTAACTGGATCGTAATATAACGGTTGCGTATCAGGTATGCCAAATTTATTCCAGTAGGCAACGCGATGAATGTTGATATACCAGTTTGGCACTAAATATTCAGCGTTTACCAAAACCCGATCCAGCGCCCTGGCGGCAATAACCACTTGCTCCCGGTCTTGCGCCTGGATGATGGCTAGCACCAACTCATCAATAACCGGGTTAGTTATACCCGGTAAATTATTTGAGCCCTTGATATCAGCCGAGCGAGAATGAAACATATTCATTAGTTCATTTCCAGGCGATACAGATGAAGAAAAACTGGTTACCACCATATCAAACTCAAAGGTATCTAAACGACGCTTGTATAGTGATGAATCCANTWTTYTRTNWSTTRYYTCAATGCCTAATTTTTTTAAATTATGCGCATACGGCGCGATGATTCGATCGAAGCCATTTTGCACTAATAAAACATCGAGTAAAAATACTTTTCCCTGCTCATTTTTTAGTACGCCATCCTGTATCGTCCAGCCTGCTTCAGCCAGTAAATTTCGCGCTTGAATTAAGTTTTTACGTAAACTACTGGGTGCCAGTGTGCTAGCGGGCTGCCAATACTCAGTAAATATTTTTTCGGGTAATTGATCCCGATATTKTTCCAGTAGCGCTAATTCTTTACCTTSGGGCACACCTTGTGCGGCTAATTCACTATTACTGAAGTAACTCCCGGCACGCACATACTGGTTGTAAAATAATTTATCATTCGCCCATTCAAAATCAAATGCCAGGCTAAGCGCACGTCTAACGCGAACATCATTAAATTTATCTCGTCGAGTATTAAACGCAAAACCTTGCATACCTGCATTGTTTTYATGTGTTAACTCAGTTTTTACAATCTCACCAGAATCATAGCGCGCCCCTTTATGTGAACGTGCCCAACGTTTAGAATAATTTTCAAAAAAGAAATCAAATTCACCCGCTTTAAATGCCTCAAGCGCRATGGTTGAATCTTTATAATATTTGTAGGTTATTTTTTCAAAATTAAACATGCCTTTGCGAACTGGCTGTGTTTTAGCCCAGTAATCCGGATTTCTAATGTATTTTATTGATTTGCCACGCTGATAGCTTTCTACAAGATAAGGTCCACTAGCGATTGGCTTGATATCACTGAGTTTGTCAAACGATTGACCCGCCCCCCATTCTCTGGAGAAGATGGGAATCTCACCCACAATCATATGCAATTCACGATTTTTATTTTTAAAATCAAAACGAATGGTTTGCTTATCGATTACGGTTGCCGATTTCACATCGGCATAATAAACACGAAACTGAGGATGCGCCGCTTTACTCATGAGCGTATCAAATGAATATTTAACATCATCTGCGGTGATGCTTTCGTTATTTGAAAATTTTGCTAATGGATTAATGTGGAAGGTTGCAGATAATTCATCTGCTGCCAGATAAAAGTCATCTGCGATAAGACCGTATGCACTAAATGGCTCATCCATGCTTTTTTCCAGCAAACTTTCGAATACCAGTAAACCCAGGCCGCCTGCCGTAATGCCTTTTAAGAGATAAGGGTTCAGGCTATCAAACGTGCCTAAGCCCATCATTGTTAATTCACCCTGTTTAGGTGCGTCGGCATTAACATAATCAAAATTCTGGAAATCAGGGCTGTACTTAGGTTCATACCCCATGCCCATAGCTGGAACCGCCTGTGATGAAACAGGTAAGAACAAGAAACAGACAAAAATGAATTTCAGCATAACCAAAAACGATGTAGAAAACGATGTAGAAAACGATTTTAGCCGTATTCTCAAATGCAATAGTTTGCGATAATTTTTACTTTTTATTATTGTAATCAATATTGATTTCTATAGCTTGTTTTATGGGAATAATCCGCCTAACATGTGGCAACAGAGTTTACAGCACAGACTAACGACTGGCTAACAATACATATAATAATTTTGGGGAACGGGTTATGGGATTTTTAGCAGGCAAGCGGGTATTAATTTTTGGCGTGGCAAGTAATCGTTCTATTGCCTGGGGCATAGCTAAAGCAATGCAACGTGAAGGCGCCGAATTAGCATTTGCCTATCAAGGTGAAAGGTTGAGAGAACGTGTTGAGAAATTAGCTGGCGAATGTGACTCTGACATTGTGGTTCCCTGTGATGTTGAAGATGATGAACAAATCGAAGCCGTTTTCGAACATCTGGATGATTACTGGGACCACCTTGATATCATCGTTCACTCTGTTGCTTTCGCACCCAAAGAGATGCTTGAAGGCGACTACCTGGACAATATAAGTCGCGAAGGATTTAATACTGCGCATGACATTAGCTCATACAGCCTCGCAGCCATTGCTAAAGCAGGTCGGCACATGATGCAAAATCGAGAAGATGCCGCCATTATAACCATGAGTTACCTCGGCGCTGTACGTGCATTTCCCGGGTACAATGTCATGGGACTAGCTAAAGCCAGTCTGGAAGCAAATGTACGTTATTTAGCGCATTCGCTAGGCCCTGAAGGCATCCGTGTTAATGCCATTTCAGCCGGTCCAATCAAAACGCTGGCAGCAAAAGGTATTTCTGGATTTAGCAAAATCATAAAGCATGTTGAGCAAAGCTCGCCTTTGCGTCGTAATGTAACCATAGAAGAAGTTGGCAATACCTCTGCTTTTCTTTGCTCGCCTCTTGCTAGTGGCATTACCGGCGAGATAGTTTATGTCGACTCCGGTTATCATACAGCGGGTTTGATGGGTGATATTTCGGAGTAATCCTCAGGGGTCAAATCATCTCTGGCCCTAATGCCGTTTACTTAAGGTCTTTCAGGTTGTTTTTTTTATCAACCATCCTGGCATGAATATTTTGTCATGTAGGTTGGTGCTGAGGCACGAAGCCCAACAATAGCGCCAGAAGTAACCATCCAGACTTGTTGGGCTTCGTGCCTCAGCGCCAACCTACGAAAAGCCAGCTTTTACGGCTGTTTCTGGTTTATAAGTATGCGACATTAGCCTCTGACCTCCGCTTGCTTTAGGGCAGTAACTTAGTWTCCTCACCTTCAAGWCGAGCAATCGTCACCGCCGCRCACGAGTCACTGAATACATTRACTGACGTACGGCACATATCCAACACACGATCCACCACTAGAATTAATCCAATTGCCTCCAGAGGCAAGCCGATTGTCGCTAGAATAATAGTAATGGCGACCAGACTGGCAGATGGAATACCGGCAACACCTATTGACGTCAGTAACGCCACCAGAACGATGGTGAACTGAGTCGTAATATCAAGAGTAAGTCCGTATGCTTGCGCAATAAACATTGCTGCTACACACTCATATAATGCCGTACCATCCATATTAATGGTTGCACCCAACGGTAAGGTAAAACCCGATACTTTATTAGAAACGCCTGCACGATTTTCAACACAGTCCATCGTGATYGGTAAGGTAGCTGATGAYGAACTGGTGGAAAATGCCGTCAATAACGCCGGTAGCATGGCTTTAAAATGCTTAGCCGGTGAGACACGGGCCAGAAAACGCAAAATAGCSGGGAGAAATAACAAAAGATGCGCTGCTAAAGCCAATAYCACTGTTACAAAAAAGAGAGCCAATGGCGCAAACGCTTCGACACCCGATATCATAACGACTTTTGACACTAATGCATAAACACCATAAGGCGCAAAYTTCATAACAAGATTGGTCATCATCATCATGATGTCCAGCAAACCYTGCCAAAAATCTTTATGAATYTGCGCCGATGCRCCTTTTAATTTTGATACAAAAAARCCGAATATTAAACTAAAAAATATTAATCCCAGCATCTGCCCGTTAGCCGCAGCGCTCACAATATTGGCAGGCACCATGCGTAGTAATACTTCGGCAATGTCAGAAGCGCCTTTATCACCCACCCTGCTGACAACTTCCTCTGTCTCCGACGACAGACCAATAATATCTCGCGCTGGTTCACCAYCCACGATACCGGGCTGTAACAAATTTACAAAAAACAATCCGATTAAAATTGCCACCAGACTGGTTGTGGCGTAGTACAGTGCAGTTTTTGAACCGAGACGACCCAGAGAATTTGATTCAAGGCTCATCATGCCTGTTATGATAGACGCCATAATCAATGGCACAATCAGCATCTTTAACGCATTAAGAAATAATGTTCCAAAGAACGTTAAAATCGATAAGAGAGGAACACCAAAAACAGATGCATCTTGATTAAAAAAAACGCCCGTCAGCACCGCAAAAAAMAGTGCAATTAATATTTGCCAATGAAGCGCTAAAGAACTTWTTTTAGTTGCCATAGGCCTACCTGTAATATGTTAATAGAATTAACGATTTATAATATTTTTATTTGTATCAATGTTGGCATTTTCYTTAATTGACAGCAWGGCACTTGCAAAATCTCGAACCGCGTTTTCGCGTAATAACTGATTCTTCACTAAATCCAACTTATCCTGAGAAATATTTTCTGCTGGATTTATTTTATCTAATACCACCAGTGCAATATCACCAGAAATCAAATCAACCATTTTTACAGCTGGGCTGCCGGCTTCATTCTTAACCAAATCNNAAGYAWTRTNATWMMWTTSAAGGCTCAGACACTTTTGATCTGTCGTTCCGACCTAATGCCGTAATAACCTTCACACTAACACCATCTGACTTCATACTCTCGACTAATTCACCCGCTTCAATTTTAGTTTTCACCTCTAGTGCAACCACTTTAGTTTGTTCATGACCACGCTTTATTTTTAGAATGTTTTCAATCTTTGAAGAAACCTGTTCTAACGGAATAGCGGTTGATATATTGTGTTCGTTTATACGTAAAATAATAACATGTGAGGGTGAAATCTCAATAATGTCACTGTTTGCGCCGTCTTCTAAAACTAATGAAGAGAATGCAACCTTTCTTACTTTTTCTTGTTCAGCTATACCTTCGCCTTTTGTTCTAGAAAATAATTTACTTGTGTTAACCTTTAGGCCTAACTCCTCTACGACTAAGTCAAGGCTATCAGGATTTTCATATGCTATCGATGCCAGGCGCTCGCTTACGTCATAAAACATGGATGACACAGCATCTAACTTTAAATTTTCTTCGAGGCTGTAGCGTTTAATACCTAAAGGTTCGACTTCTTCACTTCTGACATCCTCAAGTTTTATAAGATGTAAACCAAACTGAGATTCCACAACTTGACTAACCGCCCCTTTCTCCAGATCAAATAAAGCTTTTTCAAATGGCTTAACCATTTCACCTAATGCAACCCAGCCTAAATCACCACCTTCAGCAGCAGACCCCGTGTCCTGAGAATTTTCTTTAGCCAGTTGTGCAAAGTCAGCGCCATCATCAATTTTCTTTTTTAATGATTCGATTTTCACTCTGGTAGCAATTTTATCTTCTTCTTTCGCATCAACGGCTACCGTCAGCAATATGTGCTTTGCCTTACGTTCTTCACGTCCTTTAATACTAGCAACGTACTCGTCATACATTAATTTGATTTGTTCTTCATCGACATTGATAGATTCCGCTAAATCTTCTGATTTAATTTCAACGTAATCAATCGTAACCGTTTCAAGCATCATAAATTGGAACAAATTTGCATCATAGTACTGCCGAATTTCTTCACTGCTGGGTTTACTAGCAGTAGAAAAATAATCAACATTAAAAGTCAGCACACTGATATCACGCGTTTGCTCATGCAGTGACGCTAGAGTACTTAGCTCATTATTTGTAGCGAAAGAAGTATTGGCAAGTGCAGCTTGCATCTGCTTTGTTCTTAATTCATTTCTCAATGCACGCTCGAACATAGGGACACTCATATTCATGGCATTAACGTTTGATTCAAAACGCATGCGGTCAAACACACCATCGACAGTAAACATTTGTTTTATTCTTGCTGATAGCACTGCATCTGAAACCCTGTAACCTTTTTCAAATGAAACACCTTCAAGTAAACGCTGGTTGATTAACTGCGTTAATACTTTCTCACGTAGTTCTTTTTCTTCGATTGGCAGCTCACTACCATATTGACGTAATAACGCCTGACGTTGCATAGAAACAGTACGCTCAAATTCATTTGCCGTAATTTCCTGACCATTAACTTTTGCTGCATATCTGGGACCAGAATCATCAAAATAAGATTGAATCCCCCATAATGCAAACGGCAAGCCTATCAATACTACAATAGCGATGCCTAACCAACCTTTAATACGATCATTAATAGCCTGTAACATAATTTATACTGCCCTGAAGCTTTATCCGGCCTTAAGTAACCAGACGCTTAAATTTAATTTGATAACTGATATAGATTGTTTGAGATAAATATTCTGCGGAATTATACCTAATACATTGAATTTTGTATGGTATGTTTTGGCAGATTATTTGTTTTGTGAGTGCATGGAAATGCATAGGCGAAGTATGTCGCGCGAAATTAACCCGATTGTTAATCTCAAGCGACACTATCTTCATATGGCGGACCGGACGGGATTTGAACCCGCGACCTCCGGCGTGACAGGCCGGCATTCTAACCAGCTGAACTACCGGTCCGTACTTGGTGGGTGCTGAGGGAGTCGAACCCCCGACATTCGCCTTGTAAGGGCGACGCTCTACCAGCTGAGCTAAGCACCCTTAACTTGGTAAGCCTTCTCGTCAGATAAGCACTTCCGCGAAAAGCGCGCTAGTTTACTGCATCCTTAAGGGCTTTACCAGGCTTAAATGCTGGCACTTTTGCAGCAGCAATTTGTATTTCTGCACCTGTCTGCGGGTTACGGCCAACACGTGCAGCACGATCGCGTACCAGGAATGTTCCAAAGCCAACGATACCAACCTGGTCACCGCCAGCTAGTGTTTTTGTAATTGTACCCAGGACAGCATCAACTGCACGAGCAGCATCGGCTTTAGTTAAGTCAGTTGCCWCAGCAACAGCATCTGTAAGTTCAGTTTTATTCATTAATTTTTCCCATGATTGGTAGTGTTAAAAAAGAGAGCTTTGATAGACATTATTATTCTAGTTTTAATTCCTGCWTTAGATTACAGGAACMAATCGAARCTGACTARCAAAGTTWTTCTCAGCGGAGATTTATACAGTGAGTTTCCCAGTGTGTCAACGCCAAASCAGCARAAACACTGGYATTTCAAGGTTTTTTACCAAAACTTGCATCGTCATCCATGACGCTTTAAAATATACYATTCATCTTCAGGACATCGTCACACCGCCATCCATRGCTCTTTGTGACATACCGTCCATCCTTGGACATAAAAAAGCAAATACATTGGCGAAATGTATTTGCTTATCATTACTTTATTATGTACTACTTAATGTAATACATTTAAAGTTAACCCGCAGATTAATGGCGCATTGTGGTTTCAGATTTTTTACCTTTTGCACTGCGAGAACTTTTACCGCCCGATTTCTCAGAAGCCCCCCCAGCCACCTTCAGTGGTTCAGGCATTTCAGTTAATGCCAATTCAAGGACTTCGTCAATCCAGCGAACCGGTTTCACATCAAGCTTACTTAAAATATTCTTAGGGATTTCAACCAGATCTTTCTCATTCTCATGAGGTATCAACACCGTCTCAATGCCGGCGCGATGAGCCGCCAGTAGCTTTTCTTTTAAGCCGCCTATTGGCAGCACTTCACCACGAAGTGTGATTTCACCGGTCATCGCAACATTTGCCTTAACCGCTTTCTTGGTAATCGATGATGCCAGTGCTGTACACATTCCCACACCTGCGCTCGGACCATCTTTAGGCGTCGCACCTTCGGGTACGTGGACATGAATGTCGATGGTGTTGTGAAAGTCGGGCTGTAAACCTAATGCTGCAGCTCGGCTTCGAATAACGGTCATGGCAGCCTGAATGGACTCCTGCATAACATCACCCAACTGCCCGGTATAAGATAATTTACCTTTACCGGTCATCACCGCTGATTCAATCGTTAGCAACTCACCGCCTACTTCTGTCCATGCCAGACCATTAACCTGTCCAATTTGGTCATTATTTTCTGCAACGCCATATCGGAAACGTTTGACACCAAGATATTTTTCCAGTGTTTTAGGGGTAATCTTGGTTGTTTTTTCTTTTTTACTTTTCAATAGCAAGACTTCTTTCACTACCTTTCGACACATTTTGGCAATTTCTCGCTCAATGCTACGCACACCCGCCTCACGGGTGTAATAACGAACCACATCACGTAAAGCGGCATCACTGATTTCTAGCTCACTGTCTTTTAAGCCATTATTTTTCATCTGCTTAGGCATCAGATAAGCTTTTGCTATCTCAACTTTTTCATCTTCGGTATAACCCGGCAATCGAATGACTTCCATACGATCCAGTAAAGGACCCGGAATATTCATACTATTGGCGGTAGCAACAAACATAACATCAGATAAATCAAAATCCACTTCCAGATAATGATCGGCAAAGGTATGGTTTTGCTCAGGATCTAATACTTCCAACAAAGCTGATGCAGGGTCGCCACGAAAATCTGCTGCCATCTTATCAATTTCATCAAGCAAGAATAATGGGTTACGAGTACCCACTTTACTCAGGTTTTGAATAATTTTACCTGGCAATGAACCAATATAAGTACGACGATGACCCCGTATTTCAGATTCATCACGCACGCCACCTAATGCCATTCGAGTATATTTGCGATTCGTTGCTCTCGCGATTGAACGCCCTAGTGAAGTTTTACCTACACCCGGCGGGCCAACTAAACACAAAATAGGACCTTTTAATTTTTTCACTCGCTGTTGCACAGCAAGGTATTCCAAAATACGTTCTTTAACTTTATCTAAACCATAGTGATCTTCGTTCAACACTTCTTCAGCGCCGGTAAGGTTATTACGAATTTTTGATCTTTTCTTCCACGGACAGTCAACCAGCCAGTCGATATAGTTACGCACCACTGTCGCTTCAGCTGACATAGGCGACATCATTTTCAGCTTATTTAATTCACTATCAGCTTTCTTTCTAGCCTCTTTACTCATGCCAGATTTTTCAATCTTTCGCTCAAGCTCTTCGATTTCATTCGGTGTATCTTCCATATCACCCAATTCTTTTTGAATCGCTTTCATCTGTTCGTTTAGATAATACTCACGCTGACTTTTTTCCATCTGTTGCTTAACACGACCGCGGATACGCTTTTCAATTTGCAGCATATCGATTTCGCCGTCGATTAATTTCATGATGTATTCCAGGCGTTTCTGAACATCAAAAATCTCAAGGATTTTTTGCTTTTCTTCCAGTTTCAACGACATATGTGCTGCAATCGTATCGGAAAGTCGTGACGGTTCATCAATACCTGCCAGTGAGGTCAAAATCTCTGAAGGTACTTTTTTGTTAAGTTTTACGTATTGATCGAAAACGCCAAGAATCGAACGAGAAAGTATGTCTAGCTCTTGATCATTTTTAGCAGCGGCATCAGACAACAACTGGTAACCGGCTACAAAAAATGCACCACTTTCTTTCATACCTTGAATCTGGGCGCGCTGAGCACCTTCAACCAGGACTTTGATGGTACCATCAGGAAGTTTTAACAATTGTAGGATGGTGGCTAATGTACCAATTTCATGTACATCGTCGATATTGGGATCGTCAATATCCGCACTCTTTTGAGCAACTAACAAAATTTGCTTGTTAGCTTGCATAGCAGCATCAAGCGCCTGAATGGATTTTTCACGACCAACGAATAAAGGGATGACCATATGTGGATAAACGACCACATCGCGCAAGGGTAAAACCGGAACTTCTGCTGAATCATCTGTCGATTGCGGCAAGTTCGCTTCTGGATCTTTTGTGCTAGCCATGACTACCTCTTATTTATATCAATTATATACAAGTGTAGACAAATGCCTCGCTTTTCAAGTGACTTCTAGATAATTAATTTGTAGTTTTACAACAAACCTCTGTTTTTGATTGCAAGTTGCTGTTAAAACGCTCAACCACGTTTTATTACTTTACAGGTTATTTGCTTTCCTGGCTCAACTTCAGCGGTTTACCACCTTCATAAACCAGATAAGGCTCATTGGCACCATCAACAACGGCTTCATCAATAACCACTTTTGATACGCCCTCTAACGATGGCAGTTCATACATGGTATCTAACAATATATTTTCGAGAATGGTACGCAAGCCACGTGCACCCGTTTTTCGCGCCATAGCTTTTTTTGCAATCGCGTGCAGTGCTTCTTCACGTATTTCGAGTTCACTGCCTTCCATTTCAATCATTTTACCGTATTGTTTACTCAATGCATTTTTAGGTTGCGTCAAGATTGTCACTAACGCATCTTCATCAAGTTCTTCCAGCGTTGCCACGACAGGTAAACGACCAACAAACTCAGGTATCAGACCATAAGATATCAAATCATCGGCTTCAAGCTCATTTATAATTTCATGCGCTTTACGATCTTCTTCTTTTGTTCTAACTTCGGCACTAAAACCGATACCGCCTTTTTCAGAGCGTTCACGAATCACCTTATCCAGACCCGAAAAGGCACCACCACAGATAAACAAAATGTTCGCGGTATCAACCTGTAAAAATTCCTGCTGTGGATGTTTACGACCACCCTGAGGCGGAACAGAAGCAACGGTTCCTTCAATCAATTTAAGCAAAGCCTGCTGAACACCTTCACCTGATACATCCCGTGTAATCGAGGGGTTATCTGATTTACGAGAAATTTTATCTATCTCATCAATGTACACGATACCAGTCTGCGCTTTATCGACATCGTAGTCACATTTCTGTAATAATTTCTGGATAATATTCTCTACGTCTTCGCCAACATAACCCGCTTCAGTCAAAGTAGTCGCATCGGCAATGGTGAATGGCACATCCAGTAATCTTGCTAAAGTTTCAGCAAGCAATGTTTTACCGGAACCCGTCGGCCCAATCATCAGGATGTTACTTTTAGATAATTCGATATCGTCTTTTTTGTTTTTCACTTCAAGACGTTTGTAGTGGTTATAAACAGCAACCGATAGAATCTTTTTAGCAATCACCTGGCCGATGACATAATCATCAAGAATGGCATTGATTTCACGTGGCGTGGGCAGCTTTTTGACCGCTGTACTGGTCTCGTCTTCTAACTCTTCGAGAATGATGTCATTACATAATTCAACGCATTCATCACAAACATAAACCGATGGCCCCGCAATTAATTTTTTAACTTCATGCTGACTTTTACCGCAAAAGGAACAATAAAGAAGCTTTTCAGAATCCTTACCGGTGATTTTTTTATCGTCGCTCATAAACTCTCTCTCAACACGTCAAATATGACTATAACGTCTATAACTTAGTCCATTCCCTATCAAGATTACCAGTAAATCTTAAGAAAAAGGGGAAAACATCGTCATTTACTATATAAACAATAGCGTATAGACAAAATTCATGCAGGAATTAGGATGATATTGGGTCTAAAAAAGAGGAACTTCTCTAGTTTTTGTGTCGTATTTCACAAATTAGATTGCAAAATCGACGGTGTTAAAGAGCCAGATCCTGTTAATTTGGTCAATATTCAACCAAAATTTCTGCCATATTTTTTCCTACGCCCTAACTAAATAGTGTGGACGATTAACGAGTACTCAATACTTCATCAATCAATCCATACTCAGCGGCTGTTTCAGCACCCATAAAATTATCACGCTCAGTATCATTATCAATGGTTTCAATAGTTTGACCTGTGTGATTAGCCAGTAGCTGATTTAACTGCTCACGAATTTTTAAAATTTCTTTTGCATGGATATCGATATCCGATGCCTGCCCCTGATAACCCCCCAGAGGCTGATGAATCATGACGCGTGAATGCGGTAATGAATAGCGCTTACCTTTGGTGCCTGCTGCCAGTAATACTGCGCCCATACTAGCCGCCTGTCCGATACATAACGTGCTGATATCTGACTTAATAAATTGCATGGTGTCATAAATTGCCAGACCKGCTGTTACCGAGCCRCCTGGTGAATTRATGTAWATMGAAATATCTTTATCGGGATTTTCAGATTCCAGAAATAATAACTGTGCGACCACCAAATTTGCCATGTGGTCTTCAATTTGACCCACGATAAATATTACACGCTCTTTTAAAAGACGAGAATAAATATCATACGAGCGTTCACCACGCGGTGTTTGCTCGATGACCATAGGAACCAGGTTTGATGAAGGCACTTCAATTTCACCCTGTATCGCACCATTTTTATAATTATTATTTATCATTAGTGTGCCTTTAATTTATTCACAATTGCAACAAAACTAGGTGCGCGATAAAAACCAATGTGACSTTTTACCGCACTCTCAAATTAACTTTACTTACCATCCGGGTTCATTACAGCATCGAAGCTACTGCTTTTAGAGGTTACCTTAGCTTGATCAGCGACCCATGCAACCACGGCATCTTCCATTACTAAGGTTTCGATACCACGTAACAATTCCTGATTGCCCATGTAGTAGCTTATAAACTCGTCAGGATCGTCATAATCTTTAGCCATTTCTTCAACTTTCGCTTTAACACTGTCGGCATTRACGTCTAACGTTGCAACTTTAGCCACTTCTGCCAGCACCAAGCCTAATTGAACACGGCGCTTTGCATCATCCATAAAAGAATCAACCGGAAGGTTGCTACCAGGCGTTTGAACTTCAGTTTGCTGCTTGAGCATTTCCGCTTCTTGAGCCACTACAGCCGATGGCACATCAATGGGATTAGCCTGAATAAGCGCATCCATTACGCTTTCTTTTAATAAGGTACGCACACGTTTTCCTAATTCGCGTTCCATGTTGGCTTTAATTTCTGTTTTTAATTGATCAGCATCACCGCTTTCAACGCCAAATGCCCGGGCAAACTCTTCATCAATTTCAGGTAACTTAGGCTCTTCAACTTTTTTGACTGTAACCGCAAACTCAGCTTCTTTACCGGCCAGKTCWWYWSYMRMMYAGTCATCAGGAAAGGGCACTTTAAAGGTAGTTTCTTCAGATGCTTTTAAACCCGTTAGCTTCTCTTCAAAGCCGGGGATCATCTGACTCGCACCGAGTACCATAGGCATATCACTGGCTGAGCCGCCATCAAATTTTTCGCCATCGATAGTGCCCACAAAATCGATGCTCATACGATCTTCATCAGCGCTGGCACGGTCAACTTCTACCCAGTCCATCTTCTGCTTCCGCAAAACATCGATCATATTGTCAACATCGGCATCGCCAACGCTAGCATCAATGGTTTCTAATTCAAGATCGGCAACGGGTGCAATAGTTAGCTCAGGATAGACTTCAAAAGTAGCGGTGTATTCCATGACCTGACCGAGAACAAGGTCTTGTGCCTGTATCTTTGGATCGCCAGCAGGGCTCAAATTTTCTTGCGTTAAGGCTTCACGAAAAGAGCTTTGCATTATCTCGCCGGCTACTTCTTGCAAAACCGTACCAGAGTATTTTTGCTTGATAACTTTAAGGGGCACTTTACCCGGACGAAAACCATCGATTCGAACGGAGCTTTTTAAAGAATTTAATCGATTATTAACTTCAGACTCGACGGTTTCTGCAGGCACCTTAATGGTTAGGATTCGCTCTAAACCTTCGCCTGTTTCCACTGAAACTTGCATAATTACCTCTGTAATATAAGACCACAACAAGTTTCCCATACAGGGTATAGGAAACTCTATTTAAGAATAATATGGTGCGAAAGGAGAGACTCGAACTCTCACGTCAAAGACACTGGTACCTAAAACCAGCGCGTCTACCAATTCCGCCACTCTCGCAATAAGATGCTGATTTTAGCAAATAAACACAGGGACTGCCCGCATAAACYCGTTGCCATCAGACTTTTGGCATAAAACTATTGGGTGTAATCTCAGCGCTTAGAACGCTGAACCAAAGGGTTTGGCACCTCTGCTYTACCCGTTGCCTTAACAACTTTTCAACTGAATGTATTCAGTTGCATGACACATTGAGAAAATGCTTCTCAACTTNATATATGGGGTGGACGATGGGGCTCGAACCCACGACGACCGGAATCACAATCCGGGACTCTACCAACTGAGCTACGCCCACCATAATTTTCTATATATGCTGGCGCATTATTTGGTGCGCCTGGCAGGATTCGAACCTGCTACCCTCGGCTTAGAAGGCCGATGCTCTATCCGAGTGAGCTACAGGCGCAGAATTTTTTACCTGACTTACATGAGTAGCATTAACCTATAACGCTACTCTTACAGCTTCTTAATCCATAGTAGCTGAATATTAATATGGTCGGGGTAGAGAGATTCGAACTCCCGACATCCTGCTCCCAAAGCAGGCGCGCTACCAGACTGCGCTATACCCCGACACCCTATCAATCGTTTCATTAAAAATGACGCAAAAAACAAGAATTGGGATTGTTTTCGCACGAATCAAGAGGCGGGGAATATTACGCTGTGCCCACGCGATGGTCAAGGGTACCTCTGAACAAGTATCATAAATTCTGGCGAAATCCAAAATCCAGAATCGAGGCATGGTTTTGAAAACATGTCGGCTTCTGAATAAAAGCGGGCATGGTAAAAGCCATAACGCGGAGTCTGGATTTTGGGTTTCGCCCCACAGGGCGGGCTTTTAAGCGCACATCTTCTGCGTCATGTCTCTTGTGAAGGCATAAGCATTCCCAGCGAAACATGCCTTGAATATATACGCTTAAAAGCCCGCAGAATTTATGATACTTGTTCAGAGGTACCCTAGACACTATTTGCAGCTTGTGGTCACTATATTCTACGTGCGAAAATCAGTCTTTTCGAATCACCATAAAAATATCATGACAGCACAAATTATTGATGGCAAAGCCATAGCAGCAGAAGTTAGAAACCAGGTACGCCTCGATATTGAAAAACGTGTTAAAAACAATCAGCGTGCGCCTGGCTTAGCCGTTATTCTGGTTGGRCTTAATCCGGCATCACAGGTCTATGTCAGAAAAAAAAGAGAAGCSTGTAATGAAGCGGGTTTAATCTCTAAGTCGTATGACTTAGATGAAACGACCGACCAACAGACATTACTGRACCTTATCGATACCTTAAATAATGATGCCACGATTGACGGCATACTGGTGCAACTACCGCTACCCGATCATATAGATACCACCCTGGTGCTCGAAGCCATCCACCCTGATAAAGATGTTGATGGCTTTCATCCATACAACATTGGTCGCCTGGTACAACGCATGCCTGTGCTWCGACCCTGCACACCGCATGGCATTATCCACATGCTGGAAACCATYGGCGAAACCTTTAAAGGYAGYCATGCTGTCATTGTCGGCGCATCCAATATCGTCGGACGTCCGATGAGCATGGAATTACTATTAGCCGGCGCAACAGTCACCACGACGCATCGTTTCACTGAAGATTTAGCTACACATGTGGCAGCAGCAGACATTCTGGTGGTGGCTGTAGGCAAGCCTGGAATCGTAAAGGGAGAATGGGTCAAACCGGGCGCCACAGTCATCGATGTTGGCATCAACCGACTACCCAATGGAAAACTCACRGGGGATGTAGACTTTGAAAAAGCGGCAGAACGGGCGGCATGGATTACACCGGTTCCAGGAGGCGTMGGCCCTATGACGGTCGCYATGCTTCTTCGTAATACTTTACAGGCAGCAGAAATACACGAGTCAAAAAAATAGTATGATTCTGAGAGCTTTACACTACGTGCCYCCGCATTTTTAAATCATTTTTAACRCTGCCATGACGCAAAGGACACCTCGTGCAAAGCTCTCATGATAAAGCTTTAATRCCAAAAAACRATTGACTATTATCAGTTGCAGCCRCAAYCAGTTGTGCTTCTTCAACTTTCATATAATTTGCAACAGCACTCGCGATGTGRGGCAAAAAACAAGGTTCATTGCGATTTTTTTTATGCGGTTTTGTTTTAAGATCTCTTGGCAGCAGATAGGGYGCATCGGTTTCAAGCATTATCCTGTCTAAYGGTATCTGCTTTACCGCTTGYTGCAATGACTGYCCTCGTCTTTCATCGCATATCCAACCGGTCACTCCGATATGCATATCCAGCAGATTATAATCGTTTACTTCTKCTATRGTACCGGTGAAACAATGTACGACTATCTGCGTTAAATCGCTTCTGCAAGCTTTTATAATKGCGACAAGATCTTCATGCGCATCACGTTGATGCAAAAACAATGGCATCTCTAAATCAATAGCAATTTCRATCTGCGCTTCGAATGCTCGAATCTGTTCTTTTCGTGTTGCATAATTTCGATTGAAATCCAGCCCACACTCGCCCACAGCGACAACCTGTTCATGAGCAAGCATTTCTCTTAATTCACTACTCATATCATGAGAGTAATCACTGGCATGGTGCGGGTGCAAACCCACTGTTGAATAACACACAGATTCATATTGTTGAGATAAATTTATCGCCTGTTCACTGTGTTCTATATTGGTACCGGTAATAATTAATTGCTCAACACCAACCTGTTGTGCACGTTCTATAACTTGTGATACATCTTTTTCAAACAAACTACCGGTTAAATTTACACCGATATCAATCAATTTATTCATACCCAATTTCCTAATTAGAAACGCAGATAAAAGTGTAAAGCATTGGATTCAAGGATTAGTGCCATAAACGGTGTTTCCAGGTAGGAGTTTGGCTACATAGTCGGTTATCATAACAGCCTGTTAATAAAAAATCATAATGCCTGGATGACAATAAATATGTCAGATCTAACAGAGACCTCAATTGCTGTCGTATGCTTTTCAAATTTTCGACAACAACAGGCAAAAGCATTTTGTCAGCTCAACAAACTTCCCCTGCTGAATAAAAAAGACAGTCAGTACCCACTGCAATTATTATTTCATGATGATCTTATTGAATTATTTGATAGCCAGCTGAACACGTCGATCTCCATCGATTTTTTAAAAGGCGCAATGGCACATCGCCAACAGTTTGGTGGCGGCCGTGGCCAGGCCATTGCTAAAGCCATTGGTCTAAAATCAGGCATTACACCGACTGTACTGGACACCACAGCGGGCCTGGCGGGCGATGCATTTGTGCTTGCGACCCTTGGCTGCCCCATCACACTGGTAGAGCGTTCACCCGTTCTTTTTTGTCTGTTAGACAACGCACTGGAACGTGCGACATTGAATGCAGTATTCGAACCCATTTCGCAGCAGGGTTTTAGAATCATCAGCCAGGATGCCAATGATTATATTAATGAGCAACAATCCAAACAACAGCCACCACCCGACGTCATTTACATCGACCCCATGTATCCCGAGCGTAAAAAATCGGCATTAGTAAAAAAAGATATGCAAATATTACAACGGCTGCATGGACATAATGATGATGCCGGTAGCCTATTAAACAATGCATTGCTGTTTGCAAAAAAACGAGTTGTTGTTAAACGCCCTGCTCACGCGGAAACGCTCAATGAGAAAAAACCAAATACCTGTATCAAAAGTAAAAAAACACGGTATGATATTTACACTATCGAAAAAATGTTATAAAAATAATAACGGTTAAAAATGACAGAACAACAAAAAGACAAACCTTCTGAAAATCGCCAGGACAACCAAAAACCTGAGCGCCGCAGTGCATGGTTAGATAAACACCAGAGCAGCCAGCAGGATGATATCATTCATGTACTCAGAACAACGCAACAACATCACGTTACGTTAGGCATGATGGCTGACCAAAAAGCCAATATTATTCTCGGTGCATTCCTTATCTTTATCACCGTCACCCAGAGCGTACTTGAAAAATACAATATGTATAACATACCTATCTGGACCTTATCGGCATTCTTTACTGTATCCGCAATTTTTGCGTTACTGGTTATTGCACCGCGATTTCGTAGCATCAACCCAAAATCAGCACGACCATCAAATCTGCTGTTTTTTGGYAGCTTTTCTATACTAAGTCAGAATGAATATATTCAAACAATGAAAGACAACCTGCAAAATAATGAGCAGGCTCGCTCACTGATAATGAAAGACATCTATCAAATCGGTATGGTACTAGATAAAAAATACACCAATCTACGATTTAGTTATATCTCACTTGGTCTGGGCATCGTTACCTCAAGCATTATTTTTGCAGTACTAAACTTAAATATAAATTAAGGGCATCCGAACAAGCATCCTTATTTTTAATAAATTGAACCGCGGAGACACAGAGAAAAACCGATTATGGTTGACCACACAAACGCCGTCACTCCGGTACATTTTTAGCCGGAACCCATCTTCCATACTAACGTAAGTCTTAGACGTGGGCACCGGCTAAAAACATGCCGGCATGACATAACTTTTATAACTGTATTTATTTTCCTTCGCGTCTCTGCGGTAGAAGTGTKTNASYWKSTAWARMMTYRCACNAAGNNASANARRCRATAAAATCAATCTCTRAAATTATTAAATTGYAAAGGAAGATCGATATCTTCGCCTTTTAGATAAGCCATAACGGCCTGCAGTTCATCACGTTTCTTACCCGTTACACGCACTTGCTCACCTTGAATCGAAGCCTGTACTTTAAATTTTTTCTCTTTAATCATTTTAGTGATTTTTTTCGCATCTTCTTTATCAATGCCATGTTTCACTGTAATTGTCTGGTAGGCACGCAAGCCTCTTTCATCTACTTTACCGCGATCAAGGCAGCGGTTATCAATRCCACGYTTAGATAGCTTATTCACCATAATATCGCGCATTTGTTTTAGCTGAAAATCACTGGCTGCTTCAAAGTTCATTTCATATTCCTTTAAAACAACTTTAGCATCACTGCCCTTAAAATCGAATCGATTGGAAACYTCACGATTCATCTGATCAACCGCATTGGTTAATTCATGGCTATCGACTTCAGCAACAATATCAAAAGATGGCATGCAATTTCTCCGCTAACTGTTTAAAATATGTGACGTAATTATATTACGACTATGAAAATAATTAAATAAGGTTGCAAAAATGACTAACTTCATCATTGCCTTCGGGGCAATTAACGCATTTCTTGCTGTGGGCGCCGGTGCTTTTGGCGCACATGGATTAAAAAACATGCTTACACCTGAATACCTGGCGGTTTTCAAAACGGCCGCTGATTACCAGCTAATTCATGGTGTGGGTTTGATACTCATCGGCATATTGAGCAAAGACTTTGCCAGTCAGTACATCAACGTATCCGCTATTTTCATGTCTATCGGCATCATCTTATTTAGCGGCAGCCTGTATGCACTAACGTTAAGCGGAACGAAATGGCTGGGCATAATTACACCTATCGGTGGTTTATGTTTTTTAATTGCATGGTTAACGCTAGCACTTAATTTTTTAATTAACAAACCATAAGGTGCTTTAGGATACTTCTATTAATTGCCTGTGCCCTTTAATTAAAGAAAAATCATCGAGGTCGCTTTTTACCTTGTACCGCCGCACAAATTCCACGAATAATGCTGACTTCTCTCTGTGTGGTTTCTGCGCGATTGAACAAACCCTTTAAACGTCTCATCATGACATCCGGGTTTTTGGTACCAAAAAAACCAAGCTGGTCCAGCGCTTCACGAATATGCCCRTACATGCCGTCCAACTGGGTAGCATCCGCCCGGGTATCGTAACGATGTTTACTGCCTTTTGGTGCTTTAGTTCTCACTTTRACTAGCGCYTGACGAAATTCRTAACAGACAACCTGGACAGCCGCCGCAATATTTAATGAACTAAATTCGGGGTTAGTCGGAATGTGTAACARAACATTACARCGTTCCATCTGCTCGTTAGTCAGACCATTTGTCTCGTTACCAAAAACGATGGCAATYTCACCTTGCTCTATATTYTCCAGCGCCTTGTCTATACACTCTTTCGGCTCAAGAATTGGCCATTCGATGGTYCTGAATCGGGCGCTTGTCCCTGCCACCCAAATACAACCCGATATGGCTTCGTCCAAATCTTTTACGATGACAGCATCATCAAGTACATCTACCGCGCCTACTGARCGACTAATCGCCTCAAGAGACGGGTAATCTTTAGGCTCAACCAGGTACAATTTAGATAGCCCCATATTTTTCATGGCGCGCGCGGCTGCACCAATATTGCCCGGATGCGAGGTATTCACCATTACCACGCGAATATTTTTAAGTAGTGAAARATTTGTCTGCTGTGTCATGGCGCGTATTCTGCTATGCTACGCGCCAAATTAACACTGTTAATTGCTCTTTTTTAACTAACACTCTTAATTATGCCTTTCATGTTTGAGAATACTCTGTTTTGAGTGTGCCACTCAGGGTGAAGGGCTAGGCGCAAAAATGCCGCTAGAGTAATCTCTAGCAAAATTTTGCAACGACGCCATTCGCCGTGAGTGGCGCGCTAAAAGTAGGGTATTTTCAAACGTGAAAGGTATTTTATGCAACCCATGGTAAACATTGCAGTACGCGCTGCCCGTGCTGCCGGCGATATCATCGTCCGCAACATGGATCGACTGGATCGCCTCAAAGTCGTCACCAAACAAAATAATGATTTTGTCACTAGCGTGGATCACATGGCGGAAGAAATTATTATCGCCACGATTAAAGACGCCTACCCCGATCATGGCATTCTTGCTGAAGAAAGTGGCACACAATCTGAAGATTCAGAATACCAGTGGATTATTGACCCGCTGGACGGCACCACGAACTACCTGCATGGTTTCCCACAATTTGCCGTATCTATTGCGTTAAAATACAGAGGACGCCTCGAAGCGGGTGTTATTTACGACCCGATAGCACAAGAGCTGTTTACCGCCTCACGTGGTAACGGCGCGATGCTTAATGATAAAAAAATTCGTGTTACCGGACACAAAGGTCTAACCAATGCCTTAATCGGTACCGGTTTCCCTTATTACGACCAAAGTTATCTCGACACCTACCTGGAAACCATGAAAGAAATCATGCAGAAGACTGCCGGCCTTCGCCGCCCTGGCTCAGCGGCACTTGATCTGGCCTGGTTGGCAGCAGGCCGTATTGATGGTTTTTGGGAATTTAACCTGAAAGCCTGGGATATTGCTGCCGGAGTCTTAATCGTTCGTGAGGCAGGCGGCATAGTCAGTGACTTTGAAAATAGCGATGGCTACCTGGAAAGTGGCGACATCATTGCCGCCGCGCCTAAAGTTTTTCCTGAGATGATAAAAATCATTCAGGAAAAAGTAAACGCCAGTAATTATCTAAAATAGTTCAGACACAATTATCAAACAGTCGTAATTAAATTTTGAATAGCTGCTATCGGCTCTTAGCTGACGTTAAAAGATTATTAACTTTCCGCAAATGAACGCGAAAACGCAAATAAAAACAATTCGTTTTTGTCTCGTTCTCACGTAGGAGCGTGAGAGTTTCTACGTTAAACATCAAAGCTTATTGTCATCTCGACCAATGGGAGAGATCTTATACAGCGGGCTTTAAGATCTCTCCCGTTGGTCGAGATGACACCTGTAATGTCGTTTTATTTGCGTGTCTTTGCGTTCATTCGCGGAAAATAGTGTTTTTCTTAATGTCTGTAAATGGCCGTAAGCAGGCATCCACTATTTGTCAGCCCACTCAGATTTCGTATATGCCTTAATCGTCAAAGCATGAATCGCACCACTTTGAATATGTTCATTGACCAGCGCATAAACCATCTTCTGCTCAGCAACCATTGTCTTACCTTCAAACTCATCTGACACCACGATTGCGGTATACTTACTGCCGTCCGCAGTTACCGTAGCGTCACAATCTAAACCTGCTTCTATCATGTTTTTAACTTCACTTGTTTCCACGGTTACCTCACGGTCATATAAATTATATTATTGGAGAGCTTTGCACGATGTAGATTTTTCGTCATGGCAAGGCGAAAATTGTCGAAAAAAACGCAGCTTACACAGAGTAAGTGAGTATTTTGAGACCTTTTTTAACGCAGCCATGACGGAAAAGATGCTTCGTGCAAAGCTCTCCATTGGAAAATAATCAGCGTATGGTACAGCGTTATGCCATTTTTGACACCCCAATTTCTGTGCCAGATTAAACCAGGAGCCTGCCCGATAATAGAGAAAGCCTACTGCGGAAAAGCTGAGTTTGGTCATACTTTTCCATATTTTTCGTTAAATAGTAAAACTATTCGCCTCAAATGATGAAAAAATTTGCCTCAAATCAATTTCTCCTCGCTACGTCTTCTATTCTCGGGCAGGCTCCTGGACAACCTTAACCATGTTTAATCAGATTATATTATTGTGTCGTCCCGGTTTTGAAAAAGAGTGTGCCGGTGAAATAATGGCGCTGGCAAACCACCACCTTTTCCCTGCTTATATCCAAACAAAAGATCACTCTGCTTTTGTTTCACTGGTCATCAGCAGTGAACAGCAAACCAGTGAGTTAATAACAAAGATTGATTTCCGGCAACTGGTCTTTACTCGACAATGGTTTGCTACCAGTAAAGAAAAACTGGTTTTACCTGAGACCAACCGCCTACCTGACATCCTGCAGACCATCAAAAAATTTGACTCACACTATTATGACGTTGAGCTGGATTACCCTGACACCAATGAGGGCAAATCACTCAGCAAATTCTGCAAACAGTTTAAACCCCATCTGCTCAGTTCTTTAAAAAAACAAAATTTATTATTGTCTCATTCCAACTGGCGATTACATCTATTTTTCACCGATTCACAACATGTGAATATCGGCATCGCACCCGTTGAAAATAGTGCAACAGATGCTATGGGCATACCACGACTTAAAATGCCACGCTTAGCACCGAGCCGTTCAACATTAAAACTGGAAGAAGCAATCCACTGGTTTTTATCAATAGAACAACAGGCACAATTAATTAAAAACGGCATGACTGTTGTCGATCTTGGCGCTGCACCCGGTGGTTGGACCTGGCAGTTTGTGCAACGTGACTGTCTGGTGACAGCTATTGATAATGGCCCGATGCAATCAGAATTGATGCGAACCGGGATGGTTGAACACTTACAAACGGATGCCTTTACTTATGCGCCAAAAAAGAAAGTCGACTGGTTAATTTGCGACATGGCAGAAAGACCCTTGCATGTTAGTCGATTAATCGCACGTTGGTTTACCAGCAAACAATGTAACCATGCCATATTCAATTTAAAATTACCCATGAAAAAACGCCACGCCAGCGTACAGGAATGCATTACATTGCTGCAGCAACAACTAGCGCAAGCTGGATTAGAATTTAACATAATGGCAAAACAGCTTTACCATGATCGTGAAGAGATAACCGTTTGTATTTTGACTACAGCGAATAACTAATAGTTAATAGTGAGTAGTGAATAGTTAAAAGCCAAAACAAAAAACTTCCCGTTTGTATTTATGCTTTTATGCCTTTACTATTCACTATTAACTATTCACTACTAACTATTAACAGCTCTATGGCAAATTCAATCTACTGGTACGACTACGAAACTTTCGGTATCGACCCGCGTTATGATCGCCTGTCACAGTTTGCCGGTATTCGCACCGATGAAAACTTAAACATCATCAGCGATCCACTGACACTATATTGCAAACCTGCCGATGATTGCATTCCCGATCCTCGCGCCTGTATGATCACCGGCATTACACCACAGAAAGCCCTCGCCGAGGGTGTCAATGAAGCTGAATTCATCAGTACCATTCACCGTGAATTTTCCACACCTGGAACATGTATTGCGGGATATAACAATATTCGCTTTGATGATGAGTTTACTCGCAATGCGCTCTACCGTAATTTTTTCAATGCTTATGCGCACGAATGGCAAAATGGAAATTCACGCTGGGATATTATCGATACGGTTCGCTTAACACGTGCCTTACGTCCAGAAGGGATAAACTGGCCCGAACAAAACGGCAAACCCAGCATCCGTCTGGAGTTGTTGACCAAAGCCAACAATATAAAACATGAAGCGGCACATGATGCGATGTCGGATGTTTACGCCACCATCGCTGTTGCCAAACTCATCAAAGACAAACAACCGCGCCTGTACGACTATACATATAGTATGCGTAAAAAGGCGGAAGTCAGTAAACAAATAAACCTGTACACGCGTGATGCACTATTACATGTATCTTCCCGTTATTCTGCCGAGCGCGGTGCGATTGCCATGGTAATGCCGATTTGCCAGCATCCGGTCAATAAAAACGGCATCATTATGTATGATCTGAACGTTCACCCTGAAGATTTTTTTGCTGCAGACGCCGAAGAAATGGCGGCCAGATTATATACCCCTGCGGCTGAATTACCGGAAGGCATAAAACGTATTCCACTCAAACAAATACACATTAATAAGTGCCCGGTTATTGTTCCACTGAAAACAATGGACGAAAAGGCAGCCGAGAGATTAAAGATCAATACCGAAACTTGCCAATCACATCGTGAACTAATATTGCAACATATCGATGAGTTTGCTGCCAAAACATCCAGTATATTTGCAAACAGTGACTTCCCTGAAGTCAGTGATCCCGATGGCCAACTCTACTCCGGTGGATTTTTTAGCCGTGATGATAGCCAGCGTATCGATACCATACGTAACACACACGAAAAGAATCTGAGCGAATTGCAATTCAACTTCGATGATGCTCGCCTACAAGAAATGCTGTTTCGTTATCGCGCTCGCAATTACCCAAACACGCTAAATGACGATGAACGCCAACAATGGAACGATTACCGGCAGGATAAATTTACCAACCCCGCCACTTCAAATAGAACGATTAACCAGTTTATGGCCGAAATTGAAACCATTCGGACTGCCCCTGACACGCTTGGAAGCCAATTAGCCCTGCTGGATGAGCTGTGCAATTACGTCAATTCAGTAAAACCTTAAATACAGCTTAAGCGTATATTCAGCTAAAACAATAAGTTAATTACAAATCGCTCTTCAATAGTAAATTAACACTTGCTTATATTAGATTATAATAATATACTTTCAATCACTGGTCGTAGAGACCAAGCGCATGAAACTAATTTTTAATTATTGCTGTATAACAAACTTATTGAGGGTTTAACAATGAAAACATTACAAACACTAGCCGCTGCAACTATCCTGGCCACTTCAACTGCCGCATCAGCATTTGATATGCCTACTTTTGATGATATGCCTTTCTTTGGCGACAACAACAACTCTAACTCAAACTGGAGTAACAACGGTTCACAGAACGGTAACGGTAACGGCGCTGCTGACGGTTCTGGCGAGTTCGACGGTTCTTTCTCTTTCGGTATGAAAGCTTCTGGTAAAGGCGCTGGTAAAGGAAACGGTAACGGTTCTTCTGACAGCTACTACAACGGCTCTAACGGTTACAATGGTTCTAACGGCTCTTACAATGGTAACAACGGTACATTCAACGGTAACAATGACTGGAACAACAGTGGTAACGGTGCAACTGACGGATCTGCTGACGGTGAGTTCAACGGTTCTTTCTCTTTCGGCATGAAAGCGTCTGGTAAAGGCAATGCTAAAGGTAACGGAAACAGCAACTACGACGGTTCTAACAACTACACTGGCTCTAACGGTTACTACAACGGTTATGCGCCTGCTCCACAAGCAGTTCCTGCGGTAGCTACTCCAACTGCTGAAGCTGAAGTTAAAACTGAAGCTAAATAAGTTTATAGCTTTAAGTGCATGATCTAAAAGTCCGGTATCTGACAAATCAGATACCGGACTTTTTTTATTGCTAGCCAGACATAAAATAAAAAATCTTCAACCTATTTCAACGAGGAAGATAGCATGACCACCGAAACACCATCTAAAAACACAGCCACTACCGATAACAAAGTTATTTTTGCGCCACTAGGAAAGTATGCCGTTATTGCAGTCATCATGGTTAGCATCATTGTCACAACCGCTATTATGCTGGACAAACAGTTTAATACGATAGATCAACAAGTTGCTAAAATTGAAGCTGAGGTTGCAAAATCCAATGCAAAAAAGCTGAAGTCTAGCGAAGACACTGCATTAACAGAGGTAGATAACATTGCCATTAGTGCTATAGCTGAGCCTCAAACCAGTGCAGCCGTTGAAGTACCGACAGCCGATGTTCTTATTGCAAGCAAAACAAAGCACATTGCAGTCACTGATGAAACTCAAAAAGATTCAAACCTTGTTGTTGAATCGACTGCCACCACTATAGAGACGACTAAAGATAACACGGTAGAAATCAACACTGAAACAACGCTTACTACTAGCACCTCAGTGGAGCAAATAGCACAAGCTTCTCCAATTGCAGCCATAAAACAGGCACACACTGATAGACAAGCCACCCTGGCCGATAGAAACAAAGCCAGAGAAGATGCAAGACAGGTACGTATAGAAGCATTCAAACTGGAGCAAAAAAAGCACATGACTGAATTGTTTGCGCGGATTAAAGTTCTAGAATCTAAGCAGCTTGAGCAATACAGAACCAGTCAACAACACCAGGTCGTCAGTTTGCGCGAACAGGTTGCTCGCCAACAGAAAATGATTGAAGCTTTGGTTTTACGTAATAAAGATCTGTACAAACTACGCTCAGCTAACACCCAGCGCAACCAGTCAAATCGTGAACGGATACTCGACCGCATCTAGACTGACTAAGAATCGGTTAATTTTGAATTGCAGAATCATCCGATCATAGTGGTTCTGCTATGAAAATTATCAAACGGAGTAGCAAGGCCGGCAGCCCAATATGCCGGCTTTTCTATTTTTTAAGGCATAAAAATCAGGCTCTTTTTTACTCTATAAAGGGGTAAAACAAGGTAAATTCCTACCCCATTAGCAATACATTTTATCAATATTTCACATTAGATAATATTTATATCCATTTGTTTATACTAAGATATTTATCTTTTTACTTTCCTAGAAAGCACATCAAGATTAGTAAATCACATTTGACTTATATTCGGAAGTTCTAATATAATACACACCAATGGTTCTAACGAATCTAGCGCATGAAACTTAATTTTAATATTGCTGTATAACAAACTTATTGAGGGTTTAAAAATGAAAACATTACAAACTTTAGCTGCTGCAACTATCTTAGCTACTTCTACTGCTGTTTCTGCTGATTGGGATATGCCTTTCTTCGGTGACAACAACAACTCTAACTTTAACAACAACGGTTCACAGAACGGTGCGGGTAACGGAAACGGTGCTGCTGACGGTTCTGGCGAGTTTGACGGTTCTTTCTCTTTCGGTATGAAAGCATCAGGTAAAGGCGCTGCTAAAGGTAACGGAAACGGCAACTACGACGGTTCTAACAACTACAACGGCTCTAATGGCTACAATGGTTCTAACGGTTCTTACAACGGTTCAAACGGTTCTTACAACGGTTCAAACGGTTCTTACAATGGTAACAACAACTGGAACAACAGCGGTAACGGTGCAACTGACGGATCGGCTGACGGTGAATTCGACGGTTCTTTCTCTTTCGGCATGAAAGCGTCTGGTAACGGTAAAGCACGTGGTAACGGAAACGGCAACTACGACGGTTATAACAACTACAACAGCTCTAACGGCTACAATGGTTCTAACGGTTACTACAACGGTTATGCTCCTGCTCCACAAGCTCAAGCTGCTCCTGCAGTAGCAACTCCAGCTGCTAAAGCTGAAGTTAAAACTGAAGCTAAATAAGCTTAAGTTTTAACAATAAAAACCCGGCCTCTGGTTTGCAGAGGTCGGGTTTTTTTATGCCTGACAATTGACGATACCTCATAGATATCAACCTGAAATACCCATGTAACAAGGTACAGAATGAGCGGTATAATTCAAGAGGCATGTCTACCCCTTCTGTCATATACGTTATATTCGTGCTTTCTAATATAATATAACTACGTGATTCGAATTGAATCGTTAGCGCATGAAAAAGAACTGTTAACCAGATTAGGATTTAATAATGAAAACATTAAAAGCTATTGCAACTACCATTATTGTCGTTTCATCTACGGCTGCGGCAGCAGACTGGGATATGCCTTTCTTCGGCAACAACAATTCAAACAACAATGACTGGAATATGCCCTTCTTTGGTAACAACAGCAACAACGGTTTCGGCAACATCATGAATGATATGGCTGGCGATATGGACATGAATATGGAAATGAACTTTAAAATGAAAGCGAAAGGAAATGGCGGTGGTAATGCAAACAATTACTGGAACGCTAATAACGGCTATTACAATGATTACAATGATTACAACAGTAGCTATGCCCCGTATGGCTATCAACCACAGCAAGGTTACGCACCATACGGCCAGGATCCCGTTCAACAAACGCCTGTTACAACAGCACAGTAGTTAATATTTTTTACTTAAAAAGGCTGAATCCTTACAGTATTCAGCATCACTATAAATAAAAATATTTATTCATAACGAGAGCTTTGCACGATGTAGATTTTTCGTCAGGGCAAGGCGAAAATTGTCGAAAAAACGCAGCTTACACAGAATTTGATACTACGTAACCCCGCATTTTGAGACCATTTTTAACGCTGCCATGACAGAAAAGATGCTTCGTGCAAAGCTCTCATAATAATATTTAAACATTGGAAAATACATAATGAGCATCACCGGAAAAAACCCTGAAAGTAAATCTGCAAATGGTAACTTCATCATCCCTATAATCCTGCTTCTAGTCTCTGCAATCGTTATCGTTGCAACCTTCTATGAAGAAGAATACAAAAATCTCGTTGCAAATGACAACCAGGTAGAAACAACTGAAGAACCAGCCATTGTTGCAACTGCTGACAAAGCGAGTGAATCTACTATTGAAAATGGTACTGCCGAGCAATCCATTGCAGCTACAGTTACCACACCAGAAACTACCGTCGCCGTCACATCGGCTAAAGTAGAGGTGACTTCTGACAAAGAAAGCACAGCAAAGGTTGTAACAACATCTGAAGATAATACCGTTAGCTCAAATACAACTAGTGCTGCCCTTTCAGCAACGCCTGTTTCTAATAATTCTATTGCTAATAATTCTGTTGTTAATAACGCTGTAATAGCCGTACAAAAACCAACAAACCATAATAACCGTCAGATGAGTCAACGTGATTTACGTATTCAAGCACATAACAATGCCAAAGCCCGCGCGCAAGCATATGAAAACGCATATAACGCCAGAATGCAGCAACGTCGTCAGGCTTATGAAGCTGAGATGGTAGCTAGACGTAAGCACTATGAAGCGATGATGAAGGCACGCGAAGAAAGAAAAGACGCAGCATATGAAACGCGTAAAGCCGTGTTTCAACATGCGCAACAAAACCGTCTAGAAACCAACCAAAAAATTAAGGAATTACACAAACGCATTTCTGAGCTTCATGCAGAAGTTCATCAGATCATACACGACTCACGTGCCCCATTTAGAAAACCAGCGACACAAACGGTTGAGCCAGTGAGTGAGCAGATATAAAGCTATAAGCTTATCTTTAAGCGAAGCTTCCCTTTGCACTAAACTGAAAATCAAAAAGGACGCAATCGCGTCCTTTTTGATTTTGGAAAACAATTTAATCCACTAACCAAACCACCTTAAGCATCACTCTCAATCGAACAAAATTCAGAACAATCACTATTGACTATATAACTATATTCTAATATAATACTTTTGTACTATTTAAATGTATTGATACTAAATGACTATATAATTACTACTTAGGTAAAAGTCTATAATCGCACTATCACCGAAAATGGATTGACATTTACGGCGTAACAATCGGTTAATTCAATTATTACGTTAACTGAGCAAGATGTTCAAATGAGAATAAAAATAACCGCACTAGCAACACTCTCAATCATGGTGACTTTACTAGCCATGCTGATGGTTACCTTACATTCATTGTAAGTAAAAAAATAAGATTCGACGTTGATTTCCAGGATATGGAATTAACAAAAGCAGCATTGAAATAATGACTGCATAAATGCACCAAATAAGTTTTACCTCTGCAATGACAACTGCAGACAAAGTGTGAAACGACACTTTAGTTACGAAGGATAGTTAGCTGTAGCGTGCTCATTTACCCCTCGTAAAGAACAAACCAACGTAGTGTGATTGCTAAATCATGCTGTCTGTACACAGTTATATAACAGACATCGCACCGAATTAGCAGCAATCATGCGCTGTTAGGGCATGTAGACTTTTAGTTTACGTGCCCGCCTTTGTTTTGGGGATAGTGAAAATCTCTGTATGTCTAATTACGGTCATGAGCGGACTTTTAAAAGAAAAAATCTTGTCCGCGAATAACGCAAAGAACGCAAAAAAAAACCGCAAATAAAATATTGTTTCTTTTGCTTTTTTCGCGTCTTTTGCGTTATTCGTGGACTAATCATTTTTAATCTTTTAGATGTCCGCTAAGAGTCGATAGCAGAAGCCTGAGATACACTAACTATCTACGAATTAGCCTCTCTGCCCAAAAATTGATGTTCCCACTCTTATTAGAGTCGCGCCCTCTTCGATTGCAAGACAGTAATCACCACTCATGCCCATCGATAACTGATCAAACATTGGCAAATTGAGTTCAGTTTTACATTGTTGCTGTAACTCTCTTAATTGCGAAAAAGCACTTCGGGTCTGTTGCTCATCACCTAGAACACCGATTGTCATCAGCCCGCGCCACTGTATACAAGGTAATTGAAGGTTTACTACTTCCTGCAAGAATGTCTTAACCTGATTTGGCTTTAGTCCTGATTTATTTTTTTCACCACTTACGTTAACTTGAATCAAACAATTTAACGTCGCATTGCCAGAATGACTGAACATAGCCGTTGACAACTTTTGTGCTAGCTTTAAATTATCTACCGAGTGTATCCACTGAAAGTAACCGGGTAGTTTTCCGGCTTTTTTCGACTGCAAGTGTCCGATAAAATGCCAATTGAGATGCTGACCCAGGTGTGGAATCTTTGTCAAAGCATCTTGTATTGTATTTTCCCCAAAACTAATTTGGCCCAGCTCAGCTATTTGTTTTACCTCATCCAGCGTCCGTGTTTTTGACACCGCGATTAACTCTATGTCACTTACATTGCGTCCAGATGCTTCTGCACAGGCTTTTATTTTCAGTTGTAACTCAGATAAGTTTTCAGCAAGGTTAGGCACTGCCATATCTATAGATAATAACGGTTATTGGTGATAGCTGGAAAAAAATTTGTCCATGGCATGCAGGGCTTTGGATAATTGATCGACATGTGGCAAGAACACAATTCTGAAATGATCGGTATCAGGCCAATTAAAAGCTGAGCCATGAACGATAAGAATTTTTTCCTGTTTTAACAAATCCAGAACCATTTTTTCATCGTCACTGATGTGAAATTTTTTCTGATCTAATTTTGCAAATAGATACATGGCACCTTTTGGTTTAACGCAGCTGATCCCCGGGATAGATGTCAATAAATCATGCGCAAGATTACGCTGTTCATACATGCGCCCACCTGGCACAATTAATTCATTGATGCTTTGGTAACCGCCCAATGCTGTCTGAATCGCATGTTGCCCCGGCACATTCGAACATAGACGCATAGAAGCCAGCAACTCGATGCCTTCTATGTAATCCGTCGCATGTGATTTATCACCACTGATGACCATCCAGCCTGCCCGGAACCCCGCAACCCGGTAAGCTTTCGACAAACCATTGTAGGTAATGCAGAAAATATCATCAACCAATGAAGCGGTTGAGATATGTTTTGCTTCATCATAGATAATCTTGTCGWAAATCTCATCTGAAAAGATAATGAGTTCRTGTTCTCKGGCTAGTTCAATGATGCTGAGTAAAATTTCTTTTGGATAAACCGCACCCGTTGGATTATTCGGATTAATAATGACAATGCCACGYGTGTTCTCATTAATCTTTGACTTGATATCATCAATATCAGGATACCAGTCAGATGCCTCATCACACAGATAATGGACAGGGTTACCGCCTGACAAGCTCACCGCCGCTGTCCAGAGAGGATAATCAGGGGCAGGAATCAATACTTCATCCCCGTTATTAATCAATGCCTGCATCGACATTACAATCAGTTCACTGACACCGTTCCCTAAGTAAACATCATCAATATCGACATTAGCAATGCCTTTTTTTTGACAATACTGCATCACCGCCTTGCGGCCGGAATACAATCCTCGGGAATCGCTATATCCCTGAGATTCAGGCACATTGTGAATCATGTCCTGTACGATTTCTTCAGGTGCGTCAAAGCCAAACGGCGCCGGATTACCGATATTTAATTTAAGGATTTTATGGCCTTCTTCTTCCAGCCTGCGAGCTTCGCGGTGGACAGGACCACGGATGTCATAACAGACAGAATCCAGCTTGTGGGACTTTTTCAGTGTACGCATCTTTTAATTTCAGCCACTTAACGAGTATTGTTAGATTTTTATTAAGTATATATGCATATCGTGCTGAATTGGTGAGAAATAGCTATGAAAAAAAATTTAAGGTTGCGTCACTGCTCCTCTCGCAGAGGCGCAGAGTTCGCAAAGGAGAAAACGAATGTTTATTTCTCAGCGTACTCAGCGCCTCTGCGAGAAAAAAACACATTTAAGGGTGCAAGCAATGAATAGAGGTGCCCATATATATAGTGGCATGAAAAGACCGTGTTTTCGCATTCTAATTTTTGATAAAAAAGTGAGAATATTACATAAAGTTTACGCTGACCCGAATGGCATGGACTTGGCGAAGCCACGCTTGTAGCTACCTTTAGTAGCTTCGGGCTGCTTGTGGTAGATTTACATTTTGCAGTTTTAAATCACCAGGCCCATTCACAAAGCGGCATACTGCCCGTACAAGCCCTTATTCATATCAATAATTTCTCCCTTTACTTCACCTCAAACCAAAAATCAAAATCACTGTCCGCTACGTACTAACCGAACATGTCTGGATAAATCCTTAACGTTCGCGCTGCCGTTGCCAAATTTCAAGTTGACGTTCCACACATTATAGCTACTAGGCGCATACGACGAGGACGTCCAGTAGAAACTAGATTGCGCATTCGGAAAAACGGTATTGTTTATCGCCGGAGAGAAACAACGCAATTCCACAATGGAAGCCAGTTCTTTTATATTGGGCAAGCGCCAGTCGGTTTGCGAAAAATTCTGACCTTCCATGCCTGCATTCACTGCCTGTGCATGCCATGATGCCTGTAGCCAATTATAGGATCCGGTGTCGCCAACGCCAGTGCAACTATTACCTGCCGAACTCCATGTTTGCCCTTCGCTGCATTTTTTCCAGATCAAGCCTGTTTCAGGGTCGGTGATGGTGCCATCCGTGTTATCGGTTAAATGCGTCGTTGTCGCGGTAATAAAATCATTTTCATTGTCACACGATAGAATATTAGCCGCCTGCACATTGATGCTATAAAAACCTGAACTCAAGAAACCAATACTCGCGAGCACACACATTAATGTTTTTTTTGGGTATATGAAACAGACTGTGTACATAACTCTACTCCTGGTTGAATGGTTAAATATCGTGTATTTTTGGTAGCGCGGAAAAGGTCATACTGCCTGCTCAACTTCCAGCAAAAGGGCCGTTGCATCACGCCAGATTGGAATCGATTTATGCATCTATTTTCTCCTTATAAAACCTTGAAAACAAAAATCAAAATCACTGTCCGCTACGTACTAACCGAACATGATGGCCGTTACTCTTATCGCTCGCGAAGGCGAAGCCAACGTTCAAAAAGACGCTCCACGCGTTATTGCTAACAGGCGCATACGGCGAGGACGACCAGTAAGAACTTGCGTTTGTATTCGGGAAATACCCGGCATCTATTGCGGGGCTAGAACGATCATAACTTACCAGTGAGCGAAGTTCTTTGCGGGTGGGCAGGCGCCAGTTAGTGGCACCGCACAGGCTGGCAATATTCACTCTGCTGACATAGGCCTGAGTATTACAGGTGTTATCAGTATTACTTTCGCAACTGGCATTGGCATTAACGGTGCCGCTGTTTCCGCCATTGTTGGCGGGCGTAAGAGTATTTAGCCAGGTATAAACATCGTCTTTATTATGCAGGCCTGCGGTGGTTTGTTTAACTTCCCAGATTAAGTCGGTAACATTGTCTTTTACGCAACTAAACGTTGTGCTGCTCTGGTCGGTTAAAGCAAAACCGTTGCTGCCTATTTTGGTGAAGCTAAACCCTTTGTGACCGTCATTGTCGTTATTGGTAGCGAGGTTAGCATCTCGTCCTGATACCGCATCTTGCCCCGGCGGAATGAGGTCACCATCGGCATCAGTAGTAAGGCTGCAATCTAGATTGTTTTGGGGAGTGGCACCAAAACCAATGGCAAAATCCGCACACAGGGTGATGCCGGTATCGTTTAATTTACCTGTGGCTGAGGGTGTTGCGCTGACTACCGCACTGGCTGCGCCATCACCATTGGCGTTTTTGGGGGTAACGACAAAGAAGTATTCGGTATCATTAATCAAGCTACTGATTATTGCAGGGCTGCTTTGATCGACAGCCAGAGCACCATTTTGATGCACGCTGCAGTTTGTGGGCTGGGTAATGGTTTCGGTGGCGCGACAGATATCATAGCCTGTGGCATCGATAACATTATCCCAGCTCAGGGTGACCTGCATATTACCGGCAATAGCCGATACGTTTGTCGGTTGCGTCAGGTTATTTTCGCTACCACTATCGCTACCACCACATGCGGTTAAAGCTGACAGGATTAGCAGTAATGATAAATGTTTTACGGTTTTGCTTTTAAAAGAATAAAACACCGCGCTGTTTTTGACCGTCATGTATTCCATATCAACCTCATTAATCTTTATTGCCTTAGGTTTGCTGTCATTGATTTGTGTCAATAATAAGGTGGTTATTGCATACTGGTCAACAAGCCTTGTCCAGTATAAAGTGTGAAGTGGGTCTCAAATATTCAAATCATTGATACACGCACCGCCATCCCTGGCTCTTTGCGACATACCGTACTTCCTGTACATACACGCACCGCCATCCCTGGCTCTTTGCGACATACCGTACTTCCTGTACATAAAAAAAGCCAACCATCAATGGTCGGCTTAAACGGGTCTTGCGCTATGAAAAATGAAAAAGATGCAACTACACACTGTGTTCTATATTTGTCGCCTGTTTAAACAGGGGGGAAATCTTCAACGATAAGCATTTAGAAATAAAAGTCAAGATTTTCACCTTTTCCTGAATGTATATCACTTACTCATTAGAGTAGTACAGAACACCTTTTTATTACACTTTTACGCCATTAATTTTGGAAATTTTGCTTGAGCACACGATACAGATAGTAGGCATCCCAACGCCCGGCAAGCTCCCGAATGGAATGCATAGCAAACGTTGGCACGCCTACATCCACCGTTTTGACACCAATTTCACTCGCCGTAATGGGCCCAATCGTGCTGCCACACGCCATATCTGATCGCACAACAAAGGATTGCATCGGCACGTCAGCCAGTTCACATAGATGTTTGAATATTGCGCTGGTTTCACTGTTACTGGCGTAACGTTGGTTAGCATTGGTTTTTATCACCGGCCCGTTATTTAATATAGGGCCGTGATTATCATCATGTTTGTCGGCATAATTAGGGTGGACACCGTGTGCATTATCGACAGAAATCATGTAACTGTGTGCAATCATACGGGCAAATTCTTCATCATTAGCGGTCAATCGCGCTAATACTGACCGCAAAAACGGTCCCTGCGCCCCAGCCGCCGACATGCTACCCACTTCTTCATGGTCATTACATACCAGTAGCCCGTTTTGCGTGTTGTCTTCGTCCACCAGAGCCATTAAACCGGTATAACAACTGAGTAAATTATCCAGCCGCGCACTGGCGATGAAATCATCATGCAGACCGATTACCGCAGGCGGCTGCACATCATAAAAATACAGCTCATGATTCAGTATCTTTGACGCAGCGACGGGTTCACCGTCTGTTTGCATTTGTGCATTCATTATTTTTAATAAGATACGATTAAAGTCAACTTTCTCGCTTTGATTCTCCGGCAACTTCATCAACACGGGTGGTAGATGATTTTGCTGATTGATGGTGCGCTCTTTGTTTGCTTCACGATCCAGATGAATCGCAAGACTAGGGATAATGGCAACCGCTTTTTCCAAATCAATTAACTGATGAGCAATAGCACCGTTTTTATCAACATAACTAACCCGCCCTGCCAAAGACAGGTCGCGGTCAAACCAGGGATTAAGCAAGGCACCGCCATACACTTCAACGCCCAGTTGCAGGTATTGTTTTTTGATGATTTCCGGATTGGGCTTCACTTTTAAACAGGGACTATCAGTATGCGCACCGACCATTTTTATGCCGTTATCAATCAGTGGTTGATTTAAGCGAAAAGCGATAATTGATGAATCATTTCGTGTCACATAATATCCCTGACCCTGCTCTTGCACTGACCACGAATCACTTTCATTCAGTCGTTTAAAGCCCGACTGTTCTAAAGTTTCAATCATTGTTTTAACGGCATGGAACGGTGTCGGTGAGTGATGGATAAAGTCCAGTAACCCGTTTGTGAATTCTACATCTTGCATTTTTGTTAACCTATGTACTTTGATTTTTATTATTACACTGAATTGTCATTACTGCCTAGTAAAAAGTGGCTTTTCATTGCCGAATATTGTTGTTGATAATCCCGACCTTTTAAGTTATTGAGAAGACTGGATCCCCGACAACAACATTCGGGGATAACGACAACTAAAAAATTAACATATTCAGAGCGCCTTGCACGCTGTATATTTTTCGTCAGGGCAAGGCAAAAATTGTCGAAAAAGCGCAGCTTACATAAAGTTTGACACTGCGTGTCCCCGCATTTTGAGACCATTTTTAACGCTGCCATGACGGAAAAGATGCTTCGTGCAAAGCTCTCTCAATTTAATCGGTACAATGTCTTTTGCTGATACCCGGTAATAACTGAGTATAAACCGGATAATTTTTCATCTAATAACACATCGCCGGTATCTGTAATCATTGGGCGTTTTTCTAACGATTGCAGTTTTTCATTTGTAGCAATAATACAAAGGTTTTCTTTATCGTCTTCAGTTTGCTGAAGAACCGTTTCGATTACTTTAGCACTCAATTGTTGATTACCGCGTCCAAATATATGTCCTTGTCCGCCAATAATAGTAACGATGATTTTAGCCGACGAATTTTCTATGGTTGTCAGTATCGTCTGTTCATCAACATCATTGGCAACCAATATTTGATTACGAACTATATCGATACCCAATAATGTATTGTCTAAGTTGAGCTGATTCATAATTTCAGCTGTGGTTGATCCCGAACCGATTAAATAATACACATCCGCTTGCATCGATTCAATCACCTCTGTCGCAATATCCTGAACCGCTAGTTCATGATGATTTAACCCGCCCTGTTTGATGAGTTGCATACGAGTATCATCGACTGGYACCGATAAGTAACCATAACATTTYGCAACCWCCTTASCTTCACGAAAAGCCTGYTCATCAAGATCCATMACCTGTGCGTCAACAAGCGACATTAGCTGGTTGTKAATAAGCTGATTGATTAATTCACCCGCACGCACAGGCGTCAGCGCATACACAGCGGAATGTATTTTTACGCCAGCAGGTATACCAATTACCGGTATAGTCTGTTGCTCTGTTGCCGCTGCCGACAAAACATCCATAACATCACGCGCCGTTCCATCRCCCCCTGCAAACACAATTAAATCAACGCCATGCTCAACAAATTTCGCAACGGCATTTTTAGTATCCTGCGCCGAACTCTGTGACGTTGCTTGATAGATAACCTCAAAGGGTAGGTTAAGCGCACTTAGTACATTTTCACCCATGGTTTGCGCAGCCGTTAATATTAAAAAATTGGGCTCACTGCTTGCTTCTATTTGCGACATGGCCAGACTGGCACGTGACTCAGCCTGAGGTTTTGCACCCAGAGCTAGCGCTTGCTCAACAATTTTTTCAMCSTSWYTGCYKTKYARCRCGACGGCACCACCGATACCGGCAAGCGGGTTAATCACAAAACCAATTTTCATAAAATTTATTACTTTTTCCGATCTGTTTTTTCTTATCTATTTAGTTTATCAGTTTAAGGCACCACTAATTAATTATAATAAATTCTGCGGGTTTTCAGGCGCACATATTCAAGGCATGCTTTGCAGTGAATGCTTATTGCCTTCGCAAGGAGCATAACGCCGAAGACGTGCGCCTGAAAACCCTCCCTATGGGGCGTTGCCCAATAACCTGACTCTGCGTTATTGTTTTTTACCAGGCAATAAGCATGCTTTCAAAACAATGCCTTGACTCAGGTTATTGGGCAATGTCAGAATTTATGATAATTAATTAGTGGTGCCTTAATCAAACATCATAACAGCCAGAATGGTAAAATCCTGTCTTTAAACCACTGCTTATACACTTTAATTTAATATGGAATTTCCTGACTGCTATCAACCCCGACATCAAACTCGCTCCGTCAATATTGGAAGTGAAAACAATATCGTCCGTGTCGGTGGCGGCGCACCCGTCGTCGTTCAATCCATGACCAATACGGATACGGCTGACATTGCCGGCACTACCCAACAAGTCATGCAATTGGCTAACGCGGGCTCTGAACTGGTACGAATAACGGTGAATAATGCGGCAGCGGCTGCCGCTGTCGCCCATATTCGTGAAGCACTGGATAATAATCAGTGTTACGTCCCACTGGTGGGTGACTTTCATTTTAACGGTCACAAGCTGTTAACCGATTTTCCTGATTGYGCACAGGCATTAGCMAARTACCGRATWAATCCCGGCAATGTSGGMAAAGGYAAAARACGTGAYASYCAATTTGCCACCATGATTGAACTTGCCTGCAAATACGATAAAGCGGTAAGAATAGGCGTAAATTGGGGCAGYATGGACCAGTCACTGCTGGCTGAATTAATGGAYGAAAACGCCCGKCGGGCCCAACCTCATGATGCCCATGACGTGATGATGGAAACGGTTATTCGCTCCGCACTGGATAGCGCGAAACAGGCAGAAGCCATTGGACTGGCTAAAGACAAGATTATCTTATCTTGCAAAATGAGTGTGGTGCAGGATCTGGTCACGGTATATCGCTCACTGGTACAACGTGATAATTRCGCGCTACATCTYGGTTTAACAGAAGCCGGTATCGGYTCTAAAGGTATTGTCGCRTCAACAGCCGCACTCAGCATGTTATTACATGATGGCATCGGCGATACCATCCGCATTTCACTCACGCCMGARCCYGGYGCACCGCGTGARAAAGAAGTGATTGTCGCGCAGGAAATTCTACAAACCATGGGATTACGCTCATTCGTGCCACTGGTCACAGCGTGTCCTGGCTGTGGTCGCACCACCAGCACCTACTTTCAAAAACTCGCCTCTCAAGTGCAAAACTTTTTACGGGTACAGATGCCAAACTGGAAAGAAGAATTTCACGGTGTCGAAGACATGTCTGTCGCTGTAATGGGTTGTGTTGTTAATGGTCCTGGTGAAAGCAAACACGCCAATATCGGAATTAGCTTACCCGGTACGGGTGAGCGCCCGGTTGCGCCAGTCTATGAAGACGGTGAAAAAACGGTGACATTAAAGGGTGATCATATCGCAGAAGAGTTTGAAGAAATTATTTTGGCTTATGTAAAACGGACGTATAAATCGCTATAGTGAATAGTGAATAGTGAATAGTGAATAGTGAATAGTGAATAGTGAATTTTAAAATGAACACCAATCAAAATCACTGATTTTGTTTTTAACTATTAACTGTTCACTATTAGTTATTCACTGCTTTTAAGCACTTGCCTGTTGAGCATTGCCTGCCCTACGCTTTCTCACTGAATCGGCCAAATCATTCAAACACGTTATCGTCGTCTCCCATGAAATACAGGCATCGGTAACACTCTGTCCATAAGTTAATGGCTGTCCTTCGATAACATCCTGACGTCCCTCCACCAGATGGCTTTCCAGCATCACACCTATGATACGACTCTCACCGCCCGCTATTTGTTTCGCAACGTTATTACACACATCAACCTGGCGCTTGTAATCTTTCATGCTGTTTGCATGCGAGCAGTCCACCATCATCATTGGTTTCATGCCATATTTTTCTAGTTGTTCAGCCGCATGCTGAACATTTTTAGCATCATAATTAGGTTGTTTTCCACCGCGTAAGATAATGTGGCAATCATGATTGCCTTTGGTCGAAAAGATGGCAGAGTGCCCTTGCTTAGTTAAGGACATAAAAACATGCGGGCTGGAAGCGGCTTTTACTGCATCAATAGCGATCTTGAAGCCACCATCTGTACTGTTTTTGAAGCCAACAGGGCAGGACAAACCTGAAGCCAACTCACGATGTCCCTGACTCTCAGTAGTACGCGCACCGATCGCACCCCAGCTAACAAGATCAGCGATATACTGCGGACTAATCAGATCCAGATATTCAGTACCGGTCGGCACGCCCTGCACAGCCAAATCTCGCAATAATTTTCGCGCATGACGTAATCCATCATTAATTTTGAAACTTTCATCCAGATCAGGATCATTAATCAAACCTTTCCAACCGACTGTGGTGCGTGGTTTTTCGAAATAAACCCGCATGATGATACAGAGATCTTCCTGTAATTCATCCATCAATATTTTGAGTTTAACGGCATACTCTCTTGCTGCTTTTGGATCATGGACTGAACACGGCCCTACTACCACAACTAAACGGTCATCTTCACCGTGGAGAATATTGTGTATCGCATTACGCGCATGGTAGACCGTTTCGGATGCTTGTTCATCAAGTGGAAATTCTTCGTGCAACTTGATAGGGGGTAAGACTTCCTGCAGCCCGGTAATACGTACGTCGTCGGTTTTAAAAATCATTGCTCTAATTCACTGGCCTGTAAGTTCTCAGGACTTAAAAAATCAAATAGTTAAAATCGAATTATATATGAATCACAGTCAATATTCTCAGACTATTCTATGGCAGCGTTATGCCAGACGATTTATTGCATCGGGCAACTCATGTAAATTGACGATGGTGGCATCGGGCACACAATCTTCTAGCGGCCAGTTTTGTTGCAGACGATTTAGCCATATCGCATAAACGCCTGCCGATTTAGCACCAGAGACATCCTGCAGCGGGTGATCGCCGATATGAACCATTTGCTGAGCATCCACCTGCGTCAGTTTCTGTACCTGCTGATAAATATCAGGTTCAGATTTTTGCTTGCCGATCATTTCCGAATTTAATGCAAAATCAAACCAGTGGTCGATGCCAGTTTTTATGGTGCTAGCATTTCCGTTTGTCACACTCACCAGCTGGTATCTATCACACAATTTATCCAATACTGGTTTCACATCATCGAATAGTGTGACCTGTTGGCGCGCCTCATGAAAAACATCAAAAGCCGGTTGTATCCATGCATGCGTGGTATTAAATTCTAATGCAAGTTTCTCAAAGGACAGAATTCTCTGCCGCGTTAAATCATGAGCCAGATCGACATGTGCTGTTAACAAATGTTTTCGTTTTTCACGCAGTTGAAGTTTTGTGTAACGCTGCGTGATAAGAGGAACATGCTCAGATAGCCACTGGTACAATAATTCTTCTGCACGTTCTATCGTTGGCACACATGGCCACAAAGTATCATCAAGATCAAAACTCAATACTTTTATTTTCTGTGACATGGTTTAACCAATTCCGCGAAGGATTAATTTTTAATCAACGCATCTGACTGGAGCTTACTCAAATACTTTTCTTGTATAAGTTTGTTATGTATCATTTCACTGGAGTTTGTTTCTACGGGCTTGCTTTCATCGATTATATGAATTGGTGACGCAGGTTTTACCCTGCTCCTAATAGTATTTTTATCAGCCAGATTGACAATATTATCAATAGAAAAATTGACCAGATAACCGTCACCTTTTTCAATATTTTTATATCTTTTCAAACTTGTAACAGCTGTCTTCTTATCAGAGAAATAGCCAAACCTGACGTTATAACGAATTTCATTTTTCTTATTATTATAATCTGCAACATAGGCATCAAACTGTTTTTCTTGTAATTCTATTACCATATTTTCGGCGTTATTTAAATTGCTGTAGGTGCCAACCTGAATCGAGTATTTAATTTCATTTAATTCATCATTAGTTAAACTTGAAACATCCATTTTTTTTGTATGGTTCGAACGATTGCCAATTGAAGCGTTAGAAATTTGCACACTTTCTAACGATACCTGCTGTGCAACTTGAGTTGAATTTTTTGATGATAACGAAGCGATTTCTATCGATGTCTTAGGCAGTGACATTGAACTTTCAGTGGTCTTGTTTACAGTAACATCGTTCCTGTCACTTTGATTCAATTCATCAGTAATAGCAGTTAAAACGGGCTGATCAACATCAATATCTTCTCCCGCAACGAAAACATCAAGACGCTTCGCCTCCGTATTTCTGGTGTTCACTAAAGTAGGTTCGGGTAATTCTAAATTTTCTATTTTATTTGCAGAGGTATGGAGCACCGATGCTTTCTGGTAACCACTAAAATAACCCGCACTAAATACGACGAGCATGGTTAGCAGAAAAATAAGGCCTAGTTTTATTAGACCTCGGTTATCAATTAATATTGGTGCCATCTAAGTAATAATAAAGGTGAATTAAGAGAATTTTACAGCCCCTATTTTAGCTTACCCGAAGCATATAAACACGATACTTAGCCAATAAAAATTCTCGATTGAGTAAACACTAACCATGTCTCACAAAACAAATAATTGACTAATTTGACTATCATCCCATCCCTGAAAGGTGTGTTTTTAACGAAGTAAGGGGAAATGTATAAAAAATCATAAAAAGGACGACGGTTTTAGCTGATTTTATCGACATCTAGACTAAAAATGCTATATTATTCAACAGTTGCCGAAAAAGTGACGGATTCTTCACAATCCGGTTCAATCACCTTCGTCACACTAATTGATCCCAAAACATCCAAACTTATTACACATTATTTCAGTGCTTTGCTGTGGCGCCATTTTGCCTGAAGCTGACATTGATATAACGTATTTAATTCATAGTATTTAAAGTCGCGGAGTCAATTATGTTTGCTTCAATATTTAAAATCTCACTCACGTTATTAGCCATGTTCGGAATATTTGGYAGCAATAATGTTATTGCCGAAAACATGGCGCCAAATTTCAAACTTGATGGTCAAGAAAACGCTATCGAGTTAAGCAACTATCGTGGTCAAATTGTATACGTGGATTTCTGGGCATCATGGTGCCAACCATGCCGCAAATCTTTTACCTGGATGAATAAGATGCAAAGCTTGTATGGTAATGAAGGTTTCAAAATCATCGCCATTAATCTTGATGACTCTCGCGCTAAAGCCAATAAGTTTTTACAACAGATACCTGCGAACTTTGATGTCGCATTTGATCCACAGGGTAATACCGCCGAAGCCTACCGCGTAAAAGCGATGCCTAGTTCTTATCTTATCGATAAAAACGGAAAATTGGTTCATGCTAATTTAGGATTCCGCGGARAYGATAAAGAGATACTTGAAGTAAAAATAAGAGATCTTATCAAACAGTCAACAGTCGCGAGCCGTTAAAAAAGGCCAATTCMTACGTAAGTCTTGCACTAACGTGCATAGNTTTTTWCTAGCGGACTGAGGCAATAAAAAAGCCATGAGTAACTCATGGCTTTTTTATTGCTATATTTCTCAATCGATATTTTTAACGAGAGCTTTGCACGAAGCTCTCGCACTCTATTAATATCATMACTCATTTGTTTTATTTATCCATTGATACCAGTAGTTAAACAGTTTCTGATCGTAACATGCCAACACGGATCTGACTTCTAGTCGACCACGGAAAACCGCTTCATTATCTAAAGAGATACTTTGCCCGCCCGCTTCTTTGAAGATTAAACTTCCTGCCGCGTAATCCCAAAGTTTTTGACCGCCATGCAAGTAGATATCGAATCGACCTGCTGCCATCCAGCACCAATCAATAGCTGAAGACCCTATGTTGCGTTGTGAGGCAAATATGCTCTCTGTAACAAGCTTGACAGCTAGACTCGTTGGCAAGCGTTTTAAATCTATTTCTGCCACGATTGGCTTATTGTCAGAAAAGCTCATTCGCGACGAGTTCATTGGTTCACCATTTAGGTAGGCACCACCATCCTTAACTGCGGTGAACATTTCATCACGAATCGGATCATATATCAGTCCGATTTGCTGCTGGCCACCCACAATCAAAGCAATCGAAACGGCAAAAAAGGGTAAGCCGGCAGCATAGTTGCTGGTACCATCCAGGGGGTCAATACACCAATATGCATTGCCTTGTTCAATTACTGCTAATTGCTCATCCTCCGACATCTCCTCACCCAGAATATCGTATGATGGCCAATGTTGTTTTAATTCAGTTTCAAGGCGATTTTGCATTGAAATATCAGCAGGTGTAATGATACTACCGTCTTCTTTATACTCAAAATCAGAGCAACCAAAATCTTTCAGTAACTCTTCTTTCGCTGCCTTTTTAACAAGCACAATTAATTTTTCTAAATCAGGAGCTAGCATAATTTTTACTACCAGGGTATATCCGTACCATCGATATCAATAAAGCGACCACTATCTTGTACCTTTAATTGTGACAGCTGAGAAAATAATTGTTCAACACATTCCCGCGTAGAAATTTCGGCATTGGGGCCACCCATATCTGTTTTCACCCAACCAGGATGAAGCGCAACAGTGATAATACCCTGCTCTTTCAGGTCAATGGATAAACTTTTAACCACTGCATTCAAAGCGGCTTTGCTTGACCGATAGATATAACTGCTGCCATAACCATTATCAGCCATGCTACCCATTTTGCTGCTCATACAGGCAACAACTTTTTGCTTGCCCATTTGTAATTGCTGAGAGAATGCTTCCACCATTTTTAATGGCGCAATACTGTTTACCTGAAAAGTTTGTAACCAGCTTTCAACATCCACAGAACCAAATTTATTTTTTTCCGAACCGTAAACCCCGGCGTTATTGATTAACATATCAATCGCATCATTTCTAAGTTCATAGGACAGTGCCTGTATGGTACTTAGTTCGGACATATCCGCGATATGTACACTTATCTGACCATTGGATAATTTTGCAATATTGAAAAGCTTGTCCGCATTATGAGGATTACGACAGCAGGCAAAAACGCGCCAGCCTTGTTCCATGGAGTAACGAACCATTTCCAGTCCGATGCCTCGGTTTGCACCTGTTATTAGTATATTCATGTTTCAACAATTAAAATAAAAACATATTACAGCATTACGCAGATTATTCTCATATTCAAACAAAAAAACCGTTCAGTTAATAGCGTTTTACGCCACTAACTGAACGGTTTTGAAACACCCCTTATGTTTATTTAATTAATAGAGGTATCTTTAAACAATATTATAAATTTGATTCATGTAAAACTGCTCGTATTCATCACCCGGTAGTGCTTTGCTCCAGTAGTATCCTTGTCCATATTGGCAACCTAAGCCTTTCAGGACTTTCAATTGGCGCTCGTTTTCAACACCTTCTGCAAGCAGCTCTAATTTTAAGCCACGGGTTAATCCAGCAATCGCATCGACAACAGCGGAATCTTCATGATTATCAGGAATACCTGTAACAAAGGCACGGTCAATCTTAACGACATCAACCGGGAAATCTTTCAGATAAGCCAATGAAGCATAACCAGTACCAAAATCATCAAGCATGACTTTTATACCCATACCACGTAATTTTTTCAGGGTACTTTCTACTTCACCAATATTATCAATTAAAGTTCGTTCGGTTATCTCTACAGCTAACGCTGAGGCTTCAATCTTATTTTCTAAAATAGCTTGCGTGAATATGGCGACCAAATCCTGTTCTCTAAATTGACGTGGGGCAAGATTAATTGACACATGCTGATTTTTTAAACCCGCATCTTCCCAAATTCGAATTTGTTTACAGGCGCTAAATATCACCCATTCTCCCAACGCAATAATTAAACCACTGTCTTCGATGACAGAGACAAAGTCATTGGGTTGAATCATGCCTTTTTCAGGATGCTGCCAACGCAATAGTGCTTCCGCACTGACGATTTCATTTTTATGTATATCGATTACGGGCTGGTAATGAATCAAAAACTCGTCGTTTTCAAATGCCGATTTTAAACTGTTTTCCAGTTCCAGACGTTCCATCGCACTGACACTCATTTCTGGCTTATAAAACTGAAAACAATGGCGACCATTTTCTTTTGCACGGAACATGGCCGTATCAGCATTTTTCAATAGTGTTCGCGCATCTTTACCATCTTCTGGGTAAATGGCAATGCCTATGGATGCACTGGTATACGTTTCCTGACCATCCAGACGGACATTATGTTCGAGTATTGTAGTTAGATTATCCGCTATGGAAATAGCATCTTCTGGGCTGTCTATCCCTTCAATAATGACGGCAAACTCATCACCCCCTAAACGGGCAATAGTATCAGCACGACGTAATGATCGAGAAATTAGCGTACCCACTGCTTTAATGAGTTTATCACCCGCATCATGACCAAATGAGTCATTAACCAGTTTGAAGTCATCGATATCGACCAGCATTAAAGCCATCGATGTACGACTGCGTTCAGAACGGATAACAGCCTGCTCGAGACGATCTGCAAATAACAGGCGATTCGGTAAATCGGTTAAAGTATCGCGATAAGCAAGTAACTCAACTTTACGCTCAGCAATCACTTTGGCAACAACCGATTTCACACGATGTTTTAGCACTGCCCACTTGATGGGTTTAGTAATAAAATCGATGGCACCAACTTCATAYGCTCTTTCAACAGAGGCATCATCATCCAGGCCGGTAATCATCATCACAGGTATATCGGTATGACCTTTTTCTTTTATCTGCTGGCAGGTGGTAAAACCATCGATGCCAGGCATAACGGCATCCAGTAAGATTAGAGCAGGATGATGCTTTTCAACCGCTTTTATTGCTTCCAGACCATCAGCCGCTTCTACGATATCAAAGTCCTCAGACTCCAGCACATGRCGCACCATTARACGGATAGAAGGATCATCGTCCGCTAATACGACCACAGGYCGTTCTTCATATTTCTGGGTGTCACTGAAAAGTGAAACGACATTCGACATATACTACAGCTCCAGCTTATTTACTTACGCATRCTTAATTATCTGAAATGTTTTTCTAATWATTYTWYYGATATTACAAAAACGATACCTAAGTCTAGACTTTACACGCAATATCTCCATGAAATTACTGTAAAAATGTCAATATTTGTAACCTTTTGTATAATACCTAATTAAAAATAATACCTTAAGATTCAATATAAAAATATACCGCTTATCTGCTTATGTCGGTTATTTTTTAACCATTTCCATCCATTATGCGAACCTGAGCCTCTGAAATCAACTTATTTTAGACTTTTTTCAACCAGTTCAGTTACATCGTTAGATAAATCCGGAAGTGAAATTAGCCGTTGTAACTCCGATTTCATTAGTTTCTGACGTAATTCACTATACCGTTTCCAGCGTATCAATGGCCCACACAACCGGGAGGCAATCTGAGGGTTCATCGTATCAATTTTTTCGATATATTGACCCAGTAATTTGTACCCAAAACCATCCACATCATGAAAACAAAGCGGATTAGCTGAACAAAAAGCCCCCAGCAAGGCACGTACACGATTCGGATTTTTAATATCAAAATCACTGTGTTCGAATAACTTTACTACTCTTGCTTTCGCAGAAGCGTCCGGAATCGTTGCCTGAACAGTAAACCATTTATCCATTACCAGGTTATCGTGTTTCCACTGTTGATAAAAATGCTCGATAGTTTCATTTACAACAGAAGTTTTGTGATGCACTAATGCTTTAAAAGCGGCCATTTGATCGGTCATATTATCAGCAGACTGATATTGTTGAATAGCTAATTTTTCGCCGGTCTCGCCAACGTACATCAAATATGACAGCGCTTGATTGCGTAAGAATCGCTCACCCATTGCAGTGGATGAYAAATCATATTGATGCTGAACATTATYTTGATAAGTCTGTATRAATTCTGCTTCGAGYTKGCTTGCCAATGTYGCATATATAAATTCTTTTGCCTGATGTATCGCATCTACATCAATGGCTGGCATCATTTCACCAATATAGTTTAGTGATGGTAAAGTTAAAGCACGCGCGGCCAGTGATTTATCTAATTCACGGTCTTTCAGAATGGCTTTGCAAGCATCAATATAAAAATCAGGTAAGCTGAGTGGTCTGTTGTTATTGATACTTTCGACCATCGACAAAATCAAACCTGTCGATAAACGTTGCCCCGCTTCCCAACGATTGAATTCATCTTTTTCATGTGACATGCAATAGGCAAGTTCTTCATCGTCACGATCAAAATTTAATTTTACTGGCGCGGAATACCCCTGCAAAATGGATAGCACCGGTTTTTCTTGAATATCATTAAACTCAAATTGCTGTWCATYTTCTACAAGATTTWMWRYCWYMMWGSTATCTGTCGAATTCATATTCAAGCCAATTTTGACCGGGATATGAAAGGCAAGCTTTTCATCCTGACCTGGCGTAGCCGGTGTCGATTGGGATAGTGTTAAAGTATAAACTTTGTTATCCGCATCATAATTTTCTTTTACCGTTATTTCAGGTGTACCCGACTGTTTATACCAACGCCTGAACTGTTTTAAATCAACCTGACTAGCATCTTCCATTGCGCTGACAAATTCTTCAACCGTTACAGCCTGACCGTCGTGTCGATTAAAGTATAGATCCATGCCCTGTCGAAATTTTTCAACGCCTAACAAGGTATAAATCATACGTATAATTTCTGCGCCTTTGTTATACACCGTAACAGTGTAAAAATTATTTATTTCCTGATAGGAATCTGGCTGAATAGGATGCGCCATCGGTCCCGCGTCTTCAGCAAACTGTGCAGTGCGCAACACATTCACATCATCAATTCTTTTTGGTGCAGCCGCATTCATATCAGCGGTAAATTGCTGGTCACGAAAAACAGTCAGACCTTCTTTCAAGGTTAATTGAAACCAGTCACGACAAGTAACCCGATTACCACTCCAGTTATGAAAATACTCGTGGCCAATCACACCTTCAATACCCATAAAATCTGTATCGGTYGCTGTGTCCTGTTTTGCTAAAACATATTTAGAGTTAAAAACATTTAAACCTTTGTTCTCCATCGCGCCCATATTGAAATCATCTACCGCTACGATGTTATAAACATCCAGATCATACTCACGCCCAAACGTGTCTTCATCCCACTGCATCGATTTTTTAAGCGATGTCATTGCAAAGTCGCACTTGTCGATATTATGCTGTTCAACGTAAATGCGACATTGCACATTGCTACCGTTCATGGTCTGGTAATAATCTTCTATATAAGCTAAATCACCCGCAACCAGGGCAAATAAATAACACGGCTTTTTATGAGGATCCTGCCACTTCGCCCAATGTGTCCCATCATTATTTTCACCTGCATCAACCGGATTTCCATTCGATAGCAGCACAGGGTATTTTTTCTTATCAGCAATAATGGTTGTAGTAAACAAGGCCATAACATCAGGACGATCAAGAAAATAAGTGATTTTTCGAAACCCTTCTGCTTCACATTGTGTGCAATAGTTACCACTTGATTTATACAGACCTTCGAGTGAAAAGTTTTCCTGTGGTTTAATGAATGTTTCTATCTCAAGTTTAAACGTATGCGGCACACCAGATAAGGTTAGCGCGGTACTAGACACCTTAAAATCATCACTATCAAGTGTCTTGCCATCAATTTTCAGATAACCTAATTCGAGATTTTCTCCGCTTAAAACCAGTGAACATGTATCGTCTGATGTCTGCTGAATACACTGCAATTCTGAAAGAACACGAGTCTTTTCTTCCCCGAGTTCAAAGGTAAGATTAACCTGACCGATTAAATAATCAGGGGCTACATAGTCTTTCAGAAAAATAGTTTTTGCTTGCTGATCGAGGTCTTTCATTTAAGTTATTTTATGTGATATATAGAATGAAAAGGTTAACATAAAAACACTCTCACCACTCTTGATCCCTGGTCGAATGTATAAAATATTGTTTTTATTGCAAGGCGAAAATTGCCAATTTCCTCTATCTTAAACAAGGTTATCAGTGTATTTAAAATATCCATATCACCGCCTCAACTGCTGTCAAAAAAAGGTTATACTGCTTACTAGTTCATAGACAAACCACTGACAAAGCACCGGAGGATACGAGGCATGAAAAAATCTCACCCCACTTTTCAACTAATATCAGGATTTGTTTTTGCTGCTGCTCTAACAGGTTGCCAGACGACAGCTCCAACCATTCAATCCAGTTCAGACGCCGAGCAATCATTCGATGGCCTACATAAAGTCGACAATAGCAAAGCGGATGAGGTATGGGCCAGACCTGATTTCGACTTATCCGGTTATACAAAGATTATGCTTGCAGATACGGGAGTCGAGTACCGACAGGTAAAAAATAGAGGCCGAACCAGACTTGAACGTTCCAAAACTGGGCCCTTTATCATTGATGACGACAACAGGGCTAAATTCGAAACTCTGATCAACACTGCATTCAAAGAAGAAATGCAAGAGATAGAAAAATTCAGCATTGTTGATAAAAAAGGCCCAGATGTTCTGTTGATTAGCAGTAGTCTACTCGATGTTATTTCATACGTACCGCCTGACGCAGTAGGCAGTCGATCACACATCTTTCTCAGCAATGTAGGTGATGCCACATTGGTACTGGAATTACGTGATTCCGAAACAAGTACGATACTGGCTCGCTCTGTAGATCGGCGCTCTGCAGAAACGATCGGCCACCAATTTAAGGTTTCGAATTCAGTAACCAATGCAACAGAAGTAAAACGTCTGATAAGATTTTGGGCAAGACGATTACACGAGAACCTTGACAGCTTCATCGAGAAATAGTTTAAGATAAAAATCAGACTCTAAACCATTATCAAATGATAAAAATAAAGGAGCTATTCAGTATGAATATTTTTACTGTAAAACGCATTCTAATACCAGCCTTAATGATACTATTTTTTTCAGGATCTCTGTTAGCAAAGGATAAAATTCCAGCAAAATACATTAAACCGGATATCGATCTGGCCGCCTATAAAAAAGTTCAGATCAGACCTTTGAATCTAGACGACATGCTGGTATTGAAACCTGCCTGGGAACAGGATAACACTGAACAATGGCAGCTAAAAATCAAAGAAATATCGACTATTCAGAAATTATTTATGGATGCGATGCAAAAAGAACTTAGTGCCTCAGGTAGCTACAAACTGGTTACGACATCGGCCGCAGACGTATTACTTATCGAAGTCGAGATTCTAACCATCACCCCTTATGTTAAGCCAGGCACAAAAAATGAAGACGGGGGTCAGACGATTGAAACACTCGGTTCGGGCGACCTGGTTTTTTCTGCAGAATTTCGCGACTCAAAAACTCGCGAGCTACTTATCCTTGTTGAAGGCGAAAGGACTATCGGCGATAAATACAAAAAATTAAGCCGCGAAAATCATATGAAAAATGTAGCTGGCTTATTTGAAAAATGGGGCAGAAAAATTCGTGAAACTTTAGATAATGATAGGAATTAGTTTTTTATTATCAAACAGTACAGCGACTTATAGCTCTATCTGAACCATCCATTAGACTATCCTCTAAAACGACTAATTCTGCTTAAAATCTGCAGATAACTGGAAGCGGTTTTGCAGTTTATAGATCGGCCGCTTTCAGCAAATCATTTCGACGAATTTCTTCTTTGACATACGCTATCCATTGCCCAGCTGTTTTTTCACTACGCTTATCTTTCTGTGCTAATTCAAAATACACACTCGCTTGCTTCAGCTTTTTCTGATTGAATAATGCCATGCCCAGCATCAATTCTGCCGTATCATTGCGTTTCAGGCCTCCTTTATTTAGACCTTGCTTGATCGCTTTTGCTGCTTCGTCAAACTCATCAAGGTTCATATACGCCTGCGCGATGCGTATATATAACTCGCCCGATTCAGACAATGAGGCGGCCTCACGCATTGGTGGTATGGACTTCGCATCCTCACGCGCCTGATACCAGGCCTGTGACAATAAGCGATAGTTTCTTTCTGTCAGCTTTACCCGTTTACTCTTTTCGATACCTTCCTGCAATACTTTTGCCGCTTTATATGGCGTACCGTGTAACAGATATAAATTGGCAAGATTAATAATTTGACCTGAAGTCTGCTTGTAACCTCTCTCGTAGAGAGACTCCATCATAGTAAGCTGTTTGTGTGTGTCACCTAGTTCACTATAAACACCGGCCAGCGACTGTAGGTAACGATCTTTAGGATACAGTTCAAGCAGATTTTCAAGTACTATACGCATATTCTTGAAATCATTTTTCTCATGATAGATTACGCGCAATAAAAGCAACCAGTTTTCTTTTGGCGTTCTGCCCTGTTCGCGATACAGAGCAACCGCTTTTTTAATCTGCGGCAGTGCTTTGTTATAATTTTTTAGCTGGTAGTACGCCTGCCCATGTAACATATAAACATCAGCAGAAGGTGATTCAAGAATAGCAATCAGTTTTTGTATTGTTGCTAATGCCTTCTTATAATCTTCTTCGATGAAGTACAATTGGCTAACCGTTTTCAGAGTACTCTGGGTGAGCGCTGCAGGTAATTCACTTTTCTCAAGCACTTTATTATAAGCATTTATGGCTTGCTTATTATCTGCCTGCAGGTAATAAACATAAGCCGTCACATTCCAGGACTGAGCAGCCTCATAACTTGATAAGCGTTTTTTCCTACTGCGGATACTTGCTAATTCTGTCAGTGCTTCTGAATATTTTTTTTCTTCGATAAATTTCTGAGCTTTCTGTAATTTTTTATATACCGGCTGGCTCATAGCAGCAGCTTTTTTCGATTTATATTTTGCTTTTTTATCAGCGATACGTTTTTCCTTGCTGCTCATTTCTGCAGCTTGTACTGGTTCAATAGCCAGCAAGGAACATGCAAACATCACGACAATGGCTGTTCTGAATGCAACCGATTTAAAAAAGAAATACATGCTCATACGATAATTACTTCTCCAGCTTGAAAGTAATGATGTTACGTACCCCGGATACTTCAACCGCTTTACCACCATCAACACGAGGTTTGTATTTAAACTTGAGCGCTGCTCTTATTGCTGCGCGGTGGAAAATAGTACTTTCAGGTTCAGAATCAATAACCTTCACATCTTTTACTGTTCCCTTCGTCGTTACGGTAAATTCAAGTACGACAAAACCTTCTACGCCTCTTGAAATTGCACGCTGCGGATAGATTGGCGCAACTTTCACGATAGGCAGGTAGTCACCTTCACCCGCGCCAAAACTAAAACCACCCGCAGATAAATCAATTTCAGGATTCACGTCAACAGGAGCGATACCTATAGCTTCAGCTGTTGGTTTAACATCATCAAGTTTGGGTTGCGGTGGTTCGGGTGGTGGTGCTTTAGGAGCGGGAGGTTTCTCCGGCTTGGATGATTTACGCTGAACCGATTCGTCTTTCTTGATTCTAACAAAATCCACCAGCCGTCCAAGTGCATCTTCATCCAGTGAACGATCTGCGGTAGTAATCAAAAATTGCATGGTCCATAACAATGACAATGTGACGATAGCCGCACATACTACTCCTGTTACAGCACGAGAAAGAGCGGTTGAACCAAAAAAACTCCACATTATATTTGTGATGGCGCTCATAAATGATTTACGGTTCCTGTGCAGCAATGGCGATGTTGTATACACCCGCCGAGCGAGAGGCATCCATAACTTTGATTAATGTTTCGGTATAGGATTTTTTATCCGCTTGAATAACGACTGAACCTTGAGGGTTCTCAGCATGCAAGCGTTCGATGTTTGGCCTGACAGAGCGAATATCTATCTGCCGACGATCGATCCATATCTCATTTTTTTCATTGATAGCTATCAATATATTTGCTTTCGATTTTTTCACTGCGGTTGCCGCATCCGGTCGATTAACATCGATACCGGACTCTTTGATAAATGTTGCAGTAACGATAAAAAAGATAAGCATGATAAACACTACATCCAGCATCGGTGTAATATCAATATTAGACTCTTCTTCAGCAACGTCTTTATTTAATCTACGCATAGTCTTATCTCAGTAAATTAATGATCGGTTGTTAAATGATCACTTAACAGTTCTTTTTCCAGAGCGATACGATTACTTAATACGGTTTGCATCGCCACACCTGATAGTGCTGCGACCATTCCTGCCATTGTCGGCACGGTTGCTTTAGAAACACCAGCTGCCATCGAGCGCGCATTACCCGAACCCGATATCGCCATCACTTCAAACACTTCAATCATCCCGGTAACCGTACCTAACAAACCCAATAGAGGACTCAGAGCAATACAGGTTTTTATTAACGACATATTACGGTCAAGTTTTTCAGTTACAATTGAAATCAATTTTTCACGGACAGCATGTGCATGCCATGAATTGCGTTCACTGCGTGCTTCCCATTGCTCTACCGTATCAGTAATAACCTTTGCATAAGCACCATTGATGTAGAGAAGCCGTTCAAAAATCAATGTCCACATGACCAATAATAGAAAAACAATTAGTACTAAAACATCACCACCCAGATCCATAAATTCATTTACGGAACGCAATGCCGGAATATAGTAATAAAGTTGTTCCATGATTATTCTTAAGCTTCTTTCTCTGAACGTTCAGCAACCATTCCTGTCGCTTGTTCCTCTAGCACATGCGTGATTCGCTTAGATCGAATAACAGTGAGTGTGTGCAAGAAAACAGTTGGAATAGCAACACATAAGCCCAATACAGTGGTTACCAGAGCTTGAGAGATACCGCCGGCCATCAATTTTGGATCGCCGGTACCGAATAAAGTAATCGCCTGAAACGTGACGATCATACCGGTTACCGTACCCAGTAGCCCCATCAATGGTGCGACGACTGCAATCACTTTTAAGAGCATAAGCGAACGATTCAGACCCATGGTTTCTTTCAGTACCGCTTCGCTAAGTTTTAATTCTAACGTCTCTGTGCTTGCATTCGGATTGGCCTCATAAATGGCTAGCACTCGACCCAGAGGGTTATTCGTTTGTGGACTTCCAGATTGTTTAACCTGTGCATTTACACGTTTGCCTGTTAACCATAAAGTAACCAACCTTTCACCAGCCACTAATACTGCAATCAGACCCAGAAATAAGATAATGTAACCAACAACACCACCTTGGTGAATCCGTTCCACCAGTCCCGGTGACTGCACTAACAAAGAAAGCAGTTGGCCTCTGGATGGATCAATAGCAAAACCAACCATACCACTGCTTGCCGCTTCCAGATCTTCTATACCAGACAGGTATCGGCCTTGTGGCTGACGACCAAGTTCGATTAAGTTACCGGTCTCTGGAACATACTGCAGATACTTGCCATTTGATACTACGTTAAACAAACCTATACGTGTCACTGGGCGATTCACTTCTTCACCCTGTGCGGTAATTACTTTTGAGTTAAAGCGAACCACCTTAGCGGACTCAGTCATCTCACGCTGTAATTCAAACCACAGACGCTCAATTTCCTCGATGGAAGCAAGCTGACTGGACTTACCCATTTTCTGCGCGAGACCGGTTAAATATTCACTGCGATCTGCGAATTGAATCTGCGTTAGTGAATTATCAAACTGGCCACGTGCATCACCTGCTGCCTGTTGCAAGACACCAAATAACTCTTTCAGATTTCCAAGGCGCTCACGGAATCTTTTCTCAAGAACAATAAGATTTTTCTCGTTCTCTTCAAATTCTTTTTCTAATTTTGCACTGCGATTTTCCTGGCGTGTACGCTCTGATTTCATTGCAGCTAGTTTTTTACCCTGCAGCGCTTTATTCGCTTTAAAGCTCTTTAAACGTTCAGCGTTTTCGTTTGCATCATTGATGCGACCGTTTTTTACCTGTTCAAGTAGAGCATCAAGACTAACGGATTCGGCTTGAACCTGGAAAATGGTCGTTAAAGTAATGAGTAGCGCGACGCTCAATATGTGATGAATTCTCATTGAGCCACCTCCACAGCAGCTGAAACCGGTATAACCAGTAAATCCGGTGCTACCTGTTTACGTGCGATACGTATCCCCTGAGCAACATGCGACTTGTAATCTGCAGCCGATACTTCAACCCACTTTTTCGCTTTGGCATCCCATGCACCCGTAGTGGCCCCACCGATACTTTGATATAACAATGCAATTCGTCCAACGCGTAAAAAATCAACTTCCGATGTACGATCACCGAACTTCAGACTGCCACGATAAGCTTCTATAGTACGACCATAGTCACTTTCGACCTGGTAGGCTTCGATAACACGTCGAAATTTTTCAGCATCAGTCACATCAGAACGCAGCATCATCTTTCGTAGCTTCTCAACTCTTGACGTACGTTCTTCATTTAAAAAAGGCACATCGAGTTTGACAAAATGATCAAGTGAATCAATCATACGTGCCATCAGAGGCACAATGTGACGCCCTAAGCTACTAACGTTTGCGATGGATTCCTGGATTTGAACAGATTCTTTATTTTGGTTATCAATCTGCAGTGCTAGCAGATCGTTATAAACTTTTAAACCATCAACTACTTTGCTGACTGTTTTATAATTTGAAATGATGTCAGTAGTCGAATCGTTTAATGCATTGACTTTGTTTTGTGCTCGTTCACCATCCTGTGTTCGACTCTGTCCTTCTTTGGTTATCTTATCTACCCCGCCTGCACTGAAAGCTAACGTGGCAAAACCACAACAAAACACTAATAAAATAGTCCGAATGTGCATAAACCTCTCCCCTACACTTAACCTCTTGCGAAGTTATTCTTGTGAAAACCAAACGACCCATTTCGGGTTCCAGCTGTAGCAACTGTTTATCGAACCAGTAAAAAACTGGTTAATAATCAGACAACCATACAAATCTTTGCGATATATTTCTGACTTGCCTTAATTAAACAAATTTGATTAGCCAATGCAACTAAAATATGTTTTTTAATAGATACGCCTTCAAAAAAACCGAACCGATAATGTAAAAAATCATTGTTCAGTAAACCCCACTCTCAACTATTCTACATCTGGAGCAGCCGCTAACAGATGACGTCCTTCTTCCATATTCTGATACATCTCAAAAATTTTTTATAAATCGTTTAGCAAGATTAACCGCTTTCTGCTGCCAGATATCAGGCGAGACATAGGTGTCTTTTGATCAAGGATGCTAGCATCGACACCCGGTATTGAAAGTGGTATTTCAAAATTAAAATATTCTATCGTTTTAGTTTCAGCTTTTTCAATGTCACCTTACTCATGCGTAATGATCTCTGACAGTCGCTGCGGCCTGGTCAGGTTTTCAGGTCTAAGCGCCACATTTAGATGTTTCTCAGATACAAAATTTTTCTCAAGAAGCAATTCGATGACATTACGATTATCACGTTGCGCTTCTTTTACCAGTTCAGCCGCTCGGTCATGTCCGATAACGGTTGTTAATGCTGTAATCAAACCGATACTGTTCATCGCTGTTTCACGACAATGCTCTACATTAGCCGTAATACCTTCGATACAACGACTGCGAAGAATATCGATACCTGATGTCAGGGTGCTAATCGAATTCAGAATTTTGTATGCGATCAATGGCTCCATCGCGTTAAGCTGCAACTGCCCTGCCTGCGCCGCCATGGTGACACTGAGATCATCGCCGATAACCTGAAAAGCAATCTGGTTGACCACTTCAGGAATCACCGGATTCACTTTACCCGGCATCATCGAAGATCCCGCTTGCACTGCAGGTAGATTAATCTCACCAAAGCCTGCACGCGGACCACTGCTTAACAGTCTCAGGTCATTGCAAATCTTTGACAATTTTATAGCCAAACGTTTGAGCGTTCCTGAAAACAATACGAATGAACCAGTATCAGAGGTCGCTTCAATCATATGTGAAGCAGGTAAAAAATTAAAGCCAGTAATCTCGGCCAATGCTTTAATTGCCGTTTCAGAATACAATGGGTCAGAGTTAATACCCGTACCGATGGCGGTTGCACCGAGATTAACACYTTCAAATAATTCACTGAGATTATATATTCTGTCGATCTCATACTCCAGCGTTTTAGAAAAAGCACCAAACTCCTGTCCCAATGTCATCGGCACTGCATCCTGTAACTGGGTACGTCCCAATTTCAGGACTTCAGAAAACTCATCACTTTTATCTCTTAAGCTCTGTATTAGAGACTCGAGCGCCACCACCAATGACTGACGATTGATTAATATTGATAAGCGCAACGCCGTGGGATAAGCATCATTTGTAGACTGTGACATATTAACATCATCAATCGGATGCAATAGTTCATAACGACCTTTTGCTTCACCCATATACTCCAATGCTACATTTGCAATGACTTCATTGGTGTTCATATTGGTTGAAGTACCTGCGCCACCCTGTATAACATCGACCATAAACTGGTCATGCAATTCGCCCTGCGCTATCCGTTTACATGCGAAAATAATCGCCTTAGCTTTTTCATCATTAAGCTGACCGAGTTTCTGATTAGCGATTGCAGCAGCTTGCTTCACCTGCACCAGTGCTACAATAAAATCGTTATAGTGGCCTATCGGAATTCCTGAAATAGGAAAGTTTTCGATCGCTCGACTGGTATGGATTCCCCAGTAAACATCCGCTGGCACATCACGTTCACCTAACATGTCATGCTCGACTCGCATTTGCATAGCCCATCACCTCCTGTTCGACTAAAACCACTAATAAAGCGACCAATGCCATAAACAAAAAAAGCCCAGAACGAAACTGGGCTTTTTATTCAGTACAACACTATCAACTCCTAGAATTCATAGTGTGCGGCAAGATACCAGGAGCCACCTTCGTAGTTAGCAGCGGTACGACGTGGATACTGCAGACCCACACTCTGGCGGTTTGCATTAACGCCGTTATCTTCGATTTCATCAACAAACTCGTCGAAGATATTTGAGCCACCCAGTACAACTCTAAACGCGGGCGTTACATGGTAACCCACTTCCATATCAATGTAGATGACTGGATCAATTTCCGCACTCCTACTACCAGGAGCGCCATCGATCGTACCACGCTCATCAAAATGCTTACCGTAATAGTTAGCCCTAACCATCAGATTCCATTCTTCATTAAAGGACGTATTACTGGTGAGTACAAAACGTGTGTCTGGATAGTTGTTTTCAATATCCTCAACCGTTGCATCACTAACTGGATTAACACCATTCACCTGGTTTTGATCGGTTACGTCAATATCATTGAAGTTAGCAGCAAGAATCAAGTCAGAACCATCGTAGACATCAAAGCTTGTGCTATACACAAGGTCGATACCTGATGACTGGATATCCAATGCATTAGTGTAAAAAGAAATGGTCGGGCCATCAGGATCAGGCGCTCCACCCGGTAAGAATGTAGTAGGAATATTACCAGTACGATAAATACGGTCTGAGATATCGATTTGATAAACATCCACCGTCAATGTGGATGACTCACCAAAATCGGTAGTAAGACCCATACTCAGGTTAACTGATGTTTCCTCCTCCAATTCTTTACCACCAAATGGCGCTGCTGCTGCACTTGTTGGGACAACCAACCCTTCTTCCTGTTGATTACCACTGCCATCAAATGTAGTAATAACAGTTGTGATATTAGCCTGCCCTGGTGTTGGCGCATGGAAACCCGTTGATACTGATCCGCGTATTGCTGTCGAATCGTTCACGTTATAACGCGTTGCCAGTTTACCGTTTATGGTGTCACCAAAGTCTGAGAAATCCTCATAACGCAAAGCCGCTTGCACTAACCAGTCATCGGTGAAATCTTTTTCCACCTCAATGTATGCAGCATAGTTATCCCTATCGAACTCTCCCGCAGCAGCTGGATTAATACCAGCGAAGCCATTAGAACCCGCGCCAATATAAGATGAAACCTCACCTGCTTTTGTTTCGTAAGTTTCTTCACGCCACTCAAAACCATACGCAAGGTTAACCGTCTCGGTAATCAATTTGGAGAAGTCCAAATTGACGTTTATTTCTGTTTGCACATAGGCGCCAACATCAAAGTTGCGTTGTGGAATTACAAATACGCCATTGCCTGGGTCAATTACACCCAACGTTGGGTTAGTCGTATTATGCAAAGTATAATCCAGCTCGTTCTGTCCATAACCTATACTAAAGTCATAATCCCAACCATTATCTAATTCACCTCTAAGACCCGTAACCAGACTAATATCTATCTGCTCACCTTGCAGGTACGGTGTATAACCAGTATTCACAATATTGTCAGTAAAGACACCACCCTGGGCAATCGCACTATCTTTGATTGCAGTCAACGTAGAGTGGCCTGGATTCCTGTAGAAGAAGCGATAAGTACCATCGGTTTCCGCATAGTTACCGAAAAAGTACAGCTCAATATTATCGGTTAGTTCTGCACCACCATTCAAGAAGAAGCGTGTTGCGTCTGTTGCAGGCCGACCCCAACTCTGTGCAAACGGTGCATCATCAAATGGGCTATCAGAACCAACACCTATCACACCCGCATCGATTAATGCCTGCGCATCGGGTCGTTGCACACCACGTGAGAGACCTTCATTATCCACTCTTTCGACAGTCAAATTCAGAAAACCCGTATCACCCAGCTCGATACCACTGTTGGCGGCCACTTTCCAACTTGATTCGCCTTCATAGAACTGACCATACTGTGTCACTATAGAACCGCCTTCACTGGCATCTTTCATTACAAAGTTCATTACGCCTGCGATGGCATCAGAACCGTATTGCGAGGAAGCACCATCACGTAACACATCGACACGTTTCAGCGCGATGCTTGGAATCATACCGATGTCTACACCGTGCGCACCATTACCTGCAGCAGGCGCGAAAAAATGCACTAATGCAGAACGATGTCGACGTTTGCCGTTTACTAATACTAAAGTTTGATCAGGTGCCAGACCACGTAAAGAAGTCGGTCTGACGAAAGCACTACCATCACCTGTTGCCGGGGTGGCAGTAAAGGAAGGAACAAAGGCTTTTAAGTTATCGGTAATATCGACTGCATTACCAAGAGACCTAAACTGTTCGCCAGAAATACTGTCGATTGGAACAGTGGAATCACTCGCAGTGCGTGGTCGCGAACTTCTGGTACCTAACGATATGACTTCTTCGAGTGTCTCGTTACTGGCAATCTGTGCTGCATCACCTTCGACAGCATAAGCTGTCGAACCAAACATGGCAATTGCAGAAGCACAGGCCAGTGATATAGGTGTACGTTTCAAGATATAGAATTTATTACTTTCGTACTTCTTCATACTGTCTCCCCTGATTTTCTTTTTAGTAAACTATCCAGGATTACATTATCAAGATGTGCAGCAACGCAGTCGTCGCACATCTCCCCAAATAGTTATGCTCACGAACCAAACTGTTCATAGCAAACCATATAACAAATAAAGTTTAATAACAACACCTTCAAACCATCTTATTACAAACAACCTCCATCTTTTCTGTTATCTGTATGTATAAATAATCAGACTAATAAACATAAATAATTTTGCCTCTATGTATACAGTTCAGACAAGTCTTTAAAATAATCAAGTGCTTCAGGATTCATCAATGCTTCTTTATTTTTAATCGTTTCCCCATGTACCACATCCCTGACTGCCAGCTCAACAATCTTGCCACTTCTTGTTTTTGGGATATCGGGAACCGAAATAATTTTCTCAGGAACATGGCGAGGCGTAGTATTGCACCTAATCTGCTGACGAATTTTTTGTTCTAATAAATCATCAAGAACCACACTTTCTGCCAGGCAGACGAAGAGCACGAGCCTGACGTCATCATGCCATTGCTGACCAATAATTAGCGATTCATTTATTTCGTCTAACTGTTCCACCTGGCGATAGATTTCCGCAGTACCAATACGCACACCACCCGGGTTTAATACAGCATCAGAGCGACCATAGATCAGCACGCCGCCACGATCTGTAATTTCAATATAATCACCATGGCACCAGACGTCCGAATATTTTTTAAAATACGCCGCATGATATTTAACCCTGCCTTCATCATGCCAGAAGGCTACAGGCATAGATGGAAAAGGTTTTACACAGACCAGCTCACCTTTTTTACCGATCACCGATTCAGCTTGTTCATCCCACGCCTGCACCGCCATACCTAAGCCACGACATTGCAATTCACCTCTATAGACAGGCAAAACTTCACAACCTAATGCAAAACATGAAACGATGTCCGTACCGCCAGAAATAGAAGATAGACAAACTTTCTGCTTGATCGATTGATAAACATAATCAAAAGTTTCAGGTAACAGTGGCGACCCCGTGGACAGAATAGTCTTCAGAGAAGATAGGTCATGACTATCAATAGGTGAGAGTTTCTTGTTACGTAAAGCATCGAGGTATTTTGCCGAGACGCCGAATACAGAAATCGATTCTTGATCGATCAAATCAAATAATTTTTCAGGTTTAGGATAAAATAGAGCGCCGTCATAAAGTATCAACCTAGAACCCGAAGCCAGTGCTGTAATCAACCAGTTCCACATCATCCAGCCACAGGTAGTAGCATAATATATAGTTTCTTTTGCCTGCAGGCCAACGTGCAGACGATGTTCTTTTAAATGCTGCAGCAATGTACCACCCACGCCATGAACAATACATTTTGGCACTCCAGTCGTACCTGAAGAAAACATAATATATAACGGGTCATTAAAAGCCACATCGACATATTCTATTTCATCATCATCGTCGATCGCATGTGTTGATAATATTTCACTAAAAACATTCCATTTTATCTCTGAGCTTATGTCACTATTTAATAATGGCGCTAGTATCACCTGCTCCACAGTTTCAAGCTGCTCGATGATGGCAATGTTTTTCTCCATTACATCAAATACTTTTCCCGCATAAAAATAGGCATCGGTAACAAAAATAATTTTTGGTTCGATTTGCGCAAAACGGTCGAGCACCCCCTGCACACCAAAATCAGGTGAGCACGATGACCATACAGCGCCAAGAGAAGTCGTTGCCAACATGGCGACAACCGTTTCGTTTATATTTGGCAAATAGCCTGCTACCCGATCTCCCTTCACCACACCAGAGTGTCTTAAAAAATTTGCCAGCGCAGCAACCTGCTGACTCAGCTGTGCATAAGTCAGTCTTTGAGTTGCGCCATCCTCACGAATAAATACCAAGGCTTCATCATCCGCACCACCCTTACATAGAAGATTTTTCGCAAAGTTAAGCTTTGCCTGCGGAAAGAATTTAGCCGCTTCCATGTGACCACTCTGCACTAGCACATCATCACCTTTTTCACTGGCAACAACATCGCAATAAATCCACACCATATCCCAAAAGCTTTCGATTTCTGAAATAGACCAGTCGTAGAGATGGTTATAATTTTCCAGCCGTAAACCATGCTTCTGATTAACAGCATGCCGAAAGTTTGAAAGCTGGCTCGACTCAATATCTTTTTCTGCTGGCTGCCAACATTTTATATCAGGCATGAAATTCCTCCTGAATCACCATATCGGCGTAAGCAGCTTTTGTGTTTGTTCGAACGTCGCCATGGATAAACCCTGCTCTCTTACCGAAGCCACACTGATACTGACAAGCTCAGCATTATCTTTTACTTTTTCTTTATCCGGACGCTGCAAATTATTTTCAAAACCCACACGCATATGACCGCCTTCAGCGATTACAGTTTTCATTATTTCCTGTTCTGTATAACCAAACGCACAAACCATCCAGCAAGTGAATATTTCGCTAGACTTTACAAACGGCGCTAGCATTTCGATATTAGCGATTATTTTTTTACTGTAGTTACCCAAAACAAAAAGCACCGGGTATGCTTTGCCTGCTAACACGCCATCGTTAATCCATTTTCTATACTGCAATAAATCATTTTCATCATAGATTATCCATTGCGGCAAAACCTGCTCTGCACACATCCAACTATCTAGTGATGATATTTCCTGTTCTTTTGCTGCGGCTAATTCTTTAACCGATAACGATACCGCTTGCGGCTTTAACTGATAGACCAATTTAATTTGTTGATCCACTTTATACACGCCAGCAGCCTCTGTCGTAACTTGCAGAAACAAGTCATGACCACATGCTTTTCTAATCGCATTGATAGCGGCCTGATAAAGCTCAACACTCAATGAATGACTACCTCTGGCATCCCGCACATGAAGATGCATGGCAGTTGCACCCGCTGAAAGCACCGATTTTGCAGTTTGTGCCAGCTCAGCAGCTGTAAAAGGAATTTGTTGATGGTCTGATTTATGACGCCGAGCACCATTGGGTGCAACCATACATATCACTAAACTCATTGGTTAACGGTCTCATTAGCAATGACGGAAAACAATGTTTCAACGATTTGTTCCAGATGCGATTGTTCGACGATAAACGGTGGCGCTAATAAGATATGATCCCCTTTTTGACCATCGACAGTCCCACCCATCGGATAACACATAAGTCCCTGCTGCATCGAACCTGCCTTTATTTTTTTATGCAGCTCTAGAGTCGCATCAAAAGGCTCTTTTGTTTCTCTGTCTGCCACAAGTTCAATACCGACAAACAAACCACGACCGCGAATATCACCGACATACGGATGCTCATCGAATGCTTCATGAAGCATCACCTGAAGCGCATGCCCTTGTTTTTTTACATTTTCCAACAGGCCCAATTCACGGATTTCCTGTTGCGCTGCAAGACCGGCGACACAAGCTAGAACATGCCCATTATAAGTATGACCATGCTGAAAATAACCCCGACCAGATTCGATAGCCGAAGCGATTTTATTACTGACAAAAACTGCACCCAACGGTTGATAGCCAGCAGCGATACCTTTAGCCACCGTCTGTATATCTGCGACGATACCTTCCTGCTCACAGGCGTGTAAGGTTCCAGTCCGCCCCATGCCGCACATAACTTCATCGAGTATTAACAGCACGCCGTGTGCATCACATATCTCACGTACGCGTTTAAAATAACCGGGAACGGCCGTCATCGCACCAGCAGTCGCCCCCACAACTGTCTCGGCGATAAACGCCATAACATTCTCTTCACCCAGTTCAAGAATGCTGATTTCCAGTTCATCAGCGACACGTAAACCATACTCTTCTGCCGTCTCATCGGCACGCTGATCGCGATAGGCATAACACGGCGAAATAAGATTTGCATGCATCAAAAGCGGTGCGAACGGTTCACGACGCCACATATTACCGCCGACAGAAAGTGCGCCAAGCGTGTTACCGTGATAACTCTGTCGCCTGGCGATAACCAAATGACGATTGCTCTGACCAATTTCAAGATAATATTGGCGAGCGATTTTCAAAGCGGCCTCTACCGCCTCTGATCCGCCAGAAACAAAATAAATATTGCTATAATGGTCTGAACCTGCTGCGTTCTGGATTAACTCATCAGCTAATCTCTCCATAGGTTCCGTACTAAAAAATCCAGAATGGATGTATGAGAGCTTTGTTATCTGCTCGGTCAGGGCGTTTTGTATACGTGCATTGTTATATCCAAGGCAACAAACTGCGGCACCGCCACAGGCATCGAGGTACGCTTTACCCTCACTATCATAGACATAAACGCCTTCACCGGTAACGGCCTGCGGATAGTTCGCGCGCATCGAACGATGCATGACTGAAGACTTGCTCAAGAGAGCACTTCCGACATTGGTTTCACCAAACCCTTCATTGCATTAATAATCCACATAACAATGCCATACAACAGTAATATGCGATGTAACAGTAACGCTGAAAAATTGTTATAAAATTTCATCTTGACCTTAATCATCTTAGTCTTAAAATGAAGTCTTAATAAAACTTATAAAACATTTTAGAGTAAACTGCAAATTATTCACAACATAAGGAGATCTCATGGCTGAAATCGAAGTGGTAATTGCAAGTGCTTGCCGCACCTCGATTAGTTCACTACAAAGCACTTTGTTAAAACAGTCAGGACTCTCGGTAGGCGACATTGCAGCAGCGATGAGCGTTGAGCTAAAAAATTAAAATGAGTTACGCGACCACATTAAGATGTACCGCCTGCTCAACAGAGTTTCCAATTAATGAATTGATTAACCTCTTGTAACACGCCCTCCGCCTTACAGTGCCATAGTGTAGCAATCTTGACAGAACGCAGCCGCACAATAACATCACTGTCATACCGACATGCTTTTAGCCGGGATTTATCTTATAAATTCGTGTTATTTTTAGATGTGGATACCGGCTAAAAACATGCCGGTATGACGAGATGATTGCGTGGTGCATTACTTATTACTTGTTACACTACGATTTTATTTTAACCACTCTCAACCTCTACACGATCAACCAACCCATCGAAACACTATATTTAAATAACATCCCCAAACACATCAATACAATCACCACTCTTAAATATTCAGGTTTTACTCTAAACAGGCAATGCGACCCAAGCCATGCACCAATAACCTGCCCCATCATCATTGATATTCCCATCACCCATACCACATGCCCTGCAAATAAAAAAACAATCAAAGAGGCAATATTTGTCGAAAAGTTTAGTGGTTTAGCAGCGGCGACAGAGGAAAGTAAACCATGCCCCCAAAACAACACACCCGTTAACGAAAAAAATGACCCTGCTCCAGGACCGAACATGCCGTCATAAGCACCTATAACAGGCACGACGACATTTTGATATTTCCATTTCGTAATCTTTGGCTTTAACTTTATTTCAGACGGCTTAGGCATCAACAAGAAATAAACAGCAATGATAAAAAGCACGACAGGGATCACAAATGATAATACTTCCACATTGATTAGCAACACAATAACACTACCAATAACCGAACCGATAAATGCTGTCAACATGAGATGCTTAACCTCATGCCAACTTACCTTTTTCTTACTGAGCATCATGTAAGTTGCCGTTGCTGTTCCCATACAACCTTGCAATTTATTTGTGCCAAGAGCAGACAATGGTGACATCCCACTCATAATCAAAGCTGGCAATGTTATTAACCCACCACCGCCTGCAAGGACATCAAGAAATCCTGCGACAATCGCCACAGAAAACATAAAAAACAATAACTCTATAGATAATCCATCAAAAACCAAAAAATGCCTCCAAAATTATCTAATAATTATGATTTTTTACTGAGATTTATAAGCTTATTCTGCCCACAAATAAATTATTTTTTCTTTTCTGGTGGGAACTGCGAAAGTATCGCATTGATATGAGCATTAATAGTCTCAGTCAGTTTTTCGGCATCGGTGTGTGCATAGACATAACGCGTACTATTACCACGCCAAATCAGTTTTTCTGACTGACTATCGATGATATCGACGATCAATGTTGCCTCGTCTTTTTGTCGGATATATGTACCCGTGTTGAGACCGACAGAACCGTAGTGCCCTCTACCACCAAAACCAACAGAAAAAGCACCGGCGGCAACATCTGATTTGATTCGTGAGCGAACTGCCATTTGATAGTTAACGATAAAATCGGACTGATCATCTTCAGACTGGCGATACCCCAACGATGCCAGTTTATTATCTACAGCTCTATGTATGCGTGTATTGAGCAGTGGGTTATTGTTTTCGACTTGCTGCTCATTGCGCAACAACACTGGATGCCAGCGATAGACTTTTAATGTTGAAAAGTCAGCATCAACAGCATAATCCTGACTGACACGGATACTACTGCATGCCGTAACAATTAAGACAATAAACAATATCAGTAAGTTTTTGAATAAATATGTCATTACTAAACACTAAACAATTTTCGACCAAAAAGAAACCGCGCTGTGTAACTTAGGCAACATCAATCGCTTCAAGCTTCTAATCACCCCCATTTGACAAAGATGAACAAAATAGTAAACCTGATTTGAGACTTCAAACTGGTGTTTATTTGGTCGGGATAACAGGATTTGAACCTGTGACCACTACACCCCCAGTGTAGTGCGCTACCAGACTGCGCTATATCCCGAAGGGTGTGTAGGTTACACGAAACTGTTTTAGTTCGAAACAGTTCTGTTGGAATTAGGGTTATTTTTTCTTGTAATTCACGTAGCGCCAGGTGTTTGTGATGTCTACTGACCAATCGCGGATTTCAATCCGCTGTTACAATTAATATTTTGCCTGTAGGAGTAGTTTGTAAACCACGATTTTTCTGGCAAAAATAAAAAGGCCGGTTTAAAAACCGGCCTTTTAGAATATCTAAGGAATATTTCTAAGGTCGCAACTATTTCAGAATGGTAAGCAGCCCTTCCAGCTCATCGCGCATCTGACGAATAATTTGCTGGCTCTGAGAACTATCATCTGCCACTTCTTCACCTGTTAGTTTTTGTCTAGCCCCACCGATGGTGTAGCCTTGATCATATAACAAACTGCGAATTTGACGTATTAAAATAACATCATGACGTTGATAATATCGGCGATTACCGCGGCGTTTTACCGGTTTAAGTTGGGTGAATTCCTGTTCCCAATAACGCAAGACGTGGGATTTGACTCCACACAATTCACTGACCTCTCCAATCGTGAAATAGCGTTTTCCTGGTATTACGGGTAATTCGTTATTATTGCTGGCTTCCAGCATAAGCTTCTACTCTTTGCTTCAATTTTTGTCCGGGTCTGAAGGTTACGACTCGACGTGCGGAAATGGGTATTTCTTCCCCCGTTTTTGGATTACGACCAGGTCGCTCTGTTTTGTTTCTGAGAACAAAATTTCCAAAACCAGATAGCTTTACGTGATTTGCATCACCTAATGCGGCGCGAACCTCTTCAAAGAACAATTCTACCAGTTCTTTCGCCTCGCGCTTATTTAAGCCCAGTTCCTCGTATAAACTTTCAGCCATATCGGCTTTCGTCAATGCCATACCTACTCCCGAAGTGTAGCAGCAAATTGTTGATTTAGTGTAGATACGATATTTTCGATTTCAGTATCTACATCCGTGTCCGTAAGAGTGCGGGAAAACTCCTGTAAAATCAAGCCGAAAGCGACACTTTTTGTCCCTTCGTCGACTCCTTTTCCCTGATAAATATCAAATAATTGCGTTTCTTTAACCAAATCTGACGTAGTGGCATTAATGACTGCCATAATTTCAGATGTTGGCACCTTTTCATCAACCAGGATTGCCAGGTCACGCCGCACTTCTGGAAAGCGCGATAACGGTGAAAACTCAGGTATATTATTGTTCGCAATCGCCGATTGTTTAATCTCAAATACAAAGGTTGGCTGGTCAATATCCAGTGTTTTTTGCACTTCAGGGTGTAACGCCCCTATCCAGCCAATCACCTGACTATTTTGAAGGATGCAGGCACTTTGCCCTGGATGCAGCGCCGGATGCCTGGCAGCTTTAAAGTAGGATTCTACGGCAGAATAAGACAGTAAAGCTTCTACGTCCGCTTTAATATCGTAAAAATCGACTTTTCGGCTTTTTTCTGCCCATTGTTCATGGTTCATATCACCACAAATAACACCTGCAAACATAGGGTCTTGTGCAATGGCATCAACACCGGATTCTTCGGTTTCCGGCTTGAAAYACNKSMMKGTCTCAAACAGACGAACACGTGTCTGCTGCCGATTCACATTATGCTTCAATGCATTTAACAGGCCTGCCCACATAGTCGTACGCATAACAGACATCTCTGACGACAGAGGATTAGCCAATGCGATAGTTGGCGCTTTAGGGTCAAGTATTTTCTGCCATTTAGGGTCAACGAAGCTGTAACTGATTGCTTCAAAGTAGCCTCGATTAACCAGACACTTTTTAATTTCATTCAACGAATTTTTTGCTTCAGGACGCGACTGGATAATAGAGTGATAACTCGGCCTGGAACGCGGGATATTRTTGTATCCATAAACACGTACCACTTCTTCGAGCAAATCAGCTTCTATCTGAATATCAAAACGGAAGCTTGGTGATGTCACCATCCAGCCATCTTTTTTCTGCTTTACATCCATCCTTAAACGTTTGAAGATATCTGTCACTTCATCATCGCTTAACTCAATTCCCAGAACACGTTTAATTCTGCCGGAACGAAGATGAATAGGTGTCGCTTTATCAGGGTGTGATGTCGTTTTATGCTCCAGCACAGGAGCGACTGCACCGCCACAGACTTCGAGAATAAGTTCTGTCGCACGTTCGATGGCTTTAACCTGTAACTGTGTATCGACACCTCGTTCAAAACGGTGTGACGAATCAGTGTGCAAGCCATAACTTCGAGCTTTACCGGCAATAATTTCAGGTTTGAAAAAGGCACTTTCAAGAAAGATATCGGTAGTCGAATCATCCACTGCGGAATCATCACCACCCATAACACCCGCCAGTGCCAGTATTTTTGAATCGTCAGCAATAACCAGAGAATCATTTTTCAACTCAAGCGTTTTACCATCTAATAACGTGACTTTTTCAGCATCATTAGCAAAACGAACGGTGATTTTTCCAGCCAGTTTTTGCAGGTCAAAAGCGTGCATCGGTTGGCCTAATTCAAGCATGACATAATTAGTAATATCCACCACTGGGCTCAAACCGCGAATCCCACTGCGGCGCAAACGCTCCAACATCCACAAAGGTGTTTGTGCTTTTATATCGATACTTTTAATCACTCGTCCCGCATAAAACGTACAAGCTTCATCCGCTTTTATCTCAACCGGAAACGTCTCTTTTATCGACGCTTTACAAGGCGCCCATGGCTGTGGCGTCACTTCACAATGCGTTAACACAGCTAGCTCTCTGGCCACGCCTTCGATACTTAAACAGTCGCCACGGTTAGGCGTTAGGTCCAGCTCAATAATAGTGTCATCGAGTTTTAGATACTCACGTATATTCTGTCCGATAGGTGCATCGTCTGGCAACGCCATCAAACCATCTGCGCTGTCAGCTAAGCCTAATTCTTTTTCAGAGCACAACATGCCAAATGATTCTACGCCACGAAGTTTTGCCGGTTTAATCTCCCATGATTCACCAGAAGCAGCACCCGGTAAGACCGCACCAATTTTAGCCAGAGGAATAACTAACCCTTCTCTGACATTGGACGCACCACATACTATCTGTAGCGTTTCTTTTCCATCCGTTACCTGACAAACATTTAACTTATCGGCATCGGGATGCTTTTCTATTGACTCAACCCGTGCAACATACACTTCGGTAAATTCACCTGCTGCAGGTTCTACGCTATCAACTTCCAGACCAGCCATGGTTAACTGGTCACACATATCCTGTGTTGAGATATCTGGGTTAACCCAGCTTCTTAACCATTGTTCGCTAAATTTCATGCAAAAATACTCATTAAAAAACTTATCCGCAAATAAACGCTAATAGAATAAAAACAAAATAATTTATTTGCGTTGATTCGCGTTCATTTACGGAAAATACAATTAACTAAACTGCTGTAAAAACTTAATATCATTTTCGAAGAACAGACGCAGATCATTTACGCCATAACGTAACATAGCCAGACGTTCTACACCCATACCAAAGGCATAACCGGTATATTTTTCATTATCAATACCGGCGGATTCAAACACTTTTGGGTGCACCATGCCACAACCTAATACTTCTAACCAGCCAGTGTGACCACAGACACGACAACCTTTTCCTTCACACATCACACACTGAATATCGACTTCTGATGAAGGTTCAGTAAAAGGGAAATAGGACGGACGGAAGCGTGTTTTTAAATCTTCGTTTTCGAAAAACTGTTTTAGAAAATCAGAAAGTGTGCCCATCAAATCAGCAAAACTTACGTTCTCATCGACTAACAGTCCTTCGACTTGATGAAACATCGGTGTATGCGTTAAATCGGAATCACAACGATAAACACGACCCGGTGCAATAATACGTAAAGGCGGTTTATCTGTTTCCATATGTCGGACTTGAACAGGCGATGTGTGCGTGCGTAATAGTGTGTTCGCATCGAAATAAAAAGTATCGTGCATCGCGCGCGCTGGGTGATGCGAAGGAATATTTAATGCTTCGAAATTATGAAAGTCATCTTCGATTTCAGGACCTTGTTCGACGGTAAAACCAAGACGTGAAAATAAGTCTTCGATACGTGCCATGGTTTTTGTAACCGGATGCAATCCACCAGATTGCTGACCACGGCCAGGCAAGGTCACATCAATCCTTTCACTCGATAGTTTTGCGTTTAGCTTCTCAGCCTCAAGAGACTGTTTACGCTGTTCTAGAACTTGCTGCACTTCGCGCTTCGCGTTATTAATATCCTGACCTGCTGCCTTTCGTTCATCAGCGGGTAATTTACCCAGCGTTTTCAGCAGTGAGGTTAACTCACCTTTTTTGCCCAGATAATCAACACGAATCTGATCTAAGTTCTCCAGATTGTCAGCCGCATTTATTTTTTCTAATGCATCAGCGGTTAACTTTTGTAAATCCACGCCCTACTCCCATGTGAAAGATTTAAAAACTTTTTTCACCACAGAGGCGCAGAGGTCACAGAGGTCTTTTTGGTTTTTCGCCTTCGGCGCTAACCCTATATTTCTCTGTGTACTCTGTGCCTCTGTGGTTAMWWKWWWYMKTTTSTAATWCACNATAAAAAAGGGGAAGCGCGCTCCCCCTTTTTTACTGATTAAGTATATTCAGGCACAGCGGCCTGAATGACACTCGCGATATTTAAGCTGCGAGTGCGTCTTTGGCTTTATCAGCTATTTTTGTAAAGGCTGCCATATCGTGAATAGCAAGATCAGCAAGCACTTTACGATCAATTGCAATTTCAGCTTTTGACAGACCATTGATTAAACGGCTGTATGTAATACCACATTCAGCTGCTGCTGCATTGATACGTACAATCCATAATGAACGGAATGTGCGTTTCTTTACGCGACGGTCACGGTATGCATATTGACCGGCTTTAATAACAGCTTGATGTGCTACACGATAAACACGACTACGTGCACCGTAATAACCTTTCGCTTTAGCTAAGACTTTTTTGTGCTTAGCTCTGGCTTGTACGCCTCTTTTTACTCTTGGCATTGTTCTATTCTCTTAAGTTCTATACTTAGTACAGCGGTTATACGTATGGCAACATGCGGATAAGCATTTTCTTATCGTTATCATGAACCTGTGCATCATCACGTAAATGACGTTTACGCTTAGTGCTCTTYTTGGTCAAAATGTGACGGCGATGTGATTTACCACGTTTAAAGCCACCGGAACCTGTCTTGCGAAAACGCTTTGCAGCTCCACGGTTTGTTTTCATCTTAGGCATAAGCCTTCTCCAAATCTTAAATTCTGAGCACCCCGTACAACGCATCTTTTTCGTCGTACAGGGCACTCTTAAACTGTGTACYAACTACAAATATAATGTAGTTATCTATTTATTGGTCTTTTTAGGTCCTAAAACCATAACCATCTGGCGACCTTCCATTCCCGGCATCTGTTCAACGTTTGCGATCTCTTCGAGATCCGCTACTACACGCTGTAACAATTCCATACCCAGTTCCTGATGCGCAAATTCACGCCCTCTGAAACGCATGGTTACCTTGGTCTTATCACCACTTTCAAGAAATTTCGTTAGCTTATTCAGCTTGGTTTTATAATCACCAACCTCGGTACGAGGACGGAACTTAATTTCTTTAACCTGGGTACGGCGTTGTTTCTTTTTCGCACCCTGCTTTTTCTTACTGTTTTCGAACTTATATTTACCGAAATCCATAATCCGGCAAACTGGCGGTTCCGCATTCGGAGAAACCYCAACTAAATCCAATGAGACGTCTTTTGCTTTTTGTAGCGCTTCTTCGTTTGTCAAAATCCCAAGCTGTTCACCCTCATGGTCGATAACTCGAACTTTGGGATAGGTAATGTCGCTATTAACGCGCGTCTTTTTTGGTGAAGCGATAGTTTTATTCCTCTAAAACAGTATGACTATAAACAGCGCGACCGCGGCGCGCGATTTCTGATGAGAAACGGTCTGCCAGGTCATTAATTGACATAGTTCCCAAATCTTCACCGCTTCGCGTGCGGACGGCCACTGTATTCGTTTCAAGCTCCCGATCGCCGATAACCAGCATGTAAGGAACTCGTTGTATAATGTGCTCGCGAATTTTATAGCCTACCTTCTCATTTCTCAAGTCCAATTCGACCTTAAATCCTTGCAAAACAAGGTTTTTTTGCACTATTTTGGCATATTCGGCCTGTTTGTCAGTAATATTGAGTATCACAGCGTGAATCGGCGCCAACCAGAGCGGAAATTTGGCTTCGTGTTCTTCGATCAATATACCCACAAATCGCTCGACTGAACCCAAAATTGCCCGGTGCAACATCACCGGAACCTGGCGGCTATCATCAGCGGCGATATATTGTGCATCGAGACGACCTGGCATGGAAAAATCGACCTGCATGGTGCCACATTGCCATTCACGTCCCAGACAATCTCGCAGCACAAATTCAACCTTCGGGCCATAGAAAGCGCCTTCACCCGGCTGCAGTTTCCAGTCCAGTTTTTTGTTATCCAGCGCGACTTCCAAAGCTTTTTCAGCCTTATCCCAGGCTTCATCATCGCCGACTCGCTCTTCGGGTCGGGTAGACAGTGCCACCTGTATATTGGTAAAACCAAAATCTTCGTAAACTTCGTAGACTAAATCGATAAAGTCAGACACTTCATCCTGTAACTGATCTTCAGTACAGAAGATATGGGCATCGTCCTGCACAAAATTTCGCACTCGCATCAAACCATGCAAAGTACCGGATGGCTCATTGCGGTGGCAGGAGCCAAATTCAGCCAGGCGCAGCGGTAAGTCACGGTAGCTTTTCAGCCCTTGATTAAATACCTGGATGTGACAGGGACAATTCATCGGCTTAATCGCGTAATCGCGATGTTCCGAATGTGTCGTAAACATCATGTCACCAAACTTATCCCAATGACCGGACTTCTCCCATAGACTACGATCAACAATCGACGGTGTATGGATTTCCTGATAATCGTGCTGACGTAACTTTTCACGGATATAGTTTTGCACGGTCAGATAGATAGACCAGCCCTTTTCGTGCCAGAAAACCATACCCGGCGCTTCTTCCTGCATGTGGAAAAAACCCAGCTTCTTACCCAGTTTTCTATGATCACGTTTTTCTGCTTCTTCCAATTGATGCAAGTAGGCATTTAACTGTTTTTTATCCGGCCAGGCAGTGCCATAAACGCGGGTCAGCATTTCATTATCTGAATCGCCGCGCCAGTATGCACCGGCAACCTTCATCAATTTGAAACCTTTACCCAATTTGCCCGTGCTCGGCATATGTGGGCCACGACAAACATCGAACCAATCGCCCTGGCGATAGATAGACACTGCTTCGCCTTCGGGGATAATGTCTTTAATGATTTCGACCTTGTACTTTTCACCAATGTCGGTAAAAATTTTTATCGCTTGCTCTTTGTCGATGACTTCGCGTTCAATAGGCAGGTCACGCTTTACAATCTCACGCATGCGATCTTCAATACCTTTTAAATCATCATCGGTAAAGGGTTTGTCGCGGGCAAAGTCGTAATAAAAACCGTTTTCGATTGCCGGGCCGATAGTGACCTGAGTACCGGGAAATAACTCCTGCACTGCCTGCGCCATAATGTGTGCCGCATCGTGACGCATCAACTCCAGTGCTTCTTCATTTTTCGAAGTAACAATGGAAACATCCGAATCATTTTCAATTAGAAAAGAGGCATCAACCAGATTACCGTTGACACGACCGGCTAAGGTTGCTTTGGCTAAACCCGGACCGATATCACTAGCGACATCCATTACCGTTAAGGGGGCATCAAAAGAACGTTGAGTTCCATCAGGAAGAGTGACTACAGGACTATCTTGGGGCATGTTATCTCCAGTGGCGATCACTACGAAAGACCGCTTGATTTTGTATTATCTAAAAGGTTCTGTCATTCTGAGCGGTAGCGAAGAATCTTGCTACATCAATTTCGTATACTAGATGCAAGATCCTTCCGCTTCACTACGTTACGGTCAGGATGACAATAATATGCACCAATATCTATTATCTGGTAGGCACGAGTGGATTCGAACCACCGACCTCTTCCATGTCAAGGAAGCGCTCTAACCAACTGAGCTACGCGCCTAAATACTTGTTACCAAACCAGCTTACCAGCTGCTGAAATGAGGGCGAAATGATACGTGGAAGTGTTTGATTTTGCAAGGCTAACTCCTGCAAAACATTAATAATTAAGTTGTACATTTGTCTTCATTATACCCATCAGCTATATGACCTGTGTCACAACGCCTGCAAGCACTCACTAAAAGTCTGGTATTTTTAAGATGATGGGGATAGTATTTAACGGTTCTAACACAAAAATTCAAAAATAGACCATGGAGGAAACACAATGAAACACGCATATAAATATCTTAGCTTTTTACTGCTATCAACATTTATCGCACTGGGTACGGCGTGCGGCGGCAGTGGTGGTGGTGGTGGTGGTAACGATGCCGAAATATCTGAAGAAAATAAAGTGGCACTGGCAACAGCAGGCACCGAAGGGGTCAAACAAGCTGTAAACAATAGTAACTCACCCACCTTGTTTGCAAAAACAAACAACAATACACCGCAACAGAAAGTAACATTATCACTCGCTCAAACAGTATCGCAGAACCCTAAGTTAGCCATGGATCAGTTTTTTGATTGTGATTTTGGAACGGCTACATTAAATATTGATGGCAACACAGGAAACGGCTCTATTGTCTTTACCCAATGTCGTATTGGATTTGGTTCTGCTAGTGGAGATTATATTGAATATAACGGTGACGTTACATTTAATACCAATATTTCCGGTAACATTGCCACCTCGGTAATAACATACAATAATTTTACTTTTACCACTAGCATCGGCGGTGACGTAACAACAGAATCATTGAACTTAAGTGCCACATGTACCACCAATACGGACACCTCCTCTAGCAGTTGTTCATATGACTCAGAAGCACTAGGAATCGACGGACGAACTTATGAAGTTTCTGATATAAGCGTTAGTGGGAATGCATCCAGTGGTTACACTATTTCGGCAACGATAACAGACCCCGATAACGGTATAATCACAATAACAACCACCTCCCCTATAATCTTAGATTGCCCTAATGGGCAGCCTGGATCAGGTGAAATTGTTGTTTCTGATGGCTCAAACACAATGATAGTTACCTTTATTGACTGTAATAGCTTCTCTATTAACTTTAATGGCTCAACCAATACCTTTAACTGGTAAAATAGTTTCAACTATCAAAATTAAAAATAGCCTGCATCTGCAGGCTATTTTTTTGTCTTAATTTTTGGCTAAGCAAAAAGTTATTCATCAGCAAGTCGAATATCATCAAACACAGAATAGATATCACTCTCCCAGCGTTTAAATAACACCTTGTCTTTTTCATCGTCAATCATATTTGCATATATCAGTGGGTTAGCGGTAACCAGTACGGTTTCGCCGTGTTCAGCAAAGATTGATATTTGTGGCGGCATATACGCGGCAAGCACGGGGTAGGTATCAACAAGATATTGTATTTCGTTTTTCTTACCAACAAATACAACACGATATTTATCTGTGTTGTAACCCATACCGGTTAAACCAATATCAATGCGTTGCACATGAATCACTTTGTAGCCATGTTCCCTCACCGAGGTTTGCAATGTCAACATTGCTTCTGGGAAACTCTGCTGTGTACGAACCATTAACAGGTCGGCAGCTAAAACAGGAATAGACAGAGTAATCGCAACCATGGTTAATAAACTTTTCATCAGCCTGCTCATAATGTTGCGTCCTCTAACAGTGTGTTATACACCTCATACATCTCATCACAGGATTTATCCAGCTCGTGATTATTAAATAATTTACTCAACCGTTTAGGGTTGATTGCACTCAACCGAACTTTTCCGTCTTTTTCTATAATGGTTATTCGACAAGGAAGAAACATGCCAACACGCGGATCGATAGCCAGCGCCTTAAATAAGAAACCAAAATTGCAGAAGTGTACAATCATCTGTTTTTTATTTTCGGTMCCGGGCTCAACTAAGCCTCGTTCAAAATATTCTGTTCGGATTAAAGTGAAATTTTGGTCGGTGATGGCCTGCTTTAAATTTTCCAACGTTTCTTCCATGCCATAAGATGATTCCACCGATAGAATATACGGCTCGGCATCACTTTCGTCTAATGATAACTGCAACTTTTKAGCGGRCACTTCTAAAGATCGAATATAAGAAACTACATCATCGACATCCTGTTCTGACAAGCCAGCAACCAGCATTGAGGTCATCGGCGTGCCTTCTCGACCAAATATAATAGTATCGCGAATCATGGCATCACTGGCTGAGGCAAGAAAACCGGCATTTTTTAATGCTGGTGCAATGATGGGCARYTCACGTTTTCTTGRGAAGGTAACGCCCGTRCCTTTACCGCCTCTGCCTTCAACACCGTGACATTGTTCACAATRCGTCTGRAATATTTTTTTACCGTTTTTACTGTCACCTTTTACAACCGTGTTATCTTCGACAGGTGCAGGCTTATTTGACCAGCCTCTTACATATTTAACAATTGCGTCTACCTGTGCATCACTGAGCTCATTAAAAGCAGGCATAATTCTGCCCGCTCTTCCAGAACGAATGGTTTTGTTCAAATAAGCATCTGGAACACTACTTAAAAATGCGGGCAGTGATAACGGAAYACCTACTCCGCCTTCACCTGATATACCATGRCAGGTAGAACAATGTCTGGCATACAGTTCATCACCATGTGGTGCACCGTACACACTCGAACTTAGTAAYAATAAAAAGGTGAGAAKAWYKTWTWWMWWTWWRMYAACTTTTATCCTGATAAATAATTGAAGTAAAAAAATCGCCGTGTTAACCCGGCGGCCAAATCATCGCACGTCCGGCTAATAGATGCATATGAATATGAAAAACAGTTTGCCCGGCTTTCTCATTGCAATTCACCACCAGTCGATAACCCTCATCACTCACTCCTTCCTGAGCAGCAATAAGTTTTGCGGTAAGAAACAGTTTCCCCATAATAGCTTCATCACTTTCTTCAAGATTATTAACTGTCGATATATGTTTTTTTGGAATAATTAAAACGTGTGTGGGTGCTTGTGGATTCACATCACGAAAGGCCAGCATGTCATCATTCTCAAAAATGATATCAGCCGGAATTTCACCCTCTCGAATTTTACAAAACAGGCAGTCAGCCATGATTCATACCTCCATATGTTGAATTTCAGCACAGGCTTAGATGATTGGTAATGACGCAAATCAAGTATACAAGCAATAATGTTATTGAGCACCCTTCAAACAATGAAATAAACTATTTTATTTCTACGTTCGCGCCTATCCAATCGCCCTCATCAACCCTAAGTGTTTGTATCGGGGATCTAGTATTTTTAAAACGGCTGGACCCCCGATAGAAACATTCGGGGATGACAGGGGCCTATTAATTAATCACACCATTTAGCAATCAAAACGCTGCCGACCGCTGAATGCAAATCGCCCTTATCAATTCTGCGTGTTTGTATCGGGAGTCTAGTATTTTTAAAATGGCTGGATCCCCGATAGAAACATTCGAGGATGAGGGGACATATTAATCAATCAAAACGCTGCCGACCACTGAATGCATGTGCCAGTGTTCCAGCGTCGATGTATTCCAATTCGCCACCCAGCGGTACGCCGTGAGCAATACGTGTTGTTAGTATTTTATGTCGGTGCGCCATTTCGGATATATAGTGTGCTGTGGCCTCACCTTCAACGGTTGGGTTAGTCGCTAAAATCAGTTCTTTCACTTCTCCATTAGCCAATCTAGGCGCCAGTAAATCTAACCCCAGCTCTGCCGGGCCAATGCCGTCAAGCGGGGATAGATGCCCCATAAGAACAAAATATTTTCCACGAAACTCAGCAGTATGTTCAATAGCAAAAATATCAGCCGGGGTTTCAACCACACATAAGGTTGCAGTATCTCTAGATGGCGAGTGACATATTTCGCATAGTTCTGTTTCACTTAATGTTCGGCACATCGAACAATGACCAATTTTTTCAACGGCTTCTGTTAACGCAGAGGAAAGATCTTTTGCCCCTTGTGGATCACGTTCGAGCAAATAGAATGCCATGCGTTGCGCAGATTTTGGACCGACACCAGGCAGGCACTTTAGTGCATCGATTAATTGTTGTAGTAGTGGTGACATATATTATGTATATATTTTTACAAAGCGAATATCACAGCAACCTTTATAGCACTAGCACTTGCATTGTCATCTCGACCGCAGGGAGAGATCTTAAAGGTTACGGTATAAGATCTCTCCCTGCGGTCGAGATGACAATAATCATAGGCAGTCATACAATTTAAAACGGTAATTTCATTCCACCAGGCAAATTAAGCCCTGCGGTTAAACCAGACATTTTCGAAGATGATTCCTGTTCGATTTTTCTTACAGCATCATTCACCGCCGCTGCCAGTAWATCTTCAATCATTTCCTTATCATCCTGCATTAAACTTTCATCGATATTAACGCGACGTAATTCATGRCGACCATTCATCAGGACTTTAACCATWCCACCACCGGCCTGWCCTTCGACTTCCATCGTTGCTATTTCAGCCTGCGCTTTCTGCATATCTTCCTGCATTTTTTGCGCYTGYTTCATCATRTTACCCATTGCACCTTTCATAATTACCTCTCTAAYACTTGCAGTATATTTATTCTCRTTCCCATGCTCTGCGTGGCAACAAGTCGGAATTCAAACTATCGGTTTTACCGAACCTGGAATAACTTCGGCATTAAAATTATCTTTTAATGACTGCGCGAAACTATCTTCATTAATCGATTCTACCGCCTGCTGCTGACGTTGGTCCGTTTCACGCTGCGTGCTTTGTGCTGGCGATTCACTTTCGACCTGCTTTACCACTTTAATATCNAGATTAGCTTCGATATTAAAATATTCRCCCAAAGCCTGTTGCAAACGCTGTTTTGCTTTTGGGTTAATTAAATTACTGTGACCACTGGCAAGATTCAACGTTATATTACAACCGTCACGAGTTTGCATTGTGCAATTAATCGCCAACTGTTTAACCAGGCCGCCCAGGCCCAGTGAGTTCACCACGTCACGCCAGTCATTAGATACCCCATTATTCATCGRKGTCGACACAGCAGRTTCAGGYTGCACAATTTCTTGCGCAGGTGGTTCGCGTACAACACTTTCAACCGTTGGGCGCACAACCGGAGTGGGTGCGGTAGATTTTTCCTGGGTTTGTGACTGGTTATTTTGTTGCACTGGTGCAGGCACACTGGCTTGTGGGGAAGAAACAGTCGCCGCTTCAATATTAGCGGGCCTGAAGGCAAGCATACGCAACATGATCATTTCAAAACCATTTCTTGCGTCTGGTGATAGCGGCAAATCACGACGACCAATAAGTGCAATCTGATAAAACAGATGCAAATCTTCTGCCGAAACTTCTTCACTGAGTTGTAATAATGTGTCACGCGCACTAACAAACTCGTCCAATGCTTCTGGAACACTTTTTGCCAGACTCATGTGGTGTAATAAACTTAATAATTCGGCAAGCACATTTTCAAAATCAGGTGAAAATTCAGCCAAAGTATTCACCGCTTGTAAAGTCTGAACCGCATCACCTTGCAAAATAGCTTTTAATAAACCAATGACTTTATCGCGCGAAACACTGCCTAGCATGTCACGGACTTCCTGTTCTTCAACTTTACCAGCGCCAAACGCCAATGCCTGATCCAGCAGACTTAGTGCATCACGCATACTGCCATCCGCAGCCTCCGCAATTAACTGCAGCGCGGTCACATTAAACTCGACTTTCTCCTCAGTCAAAATATGCTGAAGATGGCTGATAATTAAACTAACTGGCAAACGCTTTAAGTTGAACTGCAAACAACGCGATAATATCGTTACCGGTAATTTTTGAGGATCGGTCGTTGCCAGTAAAAATTTTACATGCGGTGGCGGTTCTTCGAGTGTTTTCAGCAGTGCATTAAAACTGCTTTTAGAAAACATGTGCACCTCATCAATCAGATACACTTTATAACGTCCACGTGTGGGGGCGTACTGTACGTTGTCCAGTAACTCTCGCGTATCATCAACACCGGTGCGCGATGCGGCATCCACTTCTATCAAATCGACGTAACGGCCTTCCGCAATTTCCAGGCAAGTAGAACACTCACCACAAGGTGTTGATGTAATCCCTTTCTCACAATTGAGCGATTTAGAGAATATACGTGCAATGGTGGTTTTGCCCACGCCACGTGTTCCAGTAAACAGATAAGCATGGTGCAGGCGGTCATCATTTAAAGCATTAACCAATGCGCGTTGCACATGTTCCTGGCCAACCAGTTCCTGAAAGTTCTGCGGGCGCCACTTGCGTGCCAGGACTTGATAACTCATGCCGGATAACTCATTAAAAATTTCACTGGATAAAACATCACATAGAGTCTATCGAAGAAAGCGGGAAGTTTACAGCCAAAGAAGGGCTGAAATAGAAAATTAGGTGGTAACCCGCCCCAGCCACACCTCGGCACCCGAAGTCACCGTTACCGTTGCTTCCTTCCGGACCTGGCGGAGTTCACAGTTTATCGTCGCGAGGGAACCAGAACGGGTCACCATAAGCCGCGCATTATACCTATTTCAGATAAGAATATTTACCCTAATTTCTCTAAAATCTGTATAATTTGCCGAATATTTTTATCGCACTACTTTTATTATCATTAACAACTACCAGTATTTTATTATCAAAATCAACTATCTCATCGCACTTGTGTGCAGTCAGTTAAATTCATGAAATCTACTCTACGAATCGCAACACGAAAAAGCCCGCTGGCCATGTGGCAGGCTGAGCATGTCAAAGAACGCCTGATGCAGGCACATGACGGCCTGCAAGTTGAGCTGGTTACCTTCACCACGAAAGGCGATAAAATACTGGATACGCCTTTAGCCAAAATTGGTGGTAAAGGTTTATTTGTAAAAGAATTAGAAACCGCCATACTCGAAGGCAAAGCAGATATTGCAGCGCATTCCATAAAAGACATTCCGATGGAATTTCCAGAAGGACTATTTCTGTCAACTATTTTAGAACGTGAAGAACCCTGCGATGCTTTCGTTTCAAATACTTACGATTCTCTACAAAAATTACCTGAAGGCTCTGTGGTTGGCACCTGTAGTCTGCGCAGAAAATCACAACTATTGAGCAAACGCCCCGATTTAATCATCAAAGACCTCCGTGGCAACGTCAATTCCAGACTAGAGAAACTTGATAACGGTGATTATGACGCCATCATTCTAGCCTGTGCAGGTTTGATTAGACTGGATATGGAAAAACGTATCAAGCAGCGCATCTCATCTTCATGGATATTACCCGCTGTCGGGCAAGGCGCAGTTGGTCTGGAAGCACGCATAGATGATGAAGAAATACTCGAACTGATATCTGTTTTAAACCATGAAGATACAGCCGACCGAGTCAAAGCGGAACGTGCAATAAATCATCGCCTTGAAGGTGGCTGCCAGGTTCCTATAGCCAGCTACGCCATGCTTGATGGTGACACCATACATCTGCAAGCATTAGTCGGCGAACCCGACGGCAGTAAAATTATTCAAGGTGACCTTAGCGGGCATCGCAGCGATGGCGAACGTTTAGGTGCCGAGCTGGCCGACGACTTATTATCTCGTGGCGCGAAGGAAATACTAGAAAAGTTGTATAACGCAGAAGAATAAAAGAGTAGCTTCCTAGCGGCTGACTAAAATCGCCCGGAACGATTTTGAACGTAATCAGCGGTTTTCTGATTATGGCCCCGTAGGAGTGAGGCACACGACGTGCCGAATCACGCGCATACGGCGTGCGGCTTCGGTACAGATAAACACCAGGCTAGTACTAATCTTTTACAATCTGAAAAATAATAGAGAGGTGGCCGAGCGGCTGACTAAAATCGTCCGGAACGATTTTGAACATAATCAGTGGTTTTCTGATTATGGCCCCGTAGGGGTGAGGCACACGACGTGCCGAATCACGCGCATGCGGCGTGCGGCTTCGGTACAAATAAGTACCAGGCTAGTAATAAACTTTTACAATCTGAAAAATAATAGAGAGGTGGCCGAGCGGCTGAAGGCGCACGCCTGGAAAGTGTGTAAACCGAAAGGTTTCGTGGGTTCGAATCCCATCCTCTCTGCCAAACAACCATTTAAGCCTATTGTGCCGATATATAGGAGTTTCAAAGGCAAGATGTACTAGAACACTGTACTAGAATTAGATTTAATTCAGACATAAAAAACCACCCCGTCAATCTGTTCCTTCAATCCAGCCACTTTATTATTGCATCACAAATACTCGCATATTTTGGATAATCAGTTTTTATATCGTCGAAAGATTTTACAACTATATTATCTCTCTGCCATTCAGGAATAGCCTTGCATCTCTTACTAGTTTTTTTATTGATTGGTGTAAGAAGACAGTCTTCCAGATTGTTATCCCATTCAACCATTGTGTCGTTAGCTGATTGAATAGAAGAGATATTTTTACGAGCTTTAGATGTATTGCTTTTTGTTCCCCCTTCTTCATTTCTGTCAGTATCGGTTACAGCACAAAAGGGAATCTTCATATTCTTTGCAATCTTAGCAAAATCATAAATGTTACTGACACCGCCACAACTTAAAACACTTACACTCATTGCTTCAATATCTATCTCATTTTGCTCCAAGTAGGATTTGATGGCAAACAGGTCATCTTTTCCTTCACAAAGGATAATTTTTTGCGCGAAGAATATTTCATGATTACCATATTCATCCAGTTTTTCCTGAAGTTTTAGATTGTTAGATATTGTTGTCGTCAAGATCTGACCATGTATAAGCTCATCTCCATCACGGAGGATACGATTAACGTTTTGATTAATATCAAAACTTATAAACTCTGGCGAATGTGTTGCACAAAAAATATACCAGCCCTTCTGTGCAAGCCTGTCGAATATGTTTCTCAATTTTCTTTTGAGATGTGGATGAAGATAGGTTTCAGGCTCTTCGTATAGAACTACAATATTGTCTTTCTTTACTGAATCCATATCAGCCAGAACTTCCAAAGCGGCAAAACGAACTAAACTTTGGAAGCCGTCTCCCATCCGGTCAAGAGGTGTAAAGGCTGTTCCCATCTCTGCGGCAAAGGAAAGCAGGAGTTGCTGTTGGAGCCATTCTTCAATGCTTTGGATGAGAGGGTTTAGCTCTATTGATGTTTGCTTGCCTAGATATGTTGATAATGAATTTTCTAAAGCTGGCTTCATTGTCTCTTTCCAGAAGGGGAACTCTTTTACAGCAGCAGAGAAAAAGTTGTGTGCTCGCTGGATTCCTTTTGGCATGCTTATCTTTTTTCCAGCATGTTCGAACTCCCATGTTTCTTCAAAAAATTTCTGGGATAAAATTTTTGCTAGTTTGTTTAACGGTCCAGTTTTCCAAGCAAACAGAGAAGCTTCCAGATTACTTGCAGTTAATAGCCATACCTCGGGGACATGCTCTTTAATATCATATAATTTTGCATTTCGTTGTTTATACCCATGTCCAGCCTCATCAAATTTTTGCGCATCCTTATTTGATGGCTTCATTTCTGTAGCCAATGTTATTGACTTACCGTGGCTATTTAAAAGGCGGTGTGAGTGATCCATTCGGTCAGAAGTTGGATAGTAACGCCCAACCACCTCTATCGACTTTACATTTTGAACGGCTCCTATGGTGTGTACGGATGGCAGCTGGTCTGATGATTTAAAATCAATTTTAATGGTAAATCTATTCTCTTTTTCGTTATTACCCTTGTGAAAAAAATCATAATCATCAGGCGTAAATCTGTGAAAACCTCCTGATTTAAAGGCTAAGGCAATAGCATGCAAGATAGTTGATTTACCTGCGTTATTAGGTCCAATGAGATAAGTTGGGGTATTCTCGACAATATCGAGTTCAAAAGAGGGAACACCTCTAAAATTTATAATCGATAAGTTATCGAGTGTGAACTCTATCATTATGATTTATTCCGTGTCCTGTTAAACCTTTATTGTGATAATAGAACTGCTAGTTCAGTAAAATAATAGCTTTTTATCATTCTACATCGTGTCCTGAACCATCTATCTTAAATAAACTGTAGTCATCTTAGGATCAATATCGGTCAAAACAAAAAACTGCCCATCAGCCCAACCGTCTCAAAAACTTGCCCAGATCAGCCGGCATTCAGGATTACTGTCGATCTCATATCAATCAGATAGGCTGGTGTTCACCATATTAAGGCACAGCCTCACCAGTGACAACATCAATACTGTGATTGCACCAGAGATAACGCCGGTGAGTTCTGCACTTTGATTAAGTTCCTGGTAATGTCACGAAGATGCAGATTGATTGCTGGTAGGACACACGGTCTGATTGACTGATATGACTAAGCGTCATTTATATCCGTTAACGTAGCCACTGGTTTTCATCCAAAGTACGACAGCAGACCGCTTGTAACGTATTAAGCAGGTAGGGGTTTTGATGTATGGCGGTGCTTTACACACTTATCTGGATCATTATCCACCCTGCTCCACAACCACTCATATACGCTGACACCTACAAAACACGGTTATATAAAACCGGATTCTGAACAAACTTCAATCACCATTAAATCAGCTCATTTCCATACAAAATACTTGATATTTTATATAAAATTACGTATATTAAATACATGAGGGAGATACGCTGGCAAGGAACGTCATTTGAAGACTTAAAGGTAATGCCTAAAGCTGTTCAAAGAAATGCTGGATACCAACTGCACCTTATTCAGTTTGGCTTAGAACCTTCCGACTGGAAACCAATGAAGGCCATTGGTACAGGGGTTCGTGAAATACGTATTCACCATAACGGTCAATACAGAATTATTTATGTATCGATTAAAAAAGAGGCTATTTATATATTACATAGCTTCCAAAAGAAAACTCAGAAAACTAGCAAGAAAGACTTAAACCTGGCGAAAGCACGATTAAAGGAAATTAAATAATGACCTCACATGTAACAAAAGGCAGCGTATTCGATGATTTATTCGACGGCAAAGAAGCCGCTAATCTTAAAGTTCGTGCTGAGTTACTGATTGCTATCGAACAATGGATTCACGATAACCGTCTTAAACAAAAAAAAGCGGCTGAAATACTGGGTATTAAACAGTCAAGAGTTAGTGACCTTGTCAACGGCAAGATTGATAAGTTTACCGTAGACTTCCTGATTAATTTACTTGCGCTTACAGAGCAAAAAGTCGAATTAAAAATTAAAGCAGCTTAAGGGACTTTTTTTATGACTAAGCCACCCTGCTAAGGTCTGCAATGGATTCACCACAATGTGGACAAAAATCAGGGTGATTGCTAGATACATTATTAGCTGGGACTCTACTTTCCTGCTTTAGCAAACGCATTGCTTCTTCATCACTTATCCCCATACTGACCGAATAGTTCTGCAGAGTATTACGCTCAGTTTTATCTAATACGCCGTCTTCCAGTGCATCGCGCAGCATATTCGATAGGTGTCACGTCGTTTATTCACTTCCCGGGTAAAGCCGGATGCGATAATACCTGCCGGTAAGGCTGCCATGCCAACGCCAAGTATGGTTATGAACACACCGAGAGTTTTACCGGCGATAGTGACCGGAATAACGTCACCGTAACCCACTGTGGTCAGCGTAATCGTTGCCCACCACATAGCTCGTGGTATCGTACCAAAAGCTTCTGGTTGTGCGCCGCGCTCGACCATAAACATGCCGGCTGATGCCAGCACCACCAGCACCAGCATGATAAATATTGCAGAYAGCAGTGTTGCCAGTTCATTTTTGATGACGGTCAATAATACTGACATCGCACTGAAATGACGTGAAAGTTTAAAGATACGAAACAATCGGAGTACRCGCAGGAATCGGGTATCRATGTTAAAGAACATACCCAGATAAAATGGCAATACGGCAATAAGATCYACGATTGCCATGGGTGATACCATATATTTCAGACGACCTTTAATTGATGACTGATAKCGCTTATCTTCCACACAAATCCAGATACGAGAAATATACTCTATCGAAAACACAATGATTGAGAACATCTCAAAACCATCAAAAAAACCCGGCATCTGAGCATAAATAACATGGTCTGAAGATATGAAGCAACACATTAACCAACTGCGACAACATGCCTGCATTATTTTTCTCTAAGAAATTGTAGAAATATTGACGCATAGTAAGCAGCTAATTGATTATTTTTAAGTTATTTCCTAAGGTATCTACTTATTTAGTCGGCTAGTTAAGGCACAATCTTTAACTTTTGAGCAGGTGCTCGTCCGACAACAGATAAATCAAACCCTGTACAATAGCCCGATGATGAAATCCACATTACTGGACGATGACAAAAACCACGTTTGGCATCCTTACAGCTCCACTCACTCCGAGCTTCCTGTCTTCCCGGTAAAATCTGCCAAAGGTGTTCACTTAACACTGGAGGATGGGCGACAACTCGTTGATGGTATGTCTTCCTGGTGGTGCGCTATTCACGGTTATAATGTCCCTGAATTAAATGCAGCGCTAACCAGGCAACTCGATGATATGGCGCATGTCATGTTCGGTGGTCTCACTCATGCGCCAGCGGTATCACTCTGTAAAAAACTCGTTGAGATAACACCTGAAAAACTAGAGACTGTTTTTCTAGTTGATTCAGGTTCTGTCGCTGTAGAAGTCGCCATGAAAATGGCCATACAATTTTGGCAAGCTAGAAAACTGTGTAGCAAGCAGAAATTCGTCAGTCTAAAGGGTGGTTATCATGGCGACACCTTCGGTGCTATGTCTGTTTGCGATCCTGTTACCGGCATGCATGCATTATTTTCAGACATACTGGCAAAAAATTATTTTATATCTTCGCCCGAATGCCTGTTTGGCGAACCCTGCAAAACCGAACATCTCGATGAGCTAAGAAGCACCCTTGCTCTGCACCACTCTGATATTGCTGCCCTCATACTCGAGCCCGTGGTACAAGGTGCTGGCGGCATGAAGTTTTATTCTGCTGATTACTTAAAACAGGCGAAAAAAATATGTGAAGAGCATGACGTGTTATTAATATGCGATGAAATTGCTACAGGCTTTGGTCGCAGTGGAAAAATGTTCGCCTGCGAACATGCCGGCATTTCACCCGACATTATGTGCATAGGGAAATCATTAACCGGTGGCTACCTGACACTTGCCGCAACACTTTGTACAAAACACATCAGTGACACCATCAGCAATAACCCACCACAYTTATTCATGCATGGCCCTACTTTCATGGGCAATCCTCTGGCCTGCGCTGTCGCAATCGAAAACATTCGTTTGTTACAGGCATCCGCCTGGCAACAAAACATACAACAGATTGAGCAACAATTAAACCAAGAACTCGAACCCTGTAAAAAACTTGATTGTGTAGAAGATGTTCGTGTATTAGGTGCGATTGGCGTCGTAGAACTCAAGCAAACGGTCAACATGTCGAAAATTCAACAAACCTTTGTTGATCAAGGCGTCTGGATCAGACCGTTTGGTAAACTCATTTATTTGATGCCRCCCTACATYATCAACAAGACTCAATTAAACACACTMACTCAAGCGATTTATACTGTGCTAAATGACGGACAGCATCTATAATTTACTGTAACCTCGTATTAGARGTTTTTACGGWTAGTTGATTACCCCTAATTTATAAATGCGCCAACAGGACTGTTACCATCGAAGTTAAAAAATCACTTTGTCGACCCTTATTTTTTTCACTTGCTCTTGTTATCGCCTGCATTATATTTGTATTTAATTACCTGCCAAAACTCAGCAGTAATTCATTGCTTGAGAAAATTAAAAATGATGGCCAATTAGTTGTCATCACCCGCAACAGCCCRACCACCTACTTTGAAGATGCCGACGGCCCCGCTGGRCTRGAGTATCAACTCGCCAGGATGTTTGCTGATGAGTTAGGYGTTAGCCTTACATTATTAATACCCGATTCATTTGATGAYTTACTTAAGCAAATTGARAATAATACAATCCATATTGCAGCTGCTGGTTTAACCGTTACCAAAGAACGTGAAAAAATATTTCGCTTTGGCCCAACCTATCAGGAGATCACTGAACAACTAATTTACAACGTATCACAAAAACGTCCGAGAAGCTTATCTCGGCTTGACGGCTTATTAGAAGTCGTCGCAAATTCAAGTCATGACGAACGTTTAAAACGCCTCAAAGATGACAACAAAAACTTAAGCTGGAAAGCAAACCATGATATCGAAAGTGAAGAACTGCTACAGATGGTTTCTGATGGAATCATTGATTACACCATAGCCGATTCAAATGAACTACTACTAAGCCAACGTTTTCTAATTAACCTTCGCATCGCTTTTGATATTAGTGAACCGCAACAACTCGCCTGGGCTCTTCCTCAGACTGATGACAAAAGCCTGTACCTTGCTGTGCATAAGTTTTTTATAAAAATAAAAGAAAATGGTGAGCTGACACGCCTTATAGAACGTAATTATGGCCACGTAGAAAGTTTTGATTATGTAGGTACAAAAATTTTTATGCGTCATATAGAAACAAGGCTACCGACTTACCGGGATTTTTTCGAAGAAGTCAGTGAGAGCCAAAACGTCGACTGGCGTTTAATTGCAGCAATGGGTTATCAGGAATCTCATTGGGATCCGGATGCAGTTTCACCGACGGGGGTTCGCGGCATCATGATGTTGACCTTAAGAACAGCCAGAGAATTAAATATAAAAAATCGTCTTGATCCGAAAAGCAGCATTGCCGGTGGTGCAAGGTACTTTAAAAAAATGCGAGATCGTATGGATGAGGAAATAACTGAACCTGATCGCACATGGATGGCCATGGCCGCATACAATGTTGGTTTTTCACACTTGCAAGATGCAAGAATCATAACTCGAAAATTGAAAAAAAATCCGAATCTCTGGATCGATGTAAAACAGGCTTTACCTTTACTGGCTCAAAAAAAATGGCACAAACAAACACGTTTTGGTTATGCACGCGGCTGGGAACCGGTTCGATATGTTGAAAATATTCGCAGTTATTATGATATTTTAAAGTGGGTCGAAGAAAAGAGCATTGTTACGACACCTGAACCCATTGAATTTCTAAAGATACCGAATAGTATCTAGGCTACCTCTGGACAGTACTACTTAGCTCACTACTGCCCCGTTAACTCGTCATTCTGGCGAAGGTCAGAATCCATCTATCAGCAAATAGAAAATTTCTGACTGAATACCGCTCTAAACAGTGGATACCGGCTAACAACATGCCAGCATAACGAAACCTGCAATGAAATATTCATTAAGTAAGCAATATTGACTACAACAATCATTTAACTTTTTTGTCGGTAAAATACACCTTCTGGATGCACGACTCGCTCAAGCCCTTGATCTACAGGAACAACCTGACTATGACCGGATAACAAAATACCTCCGGAATTTAATAAATCGGTAAACTGTTGAACAATACCCACTCTCACWCCATTCGAGAAATAAACCAGTACATCCGGACAGATAATCAAATCCATCGCCCCCATGACAGAAAGGCTACTGGTTAAATTGCATGCTGAAAAATTAACTGACTGACGAATCGTACTCTTTACCTTGCCGCTTTCACCCTTAGCGTCCATCGTCAGGTACATCTTGATGAATTCACTGTTTAGCGTTATTAATTGCTGCGAACTATAGATAGCACGTTCTGCCTGTTYTATATCAACACTCAGTAGATCCGTTGCCATTAATTCAAAGTTTTTTGACTCGCCAGTCTTATGTTCAAAACTCGCAATTTCCATTGCAATGGAATACGCGAATTGACCTTGGCCACAACCTACTATCCAAATTCTAGCTTTATCTGCTAACTGACCCAAAATGTAATTGTGTAAGATGTTTTTTATTTCGGGACTAATTGTCCAGCTTGACTGGCGCTGTGTAATGACATCAAGCACATCGGTACGAACATCACTGCTCTCATCCTGTAATTTTTCGGCCAGCTTTGCTAGTGAATCCAGTTTATACGCTGACAATAGCGGCTCAATTCTTTCGACCAGGTGACTACGTTGCTCGTCTGGAACAACCACACCTAAAACATTTTGTAAGGCAACCAACAGCGATTCGTAATCATCGATTTTATGAGAAATAGCGGATGACATATTAGACCTTCATATAGAATAGTTAAAGCACATACCCAAGCATAGATGGAAATAAGCGAACTTCAATAATCGATGTTAAATGTCTGAACATTTCTACCAACAATCTCTTTCGATCATTTTTTATTCAAAATTTATAGTCATTTATCAATAACTTATATTTTTTTATATCGGTTTAAATAATTCTCTACTTTTAAGCTTTTTATGCCCTAAATGATGATTGATAACAAATCGTGTCAGTCGTTTTAATTCTGTTAAATATTTAGCATTGTTTGCGACTATATCAAAAGACTCATCTATTACCGCTAGYAAACAGCGTCCAGATATTTGCGGCACACTGGCATCATTTTGATTTCGACAAATGACTGGCCCATGCTCCAGAAAATACTGRTATAGYGAATCCGCCATTATCGGCTCACCCGAGTCGGCYTCAACGTGTAAATTGAGCCCAAAACCTAATCGTTCCAACAGTTTAATTTCGAATTGTCTSAGGGTTATTTCCAGGTTTTCTGAATTTTGCAATGCATAAAGGCAGTGATGRTACTGCTCAAAAAYCGCTTCCTGAACATCATCTTTATGCARYAAATACATCAATAAYTCATTGATGTACATGGCTGAGAGKAGTGATTTTTTCTTAAGAGCAGGCGCTTTAATATCGGCCCGTTCRATRCTTTTTAGATAAGGYAAGYTACCTCKYCCCTGCCAACTTACCACTAAAGGYGTRAACAGYARSAGGTTACCCGCGATTTTAGATTTCGCCCCACGACTTCCCCGAGACATGAGCGAAAYACGMCCATARTCTTTRGTWATCARCTCAAGGATACTACTGGTTTCGCGGTAGGCGCGTTTGTGCAGAATGTAAGCAATTTGGGTGTTTACCTGGCTCATTTTGAGCAATGAAAAGTGAAAAATGAAAAGTGAAAAATGAAAAAATAAAAGCTAATATTTATTGCATATTCCTGCAAATAAATAAGTTTCAAAGCATTTTTCACTTTTCATTTTTCATTTTTCATTGATATGGCGCTACTCGCCATATCCCAACCCACGCAAGGCCTGTTCATCATTGGACCAACCTTCACGCACTTTAACCCACAGGTTTAAATACACTTTTGAATCCACCAGGACACTAATATCTTCACGAGCTTTTGTGCCAATGCTTTTTAATCGCGCGCCTTTTTTGCCGATTATAATGGCTTTTTGTCCCGCACTCTCAACATAGATAGTGGCATGAATACGAACAATTGATTCGTCTTCATCGTACTTATCGATAACAACAGTTGATGTATAAGGTAATTCCTGACCCAATTCACGTATTAACTTTTCACGAATAATTTCCGACGACAGAAAACGCATGCTTCTATCTGTTATCTGATCGGCAGGATAAAAATATGTATTCTCTGGCAGCAGTGATGCTATTTTTTGTTCAAGCACTTTGATATTTACACCGTTTAACGCAGAGATGGGGATAATTTCTGAAAACTCCAACTTTGAAGACAACGCTTCGATAATAGGCAATAATTCTTTTTTATTATTAAGTGTATCCATTTTATTAACAACTAACACCACAGGACAACTGACTAACTTAAGCTTTTCGATAATAGCCTGATCTTCGTCTGTCCACTGCTTCGCCTGAACCAGAAATAGAATCGCATCCACATCATTAAGTATCGAAGTAGCCGCACGATTCATATATTTATTAATCGCTGTACCACGACGCTGATGTATGCCCGGTGTATCGACATACACTGCTTGAACATTATCTGTTGTTTTAACACCTAATATTTGATGCCGCGTAGTCTGCGGTTTGCGTGAAGTGATACTCAACTTCATACCGAGAATATAATTAAGTAACGTAGATTTACCAACATTAGGGCGACCAACAATGGCCACATATCCAGCACGCAGACCATTTGATGAACCATCATCAGGCACAATAGGATCACTCATTTTTCTTTTTTCCAAAATTTTGATTCACTAGTTTAATGGCCTCTTCTGCAGCAACTTGCTCAGCTTTGCGACGACTTTTACCTGCGCCATTCGCTTCAATTTTAATTTTTTCGATAGTACATTTAACATGAAATACCTGCGCATGCGCCTGACCCGTTATTTCTGTAACCTGATAGACAGGCAATGAAAAATGTCGTGATTGCAAAAGTTCCTGCAATTGTGTTTTAGCATCTTTTAAACTTTGTAAATCAGTCGGTGACGCCAAACGATCAGCATAAAGACGAACGATTAAATCTCTGGCAGGTTGAAATCCACCATCACAATAGACTGAACCAAGAATACTTTCTACTGCATCGGCAAGAATAGACGGCCGGCGAAAACCACCACTTTTCAATTCACCGGAACCAAGTTTAATCACATCACCCAGTTTTAGATGATTGGCTATGACAGCCAGAGATTCTTTATTAACAAGATTTGCACGCAAGCGACTTAAATCACCTTCTTGTACATCCGGGTAGGCTTTAAATAATTCATCTGCGATAACAAAATTCAATATACCATCACCGAGAAATTCTAGACGTTCATTATTTTTAGGTGAAAAACTACGATGYGTTAAAGCTTCATCTAACAATGTTAAATCACTRAAACTGTATTCAAGATTTTTTAACAAGCTATTAATAGCATTATGCTGCGTCATAACTAATACGCGATAAACCGTTCGATTGAAAGGTTRCTAGTGTTATTTAATTTYAACTTCATGTTTAAAGTGAACGATATATTCCAGGTTTCCGATAAGMGGCCCACGAGGCTCATAATCGACGGWGATAGTATTTCCATTTCGACCTTTTTTAACTTTGACGTGTTCMGGYTTTATGCTGTAKACACTGCTAATATTCAGTCTTTTTARCACCGATGACTTCAACTCTTTTGTTGWCATRTTRCYGGYACTTGAGTCTGTCGTCATACCCTCTAAAACTGTTTTCACTGTYGAATCTGTCATATACACGGGTAACACATTCATCGCAATCACAATCTGAAACAACAAAAAAACAAGGACAACCAGCCAGCTAATCAAGGTTAAACCGCGTTGATTAGTTCGAGTATTTATTAATAGCTTTTTCATTTTATCGTTACCWCGAAATTAAATTATTACTATAGGGCAGCTCTACCTCTAACAGGCATTACTTAATCATAGTACCAACACGRTCRAAGTGCCATTCATCACTATAATGCATCCATATCATAAATGCTTTACCTAACAGATTGGCTTCAGGTACGGGCCCCCAAACTCGGCTATCATTACTATTGTCACGGTTGTCRCCCATAACAAAATACGTSCCTTCAGGCACRATGTATTCACCTTGTAGATTATTGGGYCTTGCTGGCATCAATAATATCGCATGATCCATACCTAAAAGTTTTTCGGTATATTCMGTCGAAGACGTTTGACCTGGRCCTTTATACTGACCAACAAAATCACGGGYAACGGGTTGGTTATTTACATATAAAACTTTGTTGTAATACGCAATGATGTCACCTGGTAAACCAATTACCCGTTTTATGTAATCCAGRTTCGGGTCACGGGGGTAACGAAATACCACCACGTCTCCACGCTCCGGCGGCGCAAATTCGATTAATGTTTTATTGATAACAGGTACTTTAATGCCGTATGAAAATTTATTCACCAAAATAAAATCGCCAATATATAACGTCGGCAACATCGAACCCGATGGAATACGGAAGGGCTCGACGACAAACCCTCGTAATAGAAATACAATCAACAATACGGGAAAGAATGATTTCGAGTACTCTACAATAACAGGCTCTTTGCCTTTTCGACTTATTTCTACGCCCTGATGTACCTGTGTTGAGGTTTGAATAACTGCATTACGCTTTGGTGCTAAAAACCATTTATCGACTAACCAGATTGTTCCAGTGATGACCACTGCAACAAATAGATAAAATGAAAAATCGAATATCATCATAAGGCTAAAACTCTATATTATTAAACTATATTTTTAAAAAAGGTAAAATGCGTTAACTATCCACTTTCAATACGGCTAAAAATGCTTCTTGTGGTATTTCAACCTTGCCGAACTGTTTCATACGCTTCTTCCCTTTTTTCTGTTTTTCAAGTAGTTTACGCTTACGCGACACATCACCACCATAACATTTAGCCGTCACATTTTTACGCAGCGCTTTAACCGTACTACGAGCAATAATACTTCGTCCAATCGCTGCCTGTATGGCTATATCGAACATCTGCCTGGGAATCAATTCACGCATCTTATCAACTACATCACGCCCACGTCTAATACTGTTATCGCGATGGGCAATAATGGACAGTGCATCAACACGCTCATTATTAATAAGAATATCAACTTTTACCAGATCGGCCGCCTGAAAACGATCAAATTCATAGTCAAATGAGGCGTAACCACGACTGACCGATTTTAGACGRTCAAAGAAATCSAGCACAACTTCACTTAATGGCATTTCATAAACCAGCGACACCTGACTTCCCATGTATTGCATATTGATCTGAWGGCCACGTTTTTCAACACACAAGGTAATCACATTRCCGACATAATCTTGTGGCACCAGTATATTGGTTCGGATAATCGGTTCACGGAGYTCYTCAATATAATTAACCTCAGGCAGATCAGCCGGATTATGAATTTCGCGCACCTCACCTTTGGTRTCTAGAATTTCATAAACCACGGTTGGTGCAGTGGTAATCAAATTCAGGTCATACTCACGTTCTAATCGTTCCTGGACAATCTCCATGTGTAACATGCCAAGAAAACCAATGCGAAACCCCAGACCCAGTGCCGATGAATTTTCAGGCTCGAACTGCAGAGAAGCATCATTTAATGTCAGTTTTTCCAGCGAATCACGAAAATCATTGTAATCATCAGAACTAACCGGAAACAKWCCTGCAAATACACGTGGCTGCACTTCTTTAAAMCCTTCAAGCGGCTCCGTTGCGGGACTATCCGCCATGGTAATCGTGTCACCCACTTTCGCCGAATCAATCTCTTTGATACTGGCAATGATGTAACCCACCTGCCCGGCGGARAGTGAGTTACGATCTTCACGTTTAGGCGTAAACACGCCGACCTTGTCAACCAGATAACTGCGCCCGGTTGACATCACGGTCATTTTTTTGCGTGGAACTATTGTGCCCTGCATAACACGAACCAAAATAATGACCCCGACATAAGTATCAAACCATGAATCGATAATCAGTGCCTGTAGCGGTGCATTTATATCGGCGACTGGTGGCGGTATTTCTTCAACGATTTGCTCCATCAACTCATGTATACCCTCGCCTGTCTTGGCGCYGACACGTAGTGCGTTCGATGCATCAATGCCGATAACCTCTTCAATCTCTTCACACACTCTATCCGGGTCGGCTGCGGGCAAATCAATTTTGTTTAAAACAGGAACCACTTCCAGTCCCTGTTCAAGAGCSGTGTAACAATTAGCAACACTCTGCGCTTCGACACCTTGTGAAGCGTCAACGATAAGTAACGCACCTTCACATGCAGCCAGTGAACGCGACACCTCATAAGAAAAGTCCACATGTCCCGGCGTATCAATGAAATTCAATTGATAGATTTCACCATTATCAGCTTTGTAATTTAAGGTAACGCTCTGTGCTTTAATGGTAATRCCACGCTCACGTTCGATRTCCATCGAATCTAGAACCTGAGCTTCCATCYCACGCTCACTCAAACCATCACAAGACTGAATAAGRCGATCGGCCAAGGTTGATTTACCGTGATCAATATGGGCRATGATTGAAAAGTTACGAATGTTTTTCATTAAGGTCATTGGYTAAGCGTRCAGTTTATAGTTGAGAGMTTTCAGTCATTATTTTGATTAATAATCGWTAACAACTTTTCAGTATCAAGAAAATATTCACACAAWATTTTATYGTGCAAGGTTAATACGGGTACTTTAGTGCCATAGCGCTGTTCGAGTGCTGGCTCATTATCRATGTATTGTCGTTTTACGATAATGTTATGTTTCTCTATAAAGRGGCTTAATTCMTCYTCCATGGCTTCGCAAAGATGACAGTTACTACGTGAAAAAAGTATGAATTCCAACAGCGCACCTAAAACAAATATTTATGCCAGTTTAATACAGAGGGTTGTATTGCMCTTCCATGGGCATAGCAACACTGNCCATCCCTGGCTCCTTGTTGCATACCGCCCTTCCATGGGCATAAAAAAACCGGCAAAGCCGGTATTACTAACCTGTTACTTTATTGTATCTGTATGGCCTGACTTATTTCACCCGACTAGAATGGGCGCTAGTTTACCATGATAGTGGCTTTTCAGGGAGATGTTGTGGTGACACGCAGTGACGCATTTTGCGATGCGACTTTTCTCAGAACAACAGGGGCAAACTGGTGCGCATTGTTCTTTTGCAAAAAATACTGTCTTGCTAACAAAGACCCAAAA
>NVWZ01000012.1:0-102500 GCA_002746365.1 Thiotrichaceae bacterium
ACCACTAAGCAGACATCTGGGAATAAGCCTAATTGGGAAAAATTGAGATAAAGGCGACCTTGGGTAATTAGCCTTGGCAGAGGTAAATCAACCTTAACTATAATTAGGTATACTGTCCCCGGAATTCCATAATTAGGTATACTGTCCCCGGAATTCCGGTATACTGTCCCCGGAATTCCAGTATTTAAAACTGCTACGATGAACACCAAAGGTGTCACATAACACTACCGACTTATAACTCATTTTCAGCTGACTAATTAACGTAAATTTCTCATCGAGTCTGACATTAAGAGTGCGGTAGCCTTTTTTAGAATTTCTTTCTCAAGCTCGATACGTTTAATGCGATTTTCTAACTCGCGTATCTTTCGCTGGTCGGGCGACATGGGTGTTGCTGCCCCAACTTGACCGCCTGATTGTTCTGTTTTCAGTTATCGTACCCACTTATCCATGGTGGATTTGCCCACGCCCATTGCTTCTGCAGCTTCCCTGACGGAGTACTTTTGATCAACCACTAATTGCGCTGATTCCAACCGAAACTCGGGCGTAAATGTTGGTCTTGTCTTCTTATTCATTATTCCACCTAATGGCTCAAAGTGCATGTTAACACCTCCTATTAGATGGCCAATTTCACTGTACCACTACAGTACTGAATATTTYSWTWRKYGAGARANNNRTAKKMKAMCNTNAWAAYAGMTGANNATKCWWKCTWAGAANATWGYASWWATTRKWYKWRTTYAWSCTACAATAAAAGGTGAAAAATATAATTTTTGCTAAACGTATTAGGAGATTTCATGAAAAAATTTATAGTAGCGTTATTTGCTATTGCAACATTCGCAATAAGCGGCTGTAGCGACAACGAGCCAACAACAATAGAGGTTGATTCGAGTACATTATCAGGCACTGCCGCTAGAGGAGCACCTATTGAGGGTACTGTCACTGTAAAAGGTGCAGCTGGAAACGAACTTGATATTGTGACCGGCACTAATGGTAGCTTTACTATAAACGTATTGGGACTGACAGCGCCCTTTATGTTAAAAGTTATGCCGAGTGATGGTACAGAAACATTCTACTCATTTGCGACTGCAAGTGGTCAGACTGTAAACATTACGCAGGCAACGAATCTTGTATTATTCCTTGCCGGGAATGAAGCAGACCTTGCAGCAATATACAATAATTGGGATGGCACAGCCTTTTCGGCGGCTGAAGTTACTACAGCTGAAGCGCTGGTTCGGGCAAATCTTGAGACGCAAATGACGGCTGCAGGTCTGGACGTTTCGGCGTTTAATATATTTAGCACAGCTTTTAGTGCAGATAGCACAGGTTTTGATGCGGTGCTGGATAATTTAGCCATTACCGTTGATGGTGTAAATGGTACATTTACTTTTGATGCTGGGAACGGCACGCCCTTTGATAATACTTTGGCTCCACCAGCACCGGCTAATGCTATTTCAATCATTACCGCTTCGGGTGGTCAACATGTATTAAACGGAATTTACCGAACTGACTGTTATAACTCTGGAGGCATTGATGGCCGTATTGATACTGTAACCATTACTGGTACAACGTGGGTGAATTCATCGGTTATTTATGGTAATGATGATACCTGTCAAACGCTTACAGCAAGTGGTGCTGTAACAGCAACTATGGTTAAAGGTGCGGATAAGTCGATCAGTGGTTGGCTAAATGGTGGTGATGTTGCGCCTGCGGCAGAAGGCGGTGGTGTTTTGAGTGACACTGAAACAGTAACAGCATTTACTCTTACAGTCACAGCTGTGAATGATCCTGGTGATGCTTTGTATGGCGGTAATATTTCACTGGGTTTAGTAGCCCCTTCATTCTACGTGTTCGACGACACTAACAGTCCTGATACGTTTAAAATGTGGCGTGATAAAGACGGTGATTCTGCCTCTGCGTCTGACCCATTCATAATACAAGAGTAAACGCTAGAAAATAAAAACCCTGTGTTGTTTTATAGCAACACAGGGTTTTTTTATGCAAACAAATTAATAATGCAAGTTAGCCTTTCGATAAAACTGTCGAGTGAATAAGCATTTGCCCGCAGTTATTTTTTGTAGGTGTGCTGCATTGGGGTCGAGCTTGCCTAACTGCATGAATATAAAGAAAAAACGTATAATATATGGCTAATAAAATGGCTTAAACCCCGTTTTTTAAGGACAAAAACACCGCTTTAAGGAGAAAGTATTATGCCACGAGAAAATCGTTATTTTTGTCCGACCATGTATGGCGTATTGCGCATCGTTGGCACAAAAAAGAATGCTTACTACAATTTTTAAAAGACAGAAAACGTTGGTGTTACTGGCTCTTTGAAGCAAAAAAACTACGGTCTAAGTGTGTCAAATTACTATGAGACATAAGCATTAAATACAGAGATATTCAAATAGAGCAGGGCGGTTGTTGACTTTGACAATGATTAAAAAGGTTGCATATATTTCCTATGCATGTCGATGTTTTTTACAGGGCAGAACCACTTAATAACGTGTCTAAAATTTTTTTAAGTTAAACCAGTGACTTGGGTTTTTGGCATGAGACTTGCTGAGCTTGTATTTAACGGCAAAATTTTTATCGAAGTGTAAAGGAAAACGATAAATAAATTTAAGAGGTTTGATATCGATGGTTGAATCACCTGGTCGTTTTTATTAATATTTTTTAATACAGGCCTCTAGGCCTGATTAAATAACTAAGGAGGGTTATTTTATGAGCGTCGAGGAACATGATTATGTATACAAAGACTACAGTCTGCATTCGCACGACTTTATCAACGGAATCCGCTGTCTTAGAGCCGGGTTAAATCAAGATGCGCATCGTTATTTTCAATTATCGTATGAGTCAGTTAAAAATAGCGATGTATATCATAATAAATATGCTTCTTTTTGTGGCTTGTTACGGTTGTTACATGGTGATCATGGAGGACTGACTCTGTGCAGAAATGTTGCGCGCGGTGAGATTCATGATGGAGATGTATATCTGAATCTGGCGCGAGCCGAATGGTTTTACGGAGACAGAAAAAAAACGGTTTGCGCTATCCTGAAAGGATTAGAAATTGATGAGACACACATGGGCTTGTTACAGATTTATACAGATCTGGGGGTAAGGGATTTCAAACCAATTCCGTGGATTAGTCGAAAGAATATACTAAATGTCTGGGTGGGCCGGTTGTTACGCAAGCGGGAGAGTCTGTGGGACGGTAATTACCCATTTCGTTTTTAGCCTTAATGAGGWGCCNNNMTAAWGNCCNWMRTYCANNAKAAARWAAYMATCTTTNCASSRKCAGCTTCTATGAAGTCGTTATCTATCAATGGATGTTGTTTGCCAAATTTCTACAACGGCCTAATTGCTTAATGTCGAAAAATTTGAGGATGTCACTCGCACGGAAATTTCATAGTGCTGTACCAGTTAGACAATCAGAAACCGGTGAACAGGGGATAGGTAAACTGCCCCGTCTCTCATTTAAAGACAAAGGAATAAAAATATTGCATGGAAAGACCTGGCCCCGTGCGTTGGAGAAACTGGCTCATTATTGAGTGAAATCAGTCAAAGCAGACATTTAGCAAACGCGCAAAACAGAGGTTGTTTAAGAAAACTATTATGATTTGATACTAGCTCCCTATGTTAGCTTGGTATCAAGTATGAGCTATATTTAGTGCCAGAACGCGGGCATTATCCACCAGAATTAAGTACTCAGGGGATTAAAGACCTTAAAGAGGTTTTATTAAAACCATATCGAGCTATTTATGAAATTATTGGCAGTARAGTCATCGTTCATTTATGTGTAGATGGCCTTAGGGACATGAAAACACTTCTGGAGAGAAGGTTGATACGATAGTAAAAAGAACCCTAACACCGCATTTTCGACTCTTATCGGACAGTCAAAACATTTAAAAGCGATTCACCACAGAGGCACAGAGGACACAGAGAAAAGATAATGTAGTTAGTGCGTACGAACCCAATGTAGGTGTGAATTTATTCGCACGCAGGTGCCAGGGTAAGGTTCGTCGTGCGAATAAATTCACACCTACATTGGGTTGGTCTCAACGCCACTAGTTATTTTCTCTGTGTCTCTGTGGTAAAAAATATTTTTGACCGTCTGTTAATGTCCGTTGATGGCCAAAAATGCTCAGTCAGTGAAAATAAGCGAAGGTTCGTTGTTGCAGATATTTTCAATGCTAGAAAAACTCACTGAATGCCACTTTATGATTGGTGGCGGACTATTAAGAAATTAATTTACATAGCACGCCAAGCAGTTGATCAATATGCTCGTGCGTATGTTTAGCCGAAAGTGTAATGCGTAAACGTGACGTGCCTTCTGGAACGGTTGGGGGGCGAATGGCCGTCACTAAAAAGCCACTTTCAAATAATTCCTGACTGATTTGCAACGTCTCATAATCATCACCAATAATTATTGGTTGTATGGCTGTTTGACTGTTTTCGATGGGCAAAGAACATTCTCGGCAGCAGTCACGAAAGTATGAAATGTTATTATTTAAATTATTTAGATGTCGTGATTCGTTTTGTATAATGTGCAAGCTATAACGCGTTGCTTCAGCAATGGCGGCTGGCATGGCTGTGGTATAAATGTAGGTGCGTGATTTTTGAATAATGGTTTCAATGAGTTCTTCACTGCCAGCAATAAATGCCCCTGCTGTTCCTATTGCCTTACCCAGTGTTGCCATATAGATGGGTACGTCTTTTTCATCTAAAGAAAAATGTTGTAAACAGCCTTTTCCGGTTTCACCTAAGGTGCCGAATCCATGTGCGTCATCAACCATTAACCAACTTTTATTTTTTTTGCATAATTTAGACAGGGCGGGTAGTTCAGCAATGTCGCCATCCATGCTGAAAACACCGTCGGTCAATACCAATTTTTCTGAGGTGTTATCAACTTTTTGAATTTTTTGTTTTAGGCTGGAAACGTCATTATGTAAATAGCGTTGCAATCGTGCGCCACTCATTAAACCCCCGTCAATAAGCGATGCATGGTTTAAACGGTCTTCAAAAACATAATCGCCTTTTTCGACCAGTGCCTGACATAGCCCCAGATTGGCCATGTAGCCGGTAGAAAATAAAATCGCGCGTGGGTAACCGGTAAATTCCGCCAGTTCTTCTTCTAGCTGGTGATGGATGATGGAGTGTCCGTTAACTAAATGCGACGCACCACTGCTGACACCAAAATCATTGATTGCATCGATGGCTGCCTGTTTGATTTGCGAATTATTGGCAAGCCCCAGATAGTCATTACTGCAAAAGCTGATAACGTTTTGGTTATCCACTTGCATCTCAATTTGTTGCGGGCTTTTTGTTATACGGCGGGTGCGATAACGATGTTGTTTTTTTCTCTCGTTGAGCGCTTTTTTAAGTTTGTTATTAAGTGCTTTCAAGAGTAGAAGGAGGGTTTAACCGCAGGCGCAGCTCGTCTGTTTAGTTTTTATATCACTTCTTTCTTCACGGATATTAATGCCCAATTTGGCAAATAATTGCAGATCATGATTTTCATCAGGATTATCCGTTGTTAATAAGCGGTCGCCATAAAAGATGGAGTTGGCGCCAGCAAGAAAACACAGTGCCTGCATTTCATCGGACATTTCAGTGCGCCCGGCAGAAAGGCGAACCACTGATTGAGGCATGATGATTCTAGCAACAGCAATAGTACGGATAAACTGTAGCGGTTCGATATCTTCGACACCGTTCAAGGGTGTACCTTCGACCTGTACTAACTTATTAATTGGAACGCTTTCCGGGTGCTGTGGTAGATTGGCGAGCTGTTGCAAGAAAGAAACACGATCTGTTTGTTTTTCACCCATGCCAACAATGCCGCCACTACAGACATTGATACCTGCGTCGCGCACATGTTGAAGGGTATCTAATCGATCATCAAACGTGCGTGTGGTGATGACATCACTATAATATTCAGGRGARGTATCGATATTGTGATTGTAATAATCCAGTCCRGCYTGTTTTAGGCGCTGGCTCTGYTCGCTAGTGAGCATACCCAATGTCACGCACGTTTCCATGCCCAGCTGTTTAACGGCAATCACCATATCAATGACTTTATCGAGATTTTTGTCAGTCGGGTTACGCCRGGCTGCGCCCATGCARAAACGACTCGCGCCATTCTGTTTCGCTATAGYGGCTTTTTCGATGACCTCATCCAGTGGCAGCAGGCGTTCGCGTTCAACTTYAGCGTTATTTTTGGCGCTTTGTGARCAATAACCRCAGTCTTCCGGGCAGGCACCGGTTTTAATRCTTAATAARGTGCTGACYTGWACCTKATTWGGGTCAAAGTTYTSACGATGRATGGATTGCGCCWTAAATAACAGGTCGTTAAAGGGCAGGTCGAATAGAKCCGTTATTTCCTGTTTTGMCCAATTGTTGCGTAATTCTGACATAGTGYCTGAYTTCWTATATAGAGGTTATAATGGGCATATCTTACACTACATGGATGTGTTGCAAAAATGGAACTTGCATCAAAATTATTATCTCGACTCTTCCCCTCTCGCTGTATATTGTGTAACCACACAGTCGATTCATCAGTTGAAAATAAGGCCGTTGAAATATGCCTGCACTGTTATAACAAACAACCCTTTAATCTCAGCTGTTGCATCCAGTGTGCTTTGCCTCTATCTGAAGATAGCGCTAAAACTCTATGTGGACGTTGCCTGCAGAAACAGCCTGAATATGACTATGCGCATAGTGTTTTTCGTTACCAGGATGACATCATCGGTCTGGTGCATCGCTTGAAGTTTTCAGAAAAAATTAGCTATGCAAGTAGTATTGGTGAGATGTTGTTATCTGCGTATGATTTAGCGGATATTTTAAAAACAGAAGTGCCAGATTGTTTGTTACCGGTTCCATTGCATCCGGCAAGATTAAGGCAGCGTGGCTTTAATCAGTCAGTTGAAATTGCGCGTATCCTGAGTAAGAAGCGGGCTATACCTATCGAGTTAAATTCGATTGTGCGGACAAGATCGACGATTTCGCAGACCGGGTTGAGTGCAAAACAAAGACAAATTAATATAAAAGGCGCGTTTGAATTTGTCAGTAAAAAGCATTACAAACATGTGCTAATTATTGATGATGTGGTGACTACGGGTTCAACTGTCAATGAGATTGCCCGTTTATTGAAAAAAAATAATGTTGGACGTGTTGGCGTTTTGAGTGTTGCTCGTGCCCCKKTTAANNRWTGAMTNTASRRCKYAMAAMWTRMAWMKWRCRRCCCKYTAWTCYCCRTCTTTAACYTTGTTYTGCATYGCSGTCAGGTARTCRTCCATTTCATCCTGATCTTTAAATACACTCATGCCATCAAGTGCTTTAATGATTTCGAATACTTTTTTGATCTGGGGTTGCAGATTCACCAAAAGAAATTTTCCGCCACAGTTATCCATGAATTTTTTGGTTTTAAATATGACGCGTAAACCCGCACTACTTAAGAAGTCCAAATCTTTAAAATCAATAATAGTGGTAGTGACCGTGTCGTTTATTTCATTATCAATGCGTTTTTGCAGCTCAGGTGCTGTGTTGCTATCCAGGCTGCCCGCAATTGAAATACGTTTGCCATCGTTTGCTTCAGGGCTAATATTTATTTCTAATGACATTGTTGTCTCCGGTTAAATCTTTGTTTAATGATTTCAGTTCTGAATAGTATAGTATTTTGTGACAGTAAATACATTACGCTCATCAATTCTGTGGTATTGCTGATTATCCGTCAGGGATTTTATTAAAGGGATACCCATGCCGCCCTCGCAGTGGTCGTCTGTTGTGATAGAAGATGTGCAATCAACTAATGGGTTGAATGCTCGGCCAGTATCGATAAAGGTTAAATTGACGCTGTTTTCAGCGTGATCGATTTCTATGTTGATTTTATGTGTTTCGTTTTCCGGGTAAGCATAGTTGACAATATTGATGAATATTTCCTCGCCAGCAAGGCGTAGGTCATTGAAAAKAATGTCGGGAATATTTTGTTTATTAATATAATGGCGAATAAATTTCATCAATAAGTCGCTATCTGTCGAGGTATTGTTGATGAATATTTTTTGTTTATTCATATCGAATAATCATCAATGTTATATCGTCAAATTGTTCAGTACCGGCAGCAAACTTTTCAACACTTTTCATAATGCTGTTGCCTTCTTGCTCAGTATCATCTGGATTAGTTTTTGAGACAAGTTCGATAAGTCTTTCATCTGTGTAWTGATTGTCTTCGGTATCGTGCGCTTCAGAGATTCCATCCGTGTACATAATCAGTGATGTTTTATGCTCCAGTTGAAATTTGATATCAGGATAATCGATACCGTCCATTAAACCAAGCGCTGTTGCGCCATCTATTTCGTGTTCATCACAGTTATCTTGTCCCTGTTTAATAGGATTCATGTGACCCGCATTTGCCATCACGGTTATTCCAGAAGCAAGGTCGATATTGCCACACAAGGCGGTGACAAACATGCAAGCGTCATTATTTTGCGATAACAAATCATTCATCATGGTGAAGGTTTTTCCGGGTGAAAGTTTATCTCGTAATGCTTGCGTGTACAGAGTAATGGTCTTTGCCATAAACAGGGCGGCGGGAACGCCTTTGTCAGAAACATCACCAACTATAAAATGAAGGATGTTATCTGTTTGCTGATAATAGTATAAGTCACCTCCAACCGAACGAGCAGGGCGCAGCAGAGCAAATATTTGATGACTATCTAATTTGATAGACACGTGGCCGGCTCCGGGAATCATCGACATTTGAATGTCTGTTGCAATCTGAATTTCACTGTCCAGCTTCTGTTGTCTGGCAGTGGTTTCTTTTATCTCAGCAATGTAGTTTTTTAGCGATGTGCGCATCGTGTTGAAGTCATTGGTTAGCGCACCAATTTCATCTTCTCTTGAAGGTTTTGGTAAATCCGTGTCTAGATTACCGGCACCAATTTCTTTGGTAGCGCTGGCGAGTCTACCTAGAGGCTGAGTTAAACGGCGAGAGATAGAAGTAATAACGATAAATAAAACGAATAAACCCAGTATTGCAATGCTGGCTATTTTGACGGTTAAAGATTCAATTTTTGAACGAAGTTCTTTTTCAGGTAAAACGATAACGAGCTTCCATCCAGTATTGCCTAATGTTTTTATAGCAAATCGACACATTTCTACATTATTATCTTTTGAGCAGCTTGAGGTGAAATGTGCGGTTTCATTTTTTGATTTRCTGGCRATGTATTTTTGCCATTTTTCAGGTTGAACATTATTTTTATTAAGTTGTGTCAGATTAACCGCTTTGTCCGTATGAGCAATCACAATATCATCTCTGGACAGGATAAATCCGAAGCCATGATCACCAATATCTATTTCCCGGATGATGTCATCCAGCCATTGTAATTGGATATCGGCTGTTGCTATGCCTGCAAATTTGCTGTTGATTGCCTGGTAGACGGGAACAGAATAGGTAATCATTAATGTTTCKCCACCACCTTCATCATAATAAGGTTCGGACCATACGGGTAAATTTTGCTTTTTTGGCTCGGTATACCAGGGCTGGGTGAGATAGTTATAATTTTTTTCAGCTAAGTTCGAATAGGTAAGTGTATTGTTGGAGCGATAGTAATAAGGTGAATATTCAGCTATCGTGTTTATTAGCGTATTGGGTTCTAACGCGACAGTCATACCAAAGATTGACGGGTTGTTTTCTATAAATGCTTTGATGTTCTGATGAATTTGCTGATCAGTAATGTCGGCTGTTGAAACCACAGCGGCCAGTGAATTGGCACTGATGGCAACAGCATTGAATATAGTGCTAATTGTATGCTCAGTTGATGACGCGGTTGCTTTAACCAGGTCTTCCACATACTCTTCTAATAAAAATCGAGAAAGAAAATAGTTAGTGCTTAATACAGCAATAAAAATCAGTGTGCCGAGCGAGACAATCCAAAGACTCAGGCGTGTCGACAGGCTTTGAAAACGATTTTTATTATTCTGTGTAGTCATGTTGATATACTTTAGTCTGTTCTGATGTAATAAGACAAATAAATTGCTATTTTTGTTAGCATATCAGGCTTGCTTCTATTGCAAAGATAAATACGTTACCATAGATATTATCAAATAAAGTGGTATCAAGAATTGCATAAAAAATATCCTCTTCAAATCACAATAAGCACTTTGTTTATAGCCATTACGGTCATCTTAGGGGCGATCCTCAGTTGGTATAGTTTTAATAAAACGTCTGAGATTATGCTGGGTTCGGCAGAGGAACTATACGAAAGAATTGCTGAGGAATTTACTCGAGATTTTGAAGCAACTTATGGTCCGGTAAGTGGCGGGATTCGACAGTTTAGCCTGTCTCCGGTTACGAAAGCCAGGGGTTTTTCTCAGCGAGCAAGCAGTCTAGCTACATTTCGTGCTGTACTGGATTCTCAGTCATCCGTTTTCAGCGTCGGGGTGGGTTATAACAACGGTGATTATATCGGTGCCACGTCTGTAACAACGGAATATGTGCGTGAGCGTTATGCCGTTCCTGACAATGCATCCTATCTCGTTTTTTATATTAAGGGGGGTGAAGCTGAACCAGGTTTTGCTGCCAGTAAGCGTTATGAAATATTTTATGATGATGAGTTAAATGAATTATCACGAAGTGCCGGGGCTACGACGAAATTTGATCCGCGGTTACGTCCCTGGTATAAACAGGCAAAAGATGAACCGAGCACAACGCGACCTTATGTGTTTTATGAAAGTAAAATTGTAGGGCTGACAGCCATGAGTAAAACCCCAGAGCCTGGTGTGGTTGTGGTGTTTGATATAACGCTAGCTAATTTTGAGCAGACAGTTTCAAAATATCAGATAACATCTGAATCTGAGGTGGTGCTGGTTGATGCTGAGGGTCAGGTACTTGCATATGATTTTCAGAATGGTTTCACGTCATTAAAGCAGAGTGTCGGTAACGTGAACTTGATAGATGAAAAACCACTGCTGGCGAAACTGAATCAACTAAACAGTAACGTGTTGTCTTACATAAGTGAAAATATTGAACTAAAAGAACAGAACCTGGAATTTGAATTTGATAGCCGATCCTGGATAGGAAGTGTTCGCCAGGTGGCGAAACCGGGTGGTATTGATTTGTTTGCCGTAATTTTTTCCCCCGTTGATGAGTTGTTGGCTGAGGCTATTGCTATTCGTTGGCAATTGATTTTGACGACGTTAATTGTCATCTTATTTTTTATTCCAATTATCTGGCTTATATCAAAAAGAATATCGAACCCCCTGAAATTGTTATCAGATGAAGCAGAATCTATTGCACGGTTTGACTTTTCTGAGTCTCAATTAAAGCCATCTTTTATAAAAGAAGTTGACGATCTTGCTTCCATGATGGAAATGATGAAATCGACTATCAATAAATTTATTAAATTAATTAATTCACTCGCCGGCGAGAAAAATCTTGATAATTTATTGAGAGATATCACTAAAGAAACAAGGTCTATCAGTCAGGCAGATGCAGCGTTGATTTATTTAATGGACGAAAAAAGTGAAACGTTAAAGGCAGATTTTCTGTGTGATGAAAATAATGAGAAAAAAATACTGGATAATCTGCTGCCGCTGAGCATGGATGAAACGGCTATCTTACTGGAAAACAATGCTGGATATAGAAGTCTGGTTGTTGAGATAAGCGCAACAAGTCAGAACAAATTAACGCCATTGTTGAAAATATTGGCGGTGGATAAATTAGCCAGCATTGTTATGCCTTTGAAAAATCGTAATAACGAAATAATTGGTTTGCTCTGCCTCCTATTTGAAAATGCACAAAATGATATCAAAGCAAACAATATCGAATTTGTTGAAGCGCTTTCGGGCTTTGCAGCCGTAACACTGGAAAGTCGGCAGTTATTTAATATGCAGGAAGCATTATTGCATGCGTTTATTAAATTGATTGCGGGGGCAATCGACGCTAAATCACCGTATACCGGTGGCCACTGTGCGCGTGTTCCTGAAATAACATTAATGCTGGCAAAAGCAGCCTGTGTTAGCCAGCAAGGCATCTTCAAAGATTTTAATCTAAATGAGAAGCAATGGCAGGAATTAAGTGTTGCCGGCTGGTTGCATGACTGTGGAAAGGTCACGACACCCGAATTTGTAGTTGATAAAGCAACCAAGCTTGAGACTATCTATGACCGTATTCATGAGATAAGAATGCGCTTTGAAGTTTTAAAGCGTGATGATGAAATTGCGTGCTGGAAAAAAATTGCAGACGGTGGTAATAAGGATGATTTGTTGCACGATTTAAATGATAAATGTAAACAGATTGACGATGATTTTGCTTTCATTGCTGAATGTAATATTGGTGGTGAGTTTATGGCTGATGAAAAAATTGAACGTTTACAAAAAATGGCTGCAACAACGTGGTTGCGCACGCTGGATGACAATCTTGGATTGTCATGGGAGGAGTTAAATCGTAAATCAGAAGATTCCAGTAGTTTGCCGGTAACTGAAAAATTATTATCAGATAAACCTGAGCATTTAATCGCACGCCATACTAACGATAAAATATYGCAGGATAATCCCTGGGGGTTCAATATTGACACACCCGAATTTAAATATAACCGAGGTGAATTATATAACCTGTCTATTAAGCGTGGCACGCTAACTGAAGAAGACAGGTATATGATTAATGGCCATATGATACAAACTATTATGATGTTGAATGCGTTGCCATTCCCAAAAGATTTACGAGACGTGCCATTGATAGCGGGTAGTCATCATGAAACGATGGATGGTAAGGGGTATCCAAAAAAACTATCCATGAACGAACAACCATTGACCGCGAGAATGATGGTGATAGCCGATATATTCGAAGCGTTAACGGCTTCTGATCGACCCTACAAGAAAGCGAAGACCTTAAGTGAGGCACTGCGGATATTAAGTTTCATGCGAAATGATAAGCACGTGGACCCTGATCTGTTCGATTTGTTTTTACAAAGTGGCGTGTATCTAGAGTACGCTAAAAAGTTTCTTGCAGCCGATCAAATTGATCAGGTCAATATTGAGGAATATCTATCCTCGACGTAATACGGGTTTATGTGGGTTGGTGGCTTATGTCGTCGATGCAAACTGGTAGTCCAGTAATACGCCAAGAAATAAAACCATGCCAAACCAGTTGTTATTTAAAAAGGCCTGAAAACAACGCTCACGATTTCTGTCTTTAATTAAATATTGCTGATAGATAGCAAATACGGCGGCAGCGGTTACACCTAAATAATAGAAACCACTTAATTCTGCGCGATGACCAATAAGTAATAAATTAAAAATGAGCAGTGTCTGTATCGCAGCAATAATTAATTTATCCTGATTGCCAAATAAAATTGCAGTCGATTTCACGCCAATCTTAATGTCGTCATCGTAATCGACCATGGCGTACATGGTGTCGTAAGCGGTTGCCCATAAAATGGTAGCAAGAAAAATCAGCCATGTGATGGCAGTTACTTCATTCGCCTGTGCGGCATAAGCCATCGGTGCTGACCAGCCAAATGCGGCACCAAGATGCACTTGAGGCAAATAGTGATAACGTTTCATAAAAGGATAGCTGACCGCGAGTAAAACACCTATAACAGACATGCCGATAGTCAGCGTGTTCATAAACAACACTAAAATAAACGCAAGTAGACTTAATGTAGCAAAGACTATCAGCGCTTCTTTAGCTGTAATTTTACCGGTGACAAGTGGTCGTTGTGTGGTACGTTTCACTTTGCCATCGATATCTCGGTCGGCGTAATCGTTAATCGCACAACCTGCGGAACGCATTAAAATGACGCCGAAGACAAAAACAAATAATACCAGTGGGTCAGGAAAACCTTCGGCTGCAATCCATAGTGCAATCAGTGTCGGCCACAGTAGGAGTAAGATGCCAATCGGTTTGTTAACACGTGTTAATTGCGCGTATAGTGCCGCTTTTTTATAGATTGGACTGTGTTTGATTGAAGCGTTGCGTTGTTTGAAATTTGTTTTTAACGCACCTGTTTTATTGGCAACTTTCTTGAATTTTATTTCCAGTAAGTCGAATAGTGGGTGTTTGCACAGATAATCGACGAGATTATCGATTTGTTTTATTATTTGTTCAATCAGTTTAAGCAGGAAACACGAGACGGCTTTTATTTGGTCAGACATGACGCCAAATAACTCTTTCAGAAAGGCACGACTCTTTTTCCCAAAGTACGCAATTTTTGGTAACAGTGTTGAAATAAACTCGGAATTGAGAGGGAATTTTGCCATCGAAGTAATTTTACCTGATTAAGATCGCTAACAGCGTAATCAGCGAGATAGTTTTCACCCAAATCCCTATCTGGAAATGCAGGTTAGGGTGTAAAGCAGTGGATTTATCGTACTTTATAAAGATTAGCCGCCGCCATTGGTTCAACAGGCATTTTTATAAAGTGCTGTGAATTCAAGGATTAGTGCCATAAACTGTGTTTCTAAGTAGGGGTCTGGGTTTTAGGACACCACTATTAATCATTAATAATGAGTATACAGATGCCAAATATACGTTCTTTTGAAAATCATCATCCAGATATTAGTGGCACAGCCTTTGTCGATGACAGCGCGGTTGTCACCGGTAACGTGATATTAGGCGAAGACAGTTCGGTCTGGCCATGTTGCTCGGTTCGCGGCGACATCCATTCGATCACCATTGGTAAACGTACCAACATTCAGGATGGCAGTATTCTACATGTTACTCACGACAGTGAATATGCACCCGGCGGCTTTAAACTGACAGTCGGTGATGATGTCACCGTTGGCCATAATGTGGTTTTACACGCCTGTACAGTCGAAGACCTGTGCTTAATTGGTATGGGTTCAGTCGTACTGGATGGCGCGGTTATTCAATCAGGTGCCATGGTGGGGGCAGGCAGCCTGGTGCCGCCCAACAAAGTGCTCGAAGGTGGTTACATGTGGTTGGGTAGCCCGGTGAAAAGGGTGCGTGAACTAAGCGAAAAAGAAAAATCCTTTCTGCATTACTCTGCGCAGCAATACGTAAAGCTTAAAAATCGTCATATTGGCTGAGTTTATTAGGCTATTTACCAACCGCAATTAATGTAACGATTTGTAAGCCAGTCATGACTTCATTTCCAATTTGTGTACTATACTTTATGTCACGAAGAGCTGTAACTCATTGATTAGTTAGAATAAGTCTAGAGGATTATGGAAAACGACACCGCAATAAACATATTCGATTTAAGCCGAAATCTCCTGCAAAAGGAGACCGAGATTGAATTATTACAGCAAACTTTTACCGAGATCGGCAGCGAGCTTGATCTCGATAAAGTTTTTCAAATCGTATCTGAGCGGGCGCGTGAATTAATTAGTGCCGATACCCTGCTCATTCCCTTACTCGACGATAACTGCATCACATATACCTACCGTGGTGGCTCAGGTGAAAATTCTACAGAGATTGTCGGCGAATCCCTGCCAATAGAATTCGGTGTTTGTGGTTGGGTGTGGAAGCACAAAAGACCCTGGTGGCAGGGTATGCTGGATGAACTTAGTAGTGAAGAGAAAAATCGCTGGGAAAAAGAAGTAGGTAATATGATATTAGTGCCGCTACAGGGAAAGCAACATTTTCTGGGTGGCATCGCTGGTTTGAATAAAACCGGTGGCGGTAGTTTTGATAAAAAAGATTTAAACCTGCTGCAATTATTTGCCAGCATTGTTTCTGTTGCCATAGAAAATGCGATGGCAGTAAAAAACATGGAAGCATCCCATAGGTTGAATGAAGACTATCGCTATCGTTTGGAAATAGTGAACAAACAGTTGGTGGAAAGCAGTAAAGAACTAGAATATCTTTCGCTATTTGATTCCGTCACTGCCTTGCCTAATCGTACATTATTATACGACCGTCTTGCCAGAGAGATATCAGAAGTTGAGCGTCAGAATAGTACTGTTGGTATTTTGTTGATAGATATAGACAGCTTTAAAGACTTTAATGATGCGCTAGGGCACGACCGTGGTGATGATCTGTTAAATAAAATTGCGCGCCGTTTTGAAGAAAATATCAACAATAGTGAAACATTGGCAAGACTGGGTGGCGACGAATTTCTTGTTGTATTACCTGATAAAAATCTTGCGCAAGTGAAACAGCATGCTGAAAAATTTATTAGTGGATTAAAAAATGAATTTACTATTGGTCAGCAAAATATTGTGGTTAGCGCCAGCATTGGTGTTGCATTATATCCGGATCATGGTGATTCGATTAGCCAACTTCTAAGCCATGCTGACCTGGCTATGCATGAGGCTAAGAGTAGTAAATTAGATGTCTGCATTTATAATCCTGAAAATGACCATTCAGCCAAAAGTCTATTGGCTATGATTGCTGATATACGTAATTCTTTAGAGAGAAAACAATTTCGATTGCATTATCAGCCTAAAGTTGATGCGAAAAGCGGCAAGGTTGTGGCGGTAGAAGCATTGGGTCGTTGGACAAGTAAACGACACGGAGAAGTGTCACCAACTATTTTTATTAGTGTGCTGGAAGATAATGGTCTTATTGATGAATATACCTACTGGGCGATTGAAACAGCATTGCAGCAGGCGAAGGAGTGGAAGGAAAAATTTGGCATCATACGAGTGGCGGTAAATCTTTCCCCGCAGACTTTGCTACACCCTGGGTTTAAAGAAAACATTGAAAAAATTATTAAGTCGAAAGAAGACGGCAGTTTGCTCACATTTGAAATTACTGAAAATTTATTTTTATCTGAATTTGACCGGCTTGCCAATGTGTTGCAACACGTTCGTGCATTAAATGTGGAGTTATCTATCGATGATTATGGAACGGGTTATTCATCCTTGAGTCGTTTACGACGTTTACCTGTTAGTGAATTAAAAATTGATCAATCATTTATTAAAGCCATGGTGGATAATAAAGATGACCAGGTCATTGTGCATTCGACAATAGAGCTGGCGCATAATCTTGGTTTGACGGTCGTTGCGGAAGGGGTTGAAACGCAGGCTGCGCTTGATCTCCTGGTGTCACTGGGGTGTGATGTCATTCAGGGCTATTTGATTAGTAAACCATTAGCATTGAGTGAGCTTGAAGCTTTTATCGATGCTAAACACAAACAGTTAGTTTGAATCTCTTAGGGGTCTATTCCCCGTAGCTTGCTGCGATGCAGTATGTTTAAGGTTATAAAAAGATCAAAAAATGGTCCGCGAAAAACGCAAAAGACGCGAATTGAAGAATGAAAACAAACCATTTGATTGCTTTTGTTTTGCGTTCTTTGCGTTCTTTGCGTTTTTCGCGGACTAAGTTTTTGCTTTTTCTTTAATGCCCCGTCCGCGTGCGGCGGGGTAGTCTATTAACAGAGGTGCCCTTAAGTGCTATTTCATTAGTAGTGATATTAAAATAATTTTTAACCAGGCATAATCGCACGATACTTGAAATCAGCGATTGATCGTTAGTGGTTTTTTCTATGAGAAGTTTATATCTAATTTCGTAGTATCTGAATGTTTAAGTTTGCGTTAGTTGTTGCCGAATAACTTTTATTACAGAATGCGTTTCCGGTCTTACTTTACGCCATATAAAAAATGATTCTGCCGCTTGTTCGACGAGCATGCCCAGACCATCAAATATCTGTGCTGCATTATTTTCAGCTGACCACAGCATGAAAGGTGTCGCTTGTGCTGCATACATCATGTCGTAGCTACTGCTGTTCTTTCTAAAAATCGTTTTGGGTAAGGCGGGTAGGTCGCCTTTTAAACTGGCAGAAGTCCCATTGATAACGATATCGAAATCACGATTGTTGACCTCGTCTAATCCACAACCTGATACATTGCCGAGGTCTGAAAAGTCTTCAGCTAACTGTGTGGCTTTTTGTTTTGTGCGATTTGCGATTAAGAGTGAAGCCGGTTTTTTTTCAAGTATGGCTTCTAGCACACCGCGCACAGCACCACCTGCGCCGATAATTAATATATCTTTATCAGACAGTTCGATATGGTGATTTTTCGTTAGGTCACGCACCAGACCAACACCATCGGTGGTGTCACCATATAAGGTGCCATCTTGTCGCAGCATTAACGTGTTTACAGCTTTTGCGCGTTGTGCCCGTTCGCTGTGTTGTGTTGCACATAACCATGCGTCTTGTTTGAAGGGAACGGTTATATTCAGGCCTTTACCGTTGTGTTCAATGAAGTCATTGACGGCCTGATTAAATTGACCCGGCTCAGCCAGTTCGGCTGAGTAGCTTAGTGATTGCTCCGTCTGTTTTGCGAATAAGCTATGTATCTGAGGTGATTTACTGTGTTTAATGGGGTTGCCAAAAACAGCGTAACGATCTACTTCGGAATTCATTGTTATTGGTTTTCTTGTTTAAGCCATTGTGCGACTGTTTTTGCATAATAAGTAAGAATGCCGTCTGCTCCTGCTCGTTTGAAACCGAGCAGACTTTCCATAACAGTAGCTTTTTCATCTAACCAGCCATTTTGTGCCGCTGCTTTTAACATGGCGTATTCACCGCTTACCTGATAGACATAAGTTGGTACCGTAAATTCATCTTTTACGCGGCGTACGATGTCAAGGTAAGGCATGCCCGGTTTAACCATAAACATATCCGCGCCTTCTTCGATATCCAGTCTGACTTCATGCAGAGCTTCGTCAGAATTAGCCGGATCCATCTGATAACTATTTTTATTACTGCCACCCGATTTAGAAGCCAAATTTTTTGCTGATCCAACTGCGTCGCGAAATGGGCCATAAAAACTGGAAGCGTATTTAGCCGAGTACGCAAGGATACGGGTATGGATGAAATTGTTCGCTTCGAGCGCTTCACGAATAGCGCCGATGCGCCCGTCCATCATGTCAGAAGGGGCAACAACGTCTGCGCCAGCTTCAGCATGTGATNAAGCTTGCTTGACGAGTACTTCAACTGTTTCATCATTTAATACGTAGCCGGTATCATCGATCAATCCATCCTGCCCATGCAGGGTAAATGGGTCGAGAGCAACATCGGTAATGACACCAAGCTCGGGTAAGGCTTTTTTTAATTCCCGGACGGCGGTCTGTGCCAGGCCATCAGGATTATAGGCTTCAGCCGCATCATCTGATTTTTTATTTTGTGACACCACAGGAAAAAGCGCGATGGCAGGAATGCCTAAATCAAAACACTCTTTGGCTTCAATTAATAGCTGGTCGATGCTGACACGTTCRAYATCYGGCATAGAATCGATGGTCTCACGTTTRTTATGACCTTCGATAATAAACATAGGGTAGATGAGATCACTACTGCTAACCGAGTTTTCTCGCATTAATCGACGTGAAAAATCACAGCGACGCATTCGACGCATGCGAGTTGCTGAAAATTKTCCAGTTTTAGCCAAGRCCCACTCCACAAATTTAATTATAAGAATAGCGGGTATTGTAACAGACCACCTGTAGGGTGGATAATAAGGTATCTTAATAATACGGGAAGAATGGAAATGAAAAAAATGACCGCTACAATGATATGGACGATGATGTTAGCTTTCGCGATTTCAACGAGTTATGCCGAGACGGAAAACAGTGGTGTATATAAGCAAACAGTAGATAAACCGGTATCAGCCGTTTATGACAAAGTATACAAAAGTCTGGAAGCATCGCGTTTTTTCGTGGTGTTTGAGCCGAATATCGGGGCTAATCTGTCACGGTTTTCAAAAAAATGGGGCGATGATTACAACCAGAATAATTTGACAGAAATTCGTGGCATGGTCTTTTGTAATGGCTGGTACGCCAATCAAGTTAGYAATCAGGATCCTGATATGCTGGGCTTCTGTCCCTTACACCTGACACTTATCGAACGTGATGGTAAAACCACCGTGCTGTTTAATCGTCTTACTGCTATCGCTCAAAACAGTCCAGCTAAAGCACTGCTTGGTAAAATTGAATCAGACGTTATTGAAGCTATTCAAGTTGGGCTTGAAGATTAAGACTGCCCTGACTATTAACTGCTTAACTTTAAGCGTATTTATATAGGGTAACTTAGAATCGAACTGAACTTTTTTCCCGGTGAGTTTTCCAATTCTTTATCCACGATTTTGCCCTGCAGAATTTGAWGGARATTGTAGTRTKTAAWATAGGTAAAYTRACCAGGAGARAACTATGAAAAAAATGACAACTTTTGCWGCATCGGCTGCTATCGCAGCATCTTYTGYTGCTACCGGAGCTAATGCATCTGAAAATCCATTTGGTATGCAAGAGCTTAACACTGGCTATGACGTAGCAATGTCTACATCGGAAGGACTGTGTGGCGAAGGCAAATGCGGTGGAGATAAGGGTAAAGAAGGCAAATGTGGTGAAGGCAAATGTGGCGGAGATAAAGCCAAAGAAGGTAAATGTGGTGAAGGCAAATGTGGCGGAGATAAAGCCAAAGAAACTAAATGAGTCGAGGATAAATGCGGCACTAAGTTAGCATTTTTCATGTGAAATACAAAAAAGCCGGCTTTTGCCGGCTTTTTTGATGTTGAAAAATCTCTCAAGACTAGTAATCCATCAAACCAAAGTTGTTGGATTACTAGTATTTTCAGCTTAAATTGCTATAAATAATGTATCAATTGTGATCAAATTTCAGGGTTCAGATGGCTTTAAATCTTAAAGTTTTTGTGTATCCTCGCCAGTCGCAATTCTAACGAGTTGCTCATTTAGTCTTTTGGGGAAATGCATGTCTGATAGCGTCACAAAGCAACGTGTGCTTATTGTTGAAGAATCCGCCACATTACGATATATGCTCGGTAAATCGTTGCAAAAGCAGGGCTACGAGTTAGTCACCGCGAATAGTTTTGAGGCAGCAATAACGTCATTACAATCCAGTCGGCAACAATTACACGCAATCGTGATTGGTTGGCCGAATTATGAACACTTCAATGAATCCAAACAATTACTAGTTATCCTCGATCGCGAACCTTATAGCGAGGTTCCCGTCATCCTGTTATCTAATGATGCCGAAATAGACTTACTCAACTGGATGAGTACGCGTAAAAAGACAGCGCTTGTGCCCTGGGAAAATTATCAGGAAGTAGTCTCTTCTCTGGAGACCATGCTTAATCCTGAATCACGTGAACCGGTCATAGAACAACGTAAAGTTTATCGAAATGAACGTAAGATAAAACTTCTTTTTGTCGATGATTCCAAAAGCATTCGAGTTTATTACCAACGCTTGCTTGAGCGAAACGATTATACGGTGGTTACGGCGAGTTCAGTTGAAGAAGCATACGCCATCGCCACCGAAGAAAACATTGATATTGCCATTGTCGATTATTTTATGCCTGAACAGAACGGTTATGTACTCTGCCAGAAATTACGTGATAATCCAAAAACATCGGAAATTCGCACAGCTGTTATTACGGGCACTTATCTTGATTCGGTTATACGTGATTGCCTGCAAGCGGGTGCAATCGAATGTATGTTTAAAAATGAAGCGGAAGAACTATTTCTGGCACGTTTATCGGGAATGCGTCGCTTTATTGAAGTCCAGCGTTCCATCGAGCAGCAGCGTGAAAATTTAGCGGCAATATTAGAATCGGTAGGTGAAGGCGTTTACGGTGTGGACAAAGAAGCTCGGGTAACTTTTATGAACCCGGCAGCCTTAAAGGTCTTAGGGTTGCATGATGTTAAGCCATTGCTAGGTGTGAATGCAGATGAAGCTTTCCATGTAAGTAAAGAAAGTACAGGTAATGATTTATTAAAAATTGCCTATTATTCAGGCGATCAGTTAAACGGTTGGGAAACGCAATTTCGTCATCAGAGTGGTAAAGAAATTCCAGTTGATTGTACTTTATACCCTTTGATGGTGTCTGAAAGACAGGAAGGGTCAGTCATTGCTTTTCGTGATATTTCTGAACGCAAAATGATGGAAGAAAAATTACGTTGGCAAGCAACGCATGATCATTTAACTGGATTGTACAATCGTCGTTATTTTGAAAGTTGCATGGAAAGAGAGCTGAATAATGTTAAACGCTCAGGCATTATGAGCGCGGTGGTATTTCTTGATCTGGATCGATTTAAATACGTGAATGATACTGCCGGCCATGAAGTGGGCGATAAAATACTCGTTGATTTAAGTCAGGAAGTGAATAAACAATTAAGGCGCCATGATATTGCTGCGCGAATAGGTGGTGATGAATTTGCTCTTATACTTAAGAATGTAGATGAGAGCCTGGCGATTAATATTGCAGATGAAATAAGAACGTCGCTTTCTAATTTGCGCGTACATCATGAAGATAAAACATATCACGTGAACGCAAGTTTTGGCGTGGCGTTAATGGATTCTCCTGATATAACAGCGGGTGACGTAATGGCTAACGCAGATATTGCCTGTCATATTTCAAAACGATTGGGTCGTAACCAAACACACCTTTACGAGAAGGAGAGCGAYGAACGTAATATTATGGGYAGCGAGTTAGGYTGGTCKACTCGAATTAAAGAAGCCTTAGAGRAMGATRACTTTGTRTTGCACTATCAACCAATTTTACGCATGGAAGACGTTGATCTGTCCAATCTTCCTGCACAAGATGGTGTGCTTTGGCAGCGACATTTAAATGCTGTTGATAAAATATATAACTATGAAGTTCTGGTTCGTATGGTTGGTAAAGATGGGGAAATACACTACCCCGATAGTTTTAYACCAACGGCAGAGCGGTTTAATCTAATGACTGATATCGAYATGTGGGTGCTGGAAAATGCTCTGCAAGAAGTYGTGGCTACCGGTGCTTCCAGTAAAAAAATTCGATTRTCAGTCAATATATCGGGTAACACAGTAGACAGTGATGAGTCTCTGGAAAAAATTAAGTCGTTAATCGAAAAATATGATATTAATCCTCAGTCACTAACMTTCGAAATAACAGAAACATGTGCGATTGCAAATCTGGAAGATGCAAATGATTTTATYAGCGCAYTRAGRAAAATGGGTTGYCGTTTTTCACTCGAYGATTTTGGTTCYGGCTTTTGCTCTTTYTCTCAGYTAAAAAACCTGCCTACAGATTTTGTAAAAATYGATGGGCARTTTGTTAAGARCATGGCYAGAGGTGCGACTGACAGGGCKATTGTGACAGCGATGAATGACGTRGCKCATTCATTAGGTCGKTAYACRGTGGCAGAGTATGTCGAGAGTCCAGAGATTGTCAGGCTATTGAAGATATGTGGTGTTGAYAAGGTGCAAGGAAACTATATTTCTATTCCGTTAACAGAGCTGCCAAATAATAATGTTGTTAAGTTTAAAAAGAAAAATATTTAATCAGAAGTGCCCTTAAGTAAGGTTAAACCCAATCTTTAGGTTTTAAGTAATAATCATATAATTTCGCTTCGTCTGTATTTTCTTTGATTTTTTTATTGTACTCAAAATGTACAATGGGTGGTAGTGACATCAGAATTGACTCTGTGCGCCCGCCTGTCTGCAAGCCAAATAAAGTGCCGCGATCGTAAACTAAATTAAACTCAACATAACGTCCGCGGCGATATAATTGAAATTCGCGTTGCTGTTCTGTGTAACTGTCATTTTTTCTGTTTTGTACGATGGGTAAATATGCCTTGATATAATGGTCGCCGACACTTTGCATAAAGGCGAAACTTTTCTCAAATCCTTCTTCGTTTAAATCGTCAAAGAACAGGCCGCCGATGCCWCGTTGTTCATTGCGATGTTTGATGTAAAAATAGTCATCACACCAGGTTTTGTATTTATYGTATGWGTCAACACCGAATGGTTSACAAGCTTGYTTGGCAACCGTGTGCCAGTGTATGCAGTCCTTTTCGTTACCGTAATAAGGTGTTAGGTCAAAACCACCGCCAAACCACCAGACAGGRTCTTCACCTTCTTTGCTTGCAATAAAAAARCGTACATTYGCATGTGATGTCGGGATGTTTGGRTTGCGAGGGTGTATCACTAGTGAAACGCCCATTGCCTGAAAATTTCGTCCGGCAAGCTCAGGGCGGTGTGCAGTCGCAGAGCCAGGAAGTTCGTTGCCGGTTACATGGGAAAAATTAACGCCAGCTTGTTCGAAAATGGCGCCATTGCTGAGTACGCGCGTTATGCCGCCGCCATTGCCTGACTCGCGTTGCCACTCATCGACGATAAAGTCTTTTTCCCCATCTTCTTTAGCAAGTGCATTGCAGATGTTTTCCTGTAATGCAATCAGGTAGGATTTAATGGCAGCTATATCAGGTTGTTTGTTAGTAGTCATTAGCTTCTTATTTATTCTCGTATAACATGATTATCGCATAGGCGAATTATTTTTGACGGTTTCGCTGTTAACTTTTTATTTGTTGCGAGACTGTCGTTGAGAGTGGCGCCAAAGTATTGACGAATGGCAAGGTTGTTGGTTGCAGGATGTTTGCCAGAAAGATTTGCACTGGTTGATATAATGGCGTGACCCAGCGCTTTACATAATTTTTTGACAATTTCATTCTGGCTAATACGAACRGTCAAGGTGTTGGTTTCACCAATAAGCCAACTCGGCGCGATTGAGCTTGCATCAGCTATCCAGCTGRTYGATTCGRTTGTATCTTCRATYAGYTTTTTTTGYTYGCTGTTAACGRTGATTAAGGGMGCGATTTGATTGAACTGTCCAGCTAGTAAAATAAATTGTTTATTTAGCGGGCGCTGTTTGATTAAGTTGAGGTTTTTAACTGCGTCAACATTGTAAGGGTCGCAACCTAAGCCGTAGATGGTGTCCGTAGGGTAGGCGATAATGCCACCGTTTTTTATCTTATGCGCGGCAAGGCGGATAGAAAAATCACTGGGCACAGGCGATTACTCTTCAGTCGTCTTTGCCTTAGCGGCTTTCTTCTTTACGGTTTTTTTCTTAACTGACTTTTTCTTGGCCGTTTTCTTTTTAGTGGTTTTTTTCTTCGTTGTCTTTTTCTTAGCGGCTTTCTTCTTCACGACTTTTTTCTTGGCTGCTTTTTTCTTTTTACCACGACGGAATGGAGCGGCTGCCAGTAAGTCTTCACATTCTTTTTGGGTTAGAGATTTGGGTTCTTTATCTTTTGGGATCTTGGCATTTTTTATGCCGTCGGTAATGTACGGCCCCCAGCGACCATTTAATACTTCGATATCGGTACCCGGGAAGTTTTTAATGTGTTTGTTGGCATCAAATTCTTTTTTCGCTTTAACTAGTTCCATCGCCTGTTCATGGGTGATGTTGTAGGGGTCGATGTCTTTGTCCTGGTATTCTTTATTGATGGATACAAATTTACTGGCGTATTTAACATAGGGGCCGAAACGACCATAGTTAGTTGACAATGCTTCGCCTTCGGGTGTTTCACCTATGTCACGTGGTAACTGTAACAGGAAGTAAACATCGTCCATGGTGATATCTGCCATTTTTTGGCCGGGACGTAAGCTAGCAAAACGGGGTTTGTCTTCATCGTCTTTATCACCAATTTGTACGAATGGGCCGTATGGACCCATGCGAACCGAGATGGGCTTGCCGGTTTCTTCATCGGTTCCGATGTGACGTGATTGCGCAACATCGGCACGGCTGACATTTTCTTCGATATGATCAACGCGTTCTTTGAATGGTGACCAGAATTTCTCTAGCAACGGCACCCAGTCATGTTCGCCACGCGCGATGCAGTCAAGCTCATCTTCCAGGTCGGCAGTAAATTCGTAATCTACATATTTGGAAAAATGTTCAGTTAAGAATCCATTAACGATACGACCGATATCGGTCGGTGTGAAACGACGACTTTCAAGTTCTGCATAATTTCGGTTAACCAGTGTCGAAATAATGCTGGCGTAGGTTGATGGGCGACCGATGCCAAACTCTTCCAGTGTTTTAACCAGGCTGGCTTCAGTGAAGCGTGGCGGTGGTTCAGTGAAATGTTGTTCGTTTCTAATCTCAAGTAAGTCGATGGTTTCGCCTTCGCTTAACTCGGGCAATAGCTTTTCTTTGCTGTCATCGGGTTTATCGTCCGATTTAGTCTCATCATTACTTTCCATGTAGACAGACATGAAACCTGGGAATTTAATGGTGGAGCCTGACGCACGAAAACTGCTGTTTTTACCACAGCCTAGTTCAACGCTAACGGTGTCGAGTGTGGCATGAATCATCTGGCATGCCATGGTGCGTTTCCAGATCAGTTCATAGAGTGCAAACTGATCGGGTTTTAATTTGTCTTTTATTTCTTCTGGCGTATGACGAACCGATGTTGGGCGGATGGCTTCGTGAGCTTCCTGTGCATTTTTTGATTTGTTTTTAAAGACACGTTTTTCATCAGGCAAATTATTTTTACCGTAACGTTCGCTAATCAAACTACGAATTTCATCGATGGCTTCATCGGCAAGGTGCAATGAGTCGGTACGCATGTAGGTTATTAAACCGACTGTTTCGCCGCCGATGTCGATGCCTTCATATAAATTTTGTGCAGTGCGCATAGTGCGTTGTGTCGAGAAGCGTAGTTTTCGAGCGGCTTCCTGCTGCAAGGTTGAGGTGGTAAAAGGTGCAGCCGGGTTGCGTTTTCTTTCTTTCTTCTCAACCTTGTTTACATTTAGTTTGCCATTAGCCGCCTTTACTAAGGTGTCTCTAGCAGCCGTTGCGCTATCAGTATCAGTAATGCTGAACTGCTTCATTTTTTCGTTGTTATAGAGGTATAGCTTACTTAAAAACTGAGATTTTCCTTTGGCGACATCGGCTTCAATGGTCCAGTATTCTTTCGGGTCAAAAGCTTCGATGGCTAGTTCGCGTTCGACGATTAAGCGTAAAGCGGGGCTTTGAACACGTCCGGCAGAAAGGCCACGTTGTACTTTTTTCCATAATAGTGGTGATAGATTAAATCCGACCAGGTAGTCCAGTGCACGCCGTGTTTGCTGGGCGTTAATTAAGTCAATTGATAATTCACCGGGGTTGTTTATTGCTGCCTGAATAGCACGTTTGGTGACTTCGTTAAAAGCAACGCGGTGCACGGTTTTGCCATCAAGCAATTCTTTTTCTTTTAGTAATTCGTATAGATGCCATGATATAGCTTCTCCCTCGCGGTCCTGGTCAGTCGCGAGATAGAGTGTGTCGGCTTTCTTTAGAAATTTGATTATCTTATCGACGTGTTTTTCATTCCTTTCGATAATCTGATATTTCATCGAAAAATTATTTTCAGTGTCGATAGCATTCGCTTTAGGAATGAGGTCGCGCACGTGACCATACGAAGCAAGAACTTTAAAGTCTTTGCCCAGGTATTTTTCAATGGTTTTCGCTTTGGCGGGCGATTCTACGATAACAAGGTTTTTGCTCATACTTTTTTACTGCGCCTGATCTATTTATTGTTTGTCGGGATGAGATAAGGTTTCTAGTGAAGAAAATCGATGCTTTCATCGAAAATAAAATCTTCCATCAAAGCCAGTGCATTTTCTTCGCCTGGTTGTGAGTGTAGCACTATCATGATAATCCACTTAAGTTGTTCTGCATCGAGTGGATGGCCTAAAGCGATAACACGATCAAGTATTAATTCACGCGTTACCGATGTCAGTATATTTGTCTGTTCGAGAAAGCTTAAAAAACCGATACTTTCCAGACTGATCAGTTTTTTCTCTTCTTCGCTGTAAATTCGTGTACTGGTCTCTTTGACTGAGATTGTCTGGTCGTTCTCACGTAGTTCGGCCAGATCCTCCAGCCAGTCAAACGCCTGATTGATATCCTGGTTGTGAAAACCCATTTCTTTAAGACGTATTTGAATGCTGTCGCGTTCATTGGTGACACGATTGTTTTCATCTTGTGTGTCATCGTCCAGATAGCGCTCAAATAGAAACATTAAAACGTCGACCACAGATTGTTTAATTATCATTCAATAAATCTCGTTATACATTATTATGTATTATTTGATAAATAATGCTGAAAAAAGACAGAGTATAGAGTGTCAGTTCAGAATATTTACTATAAAACGGTTTTTAAATTGTAACGTTTGTGTATTGACCTTTTTGGCAGACAACTATGCCTTCTAGCTCTAAAATCAGTAACATAGAAGCAATTTCGGCTGCGCTAAACGGACTGCTAAGCACCAGTTCGTCAATACTCGCCGGCTCATAAGCGAGGCATTTGAGCAGTTTTTGGTGATCCGGGTCAAGTACCTGTTGCTGATCTTGTGGATTTTCCGAGGTATTTTGTTCGGATTTTTGGGGGTAGGCAGGGTTTGGCAGCGATGAAATATTTAATTCTTCCAGTATGTCTTTGGCGGTTTCAACCAGTTTGGCCCCCTGCCGGATGAGTTGATGGCAACCTCTTGCCATCGGGTTATGGATAGAACCCGGGATAGCAAAAACTTCGCAATTTTGTTCCATAGCGTAGCGTGCGGTGATGAGTGAGCCGCTTTTTTGCGCTGCTTCAACGACCAGTGTGCCCAGTGAGAGCGCACTGATTAATCGATTTCTGCGTGGAAATAAACCAGGCAGTGGTTGGGTGCCAATGGGCATTTCTGAAATGACCGCACCATTTTCGGTAATCTCTTGTGCCAGTTGCTGGTGTTTGGCAGGGTAAATAATATCCAGACCATGCGCGACCACGGCGATAGTGCCTGCCAGACCGAGCAATGCGCCCTCGTGGCTGGCACCATCAATGCCGTCAGCTAAGCCGCTAGTAATGGTAATGCCCGCGTTGGACAGATGAGTCGCAAAGTCCTTCGCAGTCTTACGACCCGCCGCAGWCGGGTTTCGCGARCCCACCATGGCTAATTGGGGTYGTTGCAGATAATCAATGTCGCCTCTTACATATAATAGCGGGGGAGCATCATGTAACTGTTTTAATCTCGCCGGATAGGCGGCATCGTTAAGCGTGAGAATATGGTGGTCTTCGGCTTCAAGCCAGGCGAGGTCTGCGCTGATATCAGGAGCGGGTTGGCAGGTCAGCGCATCGATGGCTTTAGCACTGATATTGGTGGCGGACAATTGTTGGTGGCTGGCAGTGAGTGCCGCATCAACATGAGAAAAATGATTGAGCAAGGTATGAAATGTGGTGTTGCCGACACCGGCAGTGAGTCGGAGCGTTAGCCAGCTCGCAATTGAGTCCCGGTTGACAGGCCTGTTTTGAGTTTCCGCGTCCATTGCAGATTAGTTTCCCTGTTGTGTTGTGGCGTTATCTGTCTTAATTATCATCCCTGAATTTTACACGATTCTATCTCTTAAAGAGAGCTTTGCACGAAGCATCTTTTCCGTTATGGCAGCGTTAAAAAAGGTCTCAAAATGCTCACTTACTTAAGGGCACAAGCAATTAATAGAGGTGCCCTTAAATGTAAGCTGTGCTTTTTCGACAATTTTTGCCTTGCCTTGACGAAAAATCCACATCGTGCACAGCTCTCTTAAAACTTTGGCGTGTGCGCGAAATCATCTCGACGAATCACGCGTCGTGATTCCAGTGTTAAGGCGTAACTCACCCGATCAAAGGTTTTGAATACCATAATTAGGCCACTGCGCTCGTTAGGTAGTTTGATCTCTTTGCTGTGACGGATATCAAGATGGTCACGTACGGTGTCGCCCTGTGTAAAAGTAGCCAGTAAGTGACCGACTTCCATACCATCGCGTTCGCCTTTATTGATAACAACAATCTGGTATTGCGCTACACCAAAGAGTGCGTCATACAATGAGATGATCTGGGCTTCAACTTCGCGATCAGGAATGTGAGGAAAAAACAGGTTTTCAAGTTTACTTTTATCCTCAGGCAGCAGGCGATCACCGATTAAAATTTCACGCTCACTGAAGGTGATGTCGCCGGAGGCTGGGTCACCATAGGTGGTGATATGAAGATCACCCGCATATTTTGCTTCGTAACCTAATAATTCATTTGACTGAGGGTCGCGGAGTGCATCGCCTGGTCGGTAGATGGAAAATCGGACACGTTCTTTATCAATCTCACCGCGGATGTATACCCGATCGCCGAAACCCAGAATTAAATGTCTTTCATCACTGGCAACAATGCGCGGCGCCTGTTCCAGTTGTTCTTTTGTAACGACGCGAGGCTTGCTTAAAAATTGGCGGATAGCATCACCTGGAATACTGGGAATGCTGGCCTGTAATGCTTTGACCCGTATACCTGGGCTGAGTTTTTTAACCGGCAGGCCAGCTTGAGCGCTGTTATTTTGTACGGCTTGATGTTGTGCCTCATTGACCAGAATCTGCGGCTGACCATTGACATAAACCAGCGTTAACACATCGCCCGGAAAAATCAGATGAGGGTTAGCAATTTGGTTGTTCTTTTGCCAGATTTCAGGCCAATACCATGGATCCTGCAGGAATAAGTTGGAAATGTCCCATAGTGTATCGCCTTTTTTAACTGTGTATTGACGTGGGTGAGCAGCTTTGACGCGAATCTCTTTTTTCGGTGTGATCGTTTTTTCAGCAGCGACAATGGTTCCACTTTGAGCCGGTTCTTCCACTGCAACTGGACGTGTCTCAGATGAGCTGCAACCGGTGATGGATGCAGTCATGACGCCGAGTAGCCCTAAAAGCATGAAAAAGGGTACAATAATGGGTGTCTTGGGAGTATTCGAGTTATTCATTTTTGTTTTTATTCCCCGGTCTGGCTGCATGTAAGCGCCCTGGAGCTCTTAAATTTTATTAGTTCTGTTTTATATCCGTATTATTACAACATATAATATTAATATATATTAATAATGCGGGTCGTAAATTTTCTACTATTCTCAATGGTTTAGTAGGTAAACTTCAATTACAAAATCAGGTTTTTCACTGAGTGTAGCAGAAATAATAATGGACGTACCAATTGGCAGTATATTGAAAGGCGTTTTTCCCCATAAATAAGGGGCAACTTTTAAAGTAATTTAGTAACGATAATTATGGCAATACTGGATATTTTATATTTCCCTGATAAGCGTCTTCGTACCGTGGCTAAGCCGGTAAAGGAGGTTGATAATGTTATCAAAAAACTGGTGGATGATATGTTTGAAACTATGTATCAGGCGCCAGGTATTGGGTTGGCAGCAACACAGATAAATGTGCATCAGCAGATTATAGTTATTGATGTGTCTGAGAATAAAGACCAGCCGCTGTGTTTGATCAACCCTGAGATCATGAAGGAAGAGGGCATAGAAAGTTGCGATGAGGGTTGTTTGTCCGTGCCGGATATCTATGAAAAAGTTGAACGTGCCGAAAAAGTCACGATAAAAGCCATGGATCAGAATGGTGATGAATACACGTTGCAGGCCGATGAATTATTATCCGTGTGTATTCAGCACGAAATTGATCATTTAAAAGGTAAGTTGTTTGTTGATTATTTATCCCCTCTAAAACGGCAACGCATCAAAAAGCGCTTGCTAAAGCAACAACGAGAAGAAAACCGTCAGGCCGCGGGTTAGAGATTCCCTAAGCCTGCAGTCATCGAATATAACGAGAAACGACAATTTATTGTGAGTCATCCTTTGCGCATAATTTATGCTGGCACGCCGGATTTTTCTGTCGCCGCACTCCAGGCGCTGATTGAATCATCTTATGAGGTGGTTGCGGTCTATACGCAGCCCGATCGTCCTGCAGGACGTGGTCGAGAATTACAGGCTTCACCKGTTAAAATAAAAGCGCTGGAATACGCCATTCCAGTGTATCAACCCGCATCATTAAAAGAYCCGCAGRCACAGTCGGAATTAAAAGCGATTGAGGCAGACTTGATGATTGTGACGGCTTACGGKTTGTTGTTACCCACTGCTGTACTTGAMGCCCCRCGTTTGGGCTGTATTAATATCCATGCTTCATTACTRCCACGCTGGCGTGGTGCRGCRCCKATCCARCGCGCTATTTTAGCGGGGGACAAAAAAACAGGTGTGACCATTATGCAGATGGATGAAGGGCTGGATACAGGTGATATTCTKGCTGTTGCTGAGTGTGATATCACGACTGACGATACCGGTTCAAGCCTGCACGATAAGTTGATGACCTTAGGTGCAAMAACATTATTATCGGTTTTGCCGGCCATTGCGAACCAGACTCAGGYAAAAAACAAACAGGATAATGCRGAYGCCTGTTACGCTTCAAAGCTGGACAAAGCGGAAGCTAAAATTGACTGGTCAAATTCGGCAGTGGAAATTCATCGTGCAATACAGGCTTATAATTCCTGGCCAGTGGCTTACTGYTYTTATCAGAAAAAAGGTAAACCAGCCAAATTACGCCTRTGGCTGGCTCAAGTGCATRAAAACGATYCARTTCACGTTAATAAAAAAAGCGGTGAGGTCATCGCAGARTCTGCACAGGGAATCGATGTTGTAACCGGAAAAGGGGTYRTTCGTATTRYTCGRCTGCAGGCAGAAGGCAAGCGCCAAATGTCCGCAGCAGATTTCCTAAACGCCCATTCTTTACTTGGCCAGGTTTTAAATTGATACTGTGAGTGACGCTATAAAACAATCGTCTCAGTCTGTGAATAAAAAATCCAGGCAGGGTAAAGCTAAGGTCAGCCTTGCCAGACAAGCCGCCTTAAAAACATTAAAGCAAGTTTTTAGTGGGCAGTCGCTATCAGCGGTGCAGGCGCGAACCATTGATGCGCTCGAAGACAAACGTGACCGAGGGCTGACGAATGAAATTGTTAATGGTGTATTACGTTGGCGTTGGCAATTAGAATTTTTCACATCAAAGTTATTAGCTAAAGCGTTAAAGAAAAAAGACATTGACGTACAGTTGATTTTATTGATGGCACTCTATGAGTTAAAAGAATGCCGAACGCCCGACTACGCCATTATTAATGATGCGGTTGAGCTTTCAAGAAAAGCGGGCAAAAAATGGGCAGCCGGACTAGTCAATGCCGTATTGCGTCGTTTCACTCGCGAAAAAGAAGAATTGATTGAATCAATGAGAGATGGCCAGGCCATCTACTCTCATCCACGTTGGTTACTGGAAAAGATAAAAGCAGACTGGCCTGAAAACTGGAAACAAATCTTAGACGCAAATAATCAACGCCCGGCTTTCTGGCTGCGGGTGAATCAAAAACACTATCAAGTCGAAGATTATCAAAAGCAGCTCACTGAAAACGATATTGAATCACAGCTTTCAGTTTTCCCGAATCAAATTGCCGTGAGTGCATTAAAGTTAAGTCAGGGGCTTGATGTCCGCACCTTACCCGGTTTTGCTGATGGCGCAGTATCAGTGCAAGATGTTGGCGCACAACTGACCGCTGAATTACTTAATGTTACTGGAAACACGCAGGTTCTCGATCTATGTGCTGCGCCCGGTGGTAAAACCTGTCATCTGCTCGAACGCTATGATGAAATCGAAAAGGTTATGGCTGTTGAAATTGATGAGTCAAGAATGACGCGAGTCAGTGAAAATCTGCAGCGACTTAAGCTCGAATCACGAGCAGAGCTAATCGTAGCGGATGCAAGTGAGTATCGCGAGTGGTGGAGCGGTGAAAAACTCGAACGTATATTAATTGATGCGCCATGCTCTGCCAGTGGCGTTATTCGGCGTCATCCGGATATTAAGACTTTACGTCGTGAGTCGGATATAACACCGTTAGTCGAGTTGCAGGCAAGTATTTTGAATGCCGCGTGGCAGATGCTGGCGACGGGTGGTGAGCTATTGTACGTCACCTGTTCGGTCTTCAAAGATGAAAATCAGAATCAAATCCAGGCATTTTTATCGCGAAACAAGGACGCAACTGAAATAAAAATTGATGCTGACTGGGGCAAGGTTTGTGATTATGGCCGTCAATTGTTGCCCGGTGAGTTTGATGCGGATGGTTTTTATTTTTGTCGCTTAAAAAAATTATCAGCTGAAAAATAGCAATGATAAGCGTAAACTTCGGTTCATTAGCGAGCTTATGACAAAATCAGGCTCATCGATAAGGTCGAATAAATTCAGAGTGGCGGATAAGCTTACGCATCAGATATGAATATTATTATTTTAGGAGCGGGCCAGGTTGGCTCTAGCGTGGCTGAAAATTTATCTTCAGAAGCCAATGATATCACTCTGGTTGATTCTAATGCAGTTCTGCTTAGCGATCTAAGAGACCGTTTTGATATTCAAACCGTGGTTGGTCATGCCTCGCACCCCGATGTTTTAAAAAAAGCCGGTATCAGCGATGCGGATATGCTGATAGCAGTAACAAATAGTGACGAAACCAATATCGTTGCCTGCCAGGTCGCGCACAGTCTGTTCCATACGCCAACCAAAATCGCACGGGTGCGCTCGCAGGAATTCCTGAAATACAAAGAACTGTTTAACAATAATGATTTGCCAATTGATGTATTGATTAGTCCTGAACAATTAATTTCTGAACATATACAACGCTTAATTGAATATCCCGGTGCCTTACAAGTTTTAGATTTTGCCGGTGGTCGTGCCAGACTGGTCGGTGTTAAAGCCTATTATGGTGGTCCATTAGTCGGCCATGAAATTTCGGATTTAAGAAAACATATGCCGGGCGTTGATTCACGTGTGGCGGCTATATTTCGACGTGGCAAAGGCATTGTACCTGATGGGCATCAGGTTATTGAAGCCGATGACGAAGTATTTTTTATTGCAGCAAAAAAAGATATTCGTGCGGTAATGGCAGAGCTTCGAAAGTTAGACAAACCCATTAAGCGAATCATGCTAGCCGGAGGCGGTAACATTGGTAAACGCCTTGCCCAGGCATTGGAAAACAAATACCACATAAAGCTTCTTGAGCGAAATGCGGAACGTGCAGAAGAATTATCCCGTGACCTGGATAAGACTATTGTCTTGCTCGGTGATACAGCAGACGAAGATTTGTTACTAGAAGAAAATATAGATCAGATGGACGTATTTTGTGCGTTGACCAATGATGACGAAGCGAACATCCTGTCTTCTATGTTAGTGAAGCGTCTGGGTGCGCGAAAAGTGATGTCACTGATTAATCGACACGCCTACATTGATTTGATGGAGAGTGAAGGCACCATTGATGTGGCAATATCGCCGCAACAAATTACCCTCAGTGGGTTACTGGCACATGTGCGCCGTGGTGATGTGGTAGCCGTACATTCCTTACGCCGAGGTGCGGCCGAGGCKATTGAGGCGATTGCACACGGTGACAGTGCCAACTCTAAAGTGGTTGGTAAAGCAGTAGAGGATATTAAGTTACCAGTAGGTACGACTATCGGTGCCATTATCCGCGGTGATGAAGTTATTATGGCGCACCATGATATTGTGATTCAGAATGAGGAYCATCTRATTTTGTTCTTRCTGGATAAGACYAAATTTAATGCTGTTGAAAAACTATTCCAGGTCGGCGTGACTTTCTTTTAATGCGCTTCGCCGTCATACAACGCATCATGGGATTATTCCTGATGYTATTCAGYATCACTTTGTTACCCCCCGTGGTTATTGATCTTATCTAYCAGGAAGATGCTGCGCGCGCTTTTTTTTATAGCTATCTTGTTCTGTTAAGTATTGGTTTCTTATTATTTTTTCCAGTAAGAAATAAAACCAGYGATTTACGTTTRCGCGATGGATTTGTTGTCGTYGTTTTATTCTGGTTGGTATTAGGTGTTGCGGGYGCGATGCCRTTTTATCTCTATGAKGRTTTAGATATAAGYMTCRCCGATGCATTATTYGAATCCATYTCAGGTTYRRNCCACWRYGRGMKYGRSWKTMWKRRWYKKYSKRRWYKWTWYRMMSYAYAGYWTWYTAYYTYWMYKYSARGAATTACAGTGGCTCGGTGGCATGGGTATTATCGTGCTGGCTGTGGCTGTTTTACCGATGTTGGGCATCGGTGGTATGCAGCTATATAAAGCCGAAGCCCCTGGCCCGGTAAAAGATAGTAAATTAACACCACGAATTGCAGAAACGGCAAAAGCCCTCTGGTATATTTATCTTGGATTAACTGTCGTGTGCGCCTTAGCATATTGGCTGGCGGGCATGAATTTGTTCGATGCAGTCGGGCATAGCTTTTCTACCGTGTCGATAGGTGGCTTCTCTACACATGACGCAAGTTTGGGTTACTTTGATAATCAGGCTATTGAAATTGTGGCGATTGTTTTTATGTTTCTCGGCGCCATTAATTTTGCTTTGCATTTTACGGTGGTGCGTTCAAAAAGTTTAATGCCCTATTTGCGTGACTCAGAGTTTAAGTTATACGCCAGCCTGTTAATTATTATTACATCACTTTGTATCTATGTTTTGTACACACAATCAGTCTATCATGATCTCTCTAGCGCATTCCGTGAAGGATTGTTCCATACCGTTTCGATAGCGACAACATCAGGCTTTGTTACTTCAGATTATGCAAGTTGGCCGGTATTTATCCCCGTGTTGTTATTGTTTGCAAGTTTTATTGGTGGTTGCGCGGGCTCAACGGGCGGTGGCATTAAAGTTATTCGTATATTGTTGTTAATGAAACAGGGTCAACGTGAGATTATGCGATTAATCCATCCTAACGCGCAGATTACCGTTAAGATTGGCAAGCAGCCTGTTAAGAATTCAATCATCGATGCGGTTTGGGGTTTTTTTGCTGCGTATGTCGCGCTGTTTGCTTTGATGATGCTGGTATTAATGTATAACGGACTGGATCAGATTACGGCTTTTTCTGCAGTGGCCGCGACCATCAATAATCTGGGTCCTGGCCTGGGTGAGGTGAGTGCCAACTACGCTAGCCTGTCCGAATTTAATAAATTGCTGTTATGTTTTTCTATGCTCCTTGGGCGGCTTGAAATATTCACACTGTTAGTATTGTTAACGCCCGCCTTTTGGCGTAAGTAAAAACCATCAATCGGACTATGACTGTTCAAAACCCCAATCGGGATAAATGTTATTTTAGTTCCGCTTTGTTGTATCCTAAATATTGGACTACATGGTTTGGCTTATTAGTGTTTTTTTTATTAACCTTGTTGCCAATGTTTATCACTGACTGGGTTGGTTGTTGCCTGGGCAGTGTCGCTGAAAAGAAAAATAAAAAACGATTTAATATTGTGAAAACAAATTTGTCCTTATGTTTCCCGAGTAAAGCTGAGTCGGAAATCGATTTTATGGTCGGCGAGTATTTTAAAGCACAATACAGAAGCCTGACCCATTATTTTCTTTTGTGGTGGCGACCAATCAGTGTTGTCAGAAAAAAAATAAAAACCAACGGTTTCGAAAAAATTGCACATCACCAGTCGCAAGGAAAAAATATCATTATTATGTTGCCGCACACGGTTGGTCTGGAGTTTGCTGTTGCTGCTATATTTATGGCGCATGCTTCGAACGGCCCGTATAAACCGATGAATAACCCGGTTATAGATTGGATGGTAGCAAAGGGTCGTATGAGATTCGGCAGGGCTAAAGGTGCAAAATTATTTACTCGTGAAGACGGTCTTAGGCCATTAATCCGCGAAACGCGCGCAGGCAAAGTGCTGGTTTATCTGGCGGATGAAGATTTGGGGCGAAAAAATTCTATTTTTATTCCCTTTTTCGGTGTGCCAAAAGCAACCATTCCCGTATTGGGCCGTTTGGCAAAATCATGTGATGCGGTTGTTCTTCCCTGTGTGGCTTGTTATAACCCAAATGATAAACGCTACGTGATTAGCTTGTTAGATGAAATTGAAAATATGCCTGTAGGCGATGATAAAAAAGACAGTCTTGCAATGAATCAATCAATCGAACAGGTTATTGATTATTGTCCGGCGCAATATCTGTGGGCATTGCGATATTTTCGAACACGCCCGAATGGGGAGACGTCTTTATATGAATAAACAATCGATTATTATTTCCTCTCCAAAGTCTGCGAATTTTTTTCCCGATAAAAAACAAACGACAAAAAAATTATTCAAAGAACTAAAGCATAAAACGGGCGAGGCGATTGTGCTTTACAATATGATCGAAGAGGGCGATAAAGTGATGGTGTGTCTTTCCGGCGGAAAAGACAGTTATGCCATGCTTGAACTGTTGATGGCATTGCAAAAAAAAGCGCCCATTAAATTTGAACTGGTTGCTATCAATCTGGATCAGAAGCAACCCGATTTCCCAGAAGACGTATTGCCGGCGTATTTGAGTGATTTGGGTATTCAATACCATATTATCGAGCAGGACACCTACAGCGTAGTCAAAGAAAAGACCCCGGAAGGAAAAACAACCTGTGGCTTATGTTCGCGTTTACGGCGTGGTATCTTATATTCTTTTGCTGAAAAAATTGGCGCCAGTAAAATTGCTTTAGGCCATCATCAGGATGACATCATAGAAACATTTTTTTTAAATATGTTCTTTAATGCAAAATTAAAAACGATGCCACCAAAATTATTGAGCGATAACAAAAAACATGTTGTCATTCGGCCGCTCGCATTATGCAAGGAGACTGATGTTGCTGCTTATGCAAAGATTAAAAATTACCCCATTATTCCCTGTAATTTATGTGGGTCACAGGAAAATCTACAAAGACAAGTCGTGAAAAAAATGATTCAGCAATGGGAGCAGGAAAGCCCGGGTCGGTCGGAAATGATATTGAAGAGTTTGCAAAATGTTGTTCCTTCCCATCTTGCTGATAACGCGTTGTATGATTTTAAAAATTGTCATAAAGTTATTGATGCAGATTCCAAAGAGGGAAGTTTAGTGTGATTGAAAGAAAAATATATCAGGATGGTTTGCTTGTCGTTACTCGGTGTAGTGGTGATCTGAAAGCTGAGGAGCTTTTTGACAGCGCACGCTGGATGGTAAATAAATATGATGATGTTATTAAGCCAGGATTTTGCCAGATATTTGATGTGCTGGATGCTAACGTCGATGCCATTACGGAGGATGATATGCATCACGTTGCGCATATCAATCTGAATCAGGGTCACGGTCGATTAGGTTTTTCGATGGCTATTTTGGCGGTAAAACCTTATCCGCTGGCATTGGCTAAATTGCATAAATTACTGGCGGCAGCATCGGGTATTAATGTGGAACTATTCAGCGATATTGAAACTGCGTATATATGGTTGAACCTTAATAACCTGAACCCGGATGTTTCATTGCCTGATAAAGAGGTGGTGGGGTACTAGGAGCTTGTCTGAGAATAGAGAACCTACTGTGGAATATGTGTTTTTGATAATGTTTGGGTGTCTGTTATCGACTCTTAGCCGACATCTAAAAGATTAAAAACGGTTAGTCCGCGAATAACGCAAAGAACGCAAAAAAAATATTGTTTCTTTTGCTTTTTTCGCGTCTTTTGCGTTATTCGCGGACAAGATTTTTTCTTTTAAAAGTCCGCTCATGGCCGTTTTCAGAAGTTAGGCTACGGTTACACAGACTATCCGTATCATTATTTCATGGCTCTTATCGAGATAAGATTTATCTTTGGACATATTCGCACCGCCATCCCTGGCTCCTTGCGAGATATCGCCCATCCCTGGACATAAAAAAACCCCAACATATAGTTGGGGTTTTTAGGTCCATGCTTAATAATGAGCCACGCGCTATAGCTTGTCCTTAGAATTCCTGTCCACTGGAAGTAAAAATCCGTGTAAACTCTGTCTTTCCTTAGTCCTTATCCTTGTTAAGTCCTAAAAAGCTACCTTACATCCCTATGTCCATTTACGGCTCGTTCCCTTTGTCCTTGATGATTATTATGGCTAACTGGTCAGGGTTTTGCTATCAGCGAGAATGGGCAAAGCGTGTAGGAAAATCCCTACAACAATTTTTATTCATTCTTAATGGTGAMAATTGGCGAGACAGTGAAAGTCTTGTAACKCTATGATTGCATTAATACAAAGAGTTRAAAACGCATCAGTTACCGTGAGCGAAAATAAGATTGCYCAAATCGATCAAGGCCTGCTGGTTCTGCTGGCTGTGGAAAAAAAGGATGAAWGYATCTCGATTGAGAAGCTGGCAGRGAAAATTTTAAAATACCGTGTTTTTTCAGACAGCGAAGACAARATGAACCTCAGTGTCATGGATATAGGYGGCTCAGTGTTGATGGTGCCACAATTTACKCTGGCAGCGGATACRCAAAAAGGGYTGAGRCCCRGCTTTTCAAATGCGGCTGMTCCTGAAAAAGGATTCGCGATGTTTAAYCAACTTATTGATATAATGCGTGTAANGGGTGAATCATTGGCTGAAAATTTACCAGAAAACTGGCTGCAGACCGGCGAATTTGGTGCGGACATGGCRGTGCAGCTACTCAATGATGGGCCGGTAACATTTAATTTAACGACATAATAGAGAGTAACTGGAGAAATAATGACTCAGCGTCAAGCAAGTGTTGAACGAAATACACTGGAAACACAAATTCAGGTAAAAGTTAATCTGGATGGMTCGGGTGAATGTAAYCTGGATACCGGCGTGCCTTTTCTTGAGCATATGCTTGATCAAGTGGCGCGTCACGGTTTRATTGATCTTGARATTACAGCCWRRGGCGACTTACAYATCGACGCGCACCACACGGTTGAAGATATTGGTATWTCTCTTGGSCARGCGGTKGCRCAGGCAGTAGGGGATAAAAAAGGCATCGTGCGTTATGGWCATGCTTACGTTCCATTAGATGAAGCTTTGACGCGCGTGGTTATCGACTTTTCCGGTCGTCCGGGACTTGAATATAACGTTAAATTCGAGCGTTCCAGTATTGGTGATTTTGATGTCGATTTGTTTCATGAATTYTTTCAGGGCTTTATCAACCACGCCAACGTCACCYTGCAYATCGATAACCTAAGTGGKGACAAYGCKCAYCATMWMRYTGAAACMRTGTTTAAAGCRTTYGGTCGTGCTGTRCGYATGGCGMTRRMWGCTGATCCGCGCATGCAAGGTATGATGCCGAGTACCAAAGGYACCCTATAGCCAATCGTYGCCAGACTAAAATTAATATTGTAATTGTATTTATGATTTTTCATTTTTCATTTTTTATTTTTCATTCAACGGAGCGCTTACCATGAGCTCGGTTGTAGCTGTCGTTGATTACGGCATGGGTAATTTACGTTCTGTATCGAAAGCGTTGGAACACGTGGTTGCCGATAATCAAAAAGTGATCGTTAGTTCAGATGCCGATGAGATTGCCAATGCAGAACGTATTGTATTCCCTGGGCAAGGTGCCGCTCGTGATTGCATGAAACAGTTGAAAGATTTAAAACTGGATAAAGTGGTATTGCAGGCTGCTAGCGARAAGCCTTTTCTGGGTATTTGTATGGGCATGCAAGTATTGATGGCACACAGTGAAGAGAATCAGGGTGTTGCTTGCATGAATCTTTATGCGGGTGATGTCTGTGCTTTCGCCGATGACGAGCTACAATCACAAATGCAGCATTTGAAAGTGCCGCATATGGGATGGAATAAAGTCTCGCACAAGCAGTCGCATCCATTGTGGCAGGAGATACCGGATAATAGCCGTTTTTATTTTGTGCACAGTTATTATGTTAATCCCGATGATGAAACACTAATCGCCGGTACCACAGAATACGGCATTGATTTTGTATCGGTTATCGCAAGAGAAAATGTTTTTGCTGCGCAGTTTCACCCAGAAAAAAGTGCGCACGATGGTTTACAATTACTTAAGAACTTTTGTCATTGGAATGGGCAAACGTAAAATCGCAACTGAATAAACGAGACCAGACTGGCTATGTTATTAATACCCGCAATTGATTTAAAAGAAGGACAATGTGTGCGCCTGCGTCAGGGTGACATGGATGAGAGTACGGTATTTTCTGATGACCCGGTCGCCATGGCGGGGCAATGGGTGGAAGCCGGTGCGCGTCGCCTGCACATCGTTGATCTGGATGGTGCGTTTGCAGGCAAACCCGTTAATGCAGAGGTGATCCATGATATTGCCGCCGCTTATCCGGATTTAAAAATTCAGCTAGGCGGCGGTATTCGTGACGAAGACACCATAGCGGCCTATCTTGATGCCGGGGTTAACTACTTAATCGTGGGCACAAAAGCAGTCACAGAGCCGCATTTTATTGCGGAGATGTGCGCTGAGTTTCCAACACATATTATCGTCGGACTGGATGCGAAAAACGGTAAAGTGGCGGTTGATGGTTGGTCAAAATTATCCAAACACGATGTTATTGATATGGCGAAACGTTTTGAAGACGATGGTGTTGAAGCCATTGTTTACACCGACATCTCTCGTGATGGCATGATGAAAGGGGTAAATGTCGAAGCCACTGTAAAAATGGCGCAGGCGATTAAAATTCCCGTTATTGCATCCGGTGGCATTACCAATATGGATGATATTAAAGCATTAAGTAAAGTGGCAGATGAAGGCATCATGGGTGCGATTACCGGTCGTGCTATTTACGAAGGCACTATCGACCTGAAAGAAGCGCAGGCCTGGCTGGATGCGCAATAGATTTTCAATAGTAAACTTTAAAACCTGTTTCACCACAGAGGCACAGAGGCCACAGAGAAAAATAATTTATTGAAAAACGAGCCAACGGCTGGTAAAGATATATTAACTCTGCGCCCTCTGTGCCTCTGTAGTGAAAATTTAGTTTGGTAGAAAAATATAAAATGGCATTAGCAAAACGAATTATTCCCTGTCTTGATGTTGATAACGGGCGCGTAGTTAAAGGCGTGCAGTTTGTCGATATYCGTGATGCCGGAAACCCGGTCGATGTGGCGCGTCGTTACGATGAAGAAGGCGCAGATGAAATCACTTTTCTGGATATCACAGCCAGTTCAGATAATCGTGAGACCATCGTTCATGTTGTTGAAGAAGTGGCGAATGAAGTTTTTATACCTTTAACGGTGGGTGGCGGTATTCGTACGGTTGATGATGTTCGTCGTATGCTCAATGCGGGCGCAGATAAAATTGCGATAAATACGGCGGCTGTTTTTAATCCTGAGTTTGTTCGYGAAGCGTCTGACAAGGTTGGTTCACARTGTATCGTGGTCGCCATCGATGCGAAAAMAGTCAGCAARGAAGGTGAGCCTTTACGCTGGGAAATATTCACTCACGGGGGGCGCAAGTCCACGGGACTTGATGCMATCGAGTGGGCAAAAAAAATGGTTRAATTYGGCGCYGGTGAAATTTTGCTAACCAGCATGGACCGAGATGGCACTAAAATTGGTTTTGATTTGCCCTTAACTCGTGCCATTTCTGAAGCGGTTTCTGTTCCGGTTATCGCGTCGGGTGGTGTCGGCAATCTTGATCATCTTGCAGATGGTGTGATTGAAGGWCTRGCYGAYGCCGTTTTGGCRGCCAGTATTTTYCACTTTGCTGAATACACCATACAGGAAGCCAAGCAGCACATGGCTGACCGTGGTATCGAGATGCGTCTATAATGAACTGGTTAGACGAAATACGTTTTGATGAAAATGGTCTTGTTCCAGCCATTGCACAGGATGCCAGTAGCGGAAAAATTTTGATGATGGCATGGATGAACCGGGAGTCCWTGCAGTTAACCGCCGAAAACAAAGAAGCGGTATACTGGTCACGTTCCAGAGCNAAACTCTGGCACAAAGGCGAAGAATCKGGACACGCACAAAAAGTGGTTGATATACGTTTTGATTGTGACGAGGACGTTATCCTGATAAAAGTGGAACAAAAGGGTGGAATAGCCTGTCATACTGGGCGAGAGAGCTGTTTTTATCGACAATTACAGGGTGAAAAATGGGTGGAAATCGAACCTGTGATTAAAGATCCAGGCGAAATATATAAATAAAAAAATGAATAATTCAGACATACTGGCTCAACTCACAGAGATACTGGAACARCGCAAAGGGGCTGCGCCTGATACATCTTACGTGGCAAGCCTGTATGATAAGGGATTAGATGCTATCCTTAAAAAGGTGGGTGAAGAAGCCACCGAAACCGTGATGGCCGCCAAAGATGTGGAACAAGGTGGTAATMGGGATAAACTGGTTTACGAAATAGCCGATCTCTGGTTTCATACTATGATATTAATGGCGGATCAGGGTTTGTCGTCGGATGATGTWTTAGAAGAATTAGCACGTCGCTTTGGCGTATCGGGACATGAAGAAAAAGCGGCACGGAAGTGAATAAAAGAATCTCGTTATAACGAGAAGTTAAGATAATCAGATGTCTGATTATTATAAATATAAAGTTAAAAGATAGAGAGTAAAGATTATGGGTATTAGTGTTTGGCAATTATTAATTTTATTGGCTGTCGTGATTTTGATCTTTGGCACTAAGWAATTAAAAAACGTGGGTGGTGATTTAGGATCTGCAATCAAAAGTTTTAAAAGTGCAGTGACAACGGGTGATGATGAAGCGGCGAAACAAAATAAAGTTGAGCAAGCTTCTGATGATAAAGCGAATAATACAGCGAAGTCTGAATCCGTTAAAAAAGAAGATAAGGTTTAAGTCTATCTGTTGTTGCACAGCGCCATTGATTTAAATGAAGGCAGTTAAATCCAAATTCACAAACATCGTTATTGCGAGCGAAGCGTGGCGACCTTCTGTTAGGGATTGCTTCGTTCCTCGCAATGACGATAGTATTTTCTAGTTTACTATGTTTGATATTGGCTTCTGGGAAATCCTCCTTATTTTAGTGTTAGCTCTGGTTGTTATCGGCCCGGAGCGACTACCCGGTGCCGCGCGACAAGCGGGTCTTTTTGTCGGTAAAGCGCGTCGTTATATAGAAGGTGTTCGCAGTGAAGTTGAATCGGAGTTCGATATCAATGAATTTAAGCGTATGTTGCATAATCAGGAAGTACAGATCAGCGAACTGCAGCAACAAATAAAATCGGGTATCGATGATATCAAACCGAATCTTTCCACAGATGATATTTTAACCGATGCCCCTTCCCATTCTTTTTACGATGAAGACACAAAAGAAAAAAATGAAACATCGTCATTAACAGACGAAAAAGACGAACCTTCATCTAAATAATTCAGCAAGTAAATGTCAGAGCAGCAACCACCACCACAGAAAAAACAGCAACACGAGCAAAGCTTGATGGATCATCTGGTTGAGTTACGTGACCGCCTGTTGCATATGGTGCTGGCTATCCTCATTGTATTTGTTGCCCTGTTTGCTTTCTCTGAAGAAATTTTCACCATCGCTGCACAACCTTTGCTGGCTTTAATGCCGGAAGGCACGTCGATGATTGCAACGGGTGTGACCTCACCTTTTTTAGTACCGTTTAAACTGGTTCTATTGTTATCGGTGCTGCTGACGATCCCTTATTTGTTACATCAAATTTGGGCGTTTATTGCGCCCGGTTTATATCTCCATGAAAAACGTCTGGCAACACCGCTGCTGATTTCCAGTGTTATTTTGTTTTATTGCGGAATCGCTTTTGCCTATTTTGTTATCTTCCCGATTCTGTTTGGTTTTTTTATTGGCATCGCACCTGCAGGTGTCGCTGTCATGACCGACATCAGCCAGTACCTTGATTTTATTATTGCCATCTTTCTGGCATTTGGTATTGCCTTTGAGGTGCCGGTTGCCACATTTTTGATTATTGCAGCGGGTATAACCAGTGCAGATAAGTTGGCAGCAAAACGGCCTTACATCATTATTGGTGCTTTTTTTATAGGCATGTTGTTGACACCGCCGGATATAATATCGCAGTCGCTGTTAGCTATTCCAATTTGGTTGTTATTTGAGATTGGCTTAATCGCTTCACGACTTTTCCTCAAAGAGAAAGAAAAAGAAGAGGTCATCATGGAAAATGATGAGTTCACTTTGATTGAAGAAAAGCCAGTCGATTTTTCCGGTGATATTCCACCGGATGACCATGATGAAGAAGGTAACCCACTCAGCGATGAAGAGCTGGAAAATCTTTTTGACGAGGCGGAGGCTGAAGAGGATGAAAATAATCAGAAAGATGAGTTCGACGAGTTAGACAAGGCAGATAAGAACGATAAGTCAGATAAGGCAGATAAGTCAGATAAGTCAGATAAGTCAGATAAGTCAGATAAGAACGATAAGAACGATAAGAACGATAAGAACGATAAGAACGATAAGAACGATAAGAACGATAAGTCCGACTAGAATTTCGTTGCGATGCTCCGCGTAGGAATGAGTATATGGTTGATAAAGCGGATAAAAAATCCTGATAACGCTCTCAATAGTGTAAAATGCCACGCTAAATACAAACACTTAAAGAAGAGAAGGGCAGAGAGCTCTTATGGTCGATAGAAGCGTTCCCCGAAAACCCACCCTCCTGATTATTCTGGATGGCGTTGGCGTTAACCCAAGTCGAATTAATAATGCAATGCAGGAAGCGAATACCCCGCGCCTGGATGAATATTTTTCAAGAAATTCTCATACCACATTAGAGGCATGCGGCAATTCAGTTGGTCTGCCTGATGGTCAAATGGGTAACTCAGAAGTCGGTCACATGACACTGGGTAGCGGTACGGTCATCAAACAGGATTTAGTTCGTATCAATGACGAAATCGAAAGTGGTGATTTTTTCACTAATGCTGCATTATTGGCAGCCGTTGAAGATGCCGCAGCCAGTAATCGTCCATTGCACCTGGTGGGTCTGACATCAAACGGGGGTGTGCATAGTCACATTAATCACCTTGTCGCTTTAATAAAATTATGCGCTGATTATAAGGTTAAACCTGTTGTGCATATGACGACTGATGGTCGTGATACTGCGCAGATGTCAGCGTTAACCTTTTTACCTGAACTCGAAAGTGCACTGGAAGATGCTGGTGGTAGTGTTGCTACTGTGTGTGGTCGTTATTATTCGATGGATAGAGATAATCGTTGGGATCGTACTGAGCTTGCATGGCAGGCGATGGTCAACGGTAAAGGTAGAGCAGCTGAAAATGCACGTTATGCAATTGAAGCAGCGTATGCCAATGAAGAAACCGATGAATTTATAATTCCAACAGTGCTTGATGATGCGGAACTAATYCAGTCTGATGATAAYGTTATCTTTTTCAATTTTCGAAATGATCGYTCACGTCAGCTAACRGCGGTRTTGAGTCAGGATCACTTTGAYGATTTTGATAYCGGYGATTTTTCCGGTGCCCAGGTCACCTGTTTAACAGAATACGATCCAGAATTTYTATTGCCGATMGGTTATGCRCCGGAACGTCCACAGGCTACTGTCGCATCTGTCGTTAGCCGTGCCGGTTATAAACAAYTRCATTGCGCTGAAACTGAAAAGTATGCCCACGTTACCTATTTCTTTAATGGTGGYAAGAAAAAACCTTTTGCAGGTGAAGATCATGTCATGGTGCATTCGCCTGACGTGGCCACATACGATCTGCAACCGGAGATGAGTGCGGCGGGTGTCGCTGACAAAGTTATCGAAGGTCTACAGTCAGGCGACTATGGTTTCATCATGGTTAACTTCGCTAATGGCGATATGGTTGGGCATACTGCCATTCGTGAAGCAGTAATAAAAGCAGTAGAAGCGCTTGATACTGAAGTTGGACGTGTATTRGATGCAGCCAAAGAAACGGGTTTTTCAGTGGTGTTGACGGCAGATCACGGTAACTGTGATGAAATGGTTGATCCCGTCACACAAGAGCCGCACACGCAGCATACGCTTTACCCCGTACCYTGCATGATYATCGATGAAGCTAACTGGCATCTGCGCCCTGGTTGTGATTTAAGTGCGGTCGCACCGACCATTTTACAATTGATGGGCTTGCAGCAACCAACATCTATGACGGGAAAATCGTTACTGCTCTGTGAGTATTAAATAACACAAGCTTTATAARAGCAGCACAAATAATTTAAGTTTASAAATTACCTGTTCAAAGCCTGAATTTAACTGGCCCGTCACTCAATGAGCCAGGCCACCGCCCTAAAGCCCTGTTGCCTCATCAAATGAAACTAGTTTGGCCAGTTCGTCAAAATTACGTCCCTTCTTAGTGGAAGCTTTATTTATAATATTTGCTTCTTCACTGGCAAACAGTATATAGCGTGTACGGAATTCTTTTTTATACCTTAACGATTCCCATATTTGTTTTTTTACCTGCTCTTCACTAAGATGAGTCATAAGTAATAGGAATATTCATGAGCTATCAAAATATAACATTCGCAAAAAATACTCGTGTAACGAAAAAGTATTTGTCCAAAGTTATGAGTGATGCCAGAAGAAAGTATCAGGTCCCAGCTATTTCTGTCTCAATGATGAATTCAGAAAAAATGTTACTCCAGGAAATACAGGGCACAAGAGTCATTGACAAAAAAGAACTGGCCACGCTGGATGATTATTTTCATATTGGTTCCTGCTCAAAATCGGTACTTGCATTAATGGCTGAAAAGTTTGTAGAGCAAAAAAAGATCAGATGGCAAACAAAATTTTTTGATGTCTATCCAGAACTAAAAGATAAGGCAAGGAAATCGTATTTTGATATTACACTGGAGGACTTGTTTTTGTGTGAGGCTGGCATATTGCCCTTTACCTCTGGGGAAGAAAAATTTCCTGAAATAGCTTTGTCCGAATCGCATTCCAGATTAGAGTTTATTAAATACCTCACCAGACAAAAACCTGCTAGCAAATATACAAATTATAAATTTCAGCATCTCTATTCAAATGCCAGTTATACGATGGCTTCAGCAATGCTTGAAAAAGTAGCTGGGGAAAACTATGAAAGTCTGGTTAAAAAAACACTAGTTGATGATATGGGCTTGTCGGTTCATATTGGCTGGCCAAATAGTTTTGAAGTCGATCAGCCATGGGGGCACCTTGTTACCAAAAAAAATATCGAGGCGCTTCCACCTGAACACGAATATAAATTGCCTTATCTGCTTACGCCTGCGGGAGATTTGAGTTTATCTTCTCGAGATTATGCCAAATACACACAATTTCATCTGCAAGGGCTAAGAGGTGAAAATAATCACATTACCAGCAAAGGCTATAAATATATTCATTTTTCTCATGATGGTTTTTCACTCGGTGTGGCAAATGGTGTTTTAAACGGTAACAGGTTTTCTGCATTTGATGGTTCAGCAGGATTTTTTTTCTGCCGTTCAATTATTGTTCCAGAAGCAAACTTTGCTATGACGATAATGATGAATGCTGGTTCTGGCAGCGGAACAATGAAAGCGGTTGATTGGCTGACCATGAAAATTGTAAATAAACATTTCAATTGGTGGTGGAGGTTCTGGTTGTAAAAATCGGCATAACAAAATATTGTGGCAGGCAAACAAAAATATCCACTACTTTTGTTCATGACGAAATAAAAAGGATAGACAAAAAATGAATGATTCAGTTATGTTCGTGGGGTCATCAGGTAATGGATAGACTTAAATCTAAAGCCAATCTGGCAGTCTTTATATCCCACATTCGCGAAGCCTATCGACAAGGCTATCAAGGCATACTCGGACACAGTATTGCTTACCAAGCCATGGGATATTGATTTCCAATCCATCGCAACACCTATTATTATGTGGCATGGGGAAGCGGATACCTTGATGCCAGTTGCGCCAGCCAAATGTTTTTCTATAATGTCGCCTGAATGTGATTGTCACTTTATAAAAAAATAGGCCACTTCTTGTTAGAGGATTATGAAATTGCCGGAATGATAGTTGGAAGAATTAAAAGTGTATGCAACAAATAAACGTTTAACAGTGAGGAAATAAAAATGTTACAAATAGCCGCGCTCTTATGTTTAGTGATTGGAATCGTTCACTCTTATCTGGGTGAACGTTATATATTGATTCGCTTATTTCGAGGAGATAAAGTTCCCCACTTATTTGGAAGTGATTTTTTCACAAAAGGAACCTTACGGTTTGTATGGCATATCATGACTTTTGCCTGGTGGGGGTTTGGTTACCTGTTATGGCAAGTTTCAGTCGGTCAGGAAAATCTAACGCAAACAATCCTTTATACAGTTAGCACAGTATCGCTTTTAAGTGCTCTGTTTTCTTTCGGTTTTACTAGAGGAAAACATTTAAGCTGGGTAGTCTTTAGCGTTATTGCAGGTATAACTTTCTATGTTGCAAAAAACGGCTAAGGAATTAATGGTTAGAATATTGTTGGTTAAAACTTTAGTGAAAATATAAAAGTAATGAAAGARACTTTAAAGAAAAAAATAATTCAAGTCTGTAACAATAAAATAGAGAGTAAAGGCTCAGACGTAGGGCTGTCATTTTATGCATTTTTTGCGAACAAAAATGACAACCCTGAACTTTTATTGGAGGTTGCGCAATGGTGGATAATGGAAAATAAATTGGATCATTTTGAAAAGGCGATAAAAATTAAACGCATGATAGAGGCAATGATTTAGTTGCTTTTATATAGCGTCGTTTAGGTTTGATAAAACATACCGATGGAGCGATTTTTNAGAACTTTAAAAAGTGAATRCGTTTCGATAACAGGTTCCCAATATYATAGYSYRAAATATTTYYCGGACAGTCGTTTACATTCTATTGAGCCTGGCGCGCAAATTTTCGATCTCRTCGATCAACTCTACCGCCAGTGCAACACCCGCAAGGTTGACCCCCAGGTCATGCTGCAGTCGCTTTGCTGTTTGCACCCGTTTTATACTTATGCCGTTAAAACACCAGTGTGATCTTTCCACGCCACTGGGTTCGATAAACCCCTCATCCACTAGTTCGATAACGTATTCGGCACGGACAGCGCATGCATCACATAACTGACGCAGGCTCAATCGGGYTTCGTCTTCTAGAATATACCCGCTTAAAATATCTGTTGTCTGCTTAACCATGTATTACACCCCCAACTTAGCGCGCGGATTAAAATTAAATGATTGCTGCATTTTTACGTAAGCGGCTTTTTCATCATCAGTACTGGCCGGCGGCAGTGCAACCTGTAAAACCACATACAAATCACCTGCGCTATTACTGCTTGAACTTGCAGGAATACCCCTTCCTTTTAGACGCATCTTACTACCATTAGCAGAACCCGGCTTAATCTTCAGATCAACCACACCACCAGGTGTCGGTGCTTTAATACTGGCACCGAGCGCCGCCTCCCAGGGTGCAACAGGAAGATCTAGATACACATCACGTCCTTCGACACGGTAGATACTATGTGGATTAAATTCAATCTCGAGGTAAAGGTCACCCGCTTTCTCCTGCCCCATCCCCGGGTTGCCCTGACCCGCAAGGCGAATATGCTGCCCCTGTTTGATGCCTTTTGGAATATTTATCTTGAGCACACGCTCTTTGGTGCCGACATGACCGCTGGCATCTACCTCAGGTACACGCAGGCTGATAGAACGTGTAACACCTTTCATCGCATCTTCCAGATCGATCAGAATTTTGGCGTGATGGTCACTGCCAGTCGATTGAAAACCTGACTGTTGTTGATAACCCGGCCTGCCACCTGCCTGCTGAAAGTTCTGACCAAATAGAGATTCAAAAAAATCACTGTAAACACTGGCGTCAGCTTCATTAAAACCATGTTGCTGAGCACCGCCACGAGAATAGCCGCCAGTGTATCTACCTGTGGGGTCGCCGCCACCGAATTCGAAGCCGGCATCCCAGTCAGGAGGTGCATTGAAGTCCTGCCCATTTTTCCAGTTAGCGCCCAACTGGTCGTAAGCAGCACGTTTTTCCGGGTCTTTCAGCACTTCGTTGGCTTCACCCACTTCTTTGAAACGTTGTTCTGCATCAGCTTCTTTACTCACATCCGGATGATATTTACGCGCCAGCTTTCGATAAGCACGTTTTATCTCGTCCTGAGTCGCACTGCGTTCAACACCCATTATCTGATAATAATCTTTATATTCCATGGTTATACGACACATTGGTCAATGTATTTACTGTTAAAAATAATTGTCACCGAAAACGGACACCGCGATTAACAAGGTACAGTCATCAGCTTATTCAGTAATACTGGGGATGATGTTGACTGATATCAATAGTAACTGAGTTATGACAGCGTTTTACGAAAACGAAATATACTAAAGGTGATGAAGAAAACGGCAAAGGCTAACAACGCCATAAAATACGGCATTAATTCGAGCAAGCTATTTCCCTTAAGTAGGATACCACGAATGATTTCCACAAAATAAGTAAACGGGATAATGTAAGCCACCGGCTGTATATACGTTGGCATCGCTTCTATAGGGAAGATAAAACCTGAAAGCAGGATGGACGGTATCAACACAAAGATCGAGATAAAAATTGCCTGTTGCTGTGTCTGGCTGATGGTCGATATAGCCAGGCCCATCGAGATTAGCGCCGCCAGATAGGTGATCGCAAGTAAAAGCAGGTCGATATGCGAATTGGGGGTTGGCAGATCAAAGACTATCCAGCTAAATCCCAAGATGGCATAAAAATCGATTAGCGATATGATGACATAAGGTATAATTTTTCCAGCAATAAACTGGCTGCGTGTCATCGGACTTACCAACAGCTGTTCCAGTGTATTATTTTCGCGCTCACGTACAACAGTAGTCGAAGTCAGGATCAGTGCCACCTGCATAATCAATATACCGATGACACCAGGCAGGAAAAACCAGGTCTCGATTTTGTCCGGGTTAAACAAGGTTGTTACTTCGAGGTTAAAAGGATCTTGCGCTAYCACAATCGCCGGATCATCAGGATCCGAGAAATACATATCCGTGGTGACAGCTTCATCCGTAATAGCAGAAGAATTGTTATCCATCGCGGTTGCCAGTGAAGGCATGGTGCCATCGATAAATAACGTGACGGATGGCTGAGTATTTTCGACCAGCTCTGCAGAAAAATTCTCAGGAATATAAAGGCCAGCTCTTGCGTGACCTAAGCGAATTTCATTTTTAATATCTGCAACTTCAGCGACTTCATACAGGTTAAAATATCCTTCGTTCCAGATATTTGTCTTGATTAGATTGCTGAACACCGATGGATCTTTATCGACATAAGCCATCTTTACATTATCCGGCTCAAGTTTTAAGGCGATGCCAAACAGTGTAGTTAATATAATAGGCATGACGATGATAAAACCAACAAGACGTGGGTCACGACGCAACTGAATAAACTCTTTTCTGATGAGCGCTAGAATAAGTTTCATTGTTTTCCACCGTTACTAGTCAATGAAATAAATGCATCTTCAATACTTGGCGTTACTTTTTTCAGTTGAAAAGACCGTTCATAATGCTTACTAATAATATGCTGAAGTTGCTCGAGCGTAACCGATATATCAGTGATAATTCGCAATTCACGACCAAACTGGTTAACCAGCTGAATAGCCGGGTCTATTATCAAAGCACTGGTCAGTACCGGGTCGTGCTGAATATCACAGGAATAGACCAGTCGATTATTTAACGAGCTACGAATCTCAGCAGGTGTTCCCTGAGCAACCAGTTTCCCGTGATTCAAAAATGCCAGACGATTACATCGCTCTGCCTCTTCCATGTAGTGCGTAGTAACAAACAGTGTTTTTCCACTCGTCGCCAGCGAATAAAACAGATCCCATAATTCTTTACGGGTAACCGGATCGATACCTGCGGTAGGTTCATCTAGAAAGATTAATTCAGGATCGTGTGTTGTTGCACAGGCTATTGCCAACCGGCGCTTATAACCGCCAGACAACAAACCGGCAAGCTTGTTTTTAAATTGGGATAAATCATAAAGGTCCAGCAGGTAGTTCAAGCGAACTTTATCTTCGACGCCATACAAGCCTGCGTAAAATACAATGTTTTCTAAGACAGTTAAATCAGGATAAAGAGAAAATTGCTGCGCTACATAACCAATACGCTGCTTGATGGAATCTGTTTGGGAAAAAAGATCCAGGCCCAGAATATGCGCCTCACCTGAATTCGCCTGCAATATACCAGCAAGCAATCGGATAACCGTAGATTTCCCCGCCGCATTAGGACCAAGCAAACCAAAGATCTCACCCGAATTAATCGATAAGCTAAGTTTATCTACAGCGACGAAATCGCCAAACGATCGGGTTAGGTTTTGCGTTTTTATTGAGATTGTCACTTTAAATAACAAATCATGATTTCTGTCATTAACAGCCCTAGTATAAGAGTACCATTTATGAGAAAGTGGTTGGAAAGAAAAACAACTTAATATAATCGTGTATTATTAACTGCTAAAATAATATTATTATACTTTTTCCATGTAAATAAGTCTTTGGATAGCTCATCTAAATCCAACATTTTTATGACTTAGGCAAGAATAGAAGGCATAAAGGTTAATCAATAGTACTTAACGACGATGCATCATAGAACCATTCCTCTATTTTGCTGTCACAGGCTTAACCTGTTATAAAATACACTCTCAAGATAGAATAAATTTTCGAGATTAATGACGCATCAGATTTGGACAAGAATTATAATCGCAAGCCTAATCTTATTAGGTGATGGCGCATTAGCATCTGAAATCAGTCAGCGTAGCAATGTTGAAACTATTCCAGGCAATAATACTGCTCTAATATCATATTCTGACGCAATTGATAATTCAGATCCCACCTGGCACCCATTATTTACAAGTTCCAATTTCAAACACAATAGAGACATAAAAAAATATCAGACGTTAGCAACATTAGTCGGATTAAACACATCTCCCACTAAATACAAGCTATACCACTCTCGCGCTCCACCCGTTTCATTCTAAGTAAATCCAGATAAATAAATAATTAGTCTCTCACATCAGTGAGCGCTGCCATTTGCACTATCGATTTCAATCGTGCGGCGTGCGTGATGTGTGTGTTTCTTATGATTCAGAGGAAATACCATGAATGTAGAAATCTCTATTCGCCATATGGCGACGTCATATGTTGTTAATCAGATGATTAAAGATCTATGCAATGAAGTTAATAATAAATATGAAAATATTAAAAATATCGATGTCATAATCGAAGATATTAATGGTCCTTACAAAGCCGGTGTTGATAAACGTTGTCATTTAAAAGTACGTGGCAGCAATCATTTAGCCATTGATATTGATGATGTTGATGAAGATATTAGCCACGCGATTGAACGTGCGTTCCAGCACCTAATAAAGTTACTTAAAACCTATTCATATAATAAAAAAAGGCGATTTGGGACTGGCGCTTTTAACCGAAATTATTTGATCAATGCTTCAGGTGAATGTTATGAATAGAACAACTAGTCGAAATAAAGAAAAAGATCACGAGAATATTTCAGACTCACTATGGTCAAGCCTAAAATATGGATTAGGTATGATCACGGTCATTGTGATTCCACCATTAATACCAGGGGCCTCAGTCCGCTTGTTGATAATGGGGTATATGTTCGTAATTGTTGGCATTTATGCAACTGCCACAGTCGTAGTAGCAACGAGAGCAATTCGTCCCGTACAACCTACAAAAAGGAGAAGGAACAAATAACTACTAAAGGGCACCTCTATTAATTACTTATGTCCTCTGGCTTTACGACCCGTCCAGACTCTGCGTTGCGCTTTTTTGACAGGCCCATGTGTATTAATTATGGGCACGGCATCAAAAGCACGCGTTGATTCTGGGTGGGTCGTAAAGCCCCGTAGGGCGTGACCTGAAGATAATTCATAAAAAACTCCGTTGCGCTCTAGATATGAATTATATATTTTCGCATGTTGCATATTGCTCAAAGAGCATTATCGTTTTCCAATCGCATAATCAGCATGCTTGACCGCATTTTCAACACTCTTCTCGGGCACGTCGTCTACCAATTTTATTTTACCTGCTGGAATATCGACAGGTTTTTACATTAAAATATAATTTTCAGCTTGATTTCAGCTTCGATTGATACAGTGAAGCCAGTTAATAACTGGAGGTCTAAATATCATGACTGAATCAACTCAAATCAAGGTTTGGGATCCGCTTGTAAGGTTCTTTCACTGGGCCTTAGTCAGCGCTTTTACTATTGCTTATATTACCGAAGATGATTTTCTAACTATCCATAGCTGGGCGGGTTATCTAATCCTTTCTCTACTTTGTATTCGTTTTGTATGGGGATTTATCGGTACACGTTATGCTCGTTTTTCAGATTTTACCTATAGTCCGAAAAASATTATTCAATTTTTAAAAGACACTTTACATCTTAGTGCCAGGCGTTAYCTTGGYCATAACCCGGCGGGTGGTGCCATGGTTTTCCTACTGATGYTAAGTCTGTTTATAACAACAGTAAGCGGRGTTGTATTGTTTGGTGTTGCAGAGCARGCAGGCCCCCTGGCGCACTGGTTTACTCAGTCAGAAAGTATRTGGGCAGATGTATTAGAAGAWGGYCATGAGTTTTTTGCSAACTTATCGCYGTTTCTAGTATTTCTCCATATTGCMGGTGTTCTAGTAGAGAGTCTTATACATAAAGAGAATCTGGTSTCTGCCATGGTGACTGGTTTTAAAGACAGAAACACAAAATCACAGTTGGAGATCAAATAATGAAAATTTCTATTTTAATGACCATCGTACTTGTCAGTATTCCATTAAGTTATTCTCTGGCAGAAGGCAACACTGTTAATRATTTRTTRCAGARTTATAAAMAACARGGAGCGGGYACTGCTGACGCAGAACAGGGAAAACAATTATGGCAAAAAAARATATTTAACAAAAGTGGTGAACGCAGCTGTGCCTCCTGCCATACAAATAATTTAACACAAAATGGAAAACACATTAAAACCAACAAGGKTATAAAACCSATGTCACCGTCGGCATATCCAGAAAGATTAAYAGATAGTAAAAAARTTAATAAATGGTTTAAACGCAATTGCAAATGGACTTATGGTCGCGAATGTACTGCCCAGGAAAAGTCCAATTTTTTAGTTTACATAGAAAAATCAAATAAATTTTAGGAGTATTATTATGAAAAGCACACTTGCTATATCCGCTATTATTTTCACWGTTGGTTTTGTTACATTACCCGTCGTTTTGGGTGATAATGATTTTAGCTGGGGGAAGATAGAAGAATATAAATATCGAACAAATGATGTAACGGCTGTAACAGATCCTGTTTATAAAGAAGAATGTGGCAGTTGTCACATGGCATACCAGCCTGGTTTATTGCCAGCGAGATCATGGGATAAGGTCATGCTCGAACTTGAAAATCATTTTGGTGACAATGCGGAACTTGATGCAGAAACACATCGCTTAATCACCAGATACCTGCTGACGAATAGTGCTGATAAATCTGATTATCGCCTTTCTAAAAAATTCAGCCAGTCCATTAATTTTAAAGAGACACCTACACGCATATCAGAGATACCCTACTTCAAACATGAGCATGATGAAATTCCAGCTCGTTTTGTTACAGCCAACCCGAAGGTAAACAGTTTTAGCCAATGTGATGCTTGTCACGCAAAAGCAGAGCAGGGTTCATTTAATGAGCATGATGTATATATCCCCGGTTATGGCCGTTGGGATGATTAACAAGCGTTTTCTTGAGGTATACTTGTATCATGAATAACAATTATTTCAATATGCATGTCTTGCTGGCGGCTTTTATAATACTAAGCCCTCTGCAGGTAGCGATGGCCGATGATGATTATATTGAGGCCAGACGGCTACTCGATTCCGGTGATATCCAGCCATTAGAAATTATACTTAAAGATGTAAGGCAGACATTTCCAGGTAAAGTCCTTGAAGTTGAACTTGAAATAGAAGATCAACAAATTGTATACGAGTTAGAAATTCTTGGTGATGATGGCGTGATTAAAGAGATTTATATTAATGCCAAAACCGGAAAGCTGTTGTTTTCAAAAGAGGATGATTAGTCRTGCGCTTGTTACTAGCRGAAGATGATCATGATCTGGTGGTAATGCTTAAGAAGGAYTTAGAGAGGGCGGGTTATGCGGTAGATCTCGCAGACAATGGAGTAGAYGCTGAATATCTAGGCAATGAAATGATCTACGATGTWGCGGTACTTGATCTGGGGCTACCGCAACGAAATGGTATTGACGTGCTGAGAAACTGGCGTACTGCCGGTAACCATTTACCCGTGATTGTTCTTACCGCGCGCAATGCCTGGCATGAACGTGTWGATGGTTTCAARGCRGGTGCTGATGACTATCTCGGCAAACCATTTCATGTTGAAGAACTATTAGCCAGAATTACAGCATTGCTTCATCGGTCAAGTCAGCAGCCTGGTGGAGAACTTCAGGCMTCGGGACTTTCTCTGGATGAACAACAACAAAYAGTAACCACAGATGATGGACAGACACATAAKCTGACAGGCATTGAGTTTCGTTTGCTGCGCTAYTTTTTGTTAAATGCAGGTCACGTATTATCCAAGTCCCGTCTCACTGAACATGTCTACGATTTCGACTCTGAAAAAGACAGTAATGTCATAGAAGTCTATGTCCGGCGTTTGCGCCAACTTATAGGCAAAAGTCGCATTGAAACGCGGCGTGGTCAGGGTTATGTGTTTGTGGATGACAACTAATGCAGTCGATACAGTCAAAACTTAGCACGGGTTTATTGCTTAGTCTAATCATCGCTTTCTCTGCACTGTGGATATTGGTCAGCGTGAGTGTTCAGTTTATGGCAAATGAATATATTGCCTCACGCCTTGAACATGATGCTGAAATGCTACTTAACACGATTGATTTTGACAACGATGGTGTTTTAACGGTTGATGAAACACGCATTGATCTAATCTATCATCAACCGTTTTCAGGTCATTATTATGTGATCACCTCAGGCAATCAGTCGATTAGCTCACGTTCATTATGGGACTATRAGTTAAACGCTATAACCGCCAACACCGGCCAAAAAATACACATCCTGGAACAAGGYCCTGATCAACAGTCTTTACTGTTKATGTCAGGCGGATAYGAAAAACAGGGCAATAAACTTACTATTTCAATTGCGGAAGACCTCAACCCTATTAATAAAAACATAGAYCWATTTAAATACTGGTTTWCTGCGATGGCATTAGGCATGTTATTTATTCTGGTTTTATTGCAGTCATTAATTCTTCGCCAAAGTTTGAAGCCGCTAACTAAAATGCGYGCTGAATTAAAATTACTTCAACARGGGCAGTTAAATAAACTGAGCAYAGARTCYCCTGGCGAACTGAAACCACTCATTAATGAAGTTAATCATTTATTGAGCATCATGGAACAACGTTTGAGACGCTCACGTGACGCCTTAAGTGATTTAGCCCATGCAATTAAAAAACCCTTAACCGTCATCAAACAGATAACCGAAAAAAACACTATTCCCGATGCGACTAAAAAGATATTAATTAAACAGACGGATGATATTTATCAGATAAGCGATCATATCCTTAAACGTGCAAGGCTTGCAGGCCACAGTCATACAGGCGCGTTGTTTTCATTTTCAGATGATCTGCCGGCGTTGATAAAAACACTGGATATGATGTACGTCAATAAAGCATTATTGTTAAGCACAAATGTACCTGATAATATTATATGTCGCGTTGACCGTGAAGACATGCTGGAATTACTCGGTAATCTATTAGACAATGCCTACAAATGGGCAGCGCACAAAATCATACTCACCATACATATCGATTCAGAGCTTCACATTTGCATCGAAGATGATGGCTCAGGTACTGATCCGGGAAAGATAAGTGAACTCTCAAAAAGAGGGATTCGCCTGGATGAAAAAATACAAGGGCATGGCTTTGGTCTGGCAATTACTGCAGATATTGTAAATGATTACAATGGCACTATCAGCTTTGAACACTCTACCAAACTCGGTGGATTCAAGGCAGATATAATACTACCGCTTCAACACAACAATAATTAAGGTCCACTGGAGCGTAGATTCTCATTATTGTGGATAATTCTTAAACGTCAGTTATGTGGTGAACTGGTGCCACTCACAATTAGTCTCATGACAGTCAGTTATGGGTTACTGCTATTCGAGATAACAAAAGTGAAAGTCACGTAAAGATAATATAAACTCCTTTATTCCATATGACCTTAATTTTGTGCATTTTGATGAAACTCAATTACATTGTAATCTTGGTCACGAATAAAAATCATGACCCCACCATTAGGTARTGTTATTGGGCCTTCTGTAATTTTTATGCCTAGATTTTCAATTGATTTTTGCACTTGCTTAATGTTATTCACATCCAGAGCGATATGTGTGTATCCGGGGTGCCGCTCAGTGATGTCCATTAGAATATTTTCTTTTATGTCTGAGTCAGAATTTATTATTAGATTAATATTAACGCCTGATGGATGCTCCATTATTGCAACGGGCTCTGGCCCTATTGGGCCAATGATAAAAATAAAACCAAGTTGTTCATAAAACGTTCTAGCGACTTGCAGGCTTGTTACTCTAATGCCTATATGATTGATACCGATAATTTCTTTCATTGATTAATCCTCTTTTATTACCAGGTTCACTAGTTTACTTATCGTTGGCGAAATCAGTATTACTGTTGGGAATGCGATAACAAAAGCAAAGCCCCAGGCTTTAAGCCAAACAGTTAAAGTGTTATTAATGAAACCAACATTAAAAATATTTATAATAAATGACATTAAGCAAGACATTAGCATTGCCATAAAAAAAGCAAAGACAAGAGATTGATGTTTTTTATTTATTATTTTGTAGCCCTCCAAATTTATCTTTAAATTTCTGGGTCTTAATTTAAATTATTTTTAACCCGTCTGCAAAGCCAGGGGATAATCTAGATAACCTTTTTCACCGGCTGTAAAAAAAGTATCATAGTCAGGTTCATTTAACGAAAGATTATTTTTAATTTTATACACGAGATCTGGATTTGCTAAAAAAGCTTGACCAAAAGCAACTAAATCCCCTTTATTTTCGTTCACAATTTTTTCTGCTTTTTCCCTGTCCAGGCCACCACTGGCTATGGTATCTCGTCCAAAACTATTACGAATTTTTGATTTAACTGATTCAGGCACCTCAGGTGCTCCCTGGGATGAAAAGTCAACAATATGTAGGTAGAGAAGATTCAGTTTCCCCAACTCATCGGCCAAATATTCATAAGTTTCTTCAACCCCTTTAAATATTTCCATGTCGTTATAAACACCGTAAGGTGAAAGACGAATTCCTGTTCGTTGTGGACCAATTGCATTAGATACTTTATTTGCAACCTCTAGTGCAAAGCGGCAATGGTTTACAAGTGAACTACCGTACTCATCTTRTCGTTTGTTTGATGCTGTATTGATAAATTGATCAATAAGGTAACCGTTTGCGCCATGCAACTCTACACCATCAAACCCCGCTTTTATGGCATTTTTCGCTGCCACCACATGTTCTTCTTGCGCCTGCTCAATATCTAGTAAAGTCATTTCAAGAGGTTCGGGGTAGGCCTGGTTACCTTTTTTGTCCGTCCACATCTTTCCACTCATGCCGATGGCTGATGGTGCAAGTATCCGTGAATTGGGTTCCATATTCTCAGAGTGCGAAACCCGACCGGTATGCATAAGCTGTATGAAAATTTTTCCGCCCTGTGCATGCACAGCATCAGTGATTTTTTTCCATCCCTCAATTTGTGCCTGGTTATAGACTCCTGGGATACGTGCATAACCCAGACCATTAGCTGAAGGTGCTACCCCTTCTGTAATAATCAGGCCTGCAGCCGCACGGAGACGATAGTATTCAACCATCATGTCGTTGGGTATATTATTAATTGCTCGTGAACGGGTCATGGGCGACATGACTAAACGGTTACTTAATTGAATATCACCTAACTTATATTGGCTCAGCATTTTCATTTGAAATCCTCTTCATTAATACGTTGAAATAGTATAATTGTTCACTTTTAAAGAATATATAGCTTGTTATGTAATTTACTGTTCTGTATATTAGGACAATGCTAAAAACTGAAGAAATTAAAACCTTTGTTCACATCGTTGAGTCCGTCACAATGACTGCCGCAGCTGCGCGTTTATCGTTGGCCAAATCAGCCGTAAGCCGGCGCTTATCCGAACTAGAAGAACAGTTAGGCGTAGAACTTTTTCACCGCACAACGCGCAAGCTGGTATTGACCGAAAGCGGTCAGGGGTTCTATACCCGTTGTGTACAGCTTTTGTCCGATTTAGAAGAAGCTGAACACGCAGTAAGCCAGGCACATCAAGAATTGAGTGGCCAACTACGTGTCGCAGCACCGCTAAGTTTTGGTGTTATGCATCTAGGCCCTGCGATTATTGAATTTCAGAAATTGCATCCAAAATTAAATTTTGATATTGATTTTAATGATCGGCAGGTTGATTTAATTCAGGAGGGGTTTGACGTTGGTATTCGCATTGCCAACTTAAAAGACTCGAGTTTGATTGCTCGCAAGCTTGCCAAAATATCCATGGTGCTATGTGCAAGCCCTGGTTATATAGAACAGTATGGCGCACCAACTGTGCCGGAAGAGCTGCTTAATCACCCTTGTTTTACCTACAGCTACCTGGATAATCCAGGCCACTGGTCTTTTTTTGATAAAAAAAATGTTAAACAAACAATAAAAGTATCTAAATTTATGCAAGCTAATAATGGCACATTCCTCAGCGAAGCTGCGATAGCAGGCTTAGGCATAGTACGTCAACCGACTTTTATCGCCTATAAAGCTATTGCCAGAGGTGAATTAATTCCTATATTACAAGACTATAGTGTCGCGAAAGTAAATGCTTATGCTATTTATCCACCGACACGGCACTTATCACAACGTGTGCGATGTTTTATTGATTTTTTGGTTGAGAGATTTTCAGAAGAACCTTATTGGGAACAATATTCAGTTATAAGTAAACCATGAAAAAAGTTCTTGATTAACTTAGCCTGCATAGTGTCGAAAACTTAATTTTGCCCGCAGATTTATCATGCGAAATAGAGGGGCAGCATTGCAGGCAAACAATATGAAAATTTTTGGTGTGTGCAGTACCTGTCGTTATAACAGTAAAGCCGAAGGTGGTGGTTATTTTTGAAATCTGTTCAGCAATCGTTGACAGCTGATGATGTACATCTTATATGCCGGGAGCATGAAACTAAGGTGATGTTTCATACGGCGGAAACACTTTGAAAAATATAATTTGATGACAGAATTCACTGATAAAAATATAATAGATCATGAACAAAAGATGAGAAAACGTGGATTACTGCTATTCGAGATAATGCAATTGAAAGTAGAGCGCTAGTTACAAATCCGGCGGTCAGTCGATACTATTTTACAAAGAAAACCTCAAGCCGTATTTGATATAGGCTGTGGTGAAGAACTGTAAGCCTCTGGTTATTAAAAAGTTTATAAGGTAATGCTATGAGTATTGAGTCAATAACTAATTTCATTCAGGTGTCAGGGCGTGTAGCGTCCTCTGGGCAACCCGAGGAAAGGCAGTTTAAAGAAATCGCATTGGCGGGTTACAAGGTAGTGGTAAATTTGGCCATGGCAAATTCTGAGAATGCAATACCAGAAGAAGGTAATATGGTTGCCGCACTAAAAATGACCTATATACACATTCCTGTTCCATTCAACGCGCCAGATGTTGACCACTTAAAAAATTTCATAAAAATCATGAATGCAATCTCGAATCAAAAGGTATGGGTACACTGTGTGGTTAATTACCGAGTATCAGCGTTTCTATATCAATATCAACGATTGATTCACGGTGATACGGCTGAAGTGGCAAGGAAAGTTATGCTACCTACGTGGGAACCCAATGAAGTGTGGCTAAACTTTTTGGCAATCTCGGGCGACCAGGTTAATATAAACGCTGAATACAATAACGATAAAAAATGTAAATAGTAGAAATAGGGCAATCTGATGTTGAAAGCCATGCGCAGCTTTTAGTCGAAGTGTTCAGTCAGGCACCATGGCACGAAAGCTAGGCGTTTAAAAATCCACATGAAAGCGAAAAAACTGGAAAAACATTTATCAAAACTAAAGGGCGCAGATGGAAGTTTTCCGTTTGGGCCCGATGCATTGGTATTTAAGGTGATGGGTAAAATGTTTGCTCTCGTATCGCAAAATGAAGACATTCAGCGGGTCACTCTAAAATGCAAACCTGCCGATGGTGAAGTTCTGGTTAGTCTCCATGAATCAGTAACCCCTGGCTATTACATGAATAAAAAACACTGGATCACAATTTTTCTAAATGACGAGTTGCCAGAGGAAGTGATTACTGCCCTGGCTGATGGGTCTTATGGTTTGGTTGTCGATAAGCTATCCAGGGCAGATAAGCTCAAGCTCGGATGAATTATGAGGCATTATGGATAAAAAAATATCTGCGGCGAAAGGGTTTAGTTCCGATTCTGGCTAGAATTTATATCTTCACGGGTTATAGTCGTTCACGCTAGAATCAAAAAGGAATGAAAATGCTGAGTCCTCAAATTTGCCAAAAAGCCAGGCTGTCTCGAGATGCTCGTTTTGATGGTAAATTCTTTACTGCAGTTAAAACGACGGGAATATATTGTCGCTCTATTTGCCCTGCAACAACGCCAAGGGAGGAAAATGTTCTTTATTTTCCTTCTGCCGTAGAAGCGGCTAACGCGGGCTACCGACCTTGTTTGCGTTGTCGACCCGATAGTGCGCCTGGTTCGCCAGCATGGAAAGGTGTGAATTCTACATTGGATAGAGCGATTCGCTTAATCAGTGAGGGGGTTTTGCAAGAGAATTCTTTGCTAACACTAGCGGAGAGGTTAGGCGTTAGTGATCGCTATCTACGGCAGTTATTTAAAAAACACCTGGGTCTTTCCGCTAAAGCTTATGCGCTTTATCAACAATGTTTGTTTGCCAAACAATTATTGCATCAAACAAAACTGCCTGTCACTCAAGTCGCTTTAGCTAGTGGTTTTAACAGTGTGCGTCGCTTTAATGACTGTTTCCAATCACAACTTAGCTTAACGCCTTCACAAGTACGAAAGCAGGGTGAGGAAAAATCAAAGTCTTTACAACTCCAATTGTTTTATCGACCACCTTATGACTGGTCTTGTATGCGCAACTTTTTTATGGCGAGAGCAATCAGTAAACTTGAATGGTGCGATGAAAGAAGTTACGGTCGAACCTTTACATGGCAAGGATGTGCTGGAAGTTTTACGGCCACTCATGTCGAACGCGAAAATAGATTCGACGTTGCCATTGAATGTGATGATGTTACTTATTTAAAAGCAATCGTTAATAATATTCGGCGTATATTGGATTTAGATGTAGATATTCAGGCGGTTGAACAAGATTTTCAGCAATGTTTTACTGATGTCAGCTTAATCAAAACAGGTTTACGTCTTCCTGGTACATGGGATATGTTTGAAGCAGGTATAAGGGCTATTTTAGGGCAACAAATTTCTGTTGTTTCAGCGCGTAACTTAGTGACAATTTTGGTTGCTGAATTAGGAAAACCACACGGAAACAATAAATTATTTCCATCGCCTTTGTCTATAGAGAAAAGTGAATTTAAATTTTTAAAAATACCTGCATCGCGTAAGCAAACATTGCGTAATCTCGCGCAGCATTACATTAGCAATGACAGGCCAGATGACCCTAAGGCATGGTTGACATTAAAAGGTGTAGGCCCCTGGACTGTTGACTATGCACAGTTACGTGGATTAAGTGAGCCGGATATTTATCTTGGCGGTGATCTCGGTATTACAAAAGCGGTAGGGAAATTAACGCATGATTTTAATCCTGACTTAGCTTCTCCCTGGCGAAGTTATTTAACGCTGCAATTATGGAATCAACTGTAATGTTTATCGATTATATTGATACGCCTATAGGCGTTATARAAATACAGGCTTCCTCACAAGGAATCACCCGAGTGGATTYTTCRGTRTTAAGAMATGACGCAATTAATACCAGTGAAATAACTCACCGTTGTAAGCAACAATTAAAAGAATATTTTTCGGGAAAACGTAAAATATTTGATTTACCTCTGGATCAACAGGGCACTGTATTTCAAAAATCTATTTGGACTTGTTTACTGAAAATACCGTTCGGTCAGGTGATGTCTTATCAAAATATTGCTGATATGGCGAATAACCGAAAAGCTGTTCGCGCTGTGGGAGCRGCTAATGGCAAAAACCCAATTGGAATTATTGTGCCATGYCATCGCGTTATYGGTAGTAACGGAACCTTGRCAGGATATGCTGGGGGCCTGGATCGTAAAGCATGGTTACTAGAACATGAAGGTGCGGTGTTTAAAAAGTAGATAAAATGGCTTTTAATGAAAAAATTATTAATGTACTATTTGATGAGAAAGTTAATAGCTGCATAATATAATGTGAAAGGACTGTGATGAAAAAACGATGCAAGTGGGCGAGTGATGTTAGTAGCTTATACACGCAATACCATGATGAAGAATGGGGCGTGCCCGTTTATGATGATCAAAAATTATTTGAAATGTTAATACTGGAGGGAGCGCAAGCAGGTCTTAGCTGGATTACTATTTTGAATAAACGAGAACACTATCGTAAGGTTTATGATCAATTTGATGCTAAAAAAATAGCGCGGTATAGTGATAAAAAGTGTGAAAAACTTTTAGCTGATGTCGGTATCGTGAGAAATAAACTTAAGGTGAAGGCAGCGGTTACTAACGCAAAATGTTATCTGGAAGTAGTGGAAGAGTATGGAAGTTTCAGCGACTATATATGGTCGTTTGTAGATGGTAAGCCAATAAAAAATCACTGGGCTGGCTTGCAGGACATACCCGTCAATACAGATGAATCTGACGCTATGAGTAAAGACCTGAAAAAACGCGGTTTTAAGTTTATCGGTTCAACTATTTGTTATGCTTATATGCAAGCTGTGGGTATGGTTGATGACCATACGATTGATTGTTTTTGTTATAAAAAATGAATAAATTTATAGCTGTAATTTTTATAGTTACAATGACGGGTTGCCCTCTTTGAATACGCCATCCTCTTCGTTGATACGATTTGTTCCTGTGGTTAAGGTTAGTGAATTAAGTGCTGTTCACGGCGATACACCTAAGGGTCACATTGTTTATATTCCTGCCAATACAGAATTCCCAATCGACTTTTCTGTTAAAGGCACAATTTTCAATCACGGATATTAAAATGATATCTATATATGCATCACTTTTGTCATTTTTAGCAACGTACGCCAGTACCACCTAAACCACAATAACCATTTGGATTTTTCGCTAAGTATTGCTGATGGTATTCTTCTGCGTAATAAAATTCATTGGCATCAAGAATTTCAGTTGTAATCGCGCCATAAGTTGATTTGGCTAATGCCTGTTGAAATAAACCACGACTAATTTCGGCAGTGTTTCTTTGTTTCTCGTTATAAACATAAATGCCCGAACGGTATTGTGTACCGCGATCGTTACCCTGAGCCATACCCTGAGTTGGGTCGTGTGATTCCCAAAAGACGTTGAGTAATTGCTCAATACTAATTATTTCAGGATCATAAACCACGAGAACTACTTCGTTATGTCCGGTCATACCGCTGCATACTTCTTGATAAGTCGGGTTGGGTGTCAAGCCTGCAGCATAACCAACGGCTGTGGTGTATACGCCATCAAGAGACCAAAACTTGCGCTCTGCACCCCAGAAGCAGCCCATTCCAAAAACGATTTGTTTTAGATTCTCGCTAAAGGGTGATTGCAAGGTGTTGCCGTTAACAAAATGTTTATCTGGTACAGGTATACGAGTATCTCTGCCAGGTAAAGCTTGTTCTTTATTGGGTAGACTAGTTTGTGCCATGTTGACTCATAATTTGAATTATTACTGGTTTATTAGATAGTATATTATTTAAGGTAGCTATGATAATTTATCAGAATGGCCTTAAATAGCTTAACGCTCTTAAATCAGTATATTGGGACTCTTTCTATGAAAAAATTAATCGGTTTATTATTGGTAGCTATGGTTTTTGTTTCGGTTAAAAGCTTAGCAAGTGATTTGGAGAAAGAAAAAAGATGGGCTGAGCAGATTGTTGATGCCATATTCGATGGAGAAGTGATATCGCTAAATGATGGAAAAACTGACTTTATGGGAATCTATACCGAAGCAGAAGAAAACCAAAACCGAGGTATTATCCTTATGCATGGGACAGGAATACATCCTGACTGGCAGCAGGTGATACAGCCATTACGCGTTGGACTAATTGAATACAATTGGCACACACTATCCATTCAGATGCCAATTCTGGCAAATGATGCACAATATAGTGAGTATGCCCCGCTGTATGATGAGGTTGCGCCACGTGTCGACGAGGCTATTAAATATCTGCTTAATAAGGGTGTAAAAAATATTATTTTTGTTGCTCACAGTCAGGGGGCGGCGATGGCCGCATATTATCTTGCCACAACTAAAACTAACCGTGTAAAAGGGTTTGTTGCAATTGGGATGGTTTCGTCCAGTGTTGATTCACGAATGAACAGCATTAATTCATTAAAAAATATCTCAGTGCCAATACTTGATTTATATGGTAGCGATGATCTAGATGAGGTTATAAATTCAGCAGAAATGAGGGCTCGCGTGGCAACTGAATCAGGTAAAAATCAATATACACAGATTAAAATAACAGGCAATCATTTTTTTGATGACCAGGAAGCGGCACTGATTGACACCGTCGCTGAATGGTTGCAACAGCTCAAACTAAATCCCTAAGCGTTTTATTACCGACAGAATTAGTGATTGAATTCTCTAATGTCGTGATTAGGTCTTTTACCTGTTGCGCAGTTTCAATATCATCTGGACATAATTGAGGCGCTTCCTCTGCGCTTCGAACGGCCGCTAATATTGTTTTAATCGAAATATTTTCCAGCGATTGACTGGGTAAATAATGTTGATTGTCATGACCCGTTGTCGTAATTAAGTCATTCGATAACAATGCCGACATAATAATCATTAATGCCGGCTCAGATATATTTGTCTTTTTTGCCAGCGTATTTAATGTCCAGGTTTTTTCATTATTATGAAAATTTTTCGCGATGAGCTGCATAACAGTGAGCGCAAGTTTTTCTCGTAATCGACAACTTAAACGTATGATTTGTGATTTATCAGGAATTCGATCGGGATTCTGGTGGTAATAAGATACCGAAGCGCCCGTTAAAATAATCAACCAGCTGATGTAAATCCACAACATAAAAATAATCATAATGGCAAAACCGGAATAGATTGCCGTGTAGTTTGTAGAGTCTACGATGAAAGCGCTGAACAGTGTGCCGATAGATTTCCATAGTATCGTTGCAACTACCGCGCCATAGGCAGCAGACTTAAAATGTACTTTGGTGTTGGGTATTAGGATATAAATCAGGGTAAACGAAAGAATGGTAAGAATATATGGAATGATCTCGCCAATAAGCAACAGCATAGTACCAAAGGGCTCGATAGAGGAAATTGTATCAATTACTGTTGATGAATTAAATGATGCAGTAATGCCGACAGCTGTAAATAACAAAAGTGGCCCAATTAAAATAACACTTAAATAATTACTGAATCGTTGAAAAATATTGCGTGTAACAGTAATGCGCCAGGTGAAGTTAAACGCGCTTTCGATTTTTTTTACTAGCGATAAAACAGTGATAATTAGAAACAGTAAACCGAGGGATCCCAGGACGCCTACTTTCATATTGTCGACAAATGATATTATTTGCTGACTAACCTGAATGCCTTTCTCGCCCAGAGGTTCCATTAAGTTTATCAAGGCCGGCTCAAGTTGGTTATGCGCACCAAAACCTTTTAGTACAGAAAAACTGACGGCCAATAAAGGCACTAAAGATAATAGTGTGGTGTAGACCAGTCCCATAGAACGGAGAGAGGGCAGGCCGCCACTGAGATCGCGAATGGTGCCATAAAAAATTCTTAATGCCTGCGTAAGATGAGCTTGAAACCAGTTCTGTTCATTCTGATTGGTTTGCCAAAGGCGTTCAGTTATTTTATTTTGGATGTTATTTAACATGATGATATTAATCAGTTAGTACTATTTTTTTATCTTACGTTGTTGTAGGCGCCAACTCTGGTAATCATCAGTAATCTTATAACCTTCTCTGTTGACGTAATCTAGTACGCCCCATAAGCGGTTGAAATGTGTAACAGAATCAACACGAATAATCTCTTTCCCTTTGGCGTCGAAAAATATAATGCTAGGCGCATAAAACAAATTAAGTGATTTTGCCCATTCTTTTGCTGTTGTCTCTTTACCTGCGGGTGTGGTGAGTGGCGTATCTGTCCACATGTTAAATTGCACAACATTCATCTGTTTGAGCTCATTTGTCGTTGCGTGTTTGGATAATGGGCCGCTGTGAAGTAGGTCGCAGGTGTGACAATTGCCTTGCTCAAAGAAAACCGCGAGCGGTTTTTTGTTTTGTAACGATAGAGAAAGATTATATGGTTTCTCCATAAAAAAATCACGTTCCGTCAGGCCGCCTAATAGAAAAAACTCCCCAGGATTAGCGCGCTCAAAATACTCTGCAAAAGATTCTTGTTTGTAAAATTTTTCTGTAACATATTGCAGTGCAGCACGAAATTTATAGGGAGGATAAAAACCACGAAGTCGAAACACTGGTGTGCCATCGTTATCATAAAAAACTAATGAGGGAGTGAAGTTTGCTTTATAGTGTATTGAAAGTTCGCGCTCAGTATATTGCTTACCGTCTGTGTCGATAACATCATCGATGCCCCATATATCAAAGGCAACAACGTCGTAATGTTTTTGTAAATAATTGACTATGTCAGAATCAGACAGGCTGGTTTTAAAAAACTGTGCACAGTAAGCGCAACGTTTCTGACCAAAATAAGCGATAATACCTTTTTTACCCGCTTTTTTTGCTTCGTTAAGATCATCGTTTAAATCTCCGAGTGAAAGCTTGAACCAGTCAGGATAGGTGAGCTCTTCTTCCAGTTGAGTGTCTTCAAAGACGAGATCTGAATCAACACTATTCGGTTCGGTTGGGGTGGCTGCGAGGGCAGTAAGAGAAAATAAAAACAAGATATATAACAGATTCGATTTATTAAACATTTTAGACAACTTCCACTATTAACGCTGTGTTTTCATTATATGACAAATAACCATAAAAAAACTGAATCTAATAATGAAAATCAGCAGACAGCACCTGACGTTTTAATGTTAATGGCTAGCCACTGCACCTATTGTGGCCCGATAAAAATTATATTATCGGATTTGCAGGCGCAGGGGAGGGTTAACAGGCTGCAAATAGTTGATATTGAAGAAAAACCCGATCTGGCTGCCGAATTAGGCGTGCGTAGCGTGCCCTGGCTACAAATTGGACCGTTTGAGCTACAGGGGTCGAGAACCAGAAAAGAGTTGGAGTTGTGGTTGCAGCGCGCGTCCAGTTTTGAGGGTATCAGGGAGTATTTCTCAGAAGTGTTGGCAGAAGGTAAGATTGACTATGCGACTAAATTGATTAAGCGCCATCCGCAGACATTGGAAAATATTATTGATCTGATGGCTGATGCAGATGCAAAGATAAATGTGCGACTGGGTGTAGGGGTAATCATTGAGGARATGGCAAAATCTGAAGCTTTTAAAGCCGTAATCCCGCAATTGGTCAATTACCTGTCCCACGATGATGCCCGTGTGCGGGGCGATGCCTGTCACTATCTTTCACTGACAGGAGACAAAGCACATCTGGGGGTKATAGAAAAATTGCTGTCTGATGAAAGCGAAGAAGTCAGAGAGATTGCCCAGGATAGTCTGGATGATCTACAGAATATATGATTTAAACGTGATTCTGATATCGTGATGTTTTAAGTAGCCTTTGCCCGATGGCTGCTACCGTCACTTTTTTAATACCTTCAGTAGTTTAAATTGATTGGCTAAAAACAATACAGCCTGACCACATGACTGAAATACGGTAAATACGCCTGAACGAGAAAGTCCGATAAGACCATGAGCGGACTTTTAAAAGAAAAAAATGTCCGCGAATAACGCAAAGAACGCAAAAAAAACCGCAAATAAAATATTGTTTATTTTTCTTTTTTCGCGGACTAACCGTTTTTAATATTTTAGATGTCCGCTAAGAGTCGTACTCCGATCATCAAATAAAATTGAATATAATTTAAACCAGCTCTTCCAAAATCGTATTCAAAAATAAAAAACCTTTATCAGTCGTTCGCACTGATTTTTCATCAATTAATAATAATTCCGTATCGATGTTTTTAACCGCATTCACTAATGTTGAATATTTTAGTCCAGTGCTGTTTTTGAAGTTTTGAATATCACTACCTGATTTTAAGCGTAGCGCATTCAACAAAAATTCAAAGACGATATCCTGTTGACTAAGTGTTTGATTTCCTGAGAGTGAATTCCCGATAATAGTTTTTTCAATGTATTGCTGTGGTTGTCGATGTTTCCATCGACGAATGATATCCATTGAACCATCACTCGCGTTTATATTGGTTAGCTTTCCATGTGCGCCTGCACCTATTCCGATGTAGTCACTAAACTGCCAATAGTTAATATTATGTTGGCATTGTCGTTCGGATTGTGAATAGGCAGAAATTTCGTATTGATGAAAATTATTCTTCGCTAAAATATTCTGACACTGGGATTGCATTTCCCAGATCAAATCAATCTCAGGTAATGTCGGCGTATGTTTATGAAAATAAGTATTTTCTTCGATAGTCAGTTGGTAATGCGAAATATGTGGCACATCAAACTGACAGGCTATTTTCACATCTTCTATGGCTTGTTGAATGGATTGTTGTGGAAGACCGAACATTAAATCAAGATTGATGTTAGTAAAGCCAGCCTTTTTTGCAGTTGCAACGGCACTGAGTGCCTGTTGATTATCGTGTATTCTGCCCAATATTTTTAAATGGGAGGCGTTAAAACTTTGTATGCCAATCGATAAACGATTGACGCCTGCATTTCTATATGCGGTAAATTTATCTTGCTCAAAAGTACCCGGGTTGGCTTCTAATGTGATTTCAATATTTTCGAATTTGAAGAGCGATTTAGCGTGTTCGATTATTTTATTGATCGCGTCTGCTGAAAATAAACTGGGTGTGCCGCCACCAAAAAAAATACTGCTTAATGATCGTTGCTGACAGTATTTAAATTCTTCATCCAAATCTATAAGTAGCGCTTTGACATAACGGGATTCATTGAAGGATTGATTTTTTTCGTGTGAATTAAAGTCACAGTACGGGCATTTTTTTACACACCAGGGAATGTGGACGTAAAGGCTAAGAGGGATTTTGTTACTCATAGTCTTGTTGGCAATTAAGATGCAGCGATAAAAAAAGAGGCATAACTTTACCAGTTATACCTCTTTAATGTGTTTGCGATGGTAATTACACCTATTCTGGATCAAGACCACATTGTAAATTACCAGGAACCGCGATATCAATCCGTGCAGGCGGATCGAGAATTAAACCATCCATAATAGCCATAAATTCGGCTTCTGAACGATTATTTCCAAGCCGGTGGTTAAATGTTTTTTCATGACCAATAGTACTGCTGGTAAAACCGTTGTARTCATGCCCCGGATAAACTATGGTTTCGTCGCTTAAGGTAAATAGCGTTTTTGTGATTGAATGGTAGAGCGTTTTACTGTCACCCGATTGAAAATCTGTTCGACCGCAGCCATTAATTAATAATGCATCACCTGTAAAAATAGCGCCGTTTATGTGGAAACTGATATCGGTATCGGTATGCCCRGGAGTATAYAGAACAGTAATAGTCTCATCACCTAGTTYTAATGAATCATTTCCGGATAATAGAATGTCAGCACATTCCGACTGACTATTTTTATGTACCGCTGCCTGACTGTTGAATTCGTCACGTAGTTGRCCCGAGCCGGTAACATGGTCGGCATGTATATGCGTTTCCATGGTGTACTTTARGTCAAGTCCCAGTTGTTTGATGAATGTTATATCACGCGAAACCTGTTCTTTAACCGAGTCGATTAAAGCCGCCTGTTTCGTCTTTTCATCCCACAACAAATAACTATAGGTGCTTGTAGCAGAATCAAATAATTGTTCAATTTTCATTATTACTCTCCGTTCAATGCAGCCATTCAAATTAATATTTAGATTTTAGTGGCAATGTTGATAATGCTGGAAGCCACCGATATTAACAACGTTAGTAAAGCCCATGCCAGCTAGTATTTTTTCCGCCATAATAGCGCGGCCTCCTGACTGGCAATAGACTAACAGTTCGTCATCCTTGGCAAAATGTTCATCCGCAAGAACAGGCAAAATAGCCAATGGAATGTTCTTAGCGTTCGGTAAACTTCCATTGCCGTATTCATTTGTTGTGCGAACATCAAGCAGGGTCGCGCCTGACGATAAGGTTTGGCGAATATCGTCGCAGGTTAAATTTGTCATAGTATTAATCTCTCTCGTTTATTTAGGTGTATTAGCTGACCGGGTTAAGCGGTATACGATGTAGGTCAAAATAATAACGATTGCAGCTATGGAATAGGTCAGTGTATCGAAAATCATGACTATCATCCTTTTAAGTTAATGTTAAGTATTAGTATAGTCTAATATAATAAAGTTCTATATAAATATCGATTTATATATAGAAATAATATCGTATTGAGTGAAACGCTTTTAATAATAAGGGCTTAGAGCGATTGATGCCTGCGCAGATGAGCTAATATCAACAGCTTAGAGGTTGAGTGCTGTGTGACGACAGCCTAAATGGTGCTATTTTCACCACGTAATAAGCGTTTATGCAGCCAGATAATCAGCAAAATGCCGGGTATCGCGATTAGTGTGCAGAATAAAAAGAAACCCGACCAACCAAAAGTGCCCACCATATAACCCGTCGGTGCGGCAGCGAAAACACGTGGCATTCCCATAAAACTGGTTAGCAGGGCAAATTGTGTGGCGGTAAAACGTTTGTCAGTAAGACTGGCGATAAAACCAATGAACGCAGCCGTGCCTAGACCCGCGCTCAGGTTTTCAAAAGCGATAACCAGGGTGAGCGTTGGCAGATCATAACCGGTATTGGCTAACCAGATAAAACCGGCGGTTGATATTGACTGCAAGATGCCAAACCAGAGTAAACAACGGTAAATACCATGTCGCATGACCAATATGCCGCCGATAAAGGTACCCGCAATGGTAATGGGGAAACCAAATATTTTTACGATGCCGGCAATTTCAGATTTGGTAAAACCCAGGTCGAGATACAAAGGCGTGGTCATCTGTCCCGCCATCGTGTCACCCACTTTATACAGGAAAACAAAAATCAAAATGATAATGGCGTAATCGCGAGTAAAGAATTCTTTAAAGGGTTTGACGACGGCATCTTGTAAGGTTTTAGGCTTTCCGTGTTTAGCTTCAGGCTCGGGTGCAAACAAGGTGGCAATTAATCCAGCACTCATGAAAGCTGCCATTATTAAATATACCCAGTGGTACGCCATCAGGTCGGCCAGAAATAAGCCGCCGCCGGTGGCTAGTAACATACCGGTACGGTAACCGCCTACATAGAGTGATGCGCCAGCACCTTGTTCATCATCAGCAAGGGATTCTCGGCGATAAGCGTCGATGACAATATCCTGACTTGCTGAAAAAAAACTGAGTAAAAGTGCTGCTAGTGCAGTTATCAACAGCATCTGAGACGGATTAGAAAAACCGAGTAATGCGATTGATACCGTCAGGCAGAGCTGCCAAATAAATAACCAGCCACGCCGACGCCCGAGCAACGCCGGTGAGTAACGGTCCATTATGGGCGCCCAGACAAACTTAAGTGTGTAGGGTAAGCCAACAAGTGCAAATAGACCTATGGTGCCCAGGTCAACGTTTAAGTCTACCATCCATGCCTGTAGCAATGAGCCAGTGAGCAGTAAAGGCAGGCCGCCAGAAAACCCCATAACAAATGCCAGTAACATCCGCCCCGTCATCAGTGATTGAAAAACCTCCTGCCATGAAGATTTATGTTGTTCGAGTTTAGGGTTGGTGTGCTTCAAATGGTTTTAGTTAACTTAAGGTAAAATCATAATCAATGATAAGGGGTGAGTGATCAGAGAAACGTTCATCTTTATAGATCTCAGCCGATTTGACCAGCGGTTTCATCCTGGGTGTGATTATCTGATAATCAATGCGCCAGCCGGTATTGTTTGCCCAGGCCTGGCCTCGGTTTGACCACCATGTATATTGGTCTGGGAGTTGATTGACTTCACGGAAGGCATCGACATACCCTATTTCATCAARCAGGGTGTCCATCCATGCGCGTTCTTCAGGTAGAAAGCCGGAATTTTTTTGATTACCTTTCCAGTTTTTAATATCAATTTTTTTGTGTGCGATGTTCCAGTCACCACAAATAATAAATTCACGGCGTTTGCGCAACAGGCTCTGCAGGTAGCCGATAAAGCGTTCCATAAAGTCGAATTTAATTTYTTGACGYTCTTCGCTGGCAGAACCGGAATGCATGTACAACGAAATAACRCTKARTTTTTCAAATTGAAATTCAATGAAGCGACCTTCAAGATCAATGTCATGCCAACCGATACCTTTTATCACTTTTTTGGGTTTAACTTTGCTGTAAATAGCGACCCCACTGTAACCTTTTTTCTCTGCATCATGGTATTCGCAGAAATAGCCTTTTGGTGAAAAGACCTCATCGGTTAACTGATGGAATTGAGCTTTGGTTTCCTGTATACACACTACATCCGGATCGACCTTTTTAAGCCAGTCAAAAAAACCTTTTTTGGCGGCGGCACGAATACCGTTGGTGTTTGCTGAAATGATACGCATCTGCTTTCTTCTTATTATGTGGCTGTCTATGATACCTGAAATTATTACAGAGAGCTTTGCACGAAGTAGATTTTTCGTCAGGGCAAGGCAAAAATTGTCGAAAAAGCGCAGCTTACACAAAGTAAGTGAGAATTTTKAGACCATTTTTAACGCTGCCATGACGAAAAAGATGCTTCGTGCAAAGCTCTCTTATAATCAGTCATGTCATCTCGAATAATAGTGNAAAAATCTTGTTGTTAAAATGCTTAAGATTACTCCCGACGGTCGAAATGGCAGGGTTAAATGGCGTATACTATTCAATCGTAATTTCAGGTGAAGTATGCAAGAAAATAAAAAACGATTTATTGATTTAGCCATCAAATACCAGGTGCTACGTTTTGGTGAGTTCACCCTGAAATCGGGTCGTGTCAGTCCGTACTTTTTTAACGCAGGTTTATTTAACAGYGGYTATGCGTTGGCAGAGCTAGGTCGGTGTTACGCGCAAACCATTATCGAAAATAACATYAATTACGATGTTCTCTTTGGTCCGGCTTATAAAGGTATTCCGCTGGTYGCAGCTATCGCTTACGCTTTGTCAGCTGAGCATGATATCGATAAACCGTATTCGTTTAATCGAAAAGAAATCAAAGATCATGGCGAAGGTGGCTTGATTGTCGGTGCAAAACTAAGCGGCAATGTATTGATAGTTGATGACGTTATTACAGCTGGCACGGCTATTCGCGAAGCGGTTGATATTATAAAGGCAGAAAGTGCGACTACCTCAGCGGTACTGATCGCACTAGATCGACAGGAAAAAGGTAAAGGGGCATTATCAGCCATCCAGGAAGTTAATCGTGATTACGGGATTGAAGTGTTTAGTATTATTACTATGATTGATTTGATTGATTATCTTTCAGGGGATGATTCATTTGGTGAGCACCTTGGAGCGATGGAGGCCTATCGTCAGCAATATGGTGTTTGATTTTTTATCCTGAGTTTCTTGTTTGAATTCCCGGCTAATGGAATTAGTGTTTGGCGCAGTTCTTTCTTTTATTTACTTTGGCTTAGCGGTACTCGCACCGCGAGCGAGTTACTTTTTGGCTGCAGCCCCAAAATGCAGCCAAATTCAGCAAACGAAGGGGAGATTGTAAGTCAAAAGAAAAGCCAGGCCTAAATCTAAAATTTAAGAATCCGTCATTCCCGAATGCTTCTGTCGGGAATCCAGATGTTTTAAATACACTCAAAGCGCTGGATCCCCGACAGAAGCATTCGAGGATGACAACGAAGAATGATCGTTAACAGAATAAACACCAATCCCAATAGCTGGAAAATAAAAAAATCAACCAAAAATCAACGTTAATCCAATCAAAATCGTCACAATTTCGAAACTCCGCTTAATCACCCGATTCCCTTTAACAATGGATAAGTGTGCCCCAATATAACCCCCTATCACAGAACCAAGTAACAATGCCGGAATCCACACCCAGTGAATGTCGCCCAATAAGCCCAAAGTAATTGCTCCTGAAGCATTCCAGAATAAACCAACAAAAACCAGGGTGTAGGCTACGGCTAATTTGTAATCAAAACCAAACCAGCGTATCAGCCAAAGTGTGACAAACAGCCCTGTGCCTGAAGTTAGTGAGCCATTGAGGATGCCGATAACAAATAATACCAGTGCGCCAGTGATGTAACCTTTTGCCTGTCTATTTTTGATTTGATTGCGCTGCCCTAAGTTAGGTGAAAAGATTGAATATATGCCCAGCCCCATGGTTAAAATACCCAGTGCTAGTGTTGCCATCTGGTCAGGTATTTGAAGGATGAAGCTGGCACCGAGAATCACGCCGGGCACACCCGCCAGAATCAAAAGTAGTGCAAAATCAGGTTCTATCTTATTGTCTTTCATGTGTCTGGCGGTGGCGCCCAGACCCAGTGCAATGGTTGCGACTTTGTGGGTTGCCAGAGCGAGGCCAAAGGGTAAACCGAGGAATATCAATGCAGGTAACTGGATGAGCCCTGCGCCACCGCCGGATAAAGCCGAGAATAAATTGGCAAATAAGGAAATGATAAAGATAAGAAGTTGTTCTGCCACCTGTGAAATACTCGATTCCTGAATTTTATTGCCTATAATGTAGCTTACCAGTTATAAAATTTCGGGGTTCTGCGCCATGCGTTTTTCTTTATTAATCATTACGTCAATATTATTAAGTAGCTCTTTCGCTGTGCAAGCCAAAATGTATAGGTGGGTAGATGAGAATGGTCAGATGCATTTTGGCGATAAGATTCCCATACAATATCAGGTAAAAGCGCACGATGAACTCAATCAAAGCGGTGCGGTGGTTAAACGYCGGGAAGCKGYAAAAACGATTGAAGAGAAGGCGACAGCGGCACGTGCGGAAAGAGAACGCAAACGTTTGGCGTTGATAGAGAAAAAGAAAAGACAGCGTGACCGTGTGTTATTGGACACTTATACGACTGAGCGTGATTTATTGGTAGCTCGTGATTCTCGATTAGATGCTGCGGCATCACAAATCCAATTGGCGGAATCCATTATTAATGATTCGAACAATAAGATCGAATCAATGGAAAAGCAGGTGATTAGTATTGAAGAGAGTAAGCGTGTAGTACCGGATAGTTTGCATAAGCGAATCGAAAATGAAAAACATCAAGTCACTGTTCAAACCAAGGTGATGGGGAAAAATATTGTACGCCGTGATGAGATTGCCAAACAGTTCAACGRCTATATTGCGCGTTTTAAAGAGCTAAAATCTGTGCAAAAAGCGAAGCGTGAAAGGTTGGCTAGAGAGCGTGGGCTTTAAAAACAGTTATAAGTATAAAAAATAAGTTTATTGTCTCAGTCCTTTAATTTGATAAAATTTATAACTGAATTTTCTGTATCTATGATTTAATTAAAGTGCCCACGCCTTCATCAGTGAGTAATTCAAGTAATACAGCGTGTTCGACGCGACCATCAATGATATGAGCTGTTTTAACACCGGAATTAACGGCGTCTAGCGCACACGTGATTTTGGGGAGCATGCCGCCAGCAATCGTTCCGTCCTTTATTAATTCTTTTACATTGCGGCCATTTAAGCCGGTCAAAATATTTTCTTCTTTATCTAGAACACCTGGTGTGTTGGTGAGTAATATTAATTTTTCAGCACCTAATACCGTGGCCATTTTGCCCGCGACCAGATCGGCATTGATGTTATAAGAAGTGGCGTCCTCACCTACTCCTATGGGGGCGATAACCGGAATAAAATTGCCTTGATCCAGTGCGTGAACAATCGAAGGATCAATGGCTGTTACTTCGCCGACATGCCCTAAATCAATAATTTCAGGAACTTGTAGTTCAGGTGATTCGCGTTGAATCTCCATTTTTTTAGCACGAATCATCGAGCCGTCTTTGCCGGTCAGACCTACTGCCTGCCCGCCATTGTGGTTAATCAGGCTAACGATACTTTTGTTGACCAGCCCGCCCAGTACCATTTCAACCACGTCCATGGTTTCACTGTCGGTAACACGCATGCCATCAATAAATTTTGATTCTTTACCTATTTTTTCAAGTAACTTGCCAATCTGCGGGCCGCCGCCGTGCACAACAACAGGATTGACGCCGACCTGTTTTAACAAAACAATATCGCGAGCAAAACTGTTTTTTAATGCCTCGTCAGTCATGGCGTTGCCGCCAAATTTAATGACAATGGTTTTATTGTTTAACCGTTGCAAATACGGTAGTGCTTCCGATAAGACGTTAGCGATATTAATGGCAGCTTGTTGGTCCACGTGTTTCCTCGAAAAGAATGAAATTCAGTAAGGGAACCTCTAATCAATTAGTGAAATCGTATCTTGCAAGCTGAATAATCCATTTTCGGTGTTGTAAAACTTCGCAATAGCCAGCTATTACGTGCGTTTTACGCCTTGAATCTGAATCATTCAGCTTACAATCTACTTCATTCATAATTAATCAGAGGTTCCTAAGGCTATTGTGCCTGTAGTGTACTTAATCAGAGCTGCCTTAAAAAGGCAAACTCAAACTAGCGTCTACCGCTAATAATTGTTCGCGGAAGATATTTTGAATCTGATTTAAGGTGTCTTCGTCATTAGCTTCAAAGCGTAATACCAGGCAAGGTGTGGTATTGGAGGGGCGAATTAACCCCCAACCATTGGTGTAGTTAACGCGGATGCCATCAATAGTGATGGTGTCAGCATCACCAAACCTGGCTTCATTGATGAACTTATCCATAAACTTATAGTGTTCGCCCTCTTCAAAATTAATTTGTAATTCCGGTGTATTAAAGCTATCTGGTAAAGCGGCAAAAATTTCTGAGGTACTACTGTCACGTTGGCTCACAATCTCCAACATGCGTGCAGCGCTGTATAAACCATCATCAAAACCGAACCAGCGTTCTTTAAAGAATATGTGACCGCTCATTTCGCCAGCAAGCTCAGCACCGGTTTCTTTCATCTTGGCCTTGATGAATGAGTGGCCGGTTTTCCACATCAATGCTTCGCCGCCCTTGTTTTCGATATAAATTTTAAGATTGGAGGTGGATTTAATATCATAAATAATGAGTGCACCGGGTTTGCGTTTTAATACATCTTCGGCGTATAACATCATCTGGCGATCAGCCCACAATATATTTTGTTTGTCATCCAGTATGCCAACGCGATCGCCGTCACCGTCAAAAGCCAAACCGATATCAAGCGTGTTTTCACGCATAGCATTTTGTAGGTCAATTAAGTTTTCAGGTTTTGATGGGTCRGGGTGATGATTAGGGAARTTGCCRTCTACATCRCAAAACAGTTCAGTGACAKTGCARCCCAGGCGGGTGAATAATTCTGTGGCTAATACRCCYGCRACACCGTTGCCACAATCGACAGCGATGTTTAATGGTTTGTCGAGTTTGACATCATTGACGATAGTGTCGAGGTAGTCAGGARYRACATCTACTTCGCTATGCACGCCTTCTTCACTACTATTCATGCGGTTTTCGACAATCATGTTATAAAGTGCTTTGATGCTRTCACCGTAGAGCGTGTTGCCATCAATGAGCATTTTTAAACCATTGTATGGGGGTGGGTTGTGACTGCCGGTAACCATAATGCCRGTGCCGGTTTTTAGTTTGTGTGTKGCATAATAGAGTACCGGTGTCGGTACCATGCCGACATCAATAACATCACAGCCACCCGCACGKAGGCCTTCRCTTAARCACTGTGAKAGTKCCGGGCTGGAGAGRCGACCATCGCGTCCGATAAYGACGGTTTTTTGATTTTGTGATAGTGCCTCAGTTGCAAAYGCCTGTCCGATTTGTYTAACGGCATCAGGTGTGAGTGCGTTTTCAACTACGCCRCGAATRTCGTATGCGCGAAAAATRTYTTYTGWAATTGTCATAATGTTTTTATTCTTCTTTAAAYGGRTATAAGTATAGATGTGTGTGCAATTTGTTAGGTGAATTGCAGCATAAATAATGGGTGCATGATTTAGTTTTTTCCTGAATGACCAAAGCCGCCATCGCCACGTAAAGTAGTGTTGAATTCATTGACAAGCTCAAACTGTGCTTGAATAACAGGAACAAGAACCAGTTGTGCAACACGGTCGCCGATTTCGATAGTGAAACTTTCATTGCCTCGATTCCAACAGGATACAAATAACTGGCCCTGATAATCAGAATCGATGAGTCCAACCAGGTTACCTAAAACGATGCCATGTTTATGTCCAAGGCCCGAGCGCGGTAAAACGATGGCAGCCATATTGGGGTCTTCAATATAAATCGCCATACCGGTCGGAATTAAAATGGTTTCACCAGGGTTGATTATTGTCGTTTCATCTAACGCCGCACGCAAATCCATTCCTGCCGATCCATCTGTGGTGTATTCGGGGAGAGCGATTTCGTTTCCTATGCGTGGGTCTAAAATTTTAAGCTGTATTTTTTTCATTCTCAGATTGGCTGGTTTTAAATTGTCTTGCTACGAGTCCGATAAGTCGTTTCGCTAATTGTGATTTGCGTGCGATTTCAAATTGTTTTTCACCGCAGATTTTATTATCTCTAGCATAAAAAATATGTAAGGCGTTATATTCGCTATTGAAACCGATATCAGTTTGCTCAACGGCGGTGGCACTCACATCATTGGCAACGATCATGTCTAAATTTTTACGTAATAATTTGTCTTTTGCGTTGTCAGTAACGTTTTCTGTTTCAGCCGCAAATCCGACGACATAAGGGCGTGTTTTGTGAGCGGCAACGGCTGAAATAATATCTTCATTTTTAGTTAATTGTAATGTCAGTTGTTGCTCAGTCTTTTTTATTTTTTGCGTGGCTATATTATCCACTCGATAATCGGATACAGCTGCAGTCGAAATATAAATGTGGCAATCATCAATAGAAGACATAACCGCCTTAAGCATCTCGTTTGCAGATTCGATGGCAATGAAGTTTAAAACTTCCGGTGCGGCAAGGTGGCAAGGGCCACTAATCAAAGTGACATTTGCCCCCGCTTCRATCGCGGCATTWGCGATAGCGTAACCCATRCGACCAGAACTACGGTTACCGATAAAACGAACCGGGTCAATSGCTTCGTAAGTGGGGCCAGCGGTAATRACAAYATTTAAACCTTGYAACTCGCCCGCTTTGAAACATTGTTCTACTGAAACAAGAATATCCTTTACTTCTAACATGCGACCTTCACCTGTTTCACCGCATGCTTGTGAGCCACTGGCAGGGCCAAGTTGAATCCAGTTTTTATCGGTTAGTATTTTACAGTTGACCTGTGTGCTTGAATCGTCCCACATGACGCGATTCATTGCAGGGGCAAAGCACTTAATGGCTTCACTTGCCAAACATAACGTTGTTAATAAATTATCAGCACGGCCATGAGCCAGTTTTGCGATGGTGTTGGCGCTAGCAGGTGCAATAATAATGGCATCAGCCCAACGTGCCAGATCGATGTGTTTCATGCCCGAAGTATCACTGCTGTCATTGTTGTCAAAAAAGACGGGATGACCGGACAGAGCTTGAAAGGTCATGGCGGTAACAAATTCAGTTGCAGCCTGCGTCATTACAATACGCACGTTGGCGCCGGCCTCGATTAACCGTCTAGTCAGGTCGGCACTCTTATAGGCGGCGATGCCACCGGTAATGCCGATAACAATGTGTTTTCCGTTGAGCGTGTTCATGCTTAGCATTTTAGCAGAATCTATAGGCGAGCTCGTATTTTACCCGGTGTATTTGCACGAATGGCTAGATATCGTTATTATCAATCAAATTACGGACAATTGATTACATAACCACAGGGAAGAATCATGACGATATCACAATGGCCTGCGGCTGAACGACCTCGTGAAAAACTGCTTGCGAAAGGTGCTGATGCACTATCTGACGCCGAATTACTGGCAATATTTCTTAGAACAGGATGCAAAGGTTTAACGGCTGTCGATTTAGCGCGACAACTGCTGGACAGTTTTGGTGGATTAAAGCCCTTATTGCAGTCGAGCCAGGCTGATTTTTGTCAACATCATGGTTTAGGCATGGCTAAATATGCTCAGCTACAGGCGGTGCTGGAAATGGCAAATCGCCATCTACTTGAGCAAATTTCACGCGGTGATGCATTATGTAGTCCAGCTCAGACACGTCAATTTTTAACCTCGCAATTAAATAATTATCCCCATGAGGTCTTTGCCTGCCTGTTTCTGGATAACCGTAACCGTGTTATTTCATTTGAGAAAATGTTTTTTGGCACCATAGACGGCGCCAGTGTGTATCCGCGTGAGGTTGTAAGGGCAGCGCTTAAGAAAAATGCAGCAGCGGTTATTTTTGCGCATAATCACCCCTCAGGCGTGGCAGAACCGAGTCACGCCGATGAGCAAATTACACAGCGATTAAAACAAGCATTAGCGCTGGTTGATGTTCGTGTGCTGGATCATTTTGTCATTGGAGACGAAATAGTCTCTTTTGCAGAAAGGGGCTTGCTGTAACGCCAGAGTACCTCTGAACACGTTTTAGCGTTGGCGTTTAATGTTTCCCCATGAAAAAATTTCAACCGTTGTTGTCTGTGGATTTACTTTTGAATCAGCCTGTTTCATGTAACCTGGTAACCATAAGCGTTTATCGGCGAGTAGCTGTTCAGCATCGCCATTGATAAAAGCTTGAGGGTTTAAATGCAGAATATCCTGCTTAAGGCTGGCACGCTTTGTGGGGTTGTTGGGTAGTAGGTGGTGTGCAATTTCACCTAAAGTATCACCGTAGCGGGTGTCCCAATAATTTTGGCTCAGCGAATAAACTTCAATTCGTTTCGACTGTTGCTCAGCGTTTGCAAATGAGCTGAAGCTGGCGAATAAAATCATTGCCGCAAAAAAAATTGCCAATAGATTAAAGTGAAAAGGACGAGGCATAGCTTGATTATAGCAAGCCTAATTTATAAGGTAGCTGTTCACGATAAAAAGGCTCTATTTGTTCACGTGTATTATCATCTAATTACGCGCCTGTTTGGCGTGTAATTAAGGGCACAAGCAATTAATAGAGGTGCCCTTAAGAGACAAGTGATTGATATTGCATCAGTTGAAGCCGAGGGCCGAATTGACTAACGATGATAGAAGAGGCTTTACTGGCTAAGTTTCCTGCTTGTTCAAAAGACATGCCACGCGCCAGACCATACATGAATGCGCCTGCAAATAAATCGCCTGCGCCATTGGTATCGACTGGTTTGACAGTGTGTGCATCAATATCAATCATAGTGTTGCCATCAAACAGCAGTGCGCCCCTGGCGCCGAGTGTAATGGCAAAAGATTTAGCAAATGTTTTGATAACAGCAACCGCGTCTTCGACGGTGTCTTTTTGGGTGTAGCTCAACGCTTCCACCTCATTGCAAAACAGGATATCGATACCCTCACCGATTGTTTCAGTGAAACCATCACGAAAGTGTTCAACAACAAAGGGGTCGGAAAAGGTAAGGGCCGTTTTTATATTGTTTGCCTGGGCGATTTCTCTGGCGGCAATATTGGCGGCCTTCCCTGTTACCGATGTGGTTAAGTAACCTTCGAGATAGCAAATGCCTGAATTTTTGATCGCATCTTCATTCACTTCATAAGGTGAAAGCTCGGATGATATGCCAAGAAAGGTATGCATGGTTCGCTCAGCATCGGGGGTGATCATAACCAGACATTTGCCGGTGATGCCACCTTTGTGCTTGCCGTTCATATTGCAATCAACGCCGGCTGTTTTGAGGTCATCAAGATAAAACTGGCCAAGTTCATCATCAGCAACTTTACAGGAGTAGTAAGATGAGCCGCCCATCGAACTGACGGCAATAAGTGTATTTGCTGCAGAACCCCCGCTGGCTTTATTGCCTTCAAAGACGTCCAGCTGGCTGATTAATTCGTGTTGCTGGTTTTCATCAACCAGCGTCATTACGCCCTTATCAATACTGTTATCATGCAGAAATTGATCGTTAATCTCAAATTCCATATCGACCAGTGCATTACCCAGACCGTAAACATCGTACTTACTCATATCGCTACCTTATTCAAATATTTGTTGCGGAGCATATTAGCTGTTGTTGGGCAATTTGTCAGTTGATTGTGTAATATATGGCTATATGGAAACAATTACGCTGCCTTACTGGGTATTTGTAGTGCTGGTACTGTTCGCCGCCGTGATGGTGCTGGACCGTATTTTATTACCCAGTATGCGCTGGTATTTAAAACGACGAGTTAATCGTGTCATCTCCGAAATTAATACACGTCTCGATATTGAAATCCGCCCCATCCAGTTTACTCGCCGACAGGTATTGATAGATCAATTAGTTTTTGACGAAAAAGTGGTTGATGCCATTAAGTTATATGCTGAAGAACATAAAATGCCACATGCCGTGGCTCAGCAAAAAGCCTATGCGTATGCATCAGAAATTATCCCTGCCTTTAATGCCTACATTTATTTTCGTATCGGCTACTGGCTGGCAAAAAAATTAGCTCGCCTGGTATATCGGGTGCGAGTCGGCTTTTATGATAACGATAAAATAAGCCAGAGTGATGCCAGTGCCAGCGTTGTTTTTGTAATGAATCATCGTAGTAATATGGATTATGTTCTGGTTTCATTTTTAGTGGCTGAAAAAACCACATTGTCTTACGCAGTGGGGGAGTGGGCCAGAATATGGCCATTGCAAACTTTGATTAAAGCGATGGGTGCATTTTTTGTGCGACGTAATTCTGGTAATGAGCTATACCGTAAAGTGCTTGAGCGTTATGTGAATATGTCAACACGTGCGGGTGTGTGTCAGGCGGTATTCCTTGAAGGYGGACTAACAAAAGACGGTGCCCTGCGAGATCCGCGWTTAGGCTTYCTTGATTATATGTTGCGCGATTATCATCCACATAATGATAGRGATATTGTTTTTGTACCCGTWGGCATMAATTACGACCGTGTGATTGAAGAYAGAAGTYTGGTTCGACGTCTGGATAAARCSGCTAAAAAGAGGAGTATTTGGTTTGTCTTAAAAACAACGCTGGCATTCATATTTAAAAAYGCCATGTTRTCCAGGAAAAATMGATGGCGGCGTTTTGGTTAYGCAAGTGTTAATTTTGGYGARCCDGTYTCTGCTAAAGAATTYTGTGAAGCGAATAATGTGGATTTTAGYGCCTTAGMTAAAGACGATAGATTTGAACAAGTTGAATYATTAGCCAATTCGATTATGAACAATATCGAACAAGTGATTCCGGTGGTTCCTATCGCGTTAATGAGTGAAGTCTTAATCAATAATAAAGATGAGTGGAAAAGTGAGCTTGAACTCAAGACCCTGTGTTCTGACAGGATTAATCAATTACGAGTGTCTGGCGCACCCATTGATATTTCTTCGAGCGCGTTAGAAAGTGTTTTGCGTGCAGCCATGGATAACCTTATTGGTCGAGGGTTATTGCATGAAAAAGATAACTTATTTCGTATGAATGAATCAGAGTTAGATATTGTAAGTTATTACGCGAATTCTATTGTGCATTGGCAGAARAAATAACTTGCAAACACGGTATATAATTCTGAGTATGATGGTCCTTAGGGTTGGCAAGTAATTAGTTGCAGTTGTATCCCAGTGATTCAAGGTGATGGATTTTATTTTTTATTGTAGTGTCTACTGGTTTGGTTGAGTAGTGTCGTTTACTGCTAGTTGGGGATTTGCAAATAATAAACCTGACTCCCATATTCTTCAGTTCAGACATTTTTTTATGAACAGTCGTATTAGTATTTCCGTATTCAATTTTTGTGTTGCTTAATGCGTTAGCGTCCAGCGATAATGCCTGCCCTTTACCAAATAAAATAATTTTTAATTCATCATCATTTGTTTTGTTCKAAACTTGTTTCTGGATATKGTTTAATGCTTCAGTTTGTGATTTTAGGTCGTTAAAATCAACATGATATGAAAAAGTTTTAGGGGTCGTGTGTGTTTCAGAATGTGCAGCGCCTGCCAGCAAAGAAAGGCTGACAGCTAGAAATATATTGAACAATTTTATCAGTCTCATAGTGGGTAAAGTTTTAAAGCTATATTATAGGTAAATAGGCAGAAGCTCGGCCAACAGAGTTATGCCGCCAATATTCGTTTGGCGAAATTATTGTTTTATAGTCAGTGTTTTTCCTTTTTGTATCATTTCAAAATGTTTTAGAAAATTCATACCGAGTAATACTTCACTGCCCTTCATGTTAGTTAGAATCGTGGCGCTAAGATCATATAGCCTTATATCACCGAGTGCGGCACTGTCGATTCTGGTTTTGTAAGCCGTTGTGGTGCCGTTAGCCGTTTTGATTCGTATCGATTGTTTTTTTATTAAACCGATTTTATTGGCCACTGATTCCGGTATTGCTATTTCGGTGGCGCCTGTGTCAAGTAAGAAAACCACATCATGCCCATTGATGGTGCCATTGGAAATATAGTGACCGTATGGGTTACGTTGTAAGGAGATCTGTTTTTGTTGTCCATAAACAACGGTGGCGATGTTCTGGTTGGGGTTGTTTCGCTGGTCAATGAAATGGTCAAAAATACTAAATAAAAAAATTAAAAATATCACCCAGGCGATAACCGTCATGCTAGTGCCAGCACGCGAAATAAAATCGCCCTGTTTCTTCAGGTCTGTATCATTGTCCGGCATTGAATTTTTTGTGTTTTAATTAATCGTCTAATTCAATTTTAATAATCGTGCCGGATTCAGTAATTTCAATTTCATACTCATTACCATTTATTAGTTTTCCTTCTAATTCATAAACGGTCACATTATCTTCCATTTCAATTTCAGCTTCTTTTAAAGCAATGCCGGGTAAGGCATTTTGTACAATATTGATGATATTGCTGGGCACTTCAGATACGGGAATCTTGTGTTCTTTATCATCTTCGTTACAGGCGCTTAATAATGCCAGTGTTACAAAAATAAAAAGTGAAGGGACTAATTTTTTGTTCATATTTAATACTCGTTAAATGTTAAGTGACCGACCGCCATCGACTGCGATGATTTGACCCGTTATGTAATTGGCATCTTTTGCCAGGAATAAGATGGTCTTTGCTATATCTATGGGCAGTCCCGGTCTTTTTAAAGAGGTGCATTCTAAAATCAGGTTTTTAGTATGTTCTGACATGTCATTTTCAGGCCACAGGATGGCGCCAGGCGCAACACCGTTAACGCGAATTTCCGGCCCCAGATCTTTAGCTAAAGACAGGGTAATCATCTGTAGTCCTGCTTTTGCMGCRCAATAAACAGGRTGGTCCTTCATCGGACGTTGTGCATGTACRTCRACCATATTGATAATGCAGCCCTGAGTMTGTTTCAGGTGAGGGGCGGCTGCTTGAGCAAGAAATAGCGGCGCTCTCATGTTGCTGTTGATTAAATTATTCCAGTCATCCAGTGTTATTGAGCCAATGGGSGTCGGGTAGAAGCTGGATGCATTATTAACTAATACATCAAGACGKTTCCAGAATTGGTATGATTGATCRATTACGCTGTCATAAATGGTTTCATTATTCAGGTCGCCCTGAATGACATGGGCRGAATTCYCTCTAATGYTGTTTAATTCAGTCGCCAAACTATCGGCAGATTGCCGTGATAGACGRCAGTGTATGACTACATTGTAACCCGCCTGATGCAGTTCTTTGGTGGTGGYGGCRCCAATTCGTTTTGCKCCACCGGTAATTAAGGCGACTTTGGCCTCTGTGATTTCTGAATTGTTGCTATTTGCGTTAGAATTATTCATTGTCCTGAAACCTTTCGTTATAGCCTGCTGTGTGGCATTGATACCACTTCTAAAACTTTATTACTGATACGCCTATGTTCGCACATTTCAAGATACGGTTGAACCATTGTTAGATTGTAAAATCGATGCCCTCCCTGAGCCGGGAGAGGTGGCAAAAAAACAGAGTTTATTGCTTATGCAGCGCATTGCTGAGGCATGTGAACACGCGGGTGGCTGGATAAGATTYTCTGAGTATATGAATATTGTCTTRTATGAACCGGCTTTGGGGTACTACAGTGGYGGCTTGCAAAAATTTGGTGAAAAAGGGGAYTTTATAACCGCACCGGAAGTCTCACCCCTGTTTGGYCAATGTCTTGCCAATCARATGGCAGAAGTCATGRCTAACTTCAAGACGGATGGTAAGAATGAAGTGAGTATYGTCGAATTTGGTGCAGGCAGTGGCGTGCTCGCSGTGGATGTGCTGCTGCGACTTGAAACATTGAAYTCATTGCCAGAACATTATTRCATCATWGAATTGAGCGCAGAATTACAACAACGTCAGAAAAATGCTCTGGAGACTAAGGCGAAACACTTRMTCAATCGTGTGAAATGGCTTGACCAATTACCTGAGGATTTGAGCCATGTCATTGTTGTGGCAAATGAGGTGCTTGATGCCATGCCGGTTGARTGTTTCAAAATAGATTCAGATRCYACGCGTAGTCAGTCTTTAGTGGTTGGTTTTGAGAATAATGAATTAGTATCAAAATATTTGCCTGCTGAAGACGCCATCGTTGAAAAATTATCAGAAATGCAGCAGCGAAGTGAGTTTCATTTTCCAGAACATTATAAATCTGAATATAATCCTGCAGTAGGGGGTTGGCTGGCAGCGATTGAAAGTAAAGTCGAAAATCTGGTTGTTCTGCTAATCGACTACGGTTACAACGARAAAGAGTACTACCATCAAGACAGAGTTGAGGGAACCTTGATGTGTTACTACCAGCATCGCGCACACGATAATATTTTCTGGTGGCCAGGCTTGCAGGATATAACGGCTTTTGTGAATTTTACAGAGGTTGCTTATAGTGCCGTTTCTTTAGGAATGGAAATTTCAGGCTATACTACACAGGCTGCCTTTTTACTGGCAAATGGACTTTCGGACTTGCACTCAGAGCAAGTCACCGATGATGTTCAGCAACAGATCAAACTTTCGCAACAGATAAAAACCTTGACGCTGCCCTCTGAGATGGGAGATCGATTTAAGGTGATAGCGCTTGTGAAGAATTATGAAGAACCGTTGGCCGGTTTTTCAATGTTAGATTTAAGAAATCGATTATAACGATTTATAACTAATACTTAAATATTAAATTACTGTCATCTCGACGATAGGAGAGATCTTAAATTCTAGAGTATAAGATCTCTCCTATCGTCGAGATGACATGTGTATAAAGGTGATGAGCTTGTGACTTAATACATACAACCTTTAAATTTATACTTTACAATTTACAATTTTTAAAAAGGTTCTACGTGGATATTATACAAATTATAGTTTTAGCATTGGTTCAGGGATTGACCGAGTTTCTGCCAATCTCAAGTTCAGCTCATCTGATACTGGTGCCTTTAATTACCGACTGGCCTGATCAGGGGCTCGCTTTTGATGTGGCGGTGCATGTCGGTACTTTGACTGCCGTGGTTCTTTATTTTAGAAAAGAAATTAGTAAGATGTTTGTCGCATGGTTCGCTTCACTCAAAGGTAAGCATTCGGAAGATAGCAAACTGGCATGGGGCGTGTTGTTGGGTACCATTCCTGTGGGCTTGGCTGGTTTGTTATTCAAGGGTTACATCGCTGAGAATTTACGTTCGCCGCTAGTGATTGCGATGACAACCATTATTTTTGGTTTATTATTATGGTATGCCGACTGGTCGGGAAAGAGAGCGCGTGACGAACATATGTTGTCGTGGAAGGATATTATTGTTATCGGTTGTGCGCAGGCGGTGGCGTTAATTCCTGGTACGTCGCGTTCTGGCATCACCATTACGGCAGGTTTGTTACTCGGTTTAACCGCACAGGCCTCTGCACGTTTTTCGTTTTTACTGTCTATACCCGTAATCATTCTGGCAGGTGGTATGGAAACGCTGGATTATCTGGAAGTCGCCAGTATTGATGATATGAATGATCTAATAATAGGGGCATTGATTTCAGCCGTCAGTGCTTATTTGTGTATCCATTACTTCTTGATGTTGCTGGAAAAGGTGGGCATGACACCCTTTGTTATGTATCGTTTAATACTCGGCGCGGTATTGTTATCACTTTATTTGTAAAGGTTAGTGAAGATAATGGATAAGCAAGTTGAGCCAAAATTGAAACTGCGGTTATTATGGTTAKCTATCGGTTATATGCTGGTGGCTCTGGTYGTGTATYTATCGCTTACGAGTCATCCTGTWGAGCTGGATATTGAGATTGACTATCTGGACAAAATTTTTCATACCCTGGCTTATTTTGCATTGATGTTCTGGTTTACTCAGATCTATCATGATAAATTTTGGCGTTATAGTTATGCGATTTTTTTTGTTCTATTAGGCATCGGCATGGAGTATCTACAGAGCTTTGATCCKGAGCGRTTCTATGAGTTTGCCGATATGCTGGCCAATACTGCCGGTGTGGTATTGGCTTTATTGCTGGCATCAACGCCAGCTAAAAAYATYTTGTTGCAGATCGATAATAGACTGAAATAGCACGGTTTATTGGTTTGCCTGGTTAGTCCGGGTGTTYCATATTTTTTACTGCAGCAATACGKRCCTCTTTAATTTTATTTGCCAGTAGCTGATTTTCAAAACCCTGTTCACGTAATRTAGCGATATTAATATTTTTGGCAACGTTCAGTGCGCYTCGAAAATAATCACCTTGATGGTATTCTTTGTTTTCAAACCCCGGTCTGCCACGTGCATCTGCTTCTGATGCCAGTAAAAACTTTTCAAACCGCGCTGGTTTTCTRAAAGCGTCAAGTTGTTCCAGCGTTTTCACAACGGTGGAAGGTTTAAGCTCAAGCGCGCGATGATAGTGCAGGTGAAAGCGTGCGGTACGTTCAGCCAGGTCRCGATACTCATTTGGAATGCGCAGACGTTGGCATACTTGTTTAACGATTTGTGCCCCCCGTGCTTCATGATTAATATGACGTGGCCATTCAGATTGGGGTGTCGTACCTTTGCCTAAGTCATGAAGCAGTGCTGCAAATCTTACTTGTGGATCATCAGATAACTTGCATGCCTGTTCCAGTACCAACATGGTATGAATGCCAGTATCAATCTCGGGATGATGCTCTTCCGGTTGCGGYACACCCCATAAACAATCGAGCTCGGGTAAGATACGTTTGAGCGCGCCGCAATCTTTTAATGTACTAACAAAAGCAGAAGGTGTTTTTTCTGATAAGGCTTTTTGCATTTCCTGCCATACACGTTCAGGAACGAGCGCATCGACTTCACCTGCGGCAACCATTTTTTTCATTAGTTGCATGGTTTCATCTGCAACACTAAAACCCAGGTGTGCATAACGTGCCATAAAACGAGCAATACGTAATATCCGAACCGGGTCTTCGGCAAAAGCTTCAGAAACGTGGCGTAATATTTTATTTTTTATATCAGCGATGCCGTTATATGGGTCGATGAATTCGCCAGCTTCATCTTTGGCAATGGCATTGATGGTTAAATCGCGACGAATGAGATCGTCTTCCAGAGTAACGTCGGGGGTAGCGTGAACTTCAAAACCTTTATAGCCGGCTGCCGTTTTTCTTTCGGTGCGTGCTAAGGCATGCTCTTCTTTTGTATCTGGGTGTAAAAAAACGGGAAAGTCTTTACCTATTTGTTGAAATCCAGCATGGGTCATATCGGCAACAGTCGCGCCAACAACAACCCAGTCTTTTTCATTAAACGGATAACCGAGCAGTTCATCACGAACTGCTCCGCCAACAAGATAAGTATTCATGTTGCTATCTTACCCGCTTAAGAGGTTATGGTGTTGATCAGGTTTGTAATAGACAATAAAAAAGGCTTCCTTAGCAGGCGATGCCAGGGAAGCCTTTTTAAATGTACTGAATTAAATATTATTTCATTGCGTTCTGGGCTGCAGATAATGCAACGCCAGTATTAATGTCGGCGCCCATATCGCTCATGACTGCCTCAAGAGCAGCAAGACATAAGAAGATGTTCTCTGCGCGTGAGCTATGACCCATCAAACCAATGCGCCAAACTTTACCCGCTAGTGAGCCAAGACCTGCGCCGATTTCTAAGTTGAAATCGTTAAGTAGGCGAGAGCGAACAACGGCTTCGTCGATGCCTTCAGGAATAGTTACGGCATTAAGTTGAGACAAGCGATCTTTTTCATCAACGATGAATGACAAACCCATCGCCTCAAGACCGGCGCGTAAAACCAGGTGGTTTTTCTTGTGACGTGCCCAGGCGTTTTCTATACCTTCTTCTTGCAGCATCACAAGTGATTCGTGCAGTGCATATAAAGCATTAACAGGTGCAGTATGGTGGTAAGCGCGTTTTGCGTTTGCGCCCCAGTAGCCCATTACCAGGTTAGTGTCTAAGAACCAGCTTTGTACTTTAGTTTTGCGTGTAGTAATTACTTCGATGGCGCGCTCACTAAAACTTACTGGCGAAAGACCAGGGGTGCAAGATAAACATTTTTGTGTGCCAGAGTAGATAGCGTCAATACCCCAGTCATCTACGCGTAGCTCGCTACCGCCGATTGATGTGACTGCGTCAACTAAAGTGAGCATATCGTGGTCGTGAGCAATTTTACAAATGGTTTCTGCATCAGAGCGAGCGCCTGTTGATGTTTCCGCATGAACAAAAGCAACCAGTTTTGCATCTGGATGCGCTTTACAGGCATCTTCGATTTTTTGTGGGTCAACCGCTTTACCCCAGTCATCTTCAACCATAATGGCTGTAGCACCACAACGCTCAACCACTTCTTTCATGCGACCGCCAAATACACCATTTTGCGCAATAATGGCTTTGTCGCCATGCTCAAGTAGATTTTGGAAGGTGGTTTCCATGCCGGCAGAGCCTGGCGCAGAAACAGGAATGGTTAATTCGTTTTTCGTCTGGTAAGCATATTGCAGCATAGTCTTGACTTCATCCATCATGCCGACGAATGCCGGGTCGAGGTGACCGATGCAAGGGCGAGCCATTGCACCAGTTACACGTGGGTGAACGTCAGAAGGGCCGGGCCCCATCAATGTGCGAACAGGTGGGTTGAATGAAGTAATGCTCATGGTTGTGGCCTATGTCGAAAAAAAGTTAAAAATCGTCTGATAATCAGGGACGCTATTGTGCCAGATTTCGAGGTTTTCAACTACTTATAAGAAATAGGGTTATACCTACGCGGCGCTAAGGAGGCTRTTYTTGACTTTNGATTAGCGATTTATCGTCGGYCCTTTGGGTAATACAATTATGCCGTGTCCAGGAATACCGTAGTAAGGYCCTTGYTCTTTWGCTTTYTYAGGSGGTGYGTAAGGTTCWGYYRGCTTGTTYTTYTCACGTTTAATGGCCTCATTTTTAGCTATTTCCYTTTTGCGATTTAGTCTATTTTTTTCGAGTAGCTGTGTCGTTTTGAGGTTTTTTTGGTGGCGTGTACGCGCTTGTTCTATGGCTTGAGCGGAAGGTGGCGGAGTAATCGCTACTCTTTTGCTGGTTTTATTATTGATTGCAGGCGTTGATGAATACGTTACCTTTCCGTTTTCATCGACGGACTTATAGATTGGCTCAGCAATAAGGGTTGCTGAAAAAGTGCTGGAAACAGCAAAAAATATGAGCGCAGGTTTAAATTGCATAATTAGGCTGACTATTAGATTAATAGTTCTAACCAGTGAAGGACCGGCGTGTCAGTACCGCTTTGTAAGTGTAACTGGCAACCAATATTTGCAGTGACGATGGCATTAGCTTCGGTTTTATTGATGTTATCGAGTTTATTCGCTAACAATTGCTGTGACAACRCTTTTTGAGTAATTGAATAGGTGCCCGCAGAGCCACAACACAGGTGTTTATCTTCAAAAGTGAGCACATTAAAACCGCAACGGCTCAAGATAGGCTCGACTAAACTATTTATTTTCATGCCATGTTGCATGGTACAGGGTGGATGAAAAGCAACATTCTTGTTTTGTGAAGTTACGACCGTCTGGTTAATTAGCTTTATGGTTTTGTCGTCAGATGTTTTGTCGAGTTCAGCGAAAACGATTTCTGCAGGGTCTTTGTAAAGTGCACTGATAGTTTTTGCTTTTTCTGCATAATCGTTATCGCCTGCAAGAAGTTGTTCATATTCCTTAATGGCAACACCRCAGCCGCTGGCTGTCATGCAGATAGCTTCGATGGTTTTATTTTCTACCAGAGGCCACCAGCTATCGATGTTCTTTTTGATAATCTGTTTTGCTTCGCTTTCAGCGTTTAGGTGATGGCTTAATGAACCACAACAGCCGCCCGCAGGAATGTGTACGCATTCAATATTTAATTTATCAAAGACAACTTGCGCGGCGATATCGGTATTGGGTTTCAAGCTTGATTGCACACAGCCTGCAACGAGTAAAATTTTACGGGCGTGAGTGCTTGGTTGGAATGCGATTTTTTTCTGTGTTTCCGGGATAGAGCGTTTTATTTTACCGGGAAGTAACGGTCTGAATAGTTGCCCGGTTTTAATCATGGTGGAGAAAAATAGCGAGCTAAGAAAAGCTTTACGTAATAGCAGGTGTAATGATTTTTGGCTGGCACTGCGTGATACTTTTTTGTTAACTACTGCGCGACCAATATTTAACAAATGACTGTAGTTTACGCCAGAAGGGCAAGTGGTTTCGCAGTTGCGACACGTCAGGCAACGGTCTAGATGTAATTGTGTTTTCCTCGTGGGTTCAACACCTTCCATAACCTGTTTGATTAAATAAATTCGACCACGCGGGCCATCGAGCTCATCGCCTAAGAGTTGATAAGTCGGGCAGGTCGCATTGCAAAAACCGCAGTGTACACAAGAACGCAAAATAGCCTGTGCGTCTTTGGTGTTTACATCGTCGAGAAATTGTTCACTTATATTGGTTTGCATGTCGGTATACAGCTCGGCTTATAAGTCTGGATATTGCTTACCAGGATTAAGAATATTTTCAGGGTCAAATGCCAGTTTTAATTTTTTATGAATTTGTAATAACCCGGGTGAAAGTGGTTGAAATATAATGGGGTTTTGTTCGGCGTTTATTTTTCTATTGCGAAACAATGTTGCCTGGCCATCGAGTTTTTCTAATGCGCGTTGAATTTTATCGCCTGCAATATCGGTTTTTAACCAACGTAATGCACCGCCCCATTCATGGAGGTAATGGCTATCACTGTTATCATCATTAACATCACCACCGAGAGAAATGTTTTCAATGTTGGAGGCTAATGATAGTCGCCATAGACTTTTTTCTGTGTTGAAAAAATCGTGTTGCTGTTCTTTTATAGAGTGCCAGTAGTTTGAAGCTGATTCCATAGTGTCACCCCCCATTGATTTCATAGCTGCGGCCACGGCATTATGGGTACCTGAAAGTCGGATACGTAAAATTGAATCGTGGTAACAGGTGGCTGAAACCGGTAATGCGGTGCGTGACAGGCTGTGTGTCTTTTCAGATGCCTCTTTAAAATTACACTGAAAGACCTGGGTGCTCTCACTTTCTGCTTTCGGTAACACTTTTAGTGATACTTCAAGTAGAACACCAAGCGTTCCCATCGCACCTGCCATGAGTCGAGAGACATCATAGCCGGCGACATTTTTCATTACTTCGCCACCGAAAGAAAGTATTTCGCCTTTGCCGTTGATTATTTTACAGCCGAGTAAGAAATCTCGTGCAGCACCCGCGGTGGCACGGCGTGGGCCGGATAGGTTACACGCGATGGTGCCGCCCAGGGTTGCAGTGGCTGAATAAGCCGGCGGTTCGAACGGTAACATCTGTCCGTTGTTTTCAAGCAACTTTTCTATGTCAGATAGTAAAGTGCCAGCGCGTGCAGTAATGACCAGCTCGGTGGGTTCGTAGTTAAGTACGCCACTGTGACCGGATACGTTTAATGCCTGTGCAGAAGTTGTGTTGCCGTAAAAGTTCTTACTGCCGCCGCCAATTATTTGCAGTGCAGTTGTTTGCTTAGAACCTACTTGCTTAGAGCCTGTTTGTTTAGAAGCGGCTTGTTCAAAAGCAGATTGTACCCGTTGCTGTAATTGTTGGCTTATGTCGGTGTTCATTACTGCTTCCAAAATAATAGTCGTTTTGTCGTCGTTGTAGCGGACTTAAAATCTTTCCAGCTCAGGAAAAGGTAATTCACCTTTGTGTACATGCATGGCACCAAATTCGGCGCAACGATGTAAGGTTGGTACGGCTTTACCCGGGTTTAATAACCCCTGTTCATCAAAAGCCGCTTTTACCGCATGAAACTGTTGTAGTTCTAGCGTATTAAATTGCACACACATCTGATTGATTTTTTCCATGCCGACACCGTGCTCACCGGTAATTGTGCCACCAACGTCAACGCATAACTCTAAAATTTTTCCACCGAATTCTTCGGTGCGTTCCAGCTCACCGAGTATATTCGCGTCATAAAGAATCAGAGGATGTAAGTTGCCATCACCTGCGTGAAAAACATTGGCGACGGGCAGATTATATTCGGTGGAYARATCAGCTATGGTTTTTAATACCAGCGGCARTTGTTTGCGCGGGATMGTGCCATCCATGCAATAGTAGTCGGGTGATAATCGACCGATAGCAGGGAAGGCCGCTTTTCTACCTTTCCAGAAAACCAGTCGTTCTKCTTCATCTTTRGCGGTGCGTACTTCTGTCGCACCGCTTTGTTTTAACACATCGCGAACTTTTGTCACGTGCTCTGAAACTTCTTCGTTGGTGCCGTCTAGCTCACATAATAATATYGCTTCTGCATCGAGTGGATAACCTGCGTGYGCAAAATCTTCGGCAGCGCGRATCGCCARACTRTCCATCATTTCCAGCCCRGCAGGAATAATACCAGCAGCAATAATATTGCCTACGGCTTCACCTGCTYTAACGATATCATCAAAAGCGGCCAATAAAACTTGCGCACGTTCAGGTTTAGCTAATAGTTTAACGGTGACTTCGACGATGACACCGAGCATGCCTTCGGAGCCRGTCATCARTGCRAGCAGRTCATAACCCGAGCWGTCCAGTCCGCTGCCACCAATGTTCAGTAACTCGCCCTCAATGGTAATGATTTTTAGTTGCTGGATGTTATGTACGGTCAAACCATATTTAAGACAATGCACACCACCGGAATTTTCAGCGACATTGCCACCGATAGTGCAGGCAATCTGTGATGACGGATCGGGTGCGTAGTAGAGGCCGAACTGATCGACTGCTTGTGAAATTGCCAGATTGCGCACGCCCGGTTGAACCCGAGCGATGCGACGATCAGGGTCGATGTGTAGAATGTCTTTGAATTTGGCGAGACTGAGTAAAACACCTTGCTCATGCGGTAGTGCGCCACCCGAAAGACCGGTGCCCGCACCGCGGGCAACAACAGGGACATGATGCTGGTGGCACAGTTTTAGTATTTGCTGAACCTGTTCGATGGTTTCAGGTAACACTACAACCAGTGGCAATGCACGATACGCTGACAGTCCATCACATTCATAAGGTTTGAGGTCTTCATCGCTGGATAAAACGGCCTCATTGCGCACAAGCTTTTTTAAAGCGGCGATGAGCGCAGTATCGCTTATGGTTGATTCAATGTGTTCAGAGGTATACATATCGTTATCGATTTGATCAGTATTTGTTATTGAGTTATTTATAATTTTTTATTAGCCTGGCTCATTATATCGTGCAAAGCTCTCATTAAGAAATATGGGTATATTAGCAAAGTACACTATGTCCCGGAGACCATTGTTGCCGGCTTATCAATCTAAGCACCGATTAAGCGACGTAAAAATGAATGGGTAAAGCGGGCGAAAGAAGCCGGCAGCAGAATTTTTGAGCGGCTGTACAAAAGGTAGGGGTCGCCTCATCTTTATTATATATTTGCAAATATATTGAACTGTTTTCTGGGGTTCGCGTTCATACGTCTACGTGTGTCGAGGAACCTGTCCTCTATTCTCGGGCAGACCCCTGGAGCACATGTTAGAATCTATCGCAAAAAAACAGTGAACTTAAACTAGAGGTATACGCTTTATGCTACGCAAGGCATTGATTTCAATAACTTTACTTTTTCCTTTTAATAATGCGCTGGCAGGTGCAATCGATTTTCGAGTTGGTAGTGATGTCGCGGAACTGACGTTTCTAACGCAAACAGCAACTTTTGGTTATGGTGGTGCGGATATCGGTTTTGGTGCTTTGATCAATAATGAAAATGATGTCATTGCAAGTGGTTCTATATTAGTCAGTGGTAGTGGCACGGGTGATGTTAAAGCATTGCAATTTGGCGTCGGTGCTAAAGCTTATGCCGGAACATTGGAAGGTCCTGGTTCAGGTTCTATTGATGTTGATGGTGGTGCGATTGCGATTGGTGCTCGGATTCGTTATGTATTCCCGGGTAATGCACCACTGGCTGTTTTGGGTGAGGTTTTTTATGCACCAGAGGTCACTAATATTTCAGATTTTGATGGTTTGGTTGAGTACCGTATAGCACTCGAACTAGAAGTCACGCCAAGTGCGCGCGCTTATATAGGCTATCGATATTTAGAAGTCACCTTTAGTGATAATATTGAATATGAAGTAGATGATGCGGCACATGTTGGTGTGCGTTTTGAGTTTTAATGTGTGTGACGGGTTACTCTTAGCGGACATCTAAAAGATTAAAAACGGTTAGTCCGCGAATAACGCAAAAGACGCGAAAAAAGCAAAAGAAACAATATTTTTTTTTGTGGTTTTTTTTGCGTTCTTCGCGGACAAATTTTTTTCTTTTAAAAGTCCGTTCATGTCCGAAAATGGACACCTAATAAATATATAACCCTGACGACTTCACTATGCAGGAACTCGAAAAATTATTACAAATCATGGCGGCCCTGCGTAATCCGGATGGCGGTTGCCCCTGGGATATCAAACAATCATTTAAAAGCATTGCCGCTTACACTGTCGAAGAAGCCTATGAAGTGGCTGATGCAATTGAACGAGAGGATATAGACGATCTAAAAAATGAGCTCGGTGACCTTTTGTTTCAGGTTGTGTTTCATGCACAGATGGCATCAGAAAAAAATCAGTTTAATTTCTCGGATGTGGTTAAGGAGATTAATAATAAGTTAGTGCGYCGGCAYCCTCACGTTTTTGGTGAYGAYAMWRCCRRTGATGAAGAGCAGTTGAATCGTGACTGGGAAAAACATAAGAAAAACGAGCGCGCCCAAAAAAACTCATCTGAAGAACGACATAGCAGTTATCTAGACGGTGTTGCTAGCACCATGCCCGCCTTACGCTGGTCAGAGAAACTGCAGAAACGAGCGGCGCATCATGGTTTYGACTGGAAAAATATTCAGCCTGTTTTTGCTAAAGTAAATGAAGAAATCGGTGAACTTAAGGCTGAAATTGGCATTGCAAATAATCATGAGCGAATCGTTGACGAGATGGGAGATATTTTATTTGCCAGTGTTAATCTTGCGCGACATGCAGGGGTGAATCCGGAACAGGCTTTACGTGATTCTAATCGAAAATTTATTAAGCGTTTTGAAGTTGTTGAGCAGTTGCTGAATAAGGATGGCAAAGTGATGGAGAGCTGCAATGTTGTTGTGCTTGAAGAATATTGGCAGAAAGCTAAAAGCATTATATCCGCGAATAACGCAAAACACGCGAAAAGAGCGCAATAATTACTGTCATTGCGAGTGAAGTGCAGTAGTAGTGGTGCATGGACGCAACATTTATGAACCTAACGATGGAGTCTCCTGTTAGTGACTTTCAATGCTTTAAAGAGGTTGCTGCAGTTTGCATTGTAGATAGTAATCATTATATAAAAAGCCTTTATTGTCCCAGATCGCTAGTAAAAACGATGCACTTTCAGTGCAAGACTTTAGTAAAGGTCTGTCATCCTGAACGCTAGTGAAGGATCTTATACACTGGCATTTAAGATCCTTCACTAGCGTTCAGGATGACAGCGATATACATAATGTCACTGGTTTTGAAAAGACTGTAACCTTTATTAGTAAATAACGATTTTAATCGTTCTGAACCAACCTATGGACTTTCAGTCCATAGTCGTTGAGTTGCGTGTTTTGCGTTATTCGCGGACGGGTGCTTTGTTATTCAGCATAAAAAAAGGCCACCTCCTGAAACATCAGGATGCGGCCTTTTTTATGAGGCTTTTTTACTACTAGATAAATAGTGACTGTGTAGCGTCAGCTGATTCTTCGAAGTAAGTTGCTGCACCAACGAAATCAATACCGTCGATGAATGAGTCTGTGTCATGACCAAACAGCTCAACTGTCATCTGGCAAGCCATGAATTTACATTCTGCTTCCTGGCAAAGTTCACGTAGCTCAGCGATAGTAGCAACGCCACAGTTCTTAATGGTTTTTTTCATTAAGCTTGTGCAAATTGGATCCATAAAAGGCATGTTCCACATGACGTTTGGTACTTTAGGGCCGAAGTCGATTTTCTGTAGCCATTTAGGACCGAAAGGCATCTTCATAGGCATATCAGGTGCCGCAGTGGGTGTGATTTTAAGTACACTTGTGTCTTTCAATAACAGGTTTAAGCCGTAGAAAGTAAAGAAGATGGATACTTTCATACCTAAAGCGGCAGCCGTACTTGCCAGGATGAAAGGAGGATAAGCCCAATCCAGGGTACCCTTTGTTGCGATGATGGTTAATTTGCGATCAGCCATGGTTTTATCCTCGTGTTAGATTAATTTATCAGACAGTCTTCTGACTATGAGTAATTCACAGGGTTCTACCATACTCCTAAAGTATTGAGTTTGGCAAGTTTTAAGCGGTTGGTTTCAGGTGGCTGGCCAGTGGTTAATGCTTATAATAAGGTAAATAGCGCGATTTTAAGGGGTTTTTCATGACTTATTCCAAAACGCGATAACTGTTATTCTGCAGGTAGGTTTGCAGTTCAGCCGTGCTTTCGATGGTTTTTTGGCATTGCAGGCCGCTGCAGGGGTAGGCGAT